>CAZXFL010000010.1:0-72360 GCA_964640385.1 uncultured Actinomycetes bacterium
GGGTCATGCTGGTGAACAGGGTGCCGTCGAGGTTGATGTACTCACCGGCGCTCTTACCCTCGGGGAGTCTGGCCGCGCCCGCGAAGAAGCGGATGTTGTCCGCGATGAAGGGGATATCTTCCTTGGAAACCGAGATGGGTTTGCCGACATCGATCGACTCCAGCCGCGCGAACTCGTCGCCGTTCTCCTCGATCACGTCGGCCAGCTTCAGGAGCATCGCCGAACGTTCTGCGGGCGTCGTGTCTCGCCAGCCGCCGTAGTAGGCGTCCCAACTGGCCTTGACGGTGGCATCGGCGTCCTCCGCGGTCGCGCGCTGGGTCTCGGCGATCGTCTCACCGGTGGCGGGGTTAATGTCCGAAGCGGTTTCGCCGCTGGAGGACTTCCTCCACTCACCGTTGATGAACATCTCGTGGGTCTCGACTGCAGTGGCCATCTGGCCTCACCTCCATGAGCGGTCCGGGGATGGCAATCCCCGGGCGGGCGTTCCGGTATGGCTCAGTATGCCCCTATCGCGCTCCGCAAGGCCAGTCGGGGTGGCCAACCCCGGCGCCGGCCCTGTACGGACGGGACAACCCGACGGGGTCGCGCACTTGCCCGTCGTCTAGGCCTCCAGCTGGGCCTCCTGGAGTTCGCGGGCGCGGACGGCCAGCCAGAACTCCATCCGGTCGAACGACGACGACATCTGGCGACCGGTCAGGTCCTCGAGCTTGCGCATCCGGTAGCGCAGGGTGTGCCGGTGTACGCCGAGCGCCGCCGACGCCGTCTCCCAGCGGGCGTTGTGCTCCAGGAAGGCCCGGAGTGACGCCACCAACTCGCCGTTGTGCTCCACGTCGTAGGTGTCCAGCGGCGCCAGCAGCGAGTCGGCGAACGCTCGGAGCGCGTCGGGATCGGTCATCGAGAGCAGCAGCCGGTAGGTGCCGAGATCCTCGAAGCCTGCGGAACCCCATCCTTCGAGCCTGCAGACCTGCAGCGCGTAGCGAGCCTCGCGCAAAGCCCGCGCCACCTCGGCGGGCGCGACCGACGAGCTGGCGCCGACGCGGAGTTCGTGACCGAGCCGGCCTCCGAGGTCATCGTGCGCCGATCCGACGTCCAGGCCGGTCGCGTGCTGGAGCAATACGTTCACCCCCGACGCGCTCGGCGAGATCAGGTATGGATCGCTCGCACGCGAGAAGTGATCCTCTGCGGCCCAGGCGAGATCGGAGCCGGAGCCGGAGCCGGGGCCGCCGGAATCGGCGGATTCGATCGCCAGAACCAGCACGGAGCCCTGCGCATCGAACCCGACGCGCGCGAGCCCCTTCGCCACATCCGCAGGCGAGACCGTCCCCTCGGCCAGTTCCTGGAAGAAGTCTCCCTGCATCCGCTGCTGCGCATCGGCGACCGCGCGTTCCTTCGACAGCTCGATCGCCAGCAGCGAGAGCGCGTGACCGGCGACGATGCGGTCGAACGGCGAGAGCGCGTGGGACTTGCCGACCACCAGGAACGCCTCGACCCGGCCGTGGGCTCCCACCGGCTGGATCCAGACGTGATCGCCTGCGTCCACCAGAGTGAGGCTGAACCCCGTGCCCTCTGGCCGTGAGTCACGGAGTTCCTCCCAGATGCGGCGCGCGCGGTCGCCGGCTGCCTTCGTCGTCGCCGCGAGGGGCATGCCGTGCAGGTCGAAGACGATCGACCAGCCCTTGATGACCTGCGCGAGCGAGTCGGCGACGCCGAGTACCCCCTGCCCCTCCAGCATCGCACGGGTCAGCACGTGCTGCGCGTCGACCGCACGGGTCAGCACGTCGTACTGCTCGGCGAGCACCCGCGTCGACACGGCCTCGGTGATCGCGATGAACGGCACGGGATACGGGACCTCGAAGAGCGGGAACCCTAGCTTCTCCGCCGCGCCGACCATCGCCTTGGGCACCTTCTGGAACGAGAAGCCGGCGCCGAACCCGAGGCCGGCCAGGTCGGCCTCGGCCATCCGCTGCACGTAGGCCCGTTGCTTCACAGCGGTCGCACCGACGTTCATGCCGGTAGTCAAGACCACCTCGCCGCCCTTGAGCCACGGGGTCGGGTCCTCGAGTTCGCTCACGTGGACCCAGCGGATCTGCCGGTCGGTCCCCCGCTCGCCGGCCAGGAGCTTGAGCGCGAGGCCGTCGGACTGCACGAGCTGCCGTACCGTGATCGCCATGCCTCGATTGTACGGACCGTACAACGGGACCGCCGCGTGGGCGGTCCGAGCGCCCAGGGTGGACGGAGCGTACAAACCCGCAGAGGACCGTCGCCCCAACCGGAGCCTGACAAGGCGAGCCGTCCCCGTCAGACTCCCGCCCAGGGAGGAGAGCCGATGGATATCCCGCAGGAACGGAAGGTCGTCACCGATATCCCCGGGCCCGAGTCACGGGCATGGTTCGAGCGCCGGGCGGAGGCGATCCCGGCCGGGGTGGCCAGCATCCATCCGATCGTGACCGCGCGGGCGTCCGGCGCGATCATCGAGGACGTCGACGGCAACCGCCTCATCGACTTCGCGACGGGGATCGCCGTCCTGAACGTCGGGCACTCCTCACCCAAGGTGGTCGAGGCCGCCAAGCGCCAACTCGAGCTGGACACCCACACGTGTTTCCACGTGACCGCCAACGAGCCGTACATCGAGCTCGCCGAGCGGCTGAACGAACTCGCGCCCGGCGATCACGACTGCAAGACGATGTTCGCGACCTCGGGCGCCGAAGCGGTCGAGAACGCGATCAAGATCGCCCGTCACGCCACCGGCCGGACCGCGGTCGTGACGTTCGACCACGCGTTCCACGGACGGACGCTGATGGGCATGACGCTGACGGCCAAGGTCATGCCATACAAGCAGGGCTTCGGCCCGTTCGCGCCCGAGGTCTACCGCTTGCCGTTCGCCTATCCGTACCGCTGGCCGGGCGGCGCGGAACGGTGCGCGCAGGAGGCGCTCGCGTACGCGCTCGACGAGATGCACAAGCACATCGGCGAGGACAACATCGCGGCCGTGATCGTCGAGCCGATCCAGGGCGAGGGCGGGTTCATCGTCCCCGCCGAGGGGTTCCTGGCCGGGATCGCCGACTTCTGCAAGGAGCACGGGATCGTGTTCATCGCCGACGAGATCCAGAGCGGGATGGGACGCGCGGGCCGCTGGTACGCGATCGAGGACGAAGGCGTGGTCCCCGACATCGTCACGACCGCCAAGTCGCTCGGCGGCGGGTTGCCGATCTCGGCGGTCACCGGCCGGAGCGAGCTGATGAACGCACCGCACATCGGCGGACTGGGCGGCACGTACGGGGGCAACCCGGTTGCCGCCGCGGCGGCCCTCGCCGTCATCGACCAGATCGACCACGAGGGGCTGCTCGACCGTTCCCGCCGCGTGGGCGACCACATCATGGACCGGTTCAACGACATGGCAGGGCGCCACGACATCATCGGCGACGTCCGCGGGCGCGGCGCGATGTGCGCGATCGAGCTGGTGCAGGACCGCGAGACCAAGGAACCGCTGGAGACCCGTCGGATGACGGCCATCACGCATCACTGCTTGACCAACGGGGTCGTGGTCCTGTCGGCCGGGACCTACGGGAACGTCATCCGGTTGCTGCCACCGATCAACATCGACGAGGCGCTCTTGGACGACGGCCTCGACGTGGTCGACGCGGCACTCGCGAACGCGTAGCCACGCACGGCGCCCGGAGGCCACCCGATAGGGTCGAAACATGAGCCGGCCGCACCGATCTCACGACACGAAGTGGGGCCGCCTCCGCCATCTCGCCGCCCACCTCGCCCTGGACATCACCCCGCTCCGCCGGTCCCGCGACTTCCGGCTCCTGTACGCCGGGGAGATCATCACGGTCACCGGCGCGCAAGTCACGATGGTGGCGCTGCTCTTCCAGCTGTTCGACATCACCGGGTCACCGGCCGCCGTCGGCATCGTCGGGCTCTTCGAGTTCGTCCCGCTCATGATCGGGACGATCGTCGGCGGACCGCTGATCGACCGGTACGACCGGCGTCGGATCCTCCTGCTGACCCAGGTGCTCCTGGCATGCTCCTCCATCGTCCTGCTGGCTTCGACCTTCGCGGCGACGCCACCTTTGTGGATCCTCTACGGCGCCGCGGCCGCCGCATCGCTGATCAGCGGGATCGACGTGCCCACCCGTTCGGCCATGACACCCAACCTGGTCGGGAAGGACCAGGTCCCGGCGGCCGTGGCCCTGACGACGACGATGTGGTCGGTTTCCTCGATCATCGGCCCCGCGCTGGGCGGTCTGCTGGTCGGAACGCTCGGGGTCGCGTGGGCCTACACGTTGGACCTGGCCACCTACGCCGTTGCCCTGGTGCTGATGTTCCTGATCCGAACGAGCGGACGTGAGCCCGCTAGCGGAAGCGAAGGGAACGCGGCGGCGGGGCCTCCGGTCGACCCGCCGGAAGGAACGTGGGCATCCATCAAGGAGGGCCTCCTCTACCTGAAGGGTCGCCGGGTCCTGCGAGCAAGCTTCATCATCGACATCATCGCGATGACCTTCGGGCTGCCGGCAGTCCTGTTCCCGATCCTGGCATCGATCCAGTTCGGCCGGGGCCCGGAGGTTGCGGGGTTCCTGTTCGCGGCGGTGGCGGCGGGAGGGCTCATCGCATCGCTCACATCGGGATGGACCGGGCGCGTCCGGCATCAGGGCAAGGCCGTCGTGGTCTCGGTCGTGATCTGGGGCGGGGCGATCGCCGCGTTCGGTCTGATCGGCGACCAGCTCTGGCTCGGGTTGCTCCTGTTGGCGCTCGCCGGCGGCGCCGACGTGATCTCTGCAGTGTTTCGCGGGGTCATCCTGCAGTCCTCGGTCCCGGACCGGCTGCGCGGCCGGCTCACCAGCATCCACTTCCTGGTCGTCGCCGGCGGGCCGCGGCTCGGCTACGTCGAGGGCGGGATCGTCGCCCAGATCTTCACCCCCCTCATCTCGGTGGTCTCCGGCGGCCTGATCACCATCGCCGGCGCCGTCCTGCTGGTCGCCGCGGTCCCGGCGTTCTGGCGCTACCATGCGGGCGAGGAGACCTGACCATGGCCAAACTGACGGATGGCGAGATCACCGCATCACTCACGGACCTGCCCGGGTGGTCCTACGACGGAACGCACATCCGCAAGGAGTACGCCTTCAAGGGGTTCCGGGGCGCGATCGCGTTCATCGTGCGGATCGCCTTCGACGCCGAAGCGGCCGACCATCACCCTGATCTTGAGAACCACTACAACAAGGTGATCGTGGCGTTCCGGACCTGGGATCAGGACGGCATCACGCAGGCCGACGTGGACCTGGCCGTCAAGACCGAACGGGCAGCGGCTGCGTTCCCGCAGAACTAGCGCGGGGTCGGCGGTGGGCACGGGGCGGTAGGCTTTCGACTCCGAACTTCTTCCAGAGAGGACGCAGTCATGGCCCAAAGCGCGCTCGTCACCGGATCGAACAGCGGGATCGGGCTGGCTACGGCTCGGAGCCTGGCCGGCGCCGGCCACAAGGTCTTCGCCTCGATGCGCAGCCCCGAGAAGGGCGAGGAGCTCGCGAAGCAGGCGGCCGACGAGGGCTGGGACGTGCAGATCGTCCAGCTCGACGTCTCGGACGATGCGTCGGTCGCGCACGCGCTGGAAGAGATCAACGGCGCGGTCGGGGCCCTGGACATCGTCGTGAACAACGCGGGCAAGGGGATGCAGGCCGCCGTCGAGGAGGCACAGGACGACGAGATCCTGGACTTGTACAACACGAACATCCTCGGCATGGTGCGGGTCCTGCGCCACGCGCTGCCGCCGATGCGCGAGAAGCAGAGCGGCACGATCGTGAACGTCTCCTCGATGGGCGGCCACGTGGTCTGGCCCTACTTCGGCTTCTACCACTCCACCAAATGGGCGCTCGAGGCGCTGACCGAGAGCCTGTACCTGGAACTCGCCCCGATCGGCATCCGCGTCTACGCGGTGCTGCCCGGCCTCGTGTCCAGCAACTTCGGGCGGGCGGCGATCCGAAGCGAGAAGGTCGCGGATAAGACCAGCGCGTACCGTGACGACAGCAAGCGATGGATCGAGGGCTTCATGGAGCTGATGCCGAACAGCGTCGGCCCCGAGACCGTCGGCGCCAAGATCCTCGAGATCGTTCAGAGCCAGCCCGAGGGGTTGCACCACACCTCGGACGCGTTCGCTGAGCAGATCGTGTCGGCGCGCAAGCAGATGAGCGACCTGGAATGGTTCACGTACTTCCGGAACCTGCACGGCCTGGACGCCTGAGCGGCTCCCGACCGACGGATGCATAAGGAGATGAGAGCGATGGCGGTGCCGTTATGGCGTTCACACGCCGCGCCCGGCGCCTCGGGGCGTTCTGGCGGACGGAGAAGCGCACCCTCCGCCAGGGCTTCGTCGCGCTCCTCGTCAGCACCGCCGCCGCGTTCGTTGCAGGACTGACGCTCGGCTCGATCACCCATACCCTCGAGGCGCTCCCCGGGCTGCTGATCATCATCCCGGCCTCGGTCGGGATGCGTGGCACCATCTTCGGAGCGATCGGCGCTCGCCTGGGAACCGCCACGCACGCCGGTCTGTTCGAAGTCACCCGCGCCAAGAGCGGGGTGCTGTATCAGAACACCGCCATCGGCGTGATCATGACGTTCGCGACGTCGCTGTACCTCGCTGCGCTCGCCAAGCTGGTGGCGGGCGCGTTCGGGCTGCCGACGATCTCGATCTGGGACCTAGTCATCATCTCGGTCGTCGGCGGGGCCTTCGCCTCCGTGTTCATCCTGCTGGTCACGATCGCGCTCGCGGTGCTCTCCTATCGGCGCGGGTGGGACCTGGACACGGTCGCCACACCGGTCATCACGGCGGTCGGCGACATGATCACGCTCCCGGCGTTGTTCCTGGCCACCTTCCTGATCCGGGCCGAAGGCATGGACGTGGTTCTCGGCGGCCTCTGCGCCGTCGTCGGGGTCGCCGCGATCGTCCGGGGCGCCACGACGCGCATCCCAGGGGTCCGGCGCGTGCTGATCGAGCTCGTCGGTGTCGCCCTGCTCGCGCCCATCCTCGATGTGCTGGCGGGGATCGTCGCCGATGCGCGGCTCGACGAGTTCGTCGCACTCCCCGCCATCCTGATGCTGCTGCCGCCGTTCGTCTCGCAGGCTGGCGCGCTCGGTGGCATCCTCTCGTCCCGGCTCTCGTCGAAACTGCAGCTGGGCGTCATCACGCCGCGCGGCCTGCCGGAACCGCCAGCCGCCTCGGACGCCGGTGTGGTGCTGGGCTTCGGCGTCGTGGTGTTCCTGGTGATCGGGGTGGCCGGGGTCGCCGTAAGCACCGCAGCAGGACTTGCGGGCCCGAGTGCGGCGGTGATGATGGCCGGAACGCTGGTTGGTGGACTGATGGCCACGGTGATCGCGATCGTGCTCGGCTACTACCTCGCCGTGCTCACGTCCCGCTTCGGCCTGGACCCGGACAACCACGGTGTGCCGCTGATCACGAGCACGATGGATCTGGCAGGCATCGTCTGCCTCCTGTTCGCTATGGGACTATTCGGGGTGGGTCATGGCTGAAGACGAACCGAGAACCGTCAAGGATCTGCTGGTCGAGGCGAAGGATGCCTCCGAGCTGATGGTCGACCTGGCGTACGCCGCCGTGTTCTTCGACGACGAGGATCTGGCCGGCGAGGTCGAGCACCTCGAGGAACGCATGGACGGCAACCTGCGCCGCCTCCGGCGGATGGCCGTCCTGGCCGCGCGCAGCCCGGAGGACGCCGAGTCGATCGAGAGCGTGCTGTGGATCGCTTCGGCGATCGAGACGATCGGCGATGCCGCCTCGGACATCGCACGGGTGGTCGAGGCCAAGCTCGGGATCCCACAGGCGCTCCGCCCAGATCTGCGTCACGCGAACGAGATCTCCGGCCGGGTCCGCGTCCGCGAGGACGCACGCGTCACCGGCCAGACGCTCCGCCAGCTGTCGCTCCCGACGGAGACCGGCATGTGGCTCCTCGCCGTCCGCCGCGGGAACCAGTGGGAGTACGACCCCGGACCCGACAGCGTGCTCTCCGACGAAGACGTCCTGTTGTTCCAGGGTCCGGAGGACGGGGTCAACGAGATCCGCGCGTTCGCCGGCGCGCCCCCGCTGCCCGAGAGCGACGAACACGAGGCGCCTCCTCTGTCCGAACTCGACCGTGCCGTCGACATCCTGGTCGAGATGAAGAACTCGGCGGAGGTGGCGGTCGGGCTCGCCTACTCGGCGCTGCTGTTCGGCGACCGGGCACTGGCGGCGGAGGTCGGCGCGATCGAGGAACGCAGCGACCACCTGCACGACGAGCTGGAGTCGTGGGTCCTGCGCGCGGCCTACGAGGCGCGCGACCCCGACGAGCTCCGCGGCCTGCTCCGCATCGCCTCGGCCAGCGAGTGGATCTGCGACGCGGCCCGGGACATGACTTGGTACATCGAGCACGGCGAAGAACCTCACCCGGTGATCCAGATGGCGCTCGAAGAGACCGAGGAGACCTCGGCGGAAACCCCGGTCCACGCCGGTTCCGAGGCCGACGGGAAGTCGCTGCGGGAGTTGCGCCTGGAGACCGAGACCGGCATGTGGGTCGTTGCGGTGCAACGCGGCACCCAGTGGATCTACCGGCCGCGTGCGTCGTTCGCGTTCGCGGCGGGAGACCGGGCGATCTCGGTCGGCCCGGAAGAAGGGGAAGCGCCGCTCGCCGCCCTGTTCGGCGCCGATGCGCCCGGCGACGACTAGGCCTGCGTCAGCGGTACCTCACGGACACCGGCCGGCAGCGAGAACCGAACGCCCTCCTGCGCGACATCCAGCTCCTCGACCTCACGCGCCCCCTGGTCCCCGAGGAACGCGAGCATCCGGTCGACGAGCCATTCGGGAGCCGACGCGCCCGACGTCAGGCCGACGACGTCGGCGCCCTCCAGCCACGCGGGATCGACCTCGGTCTCGTCATCGACCAGGTAGGCCGGCGTCCCGCGGTCGCGAGAGACCTCGACGAGCCGGTTCGAGTTCGACGAGTTCTTCGACCCGATGACGAGAACGACATCGGCCTGCTCGGCGATCACCTTCACCGCGTCCTGGCGGTTCTGCGTCGCGTAGCAGATGTCCTCCCGCGGCGGCCCCTGCATCAGCGGGAACCGTTCGCGGAGCGCTTCGATGATCGCGTCGGTCTCGTCCACCGACAGCGTCGTCTGGGTCAGGTACGACAGGTTCGTGGGGTCGGACACCTCGACCGTGCGTGCCTCGTCGATCGTCTGCACCAGGATCGTGCGTTCCGGCGCCTGACCTGTCGTTCCGACAACCTCCTCGTGGCCGGCGTGGCCGATCAGCAGGATGGTCCGGCCATCGTCGGCGAACCGACGCGCCTCCAGGTGCACCTTGGTCACCAACGGACAGGTGGCGTCGATCACCTCGAGATCGCGGTCGGCCGAGTTCCCGTAGACCTCCGGCGCGACCCCGTGGGCGGACAGAACCACCACCGCACCGGCGGGAACCTCAGTCTCCTCCTCGACGAAGATCGCGCCCTTGGCCTCGAGGTCACGCACGACCGGCAGGTTGTGGACGATCTGCTTGCGCACGTACACCGGCACACCGTGCTTGGTGAGCGCGAGTTCGACGGCGTCGACGGCGCGCTCGACGCCGGCGCAGTAGCCGCGTGGGTGGGCCAGCAGGACCTTGGTGGGCACGACTCCATGCTACCGCCGGGGCTCGCGGAACCGGCGGGATGTGGGGAGGGCTTCCGAACGCAACCCCTAGTTGAATGGGTTCCCGTCGTCCGCGCCGGGGTCGGTCGTGCCCGGGTCGGTCGTGCCGGGATCCGTGGCACCGCCGTCGCTCCCGGCGCGCTTGGTGGTCCGGTCCTCCTCAGCCACCACGTCGCGCTCGGGGTGCAAGGACTCGCCTGCCTTCTTCAGTGCATCCTTCATGCACGGGAGCTTCTTCATGAGCACAGCCGGGAACACCGCCTGGAACATAGTGTCGTTCCCGCTCGGCACGTCCTTGGACGGGATGTCGCCCTCGGTCAGGCCCATGATGTATCGCGAGATCTCAGGGGCATCGTTCGCCGCCGACGCTCGCAGCCAGATCTGGGTCGGACGGATCTCCTGGATCCCGCCGTTGAAGCGCTCGTTGAGCTTCTCCTCGAGGAGGACATTGTCGATCGGATACGCGCCGCTCACAGCGGGGTCGAGCTGATGTCCGTGATCGGCGGTCACGACCATCGCCCACTCCCCCTCACCGACCCGCTTGTTCAGATAGCTCACGAGGATCTTGAGGTTCTGATCCTGAACCTCGACGGTGTCCTGCATCTCGATACTGTTGATCGAGTAGCCGTGACCCACGTTGTCGATCGCCTTGTAGTTCAGGAATAGCAGGTCCGGCACGTTGTCCTTGCCGAACTTCTCGCGCTTGATCACGGTCGTGATGAGTTTCGTCTGCTGCCAGATGCGGGCCGGTGTGTCCCATCCGAACCGCATCTTCGGGTCGGTCTGGAAGTCGTGGCCGCGCCAGGCGCCGTCCATCGACCCGTCGAGGGCATCGACCTCCTTGAGGTAGTCCGTGAAGGTCGGGAGTTTGTTCACGTAGCGGGGGAACTTGAAGTAGGGCTTGATCGTGTCGCGGAGGTTCCAGACGATTCCTTCGTCTCCCTCATCGCCGGTGTTCTCCCGGTTGACGGCGATATCACGGTCGCCGCCTCCCCACATCGAGCCGTGGCTGAGCGCACCGAGGTGTGCCCCGAGACTGGCCAGCCCACCGACGATGGGCTTGTTGTCCATCGCCCGGTCGTAGAGGTCCGCGAGCGTCGGAACGATCATCGTGATCGGGCCGTTCCCCCACGGCGTGACCATGTCGCCGTTGATCCGCATGTGCTGATCGAGTACACCGTTGGTGAGCGGGAACGCACCCGTCCCGATCGTCGCGTGGGCCGGCGGCGTGTCGGACTGGGCCGATCCGACCGTGGCGTTCTCGAACCATGTGCCCTTGTCGATCAGGCTCTCCAGGTACGGCCACGAACGCGGATGGGCGTCGAGCACATCGCGGCCGCCGGCGTCCCAGACCAGCGTGACGATCAGCTTCGGCGGATCCTTGCGCTTGGCCTTCGGCTCGAGCGCGGTCCGCAGGACCTTCCCGTCCGGCGCCGGGAACGGGTAGTGCAGGATCGCACCCTCGGTCGGGGCGATGTCGGCGAGGGTCACCGGCTTCGACACGCTCCCCCGGGCCTTGATGAACCCCGGGCCGTACCAGAACATCGGGACATGCTGGAGGTAGTCCCAGGGGCCGGCGTGCGGGAACCCCCTGCCCAGGTAGTTGGGCTCACGCGGGACGACGATGAGGTCTCCCCCTCGGTCTTGCCGCCAGCCGCGCCAGATCCGGAGCAGCTCGTCATCCGCCAGGGTGCACGCCGCGCGCTCGAGGTCGCCCGTGCCCTGAGCGGCCCCGCTGGGTGTGACCGGCACGAGTAAGGCCCCCAGGAGGAGGCATCCGAGCAGCGGTCCGAGCAGGCGTCGCATCGTCATAGGTGTGAGTGTCCCGAGAGGGGCAGCGAGCGTACCCGAAACCGTAGGTCACTCCTAGGAAGAGCCACGAACTTCGCGGACCAGCCCCCCTCACGATCTGTTCGCCACCAGGCACGGAGCGGTTCTCAGGCAGGCCCGACGGTATGCTTGCCAGCCCCCGGGACCGCCGCTATGGTGACCGGGTCCCGGACACACCGTCCGAACGCCCAACCTGAACCCATCGCTGCTGCATCGGCTGATTCGGGTTCGACCTCAACGTAAGGAGCGACCGATGGGACGCAGGTCGATGCGCAGGACGCTCGTCGCGCTAGTCGCGACGGTCGCGATCGTGGCGACGGCGTCCCTCCTCCCGCTCCCCTCCGCGTTCGGGCAGATCGACCACACGATCGACCGCTGGTGGCAGTACGACCCGTCCGTGTGGCATCATGGGTTCTCCCAGCACCCCAGGCTGGTGGACCAGCACCAGCGATGGCACGACAACCACCGGGACGCCGGGGCGAGTCGCCACGAGCAGTACCACAAGGAGCTCGCGCGGGCCCATCGCCGGATGCATTACCACGAGGCCCTCCGGTCGGATACCGGAGACGCGACCTGGTACGACGCCGACGGGGGGACCGGTGCGTGCGGCAAGACCTTGCGCGGTATGTACGTCGCGCATAGGACCTGGGCATGTGGCTCGCTCGTGTCGGTGCGGGCGAACGGGAAGTACGTCTTCGTCCGCGTACTCGACCGCGGACCCTACGGCGAGGGGCGCATCGTCGACCTCTCGCATGCGGCCTTCAGGAAGCTCGCACCGCTCTCACAAGGCGTGATCGACGTCCACGCGGTCAAGCTCAAACGCTAGCGTCCGGGGCCCGGACCGGGCCTCCCGGGCGCGGCGCGGCCTTGATCGCTCCGCGGATCTCCTCCAACGACCCCACGGTCACGTTCACTTCGGGCGCCTCGAAGTCGGCCACGATGCGGAGTGCCGGGTACGCGGCCCGCGCCCGCCGCGCGAGTTCGGTGAACGGTCCCGAGACAACCATGAGGTGCGCGCGGCCCTCGGCGAGCTGCGCCAGGGCATCCTCAGCACTCGTAGCTCCGGGCACCAGCTCCCATTCCGCGGTGACCGACGCGCGCTTGAGCACGGCCAGCGCCTCGGCGTCCGGAGCGACACACAGCACTTTCAAGGCACGACACATCGCTACAGCCAGTCCTTGCGCTTGAACACGCGGAACAAGACGAACCCCGTAACGAGCATGATACCCACGGCCATCGGATACCCGAACACGAACTCGAGCTCCGGCATCCGGCGGAAGTTCATCCCGTAGATGCCCGCGATCAAGGTCGGGGCCAACAGGATCGCTGCCCACGCGGAAAGCTTCTTCATCGTCTGATTCAACTCGTTCGAAACCTGTGCCATCTGCGCCTCGAAGGCCGACGTCAGTTGGTCCCGCGCGTTGTCGATCAGCTCCGTCACGCGCAGGACCGCGTCCGCGACGTCCCGGAAGTCCTCGGCGGCCCCGGGCCCGACGAATCGGGCCGGTCGCTGGGCGAGTTCGCGGAGCTCCCCGAAGGGCAGGATCTGACGGCGGAACCGGGCGAGTTCCCCGCGCAGCCGATGGATCTCGAGCTGAAGATCCCGGCGGCGTTCCTGGCTCGCTTTCGAGCCCGGTGCGTCCTGATCGTCGAACACCCGGTCGGTCACCGCATCCGCTTGCTCCTCGAACCGATCGACCACGTCGAAGTAGTCATCGACGACTTCGTCCAGCAAAACGGCGAGCAGGAACGCGCCTCCTTCGTTCCCCCGATCCGGGGTCCGGGCCCAGCGGCGGGTAACCGGCGACAGGTCGAAGGGCGGCCCGTACCGCAGCGTTAGCAGGAACGTCGCCCCTGCGATCGCGTGGACCTCATGGGTCTTCAGCTCTCCGTCGAACAGTACGCCGTAACACCGGACGAGCAGGACATCATCGAAGACCTTCGTCTTCGGTGGGCGGCCGAGCCGCTGGAGCCGGGCCAGGTCGAACTCGACCAGCGGCGGGATGGCCGCCTGCAGCTCGGCGAAGTCGTTCGGCTCCGGGGCGATCACATCGAGCCAGACCAGTTCGTCCGACGCAAGGAGCGAGCCGACCCCGTCGAGGTCGGTGACCGAAGGGTCCTTCACGCCGCCGCGGTACAAGGAACATTCCACGAGCGCAGCGTACCCCAAGGACCCGGGCCGGGTCCGGTAGCATGACCACGTGGCCACCACCCCCGCCAAGCGGCGTATGCGCGCGCCCGAACGACGGGCCCAGCTCCTGGAAGTTGCACGGATGGCCTTCGGGCGCAACGGTTTCCACGAGGTATCGATGGAGACGGTCGCCCGAGAGGCCGGCGTCACCAAGCCGATCCTCTACGACCACTTCGCTTCCAAGGAGGAGCTGTACCGGGCCCTCATCGAAGAGGACGCCGCGGCGCTCGAGGCCCGGGTCCGAGCGGCCCTGGCGGCCCGCACCGGCAACCGCGAACGCATCCGCGCCTCCTTCCAGGCCTACTACGACTTCGTCGACGAACACGCGGAGGGGTTCCGGCTCGTCATGCGGGAGCAAGCGAGCCCGGTCGCTCTCTCGCCGGTCCGCGAGGTCCGCGAGCACATCATCCGGGCCGTCGCCGAGGTGATCGAACGCCAGTCCCATGGCGGGGTGAGCGGCGCGGACGCCGAGATGGTGGCCGTCGGCGTGATAGCCCTGGTCGAAGCCGGCGCGCAGCGAGACCCGGGCGGGCCCCCCAGCCAGCGGCAGCGCCAGCTCGACATCCTGGTCCGGCTGGCCTGGCGGGGCATCACCGGCGTGACGAGGGACTGACGCCTGGCACATGACCGACGTCTACCTGATCCGTCACGGTCGTACGGCTCTCAATACGGCCGGCCGCTACCGCGGACGTGACGATCCGCCCCTCGATGAGGCCGGCATGATGGAGGCCGAGGAAACGGCCCTCCGTCTCGCAGGCGTGCCCTTGCGTTCTGTCGCCGCGAGTCTCCTGCGGCGAGCGATCCAGACGGCCGAGATCGTCGCTACTCCGCACGGCCTGCACGTCGAGCCCGACGCCCGCCTCATCGACATCGACTACGGACCTTGGACCGCGCTCACCCAAGACGAAGCGACCGAACTCGACCCCGACCTCCATGCAGCCTTCCGCCGCTCTCCACTCGCAGCCGCTACACCTGCCGAGCGCGTCGAAGAGGTGGGTCACCGGCTGGCAGAAGCTCTCGAGACCATGGCTCAGCGCCATCCGGGTAACGCGGTTGCCATGGTGTCCCACGATGTACCGATCCGAGCCTTGGTGTCACGACTCCTCGGATACGAGGGGGAGCGCTTCTGGACGTTCCCGGTGCCAACCGGGTCGGTGACCCAGCTCGCGATCACCGACGGCAGGGTCGACGTCGTCAAGCTCCCCGAGGGCTGAGGGGGTCGGCCTTCAAGAGCTCGTTGACCAACCCTCGCACCCGGAGATCGATCTCGGCCAGGATGGGCCGGACCTCGTCCAGAGAGCGACCGGCCGGATCGGGAAGCTCCCAGTCCCGATAGCGCTTCCCCGGAAACACGGGGCATGCGTCTCCGCATCCCATAGTGATCACCACGTCGGCCGCCTGGACATCGTTCGTCGTCAGCCCTCGCGGCCGAGCCCCGGAAAGATCGATACCGATCTCGGACATCGCCCGAGTTACGGCAGGGTTGATCTCATCTGCGGGGGTGCTCCCGGCGGACCGGACACGGAGACGCCTCCCCGCGTACCGTTCCAGAAGAGCGGCCGCCATCTGGCTCCGTCCCGCGTTGTGGACACACACGAACAACACCTCTGGGATGTCGTCGGGCCGCGTACCCTCGGTCATCCGTCCACGAACTTGTAGCCGAGACCGCGAACCGTCAACAGGTACACCGGGTGATGCGGGTCGTCTTCGATCTTGCCACGCAACCGCTTCACGTGTACGTCGAGCGTCTTCGTATCCCCGAAATAGTCGGGGCCCCACACCTCCTCGATCAGGAAGTCGCGCGTGAGGAGCCTCCCCTTACGGAGAAGGAGGATCTCCAGGAGTTCGAACTCCTTCGGTGGAAGTGCGATCGTCTCCCCGCGTACGCGCACCTCGTGCCGGGCCACGTCCATCTCGACCGGTCCGCCGAGGATGGCCTCGTCGGGCGAGGATGGAACGGCATCGGTCGGACGAACCCGTCGGAGGTTCGCCCTGACCCGCGAGACCAGCTCCAGGACCGAGAATGGCTTCGTCACGTAGTCGTCTGCACCTAGCTCGAGCCCCGCCACCTTGTCCGCCTCGGCGTCCTTCGCCGTCACCATGATGATCGGAACGTCCGACTCCGAGCGGATCGCGCGACAAACATCGAGTCCGGCGACCTCAGGCAACATCAGGTCGAGGATCACGAGGGAAGGTGGGTTCGCACGAAATCGATCCAGAGCCTGCTGCCCGTCACCCGCCGTCGTCACGAGGTACCCTTCACGCTCGAGGTTGTACCGGACGGTCTCCGCAAGTGACTCTTCGTCCTCAACCACGAGGATCCGGGTCCGGGATTCAGAGGATGTCATCGGGACCGAGATCGTCCTCGGGATGGGACGCGTCGGTGAACTCCCGGAACTCGCCGGTTAGCAGGAAGCCGACCTGCTCGCCGATGTCGACCGCGTGATCCCCGACCCGCTCGAGCTGGCGGGCCACGATGATCATCCGGAGCCCCCACTTGAGCTTGTCGGTGTCGTCCGCGAGCGCGGCGACCTCCTTGTAGATCCCCAGATTGAGCCGGTCGACCGGATCATCCATCTGCGGCAACTGGAGACACAGTTCAAGATCTCGCCCGCGGAACGCTTCCATCGCCGTTCGGATCATCATCCCGACGATATCGCTCATCTCCTGCAGATGGGTGAGGATGGTCTGGCTCCGCGGGCGATCGCGCACCGATAGGTATGTCTTGGCGATGTTTACCGCCATGTCTCCGACCCGTTCGAGATGGAGGTTGGTATGGAGGATCGCCGAGATCAGACGAAGGTCGATCGCAACGGGCGTCTGCAGCGCAAGGACCTCGAGTGTCCGCCGGTCGACCGACATATACTTCTCATCGATCACATCGTCGCCCTCGATGACCCGTTCCGCGCGCGCGACATCGCCCTCGACCATCGCTTGAACCGCCTGCTGGACCGCCCGCTCCGCCAGCTCACCCATCCCGAGGATGTCCAACTCGAGGAGATCGAGCTCTTCATGGAAATGTACGCGCGCCATCAGCCGAACCTCCCGGTCACATACGCCTCCGTCCGATCGTCCGAAGGGTTCGTGAATATCGTCTGGGTTCGGTCGCATTCGACCACGATCCCGGTTCGGTGCCCGGTTTCTTCCGCAACCTCTACCGTGAAGAAGGCTGTCCGGTCCGAGACGCGGGCGGCCTGCTGCATGTTATGCGTCACGATCACGATGGTGTAATCCTTGACGAGTTCCTGCATGAGATCTTCGATGCGAGCCGTCGCGATGGGGTCGAGGGCGGAACACGGCTCGTCCATCAGGATCACATCGGGGGCCGTCGCGATCGCACGGGCGATGCACAGCCGCTGCTGTTGCCCGCCCGACAGCGCGATCCCGGAGCTCTTGAGCTTGTTCCTCACCTCGTCCCACAGCGCAGCCCGCCGCAGCGAACGCTCGACCAGCTCGTCCATATCCCCCTTGAACCCGGCGATCTTCGGCCCGAAGGCGATGTTGTCGTAGATGGACTTCGGGAACGGATTCGGCTTCTGGAACACCATCCCGATCCTCCGACGGACTTCGACGGGATCGACCGCTGGGTCGTAGAGATCGACGCCGTGATAGAGGATGGTCCCCTCGATCCGTGCGTCATCGACCAGGTCGTTCATCCGGTTCAGGCACCGGAGGAACGTCGTCTTCCCGCAGCCGGAGGGCCCGATCAGCGCCGTGATCTCGTTCTTCCCGATCGGAACGGTGACCCCACGGATCGCTTGGAAATCGCCGTAGAAGACCGACAGGTCCCGAACATCGAGCACGACCTCCGATGGCAACTCGGGGATCTCCTCATCCGGTTGCCGATACCCGACCCGGACGGACACGTCGGCAGGCCGGGTTGCCGGGTCCGGCTGCGAAGGCTCCTGCGTGAGACTCATCCCGGCGCCCCTACCATTTTCGCTCATACCGATTCCTCAACAGGATAGCCGTTAGGTTCACGAGGAAGATGAGCAGGATCAGGGTCACGATGGCGGCGGCCGCCAGCGTCTGGAACTCGGGCTGCGGCTTCTTGACCCAAGCGTAGATCTCGGTCGGAAGGGCTGTGAACCGCGACTGGAGCTGTTCCAAGAGCGGACCGCGGGAGACGAAGAAGCCGGTCACTGCACCGATCATGATCAACGGAGCGGTCTCCCCGAGCGCACGCGCCATCGAGAGAACGGTCCCGGTCAGGATGCCGGGGGCCGCGCTGGGAAGGACATGACTCTTGATGACCTCCCAACGGGTGGCGCCGACACCGAACCCAGCCTCACGGATGGTGCGTGGCACGGCGCGCAGGGCCTCGGCGGTCGTGATGATGATGATCGGCAGCACCATCACCGCGATCGTGAGTCCGCCGGCGATCATGCTCTTGCCCTCTACCTCTGGACCGGTGATCCCGCCGAGCAACTTCACGAAGACCGCGAGGCCGAGGAGCCCGTACACGATGGCGGGTACGCCCGCGAGGTTTCGGATGTTCGCATTGATGAACCGATTCAGGCGCGTGTCGCGGGCGTACTCCTCGAGGTAGACGGCGGCACCGATCCCCAGCGGGAACGAGAGCGCGGCGACGAAGCACATGAGGATCAGCGATCCGAACAGACCCTGGGCGATACCCGCCCGGGTCGGAAGGGACGACGTGATGTCCGTGAAGAATGAGGCACCCCGGTCGCGGAACACCGGGATCGCGCTCACGGTGACGTCGATCAGGAGGACGATCAGTACGGCCAGCGAGATGAACAAGGTGAACAGGAGGGCAAGTTTGAAGAGGATGCCCCTGATGTCCCGGCCGCCCTCACTCGTCAGCGCGCGGCGAACCGCCGCGGTCGTCGCATCCGAGGCCACCATGCTCGCCATCAGTACGCCTTCCTCACCTTGCGAACGAAGCGCTCGCTGAGGAGGTTCAACAGCAAGGTCAAGGCGAAGAGCAGGAGCCCCACGAAGAACAAGCTGGGGTAGGCGGGACCTGACGCCCGCACCTGATCCGAACCCGTCGCGAGCGAGGTCATCGCCGCCGTCATCGTCTGTCCCGGACCGAAGATGTCGGTCGTGAAGAACGAGCCACCGGTACCGCCCGCGGCGATCGACACGATCATCGTCTCGCCGATCGCGCGGGACACGCCCAAGATCAGTGCGGCCATGATGCCCGAAACCGCAGCAGGAACGACGATCTTCAGCGTCGTGATGCGCTTACGGGCACCCAGACCGACCGCAGCCTCGCGGAGGGACGACGGAACAGCGTGCATCGCGTCCTCGGCCACCGACGCCACCAAGGGGGTCACGAGGAGCCCGACCGCGATCCCGGCCGCGGCCAGGTTGAACAAGCTCTTCGCTCCGAAGAGCTTCTGGACCAGCTCGGGGCTGATGAATCGAAGGGCGAAGAACCCCATCACCACACTCGGGATGCTCGCAAGCGTCTCCAGGATCGGCTTGAGGACCTTCCGGGAGCGCCGGGTCGCGAACTCGGACAGGTACATCGCGGCACCGAGGCCAAGCGGAGCCGCCACCACCATGGCGACGGCCGACACAAGCAGCGTGCCGACGAGGATGGTCTTCAGATCGAACATGTTCCGCCGGGGGAACCACCCGGATGACCACAGGGTTGACGGATCGACCCGACTCAGGAAGTCGATCGCACCACCGAGGAGCGACAGGACGATCGCAGCGCTGATCAAGATCGACAGGAACGAGGCGGAGAAGAAGACCCCCTTGACCACTCGCTCACGCCGACGACGACGGGGTTCCCCCCCGAGGTCCGCGAGGGCCAGTCCTGGTGTGGCGGCTACCGTCGTTCCATCCGTCATCGTCCGACACACACCCTATGGGAGTTGGGGGCCGGGCGAAACCCGGCCCCCATGCTCTCCCGACTCAGAGGTTCGACGGTCCTCACCTAGGCGGCTCCCGCCCGCTCCCACGCGGTACGGGTCGCAGTTACCCGCTCTTCCGGGAGGTCCACGTACTGCACCTCAGCGACCGATGCGAGGCCTTCGTCGGACAGGTAGAAGTCGACGAACGGCTTCACCGCAGGATTCTCGGCAACGGCGCGCTTGCTGACGTAGATGAAGAGCGACCTGGACAGCGGATACGTCCCGTCGATGACGGTCTCTGCGCTCGGAGTGACGCACCCGTCGCCGCCGTCGATCTGGAACTCTTTGACCGACTCGCCCGCGTTCTCAGCGAACGAGAAGCCGACGAAGCCGAGGCCGCCGGTAGTTCCTGCCGCGTTGTCCACGATGACGTTGTCATCGCCCGAGGACTGGTACCCGGCACGGAGCTGATCGTCCGGCTGCTTGCGCTCCTCCGCGATGTCCCCGATGGCCAGATCGACGAAGGACCCGTAGGTACCCGACTCCTCACCCGGCGCGACGATGACGAGCGCCTCGTCGGGAAAGCCGTCGTTGCCACCGAGCTTCGTGGCAAGCGCATCGGCTTCCGACCAGTTCGAGAACGCGCTGGACTCGGGACCGAAGAGGGCGTACAGGTCACCGAGCGTCATGCACTCGACAGGGTTGCTCGGATTGCCGATCACCGAGAGTCCGTCAAGCGCAACCTCGAGTTCGATGAAGTCCACGCCGCTGGCCGTACAGATCTTGACCTCTTCAGGGTCGATGGCACGTGAGGCGTCGTTGATATCGGTCTCGCCGTTGCAGAAGAGTGCGAAGCCATCGCTGGTCCCAGGTCCGTCGACCGTCGGGTCCACGTTCGGATTCTCAGCGATGAACTTTTCCGCTACGAGCGATGTGATCGGCTCGACCGTAGACGAACCGCTCACCGTGATGGTGCTGTTCGACGTCCCACCCGAACCCGCACATGCCGCGGCGACGAGTGCCGCAACCAGAGTCGCACCTACAACCACCAACGTCCTTCCTCTCATGCTCTCCTCCTTGCCGGTTGGCGTCTTGTCGCTGATCACGTTAGAGCCGCCCGGTGGCCGGCCGGTAGCACCAAGGTGAACACAGGGTGAACGACCGTTCTGCCTCGGTGAACGAGAGCCGGAGCGCGGAGCTACACCGTAAACTGACCCTGATGGACGGGACCCGTCGCCCCCGCACGATGGCTGGGCGACTCTTCGTTGGCCAGGCTTTGGCTCTCGCGCTGATCTTCGCCGCACTGATCCTCGCGCTTGCCTTGATCCTCGATGGCTGGAACCCCGCGGTCGGTCTGGCGCTCGCGGCCGCCGCGTCCGCTGCGATCGGCGCCACGGCGCTCGTCGCCCGAGCGGCGCTGCGGCCGCTCCATTCCATGGCAACCGCACTGGAGCGAGACGGCCACCTCACGCCCGCATCGTCGAACCCCGAGGAACTGCGTGCATTGGGCTCGGCGCTCGCCGCGATGTCCGAGCAGCTCGCGAACGAAACTCGGGAATCCTCGGCCGCTCAACGCACGCAGGGCTTGATCCTTTCATCGATGGAAGAGGGGATCCTCCTGGCCGCCTCGGATGGGACCGTGACGTTCACCAACCCTGCCGTCGAGCGACATCTCGGTTCCGCTCCCAAGGTGCTGACGAATCTGCTGCCGCTTCCCCTCCGTGATGCGATGCGGCAGGCCTCCGAGCATCACGCGATGGTCTCGGTCGACGTTGATGTGGGCGCTCCCGCCCGTTGGCTCCGCGGAGCAGCCGTCCCGGTGGACAACGATGGATCGGTGTTGCTCGTGCTCCGAGATGTGACCGAAGCGAAGCGGATCGATGAGATCCGCCGGGACTTCGTGGAGAACGCCTCGCACGAACTCAAGACCCCGGCGGCGTCGATCCGGGCTGCCGCGGAAACGATCCGCACCGCCGACGACCCGTCCATCGTCCCTCGCTTCGCCGAGCAGCTCGAACGCGAAGCGATCCGCCTGTCCCGCATCGTGTCGGACCTGCTGGACCTGTCACGACTGGAATCAGGCGCCGAGAGCGACAACGCCGAGCCGATGGACGAGATCCTCGCCGAAGAGATCGAGCGGTGGTCCGCCGAACCCATCGAACTCCATGCGGAGACGGAACCGGTATCCGTCCGGGCGCCCCGACGCGATCTGGCGCTGCTCGTGCGGAACCTCGTCGACAATGCCGTTCACTACACCCCTGACGACGGGCGGGTGGACGTGACCCTCACGCGGGCCGACGGCGACGCGGTCCTCACCGTGGCGGACACGGGCAGCGGGATCCCCTCCCGCGATCTCTCCCGCATCTTCGAACGCTTCTACCGTGTGGACCGAGCGCGCTCCCGCGAGACCGGGGGCACCGGCCTCGGCTTGTCCATCGTGAAGCATGTCGTAGAGAACGCCGGAGGGGCCATCGAGGTTCACAGCGAGCTCGGCCAGGGCACGCAGGTCGAGGTTCGGCTGCCCATCGCCTGATGGGTATGCTGGCCGCGTGTCGCTCCTGCTGCTCATCCGCCACGGCATGACGGATCTCACCGGCAAGCGCCTCATCGGCTGGACCCCTGGGGTGCACCTGTCGGAACGTGGGCGCGAGCAGGCCGCCGAGCTGGTCGAGCGGCTCGCTGCGGTCCCCATCGACGCCCTGTACTCCAGCCCGCTGGAGCGCTGCCGCGAAACCGCCGCGCCGCTCGCTGCCGCTCGCTCGCTCCGCGTCAGCGTCCGCCGCGACCTCGGCGAAGTGCGCTACGGGGACTGGCAGGGCCGCCCCTTCTCGCAACTCGTGCGGACCAAGCTCTGGAAGGTCGTCCACGAGCAACCGTCCGCCGTCCGCTTCCCCGGTGGTGAGTCGCTCATCGAGACGCAGCACCGCGGTGTTCGCCAGATGGAGCGGATCCTGGGCGATCATCCGGGACGCACCGTCGCGGTCATCTCTCACGGCGACATGATCCGGCTGTTGATCGCACACTTCACCGGCGTCCACATCGATCTGTACCAACGGATCACGGTGGAGACGGCGTCCGTCTCGGCGATCGCGCTGGGCGGCGAGCGCGGGAACCACATCCTGAGGCTGAACGACACCGGCTCGCTCGCCGACCTCGCCCCCAGAGGCGGCCGGCGATGACGGTCGTCGAACTCGACCCGGCCGACCGCATCACCGCCGACGCCGTCGGCCCGCCGGGCGAGCGCGTGTTCTACGTCCAGGCCCGCCAGGACTCCGAGCTGGTGACCGTCATCGTCGAGAAACAGCAGGTACAGCTGCTTGCCTC
Organism: uncultured Actinomycetes bacterium; assembly: GCA_964640385.1. Classification (GTDB taxonomy): domain Bacteria; phylum Actinomycetota; class UBA4738; order UBA4738; family JBBDHU01; genus JBBDIK01. The sequence goes on from CAZXFL010000010.1 coordinate 22,843, forward strand.
CTCGATCCTCGAAGTGCTCTCCCGGGTCGACCGCGAGACCGGCGTCGGACCGGATGAGGAAGAGATGGGGCTCGAGGAACCTATCGAGCCCCTCTGGCACGGCGGCCGCCTGTCGATCGGCTACCAGGAGGAACGCGACCTGCTCCTGCTCGAGATCGAAGAGCTGGTCCCGGAGACCGCTGAAGGCGAACCCAACGAAGAGACCGTCGAAGGCGAACCCGGAAGGGAGCCCGACCACGTTCGGGTGTGGGCGACCCGCGAACAGATGCTCTCGTTCTCGCGCCACGGGACCCTCGTCTGCGACCGCGGACGACCCGCGTGCGAGTTCTGCGGCCAGCCGCTCGATCCAGGAGGCCATGCGTGTCCAGCGACCAACGGGCATCGCACGCTCGGCCAGCCCTGACGGCGGACGGGCTCCGCGCCGCCGAGCGCATCGAGCTGCTCGGCGGCCTGCCCGGCGCGTCCAACGCCACACTGCTCGTGCGCCTCTTCGACGGCGCCGATCGGGAGACGGGCCTTGCGGTCTACAAGCCTCGGGCGGGCGAGGCTCCACTCTGGGATTTCCCCGAGGGGACGCTCTGCAACCGAGAGGTCGCGGCGTTCGAGGTTTCGCGGGCGCTGGGGTGGCCGAACGTCCCCGACACGGTGATCCGGGACGGGCCGCTCGGTCCCGGCGCGTTCCAGGCGTTCGTCCGGTTCGACCCGCAGGAACACGCGTTCTCGCTGTTCGAGCGCCATCCCGATGACTTCCGGCGCATCGCCGCGTTCGACATCATCGTGAACAACGCGGATCGCAAGGGAGGCCACTGCCTGCTCGGCGAGGACGGACGGATCTGGGCGATCGATCACGGGATCTGCTTCGCCGCCGAGCCGAAGCTCCGAACCGTGCTCTGGAACTTCGCCCGTGAGCCCCTCCCTGACGACCTGCTGGCGGACGTCGCACATCTGGCGGCGGACCTCTCGGAGGGCGGGACGCTGTGGACGGCCCTGGAGCACGTGCTGGATCAGGGGGAGGTGGAGGCGTCGCGGACGCGGGCCGAGGCGCTGGTCCAGACGAGGCGGTACCCCGAGCCGGGAACGGCCCGCGCGTTCCCGTGGCCGCCGGTCTGATGACGATCACCTACGCGACGATCCCGTCTCCGCTCGGCGACCTTCTGGCAGCCACGACCGCGGCGGGGCTCGTGCGGCTCGCCTATCCGGAGGAGGACGGTGACTCGGTCATCGAGGAACTGTCCGCGCTCGACCCCGACGTCCGGTCGGGCGCGCTCGATGAGCAGCGGCGCGAACTGGACGAGTACTTCGGCGGCGTACGGCAGCGGTTCGAGATCCCGGTCGACCTCTCGCTGGCCGAGGGCCAATTCACCACGCAGGTCCTTCAGGCGACCGCCCGGGTCCCCTACGGCGCTACCTCGACCTACGGCGACATCGCAGGGATGGCCGGGAGCCCGCGCGGGGCTCGCGCCGCAGGGAACGCCCTGCGGACCAACCCGGTTCCCATCGTGGTGCCCTGCCACCGGGTCATCCAGGCATCGGGAGGCCTCGGCGGGTACGGCGGCCGGGAGGACCGCAAGGCCTGGCTATTGCAGCTCGAGGGCGCCTGGACCGGGGACCTGCGCTGAGCGGGCCGGCGGCCGGCCGCCGCGACACCCCTGTACTGTGGAGTGCCGCACCACTCGAACCGACGCCCGAAAGGAATGCGAACGTGCTCCGCAGGACCATCGCATCGCTGTTCGTTCTCGGCCTCGCCCTGACCGCGTGCTCGAAGGCCGGGACCGGTGGCACAGGAGCCGAACCCGACGGCGATGGCCGGCTGCTGCTCACCGCGCAGGTCGCAAGCTACGAAGTGTTGTCCGGAACCGCGAACCGAGTCCTGGTCGGGTTGTTCACGCCGAACGGTCTGGTGAGCTACGGCTCGGTAGAGATGACCTTCTCGTTCATCGGGACCAAGGACGCCCCCGAAGAGCCGTCGGGCTCATTCACGACGACCGGCACCTTCATCCTGGTTCCGGAAGAAACCGACGGAGCGCCGCTCCCGACCGGGGAGGAGCTCGCCGCCGCCCAGGAGCGCCAGCCCGAGATCACCCTTCCCACCGAAGCGCGGGGCGTCTACCAGGCCGGCGACGTGACGTTCGACGCGCCCGGCTACTGGCAGGTGGATGTGAAGGTCGACCTCGCCGACGGCACCGCCGGGTCGGCGACGGCCGCGTTCGAGGTGACGAAGGAACCGGTGTACCCTGCGCCCGGACAGCGCGCGCCGCGCACCGACAACCTGACCATCGCCGACATCGGGAAGGACGTTTCGGCGGTGTCCGTCGACTCACGCGCCTCGAGTGCGCCGGACATCCCCGACCCCGACCTGCACGGCGTCACGATCGACGATGCCATCGCCGCAGGAACGCCGGTCGTCGTGGTGGTCGCGACGCCGGTGTATTGCCAGAGCCGCTTCTGCGGTCCGATCACCGACGAGGTCGCCGGTCTGCAGGAGCGTTACGGGGACCGCGCCCAGTTCGTGCACCTGGAGATCTGGAAGGACTTCCAGGACAAGGTCGTGAACAAGGGCGCGGCGGCCTGGGCTTATCGCGACGAACAACTGACCGAGCCCTGGATCTTCCTGATCGGGAGCGACGGGAAGATCGTGGACCGGTGGCAGAACGTCCTGGACCCGCGCGAGCTCGCCGCCGAGCTCGAACAGCTCCCCGTCATCGAACCGTGATCCCCGCCGACGCGCTGGAGCGCTTCGCCCACGCGCGCGTCGGACGCCTAGCCACGATGCGCGAGGACGGCGCGCCGCACCTGGTCCCATTCGCGTTCGTCCTGCAGGGCGACGCTCTCTACGCCGCGATCGACGAGCAGACCGCCCGCGGCCGCAACTCGATGCGCGCGGACAACATCCGGCGCGACCCGCGGGTCTCGGTCCTGGTCGACCACTACGAGGACGACTGGCGCCGAACGTGGTGGGTCCGGGCCGACGGCCTGGCCCGCGTCGTGGACGAGGGCCAGGACCGGGACCGGGTGATCGCGATCCTCGCCGAGAAGTACACCCAGTACCGCAAGAAACCCCCAGGCGGCCCCGCCATCGTCGTCGACGTGAAGCGCTGGAGCTACTGGCCGCGCTAGCGGCCCCTCGCCCGGCGCCCTTCGCCCGGCGCCACCGTAGGATGGTGGCGATGGCCGACGAAGACCTCCCGCCCTTCCAAGCCCCACCCTTGGAATCGTGCTACCGCCACCCCGACGTCCAGACCGGCGTGCACTGCACCCGCTGTAGCAAGCCGATCTGCCCCGAGTGCATGGTCCCGGCCCCGGTCGGCTACCAATGTCCGGACTGCGTTGAGGAGGCGCGCAACGAATTCCGGGAGTCGGGCAGCGGCCCTCAGGAGATCCGTTCGATGTCGGGGACCCCGGTAACCATCGGGCTGCTGGCCGTCATCGGCGGCGTGTTCGTCCTCGATCTGGTGCTGAACAAGCAACTGTTCCTGTCGGGCGCCGACGTTCCCGCGCTCGTGGCCGGCGGCGAGTACTGGCGCCTCATGACTGCGGTGTTCCTGCACGCCAACGTGATGCACCTACTCCTGAACGGCTACGGCCTGTACCTGTTCGGCGGGTTCGTGGAACGTACCTTCGGCCACCTGCAGCTGCTCGCGCTGTTCCTCGCGACCGGGTTCGTCGCCAGTGCTACCTCCTACACGCTCGCCCCCATGACCGAGGAAGGCCTCCTCACGGCAGCGATCGGCGCGTCCGGAGCCATCTTCGGTCTGTTCGGGGTGTTCCTCGCCTACAACTACCGGCGGCGCCACACACGGCTCGGTCGCGCGATGCTCCAGCAGATGCTCCCGTGGCTGCTTCTCAACGTTGCACTCTCGTTCGCTCCAGGCATCGACTGGCGGGCTCACTTCGGAGGCCTCGTGGCCGGGTTCCTCGCCGGATTCGCCGCCGAGGAGCTGGCCGAACGGATGCCGCGCCGGTCGGCGTTCACGATCGTCTACGTGGCCCTCATCGCGATCGGAGTCGCGGCCGTCGTGTGGAAGACCGGGGGCATCAACCAGACCTTCTCGCTCGCCGCGAGCGCACTCACCTAGTGCGCGTTGCGTGAGCCTCAGCCAGGGCGGAACGGCGGAAGTCCATCGCCGTGCGTCGAGATCTCCTGGAACTCGATCCCGATCAGCTCGGCGAGCCGCTTCGACACGCGGTTGACCCCGCGGCGATCCCACGATACGACGACGTCCAGAACCTCCCGGTCGCGAGCGCCGACCAGCACGAGCGTCGGCACCGTCTCGATCCCGTAGGCGACGGACGCCGGGAACGGATCCAGGTCGTGCACCGACGGGAAGGTCAGCCCCCACTCCTGCGAGAACTCCTTGAGCTTAGGCTCGGGATCCTGGCCTGCGGCGAAGATCCTGCCCGGGTACAGATCCTCGAACCTCGAGTACGCCCGCGCCGCCATCTGACAGACGGGGCAGGTCACCTTGTAGAAGAGCACGGCCAGGGGAGCTCGCTTGAAGCTCACCCCGCGGATCGCGGGCGCGGGGGTTCCCGGTTGGATCAGCGCCATGGGCGCAAGCCTACAGCGGACCGCCCGGAGCCCGGTCGCGGCGCGCACCGCTAGAATCGCGGTCTGACCGAGGAGGAACGTATGGCCGACGCAGCACTGTTCATCGGATGGGGCGAGACCAAGGGCGGCCGCGAGCGCGAGGCGATCGGGCTCTTCAAGGAGTCGCTGGCGTATATGACCCGGCTCGTCGCCGAGGGACGGGTCGCGTCCATCGAACCGTTCTTCCTCGAGCCGCACGGCGGCGAGCTGGAAGGCTTCTGGATCCTGCGAGGAGACCTGGACAAGCTCGCGCAGCTGCGGGTGGACGACGAGTTCCAGCGGTTCGCGGTACGGGCGCAGGCCGTGGTCAGTTCCTTCGGCGTCGTCGGCGCCACCACCGGCGAGCGGCTGAACCAGCACATGGCCTGGTTCGCGGAAGCCGCGATGGAGGTCACCTCGGGCGACTGACGCTCAGCCGAAGGGCCCGTCGGACGCGTCGGGACTTGGGCTCGCGCTCCCGCCCTTCGGCTCCCCCGACAACGTCGTGTCGTGTTCCTTCGCGTAGTCCCGGTACATCTTGGCCGGATGCTTATCGCTGATGCCGAACAGGAACCCGCTCCGTGTACCGACGTAGATCCAGCCGTCCCAGATGGCCGGCGTCGACTCTATGCAGCCGCCGAGGTTCAGCTGCCAGAGCTGCTTGGGCTGTTTCTTGGGATCCGACACGTCGAACGCGGAGAGCTTGCCGCTGCAGTCCCCCACGACGAGCACGCCGTCGACCACGGCCGGCCCACTCCACATCGGCGCGGTGAAGTGCTTCGTCCAGAGCTTCTTGCCGGTGTCGGCGTCGATGGCCATCAGTTCGCCACTGTTCGACGTGGCGTACAGGACGTCGTCGACGAGCGCCGGCGTCGAGAAGAAGCCAGACTCGGCTCCGCCCATCTCGCGGATCTTCCACACCACCGGGTTCCCCTTCTTCTTGGGGTCGAGGCGGACGAGCTGCCCCGATCGCTGCGCCTGGTTGTAGGAGTACTCGGCATCCCCGAGGTGTGAACTTGCGATGAGGTCCCCATCGTCCGCGATCACGATCGATGCGTCGTTCTCGCCGCCCATCCAGTACCGGAACACCCGCGTCGCGCCCTGGTCCCCGTTGAGGATCTTGGAGATATTGTAGCCCTGCACCAGGCCGCCACCGTTGCCGAAGTAGGCGACCTGCCGCTTGTCGTCATAGGCAACGGAGTTCTCGATGCTGATGTCCCCGGGGTCCTGGTCCCCCTGCAGGTCGCGCAGGAGCTGCGCGTCCCAGCCCGGCGTCGAGAAGACGATGCGGGGGTTGACCCGAACCGAGTTGCCGTTGCACTGCTTGTTCAGTTTGACGATGTAGAACCAGGAGTTCTCGCCGCCGACCAGCATGTAGTCGTCGACGATCTGCGCGGCGCCGTCCCAGTCGTCGTTCCACTCCGGGTTGGGAACGCTGGTCTCCGAGTTCATCGACCAGACCTCGCGCGGCTTCTTGTCATCCAGCGCCAGGATCCGGAAGTTGTTATCGCGCGAGCCGACGTAGTACAGCGGACACCCGTCCGGGTCGGACGTCGCGGACCCCTTCGCCAGATCGCCGGTCTTGAACGAGGGACGGGTCTGCTTGCCCGTGTGGCCGTCGAGGAAGTGGTAGTCGTAATCGTAACCGCCCACGCGAACCTCGACCCGGTCGCCGCCGATCGGGATGACGTTCGGCTGGCCGTTCCACCCGGTTCCGCACCAGGTCGTCGTCTCGCCGAGGTCGGTCGACTTCCCGCACCAGGGACCCTCGCGCCACTTGACCTTCGGCACCATCGGCACAGGGCCGACCCCGAAGAAGTTCCGGGTCCAGTTGCCCCGCAGGGTCGTCAGCCCCGGGTACTCGGGGTTGATGGGGCCGGGTCCGACCCAGGCCGGCAGGGGTTCGTCGATCTTGGTCGCACTCGGCGAAGGCTCGTCCGGCGACGACGTCTGCGACGGGGTGCCGGGCGTCTTCGACGACCGCGGCGCACCCGTATCGTCCCCGGAGGACAGGAACGTGATCGCAACGACGGCGACCACACCCACTACGACCGCTGCGATGATCTTGCCGAGCGTGGTGAGCTTCGCTCCTCCCCCCGAAGCCTTCGACCGCCGGGGTCCGGGGGCCGGCGCCGGGTCACTCACACGGGTGCCTTCCACGCGGGGTAGCTGCCGAGCACCTTCAGCATCGATGTGTGCGGCCGCATCTCCTCGAACACGGCTTCGGCTTCGCCCTGATCGATCGCGAGGTCCATGTAGAACAGGTACTCGAACGCCCTGCCGGGCCGAGGGCGCGACTCAAGCTTCGTCAGGTTGATGCCGCGTTCGGCATATGGCTGCAGGCAGCTGAAGAGCGAGCCCGGCCGGTCGGCGACGGCGAACACGATCGAGGTCTTGTTCGGCGGGCCGAGGTCGGCGTCCTGCGTCCCGACGACGGCGAACTTCGTGAAGTTGTCCGACTCCGTCTGGATCTGCTTCGCGAGCACATGCAGGCCGAGGAGCCCGGCTGCACGCTCGCTGGCGACGGCGCCTTGCCGCGGATCGCCCTCTTCAGCGACCCGCCGGGCGGCACCGGCCGTATCGAACTCCGGAACCACGTCGACGTCCAGGGCCGCCAGGAACTCGCCGCATTGCGCCAGGGCCTGCGGATGGGAGAAGACGCGCTGGAGCGTGTCCAGGTTCGCCCCCTCCAGACCGAGGAGCGCGTGGTCGACACGCACGATGACCTCCCCGATGATCCGCACTCCCTTCTCGTCGTGCAGCAGCAGGTCGTAGGTCTCGTTGATCGATCCGGCCTGGGAGTTCTCCAGGGGCACGACCCCGAACGTGCACTCGTTCCTGTCGACCCGCTCGAAAACCATCCGAACGGTTTCGAAGGGCACCGCTTCCCCGCCCGGAAACGCCGTCTCGACGGCAACCTCTGAATAGGCGCCCGGCTCACCCTGGTAGGCGATCTTCATGGGGTCGAGGGTAGCCGACCGGCCCCGGTTCAGCGGGAGGCGGGCTCGGACGGGGAGAAGAACGCGCGGAAGCGTTCCGCCACCTCGGGTCCGGCCAGGGTCGCAGCCGCGGCGGCAGCCGGACCCGGATCGACCCCGAGCGTCTCGGCGGTATCGCGCAACGTCTCCAGCACGACTTCTGCGACCCGTTCGTCGTCGATGCCGCGGAACCCCTCGAGCGCCTGCGCGATCATGCCGGTCAGGAACAACTCTTCCGAACGTTCGGCCACCGCGAGACCGCACATCCGCATCGAGAAGACCGACAGGGCCTGCAGCTGTTCCGCTTCGAACCATGTCCGAAGGATCTGCTCGCGTTCCCCGAGGGTGAGTTCCGCCAGCAGCCCTACGATCTCACCGATGGACTCATCGACGGGAGACGGAACGGGCGAGTCGGCGTACGCGGCGAGTACCTCGCCGCCGAGCGCGTCGATCGCCCGTGAGATCCGGGCGCGCTGCTCCTCGCTCACGCGGACGGCGCCACTACGCGCCCTCGGTGAGCCAATCGGCGGCGTCCTTCGCGTGATACGTCAGGATCAGGTCCGCACCCGCGCGCCGGATCGACGTCAGCGTCTCAATCACCACCTGCCGGCGATCGAGCCAACCGTTCTCGGCCGCAGCCTCCAGCATCGCGTACTCGCCCGATACCTGGTACGCGGCCATCGGGTACCCCGTCGCGTCGCGGGCCACGCGGATCACGTCGAGGTAGGGCAGCGCCGGCTTGATCATGACGATGTCGGCACCCTCCTCGATGTCGGCTTGCACCTCGCGGACCGCCTCGTCCAGGTTCGCGGGATCCATCTGGTATCGGGTGCGATCCCCGAACGCAGGCGCGCATTCCGCCGCATCGCGGAACGGTCCGTAGAAGGCGCTCGCGAACTTGGCGGCGTACGCGAGGATCGCGGCGTCCTGATGCCCCGCGGCATCGAGCGCATCGCGGATCGCGGCGACCTGCCCGTCCATCATGCCGCTCGGCGCAACGATATGCGCGCCGGCGTCGGCCTGCGCGACGGCGATCTTGCGATAGATCTCGAGCGTCCGGTCATTGTCGACCTCGTCGCGATCGTTCAGGACACCGCAGTGGCCGTGGTCGGTGTACTCATCCAGACACAGGTCCGAGATGACGACCAGGTCCTCACCGAACTCGGCCCGCAACATCCGAAGCGCCTCCTGCGCGATGCCGCCAGGATCGTGCGAGGCGGACCCTTCGGGGTCCTTCGTCGCAGGCACACCGAAAAGGATCAGCGCCGGGACGCCCTTGCTGGCGATCTCGACCGCTTCCTTCCGCAGCGACTCCAGCGTGTGCTGGAACTGGCGCGGCATGGAGGTGATCGGCGCCGGCTCGGAGATGCCCTCCTTGACGAACAGCGGCGCGACGAGATCGCGGACCGACAGGTCGGTCTCGCGGATCAAGCCGCGGAGCGCGGGCGTTCGCCGCAGGCGCCGCGGTCGTTGCTCGGGGAAGGTCATGGGAAGAGTCCCTTCAGGGCTTCGACGAGTCCCTCGATGGTATGCGGTTCGGCGACGGCGTCAACCTGCAGGCCCGCCAGGCCGGCCGCCTCCGCGGTGACGGGACCGATACAGGCGACCTTTGCTTCGTTCGGAACCGCCTCGGCCCCGCCGGCCATGCGCACGAACCCGCGCACGGTCGAAGCGCTCGTAAAGGCCAGCGCATCGACCCAGCCGTGCGAAAGCGCCAGCCGCGCTTCGTCCGGCAGGGCGGCTGGGTGTACGGTCCGGTAGGCGGTCACGCGGATCGGCATCCAGCCCCTCGAAGCAAGGCCCTCCTCCAAGTCCGGCGGAGCGATATCCGCGCGCGGGAGCAGGACTTTGCCTTCGCCCTTCGGGAACGTCGCCGCCAGCTCCTTCGATGTGAACTCGATCGGCATGAAGTCCGCGCGGAACCCGAGCACCTCCAGCGCGGCGACCGTCGACGGGCCGACCGCGCCGATCTTCGCCGGGAGCGGAGCCTGCACCCCGTGGGCCTTCATCCGCTCGCCGAATGCGTTCACCGCGCGCGGCGTCGCGAACACGATCCACGCGAACTCGTCGCCGACCGCGCGCAGCAGCACATCGTCGAGCGGCGCGACGTCCTCCGGCGGCTCGAACGCGATGGTCGGAGCCGCGATGGGCTGCGCGCCGGCGAGCTCGAGCAGGTCGGCGAGCGACCCGGCGTCCTGCTCGGCGCGCGTGACGAGGATGCGCTTGCCCTCCAGACTCACGACAAACGCTCCAAGATCTCGCCCGCGCCGGCGGCCAGCAGCGCCTCGGCCGCGGCGACGCCGGCGTGCGAGGGATGCTCCTCGGTGACCTCGACCGACAGCGGCTCACCGCTACCGGGGTCCGGATCGAAGACGGTCGCCACCAGGTCGATCACGCGTGGCAGATGATCCATCACATCCGGGAATGCCTCGCCCGGGAACGCGCGGGGGTTGCGCCGGATCGTCGCGAACGCCCCGAGCGGAAGCGAGCATCCGCCGCCCAGCTCGTGCATCAACCGGCGCTCCGCGAAGTAGGCATCGCGCGAGTCCTCGTGGTCGAGTTGGGCGACAAGCGGCCGGGCGCGGCCACGTTCGCGGGTCTGCACGGCGAGGGCCCCTTGCCCGGGCGCGGGCACCATCTCCCGCACCGTGAACGTCGTGACGTGTTGCGGCGTGGTGCCGAGTCGCTCCAGCCCCGCGGCGGCCAGGACCACCCCGTCGACCTCGCCCTCGTCCAGCTTGCGCAGACGGGTGTCGACGTTACCGCGGATGTCGACGACGTTGACGTCCGGACGCCACCTGGCGAGTTGCCCGCGCCGCCGGATGCTCGAGGTCCCGACCGTCGCCCCGTCGGGGAGCGACGGCTCCCGCGTCACCAGCACGTCGAACGGTGACGCGCGTTCGGGAACGGCAGCGACCACGACCCCGCGGGGGTCCGCGGAGGGAAGATCCTTGGCCGAGTGCACCGCGAGATCGACCTCGTCCTCCTGCAGCGCGCGCACGATCTCGACGACGAACGACTCCTTCAGACCGCCGGGCGCGTCCGCCGCCACGCCGCGGTCCCCCGACGTCGTCATCGGAACGAGTTCGCTCTCGACGCCGACCGCTACGAGCAGATCGGCGACCTGGGTCGCCTGTGCAAGGGCGAGCGCCGAACGGCGGGTCCCGATCCGGAGCGGTCCGCTAGAAGACGTCGGCGACCGCCTCAGCCAGCTCCTTGCGGATCCCCGTCACGAACGGGATCTCCTCCTTCGTGAATCGCCGCGCCGTAGAATCGCGCAGCCGCCGGATGCAGTCCACGATCTGCGTCAGATCGTCGGCCTCGAAGGCGAGGATCCACTCCCAGTCACCCAGGCCGAAGTTGCTGGTCGTGTTCGCGAGCACCTCGGGGAACTCGCGGCCCATGACGCCGTGCTCGCGCAGCAGTTCCGCCCGCTCGTCGCCGGGTAGCAGATACCACTCGGGCGTGCGCACGAACGGGTACACGTTCAGGTAGCGCTTCGGCGGCGTCCCCTTGATGAACGCCGGCACATGATCCTTCGCGACCTCGGGTGGCCGGTGCACCCCCATGAACGCCCATGTCTGGTCCAGCGCCTGGCCAAGGAGCGTCCGCCGGAACGCGACCAGCAGGTCCTGGATGTCCTCTGGGGCGTTCGCGACCCACCACATCATCAGGTCGGCATCCGCCCGGAATCCGACGGTCGAGTAGGTGCCGCGGATGCGAACCCGGTCCTCCCACTCCTTGAAGAGCAGCTCGGACTCGTGCGCGACCTCGCGCGCTTCGTCCGGCTCGATCACCCCGATGGCGTTCGCGAACACCGGGTAGTAGGCGTAGGTGACGTCCTCGCTCATGAGCCCTCCTCGGCGATGTGGTCGCGCACGACCTGTGCGAGCGCCGCGCAGAACACGGGGTCGGCGTTCGGCATCTGCGTGCGGACGAATCGGATCCCCGCCTCCTCAGCGATGGCCTTGGCCCCGATGTCCAGGTCGTAGAGCGTCTCAAGGTGATCCGCCACGAACCCTGCCGAGCACACGACGACCGCCGGGTACCCATCTGCTGCGAGCTTCGGGACCACGTCCTCGATCGCCGGACCCCACCACGGATCGGCCGTGCGGCCCGCGCTCTGCCAGGCGATCGTCACGTCGTTCGGGATCTCGAGGAACCGCGCCACCCGGTCGGCAGTGTCCTGCAGCTCGAACTGGTACTCGCAACGGTCCTTGCACCGTTCGACGTCGCACCGCAGGCATCGCTCGGTCGCGTCATCGAGCGTCCACACCGGCAGGGAATGCGCGCTGAAGACAACGGCTGCGTCATCGCGTTCGGCCTCGGGGAGTTCCTCCAGCGCATCCGAGACCCGGTCCGCCAGGAACCGGATGAATGCCGGATGCCGGTACCAGCTCCGGACGAAAGAGAACGTCGGTCCCCCTCCGGCAGCGACGGCCTGCTGCACGCGGTCGATGTACGAATCGACGGACATCCGGGCCCAGTGCGGCGCCATCACGATGCCGACGGCCCGACCGACCCCATCCGCGCGCATCTGCGCGATCGCGTCCGGGATGAACGGGGGCGCGTGCTTCATCCCGAGGTACGCCTTGAACGACCGGCTGCCGTTCGTACCCAGCATCTGCTCCATGCCCGCGGCTTCGGCGGCCGTGGTCTCCAGCAGCGGGAAGACGTTGCCGATCGCCTCGTACCGCTCTTGCAGTTCCGCAAGATGCTCGGGCGAAGGCGCGCGACCGCCGCGGACGTCCGTGTAGTAGCGCTCGATGTCGTCGGGACCGCTCGCGGTCCCGTAGGCCATCACCAGGACGCCGGTCGTCATGCGGCGGTCTCCTCGTGCACCAGGTCGGTCAGCCGGCGGACCACGTCCGGGTCGGTTCCCGGCAGGACGCCGTGGCCGAGGTTGAAGATGTGCCCCGGCCGCCCGGCAGCCCGGCTGAGCACGTCGCGCGCCTCGAGCTCAACGGCTTCCCACGGGGCGAACAGCACTGCAGGGTCAAGGTTGCCCTGGATCGCGGTGACGGTGCCGATCCGTTCCCAGGCGCGGTCGAGCGGGATGCGCCAATCCGCGCCGACGACCTCCGCGCCCGCGTCGCGGAACAGATGCAGGAGCTCGCCAGTGTTCACGCCGAAGTGGATCCGCGGGACCCCGAGATCGGTGAGCCCGTCGAAGAGGGCCGCCGCGTGCGGGAGGACGCGCTCCCGGTACTGCGCCGGAGTGAGCGCGCCCGCCCAACTGTCGAACACCTGGACGGCGGCGGCGCCGGCCTCGACCTGGAGGCGCAGGGACGCGAGTGAGGTGGCCGTGAGCGCATCCAGCAGGGCTTCCCACGTCGCCGGGTCCCCGAGCATCAGCGCCTTCGTCCGCTCGAAGGTCCGCGACGCGCCGCCCTCGATGAGGTAGCTCGCCAAGGTGAACGGACCACCGGCGAACCCGATGAGCGGGACGTCGAGCTCAGGGACGAGCATCCGCACCGCCTTCTCCAGGAAGCCGAGGTCGGCGGCGGGGTCTACGGCATGCAAACGAGCGACATCGGCGGCATCGCGGATCGGCTCGTCGATCACCGGGCCGGTGCCCGCGTCGATGCGCAGTTCGACCCCCATCGCTGCGACCGGCACCATGATGTCGCTGAACACGATGGCGGCGTCGACGTCGAACCGGCGGAGCGGCTGGAGCGTGACCTCGGTCGCCAGCTCCGGCGTCCTGCAGATGTCCAGGATGCCGTGGCGTTCCCGGAGTTCGCGGTACTCCGGCAGGTAGCGCCCCGCCTGGCGCATGTACCACACAGGGGTGTGGGCGGTGGGCTGACGACGGCACGCGTCGAGAAAGGTCTCGTCCATGAAGTCCTCATCGTACCCGGGGAGCCGGTGCCGCTCGCAGGGTGCCGCTCTCCCCAAGTGAGGGCGAGCCCTCTAGACTTGGGCGCCATCGGGGGCGCCATCGGGACGGCGCCGGACGCCGAGGCCGGCTGAAGCCGGGAAGGAACACTGATGAACGGGTGGTGGGCGATCTCCTACGGAGTGCTCTGGCTCCTCGTGATCGTGCTCGGGCTGCTGGTGGTCGCGCTTGCGCGACAGGTCGGGGCACTGCACCTACGCCTGGGTCCAAGGGGTGCCCTCGAGGTGGACGACGAGGGCCCGGCACTCGGTGATGCCCCGCCGGCCCACCGTGTCCTGGACAGCGACGGGCGCCCCGTGTCGATCGGCGGTCCCGGCGATCCGCAGCTGCTCCTGTTCGTCTCACCCTCCTGTCCGATCTGCGCCGACGTGCTTCCTTCGGTTCCGGTGATCGCCCGGGACGGTCGGCTCACGCCGTTCGTGATCGTGGACGACGAGACGGTGGGCGATCTCCCTGCGCGCGCCGGCGGGACGGTCGTCGCAGGTCCGGAGGTCGCGGCCGCATTCTCGATCCCGGGGACGCCGTACGTGGTCGTGACCGACCGCGCCGGGATCGTCCGCGCCAAAGGCACGGTGAACAACCTCGAACAGATGGAGGGGCTCCTGGACACCGCGAACCGCCGGATCGCGGAGGCGAACGAGGAGCGCGCAGCCGGATGATGGGGCGGAGAGGCCTCGAACGCTCCGGCGTGGCGCTGGCACAGCGCACCAGCCGCCGCTCGTTCATCGGACGGCTCGGGACCGGGTTCGTCGCGCTGGTCGGCGGCGGCCTGGTCGCCGCGGCGCTCGACCCGACGCGCGCCGAAGCCAACCACATCTGCGGCCACACCTTCACGACGAATTCGTGTCCGCACCCCTACGCCCCGCTCACCCGCCTCGACGACGCCGGGTATCCCGTGCACCCGACCTACGGGTACCCCGTCGATGACCAGGGTGACCTGTACCGCTCGCACGACCAGGTCCGGCGAAAGGTTTGCGAGGAACGCGTGGCGCAGGAGTATCCGCGAACCGGCAGCCCACGGTTCGGCGGCGGATGGAGCCGGTGCTGTAACGGACGCATCCGGCACATCTCGGATTGCTGCTCTCGCTCGGACATCCGCATCAACGGCGACGCCTCGGTACGTGGCTACTGCTACCAGCACAAGAAGGTCTTCTGCATCGGCTACCGCGAGCTGGACATCCGATGCTGACATCCGGCTGGCTGATCCTGGTCCCCATCGCGGCCTCGATCGTGGCGGGCATCTCGACCCTCTTCGGTCCCTGAGGCCTATCGATGGTGGAAACCATCACCCCCGTGGTCTACGGGGGCCGCCGCAGGTGGTGGGTCGCAGTCGCGTTGATGACGATCGGTGCCACCGGCGCGGCCGCACTCTTCGGTGCCGCGCTGGGGGCAACGGGACGAGCGTTCGGCGCGCCATGGGGAGCGGCGGGGCTCGCAGCCGCCGCGACCATCGCCGCGGCGTACGCGCTGCGGGAGATCGCCGGCCTGAAGGTTCCGGTGTTGCAGGCCCGGCGGCAGGTCCCCGAGTGGTGGCGCACCTTCTACTCGCCACCGGTCGCGGCGCTGCTGTACGGCGCAGGCCTGGGCATCGGTCTCTTCACGTACCTCACCTTCGGAACCCTCGTGGCGGTCGCAGCGCTCGCGCTGGTGAGTGGGAACCCGCTGCTCGGCTTGATCGTCGTGGCACCGTTCGGCCTGTCGCGCGCGCTGACGGTCCTGGTCGTCCGGAACGCGGACTCCGGTGAGACGCTCACACGCCTGGTACATCGACTCGCGGAGTTGGGCCGAGGGCGGCGCGTGTCGCTGCTGAACACGATGGCGCTGGCAGCGATGGCCGGGCTCGGCGGCGCCCTCGCCCTGCGGGCGCCACGGGCCGGCGCAGAGAGTTTCGCGATGGCGGTGGTCGCGCTCTGCTTCGGCTGGGCGGCCGCCGCCAAGGCGACCCGGTGGCGGCGATGGCGTTCCGCGCTCCAGGGGTACGGCCTGGGCGAGCGCACCCGCAAGCCGGCTGCGTGGCTGGTTCCGGCCGCCGAAGCACTCGTATCGATCCTGGCACTGGCGAGCCTCGCTCGGGCATCCGCAGCTCTCGCGCTCGCGCTGCTTCTGGTCTTCTCCGCGGTGACGCTCCGCGCCGGCCTGCGAGCGAGAGATGCCCGGCTCGCCTGTGGGTGCTTCGGCTCGGGGGTGCGCCGCGACTACCGATGGATGCTCGTCCGGAACGCGGGGCTCGCGGGATGCGCGGCGGTCGGTTACGCCTCCGCCCCCGCTGCTACTCCGCCGACGTTCGGCCCGGCGTCCGGCATCCCGGTGATCCTGACCGTCGTCGGCCTCGCCATGGCCGCCTGGGCGGCCCGGTCGGCGACCAGCGCGCTGCGGGAGGGCCGCGGATGAACCGCAGGCGCGTCGGCGTGCTCGCGCTCGGTCTGTCACTCGCGCAGTCACTCGGCCCGTGGGACGGAGGCCGAGCGATCGCCGCCGACACCGACTTCGCAGACCCTCGGGACGCGGATGGGAAGCTCGACGTGAAGGCGGTCGAACTCGACCACACGCGGGAACCCCTTGTCTGGAAGATCCAGACCTACGGCTCTTGGACGATCAAGGAGATCTGGGACCGGGGGTACGTGGCGGTCGATCTCGACACGACCGCTGGACCGGAGGCCGACCACTACCTGCTGGCCCGCTCCGACGGACGCCATCTGAAGGGCAGCCTCTTCCGGATCCGCGACTCCGGACGCGACGCCCGCATCGGCCCCGTCGACGTCCGGCACCCGGATACCAAGACGGTGAGGATCGAGTTCGACCTCGGTCGCATCGGGGTCGGAGCCGGCCGGACCTCATTCGGGTGGGACGTGCTGACGATCTACTCGGCGAAGCAGACGTGCCGCAACGCGTGCTTCGATATGTCACCCGACGCCGGCATGGTCACGCAGCCGATCGACTTCCCGCTCGCCCCGGTGGAGCCGTCGGCACCGGAGCCCGCGCCGGACGCCTCGGACGAGCCGTACGTGTCGCTGGACACCCTCCCGTCGCCTCCATTCGACGCGCCGTAGCCCGTGCCCTGGCGCGAAGCGGTCATCGTCTCGCTGATCGTCGTCCGCGGCGTCCTGCTGGCCGTCACGGTCTCGCGCGTCCCCGAGGACCCGAGTGGCCACTACGTCGCAAGCGACGCGCTGCGCTACACCGAGATCGGCACCGCGCCGGGGACCGCGTACCGTGACTTCCCCGTCGAAGTGCCGCCCGTCGAATACGCGGAACTCCGGCTCGTTGCCACCGACGATCCCCGCGAGACGGTCGTCCGCAACGCCTGGCTGCAGTTCCTTCTCGACATCGCCGTCGCCGGCGCGCTGATCCTGGGCTGGGGACGATCCGCAGCGCTCGCCTACCTGCTCATCGGGTTGCCGCTGGCGCCGTTCCTGGGGTTCCGGCTGGACCTGCTGTCGGTCGCGCTGGCCGTGCTGGGGGTCGCGCTGGTGCGGAAACGGCTGAACGCTCCCGGCGGTGCCGTCCTTGCGGTGGCCGTCCTGACGAAGTTCTGGCCGGTAACGCTGGCAACGCTGCTGCCACGACGCGGGCGATGGGGGGCTCTCGCCTGGACCACCGGTGCCGCCGCAGCCGGGCTCCTCGCCTGGGCGCTATGGGCCGGTCTGGACGGCCCGATGCAGGTCGCCACGTTCCGCGGGGCGACGGGCTGGCAGCTCGAGAGCACGCCGGGAACACTCCTACTCGCCGGGACCGATCTGCCCGTCATCTTCGAGGCCGGCGCGAACCGCATCGGCACCGTCACGCTCCTGGGCCGGCTGGCCCTCGAGCTGGCCCTGATCGCCGCACTCGTGCTCATCGCGCTGCGGGTGCGCTCGCGCACCGACGACGTCGACGGACTCGCCGCGCTGGCGGCGGTCGGCGCTCTGCTGGTTTTCGCGCCGATCCTGTCGTGGCAGTACGTAGCTTGGCTCCTCCCGTGGATGGGCGTGATCGCGGTCGAACGCCGGTGGGTCACGGTCGCGCTGTCCGGGGCCGTGGTCGGGCTCACCGCCGCGCTGCTGTTCCAGGGCGTCCCCTTGACCGAACGCGGCCCGCCGGCCGTCGGGCTGCTCGTCGCGCGCAACATCGCCCTCACCGCGACCGTGGCAGCAGCGATCGCCGGGCTCCTGCGACGCCCGCGTTCGGCGGTGAGAGACTCGGACTGATGGCGAACCGTCTCTCCGACGAGACCAGCCCGTACCTCCTCCAGCACGCGGGGAACCCGGTGGATTGGTATCCCTGGGGACCGGACGCGCTCGCCCGCGCGGACCAGGAGGACCGGCCGATCCTGCTGTCCGTCGGCTATGCAGCTTGTCACTGGTGCCACGTGATGGAGGAGGAGTCCTTCGAGGACGAGGCCACCGCCGCCCTGATGAACGAGACATTCGTGTGCATCAAGGTCGATCGCGAGGAACGCCCCGACATCGACGGCATCTACATGGACGCAGTCCAGACGATGACCGGCCGCGGCGGCTGGCCGATGACCGTGTTCCTCACCCCGGCCGGGGAGCCGTTCTACGCCGGCACCTACTTCCCGAACCAGCCCCGCCACGGCATGCCGTCGTTCACCCAGGTCCTGAGGGCGATCGCCGAAACCTGGCGTGACCACCGCGAAGACGCAGCCGAGCAGGCGGGCCGCGTCGTCGCCGCCTTGGACGAGGCGACGCGCGCCGAGCCGGACGAGGAGCCGCTCACGGAGGAGATCCTCGTTGCGGCACACGCGGCGCTAACGGGCGCCTTCGACCCGGAGTGGGGCGGGTTCGGAGGCGCGCCGAAGTTCCCGCCGTCGATGGCGCTCGAGTTCCTGCTCCGGTGCCACGCGCGCGGGTACGAGGGGAGCCTGGACATGGTCCGGCTCACGCTCGATCGGATGGCCTCGGGCGGGATGGCCGACCAGGTCGGCGGCGGCTTCCATCGCTACGCGGTCGACCGGCGCTGGCACGTTCCGCACTTCGAGAAGATGCTCTACGACAACGCGCTCCTCGCGCGCGCGTACACCCGCGCCTTCCTGGTCACCGGCGACGAGCGCTACCGGAACGTCGCCACCGGAACCCTCGACTACTTGCTCCGGGAGATGCGCCACCCCGGCGGAGGGTTCTTCTCATCGCAGGACGCGGACTCCGAAGGCGTCGAGGGGAAGTTCTTCGTCTGGGGCTGGGACGGGTTGGTGGCGGAGGTCGGCGAGGAGGTCGCGACGTTCTTCGGAGCCCACCCGGCGGGCAACTGGGAGGGCACCAACGTCCTGTGGACGCCACTGCCCATCGACCAGGCGGCCGCCGAACTGGGGACCGATCCGGAGGTACTGCGGATCGCCGTCGAGGGGGCGCGTCCGCGGCTGTTCGAGCTGCGGGAACAGCGCGTCCATCCGGCGACCGACGACAAGATCCTCGCGGCATGGAACGGCCTCGCGATCACCGCCCTTGCCGAGGCGGGGATGGTATTCGAGTTGCCGGGCTACGTCGAGGCCGCAGCCGCGGTCGCCGATTTCATCCTGACCGAGCTGCGCGACCGGCAGGGGCGGCTGCTCCGGAGCTGGCGGGAGGGACGTCCCGGAAGGCCGGGCTATGCCGATGACTACGCGTTGCTCGCGGACGGCCTCCTGACCCTGTACGAGGCGACTGGGGAGCCGCGGACCTTCGAGGACGCACGGCGGTTGTGCGACGAGTTGATCCGGCTGTTCGCCGACGAAGACTGCGGCGGCTTCTACCAGACGGGCACGGATGCCGAGGAACTCGTCATCCGGCCGAAGGAACTGTTCGACAACGCGGTCCCCTCGGGCAACTCGGCGGCGGCGCTGGCCCTGCAGCGCCTGGCGCTGTTCACCGGTGAAGACGTCTACGAGCGTCACGCCGTCCGAGCGCTCCGGCAGGTCCGAGCCCACATGGCCCGAGCCCCGACGGGCTTCGGCCACGCCCTTGCCGCGCTGGACATGGTCGTCGGACCAGCGCGAGAGATCGCGATCGTCGGTGACGGTTCGGCATCTGCGGCGTCATTGGTTCGTACCGTCTGGTCCCGCTACGTCCCGAACCGCGTCCTGGCGGTCAACATGAGGAACGAGGACGAATCGCCCGTTCCCCTCCTGCGCGGCCGCTCGCTGGTGTCTGAGATGTCCGCCGCGTACGTGTGCGAACGGTTCGTGTGCTCGCGGCCCGTGACCGACTCCGCCGCACTCTCGTCGCTCCTCTGACGCCTGATCATCCGTGGCATGTCGTTCTCCTTCTCTCGTCAGCTCACGCGGTCGGTACCCGGTGAGCGTGGATCTCGTACCTTCCGGCGCTGATCGTCAGCCACCTGGAAACCCGTATCCGCTCTTCACCCGCCATTCGCGGCTGCGGAGGGCGGAGGTTCACTCGGAGGCAACTCACAGGTGGCTCCATCCGCCGCCACCGTCGTGACGACGTAGGTCAGCGCGAACAGCGTTGTCGCCATGCTTGCGATCGCGATGCTCGCGACCACCTGCTCCGATCGGTCCCTCATGTGCCTCACCCCTCCGTCGTCTGCGTGACTACCGCGTCTCGACCACCAGTTCCCTCATGCGTTCAGGTTCGGCGGCGCACATCCACGGGGAGTCGGTCCGGAGTCAAGAAGGGCTCAAGGGCTTCGGAGCTCAGCGGGTCGGCGGCCGCTGGTACTCGAAGTGCATCGCGTCGGGCACGATCCAGCCGCCGCCCCAAGTGAACCCCCAGTCGCGGAAGATCTCGACCAAGCGCCGGTCCTGCCGGGGCACGCCGCCGAACGGGTTCTCGGCCGCGTTCAGATCGAAGGCGATCCCCCAGGCGTGATGCGAGAGGCCCAGCCCGGGATCCCGGTTGATGAACCGGGGCGAATAGCAGCCGTCGCTCGAGTGAATCAGGTGGCCCAATCCCTGGCGTCGGATCTCACGGAGCGCCCCGATGAGCTGGGGGAAGATGCCGCGGTTGCAGCGGATCTTGCCGAGCAGCGGCACGCGCTTGGTGGCCAGGTGCGCCCGCTCCCAGTCGGGGTCGATCTGCAGGTACCCATGAGGCGACGGCCGCGCCGCGAACTCCCCGAACAGCTCCTTCAGCGACACGGGAGGAAGGACCGCGTCGCCCTGCCGGAAGTAAGGCGTTTCGCCCGGGCGGCGGATCTGCATCGGGCCAGGGGTCAGCGACTGGAGCGCTCGCGTGAGGGCCCGGTCGCGGACGTGTTGCCGGGGGTCGATCAGTGCGTAGCGGGGGCGGGTGACGCCGAGGCGCCTCGCGGTCTTCGTGGATGCGAGCACCTCGTGCGCCCCGACCAGCTCGTCGGGAAGGATGCCGGCGACCTCGACCTCGACACCCCCGAACCGCAGCGTGGCGCCGGGCCCGAGCCGCCTGAGGCGCGCGGACGACTCCCCCAGGAATACCGAGCGCCCACCGAGCTCCTCGACACCCCGGCGCTCGCCCGGCGGCACGAACGGCCGGTAGCTCCCGGGATCGACGCCGGCGACCTCCATCGGGATGGCCAGGCGCTTCCGTGGATGATCGACCAGGGGTCCGTTATCGGAACGCGACGACGTCATCCACGCCGTGCCGCTGCGAACCACCGTCACGTTCTCGACCGCATTCAGCCGCTCCGCCGCCGACCGGAACCCGGAGGGCATCCGTCCGGGCGTCCACGCCAGGAGCGCGTCGGGGGCCTCCGGCCGCCGCTCGATCGAGTCCGGCTGCACGGCCCGGACCGAGCCGGGACCACCACGTGGGGTGACGGCGGTGCCCTGGATCGCAAGCATCGCCGTCGCGCCCAAGACGATGCCCGCGACGCCGGCCGCGATGACGCCGATCGCGCGACCGGCCTTCACACCGACGGCTCCAGGGAGGCGGAGATCGCGAGGGCATCCGCCAGCTCCAGGCCGGGAACGCGGACGGACACGTAGCGTCCGTCCTCGACCCATTCCAGTTCCTGATGCTCCGGCGACCACCGGCCGGTCACCCCTCGAACCCGTACCGCGGCCTGATCGTTGCCGCTCGCTGGAGGCAGGACTTCTCCCGGCGCTTCGTAGATACGCACGCCGTAACCGCCCGGCTCCGCGCCGGAGCGGCCGTACACCAAACGGACCGCACGACGAGGACCGAACGACTCGATCTCGGCAACGACGAGATGTGAGCCCCCCGGGAGCACCGCGGGAACCAGGACCGGGAACCCCGCGCCCGACGTCAGTTCGTCTGCGCGGACCTGTTCGATACGGAGTCCGTCGTCCGTCGAACGGACCGGTGGATCTTCACCCCGGACGGGCAGCGAGGCCGCGATGTCGAGCAGTTCCTCGCGACGCAGGTTGGACTCGAGCTGAATGTCCCAGCCGCCGCCCTGGATCGCGACCCGCCGCCCGGCCGATCCACCCGTCGCCGGCAGATAGGAGGCGATAGATCCTCCGGGAAGGACCACGCGTTCGGCGAACGCAGGCGCCGGAACCGGCTCAGTCGCCGGGCGCTCACGGATCCGCAGCCACGAGAGCCCGTCCGCGTAGGACAGGATCGTTCCACCCGAGCGCTCCTGGAACACGCCGGACCGGTACGGGCGCAATCCGTGCAGGCGCGCCGGCACCACCGGATCGAAACCTGCCGCCCCCGCGAGTTCTGTGCGCGGAACATCGCGGAACCCTTCGTCCTGTCCGCCGCCCGGGACCAAGAAGAGGGCCGACGGCACGGGCTCCAACGACAGATCCTCCAGCCGGACGTCAAGCACCTCGTCGCCCGCCCGCTCGGTCGGGATCCCGAACCGGGACGTCCACAAGGCACGATCCTCACCGGGAGCCGCCGTGACGACGGTACGGAGGGGGAACCAGCTCTCCGCGTCCAGCCAGACGTGAACCCGATCGGCCGGGTACAGCGGCCGCCAGATCCCCGCCTGCTGGAAGAACGCGAGGAGCGGAGCCGCATCCCGTGCGGACATCCGAAGCTCGACGGCGCGCCGACCGTCGACCACGGCTTCTCCGACCACATCCACGCGGTCAGAGCCCGCGAGCGACGTGACCGGAAGGATGATGTCCGTCGGCATCGGTGCATCGGCGTCGAACGGCGGGCGACCCGAGATCAGGGTCTCGGACGTTCGGCCCGGCGCCGTGTCGACACAGGTCACGACGTCCTGCGATACGCACGCGTCGGGGCCGCGAAGCATCCACCGGTCCCCGTCGATGCGAAGTTCGGTGTCGTTCCGGGGCCACGATCGTCCGGGATAGTCGGTGAGGTCCCGCACCTGAGCGAGAAAGCGCTCGGGCGAGGCGAACGCGACGTCGACGGCGAACTCGCGCTTCGGCACGTCGGGGTGCCAGTTCCACTCGACCACGTGATACGTCGCCCGGTAGGCCTCAAGGTTGGTCGCGGCTTCAGCGATCTGTCTCGGGATCCTCGATGCGGTCGCCGGGGCCGCCCGCCGGAACAGGATGCCCCCCGACACGAGCAGCGCGCCCATCACCATCCCTACCAGCGCCGCGGCGGCGAGCGCGCGCAGCGGGATCCTCGAACGCGCGGCACGAGACGCCTTGGAACGCAACGGGATCGGCGTCTTACCCTCTTGCGACGCGGCGCGCACCCGTTCCATGATCGGGGCGACGAGGTCGGGGACCGGTTCGGCGACGCGCACCCGCACATCGGTCCGGAGCCGCTGGGCGCCGTCCGCGAACGCCGCGCACCGCGCGCAGGTCTCGACGTGTGCTCGCGCGTCTTCGGGGAGCCGTTCGCCGTCCATCGCGGCCGAGAGCGCCAACTGCGCCTTGTTACACCTCACCGGCAACCTCCCCCTCGGATAGGTCCGACATGAGCTGTGCCCGGGCGCGGAAGACCCGGCTCTTGAGCGTCCCAATCTTGGTCCGCAAGACGACCGATGCATCGGCGTACGGCAGACCGAATACCTCGATCAACAGGAACGGCTCCCGGAGCTTGTCCGGCAGAGCGTCGATCGCCATCGTGATCTCGGCCCGCGACTGCTGGTCCGTCGCCGCGGTGACCGGAGTCTCCAGCACCGGCCGGGACGCCTTCCGCATCGCGTCGAGCGCGCAGTTCCGCACGATCTGCAGGAGCCACGACGAGAACTTCGAATCCCCGCGGAAGGATGGCAGGAAGCGGAAGGCTCGAACGAACGCCTCCTGCGTCACGTCCTCGGCCAGGTGCGTGTCGCGCGTCAGCGAACACGCGAACCGCCACGCGTCCGCCTGCGAGGCACGCACCAGATCCTCGAAGGCATCGGGGTCTCCACGTTGCGCGCGGCGCAGGACGCTCGGATCCGGTTCCTGCATCCCCTCTCCCACGTCGGGCCGCTTGGTTCCAGCCTACGCTCACCCGAGGCGCGCCCGGCGCAGCCGTTCCATCGCCTCCGCGATCGAGAAGAGCTGCGTGCGCGGGAGATTGCCGGAAACGCTGTAGGTTCCACTCGTATCGTTCGGGCTCGCGGGCCACGCCACCTCCGGCGTCGCGTCCCACTGGTTCACGCTCCGGGGGCTGGCGGTGACCGCCGGCGTACCGGCGACATCGGTGGGAACGGGATCGCTCCCGCATCCGAAGCCGCCGCCGCCGTAGGAGAACGTGACGGGGTGCATCCCGCCTGCCGTCGGAACGTCGACCTGCATGGATCCGGTCACATGGCCGCCGAGATCTCCCCAGGCCTCGGGGGAAGCATCCGACAGCTTCGCCCCGGCGGGCAGTCCTGCCGGCGGGACGAACGGGACCGTCAGGACCGAACCGAGGAACCGGGAGGCCTGTTCGACGGTGCGCATGGGGTGTTCCTTGGACGATCCCTTCACCCGTGTCACGAGACGACCCTCGTGGCCGGCGACCTCGATGGAGACGCGCCTGTACGCGGCGTGCCCGTCGTGAACGCCGTAGATGGTCGCAGCTACGCGCCAAGAGTCCTGGGTGCGTTCGGATCCGGTGATCACGTAGCCCATGTTCCGGTAGCGCGTGAGTCCAGGCCCGACCGGCTTGTCGAGGAACACGCCCGTCTCGACCGGCTCCCAGATCCACGCGCTGAGGAACGCCTGCGCCGTACCCAGCGCCCGCATCTGGTCCAGAGATGCGCGCTCGGGAACCACGGGACTCCACACCGGATCCCAGGCGTAGTCGGCGAAGCTCCACCGATGCGTCGCCAGGTCGAGCGTCGCCAGGTCACGCTGTCCGTCCGCGTCGATCGTTCCGAAAACGACCGAGAGACCGTCGGGGGCTACGGCGGGCCGAACGAGCGGATCGAAGCGTTGCTCGCCCGAGAGCTCGACGACGAGGCTCGCGCTGCCCCCACCGACCCGAGGGCCGATCGCGGCCTCCATGTCGCCATCGGGCTGCCGCCGGACGACGACGTTGGTGTACTCGCCCACGCGCTCCCAATGCGCTTGCTGGGTGCCGTAGGCAAGTTCACCGGTTCCATCGTCTGAGAGTCCCTCGAAGGAACCCGGACGGTCTGAACCGTAGAGCGGAACGATGTCGGAACCACCTGCGCCGGGTTCCGCAACCGCAAGGCGCTTGCCGGTCCATGTCGGAACCGACCAGCCGACCCCGGCACGTTCGAACAGCCCCGTCGCCAGGTCGAGCACCCAGATGACCGATCCGTCGGTGAACGGGTCATCGCCGGCGGTGACGACCGCGAACGCGAGCCGGTCGCCGTCGGGCGCATGCGACCAGGTCAGCGAACGGATCTCTGCGGCAACCGGCCGGCCTCCGGACGTGATGGCCCCGACGGATCTGCGGTTCGAGCCGTCGGCAGCCGCCATCCAGATCTCCGAGCGGCCATCTCGCTGCGCGACGAACGCGATCGTCCGGGCCGTGTCGGCGAACGCCGGACTCGAGAGCCCCGGCATCGAGAAGAGCTTGTGGGCCTGCGAGCCGTCGGGCATCGCGGTCCACAGGTTGGTACAGCGGACGAACAGGAGGCCGCCGACCGCTTGGTCGCTCCGCGGCCACGTGCGGAACGGCATCGGGTCGATCGGATCGAGCGACCGGATCTGCGCTGCTGGGATATGTGGTGCCGATGCGGCCGATCCGGAGGACATCGAGCGGACGACCATCGGGATGGAGGCCGCGACCAACAGCGCCGCAACCGCACCGGCGATCAACGGCGCCGGGATCCGCGGTCGAGGTTTCGGTATCGCGACCGAGGCCCTCACGATCCGTTCCCCTTCCCTGCGCGTGACCGAAGGCTGGGCGCCGACGGCGCCTCGAACTCCACGAACTGCGGCGAACGCCGCCTCCTCTTCGCCAGCCGCGAACACAGCAGCGCGGCGCCCAAGCCCGCGACGAACGCCACGATCACGAGGGGCCAGGGCACGTCTGAGCCCGTGTCTCCCCGCAGCGTCGGTGGAGGAACGTCCGCTGTCTTCGGTGCGGCTTCCGTCGCTTCGAGACGATCGACCTGCCGCTGCAGCTCGTCGCGGTCGCGGCCGACGCGCTCCAACCGTCGCTCTACCTCGCCCAATCGGAACGCCTTGCGCTGGAGTTGCGACACCGCGACGGAGTCCGCGATGTAGATGGTGCTGTCGCTCAGGTCTCCCAGGATCCGGTGACAACCGGGGTCGCACACGCGGACGTGGTAGGTCCCGGTCGCAACGTCGGGGACGACGAACGATACGTTGACCGCGGCCAATCCGTTCCCACCGCCATGCACGTTCGCGGAACCCACCTGGATCGCGTTCGCAGGCAGTCGGTCTCCGCCAGCGTTCCCACGGAATAGGTACACGTCCCACCGGAGGGCACTCGGGGATCCGTTGACCGATACGTCGCTATCGTGCGCCTTGGCCGTCTGTCCGACCACGAGGTGCTGGTCGGGCCAGTCCAGGTAGGTGTAGCCCCCCGCCTCGGCCGCGGACCCGCCGCCGAGGACCAGTCCCAGAACCGTCACGCAGATCGCCCATCGCAGCCACACCATCCCGAACCCCTCTCTCAGCCTTCAGTCAGATGACCGGCCGACGGGCCCAGAAGTTCGCGATAGGGTCCAGATCGTGCTCGGTGAACAGGAGGCGACCGTTCAGGGACTCCGGGACTTCGACGTCCACGGGGTGGCCTACGCGGACGTGACGATCCGTCTGGCCGATGGCCTCGTCCTGAACGCCCGCCTGGGACCGGAGGCCGTTCCCGAAGGGCTCGCCGTCGGAGACCACGTCCTCGCGATGGTCGCCGCCAACCTGCTCGTGTCGCTGCGGCGCCCCGGGACCCCGTAGACTCGACCGGCCGCAGCAGCCCGTCGGAGAGAGGAGCACCGATGCCCACCGCCAACTTCGTCACCAACAAGGGGAGCTTCACCGTCCGCCTCATGCCGGACCACGCCCCCAACACCGTCGCCAACTTCGTCGACCTCGCGAAGGGAATGAAGGAATGGCGCGATCCCCGCGACGGCCAGGCCAAGACGGAACCGCTCTACGACGGCACGGTGTTCCACCGCGTCATCGACGGCTTCATGATCCAGGGCGGTGACCCCGAGGGAACCGGCACGGGCGGTCCCGGCTACCGCTTCGATGATGAATGCCCGCCCGACGGGCCGAGCTTCGACCGGCCCGGCCTGCTCGCCATGGCCAACGCGGGGCCGGGAACCAACGGCTCGCAGTTCTTCGTGACCGTCGCGACGGCCGTATGGCTGACCGGCAAGCACACGATCTTCGGCGAGGTCACCGACGGCTACGACGTGGTCGAGTCGATCGGCAAGGTCGCGACGGGGGCCATGGACCGCCCCGCCGACGACGTCGTCCTGGAACGCGTGGAGATCGCAGAGGACTGATCCTGATGGACACAGCCGCCCGGATCATCGTCTTCTTGGCCGGCGCGGCGCTCGTTAGTGCAACGTTGCTCTCGGCGGTCAGGACGACCGTGCTTCCCCGCGGCATCCCCAGCATCCTCACCCGCGTCGTCTTCAATTCCATCCGTCGGATCATGCGACTCCTGGCCGGCCCCCACCCCTCATACGGGCGCCGCGACCGGGTCATGGCCTATTTCGGACCCGTCGGCCTCTTCGCGATGCTGGCGACGTGGCTCGCGCTCGTGTTCCTGGGCTACACCGCGATGTTCTGGGCACTCGGCCACTCGGCGCGCGAGTCGTTCATCGCCAGCGGCTCGTCGCTGTTCACGCTGGGCTTCGAGGAACCGCTCACGGTCCCCTCTACGCTCCTCGTGTTCACCGAGGCCGCGATCGGCCTCATGCTGCTCGCCCTGCTGATTACGTTCCTGCCCAGCCTATACAGTGCCTACTCGCGACGCGAGGCGGCCGTGACGCGGCTCGCGGTCCGCGCCGGGACTCCGCCGTCGGGCGTTCGCATGATCATCCTCAGCCACGAACTCGGGTTCATCGACCACCCGCGGGAGATCGCGGTCCGGTGGGGCGACCTGCAGGACTGGTTCGCAGCGATCGCGGAGTCGCACCAATCCTTCCCGGCCCTCACGTTCTTCCGGTCCCCGCAGCCCGACCGATCGTGGATAACAGCCGCGGGCGCGGCGCTGGACGGAGCGGCGCTCCGCTCGACCGTGGTGGACGGTCCCAGGGACGTGGAGGCCGAGTTCTGTCTGGCCACGGGGACGTTGGCGCTCGGCGAGGTCGCCCACTACTTCGGGATCCTGCACACCCACATGCATCCGGATCCCGAAGGCGAGATCTCGATCCCACGCGAGGAGTTCGACGCGGCGTGCGACGATCTGGCATCCGCCGGCGTGCCGCTGAAGCCTCGCGACGGGGCATGGACCGCGTTCGCCGCGGCCCGCGCCGGCTACGACGCGGCCCTCGTGATGATCTGCCGGTTGATCGATGCGCCGGAGGCTCCGTGGTCCTCCGACCGGGACCGCACCGCCTGGGTCCCGAAGCTCAACCCCAAGGCCGGCGCGCACGGTCACTAGGGACCGGGCGAGCTCACGGACTGGGTCGCCACCGGGGTCACGCTCGCCGGCACATCCTCGAACTCAGGGTCTGGCGGAGAATAGGTCAAGGCGCCGATCCCGAACCCCGCGGCGGCGACGAGCAGCAGTGCGAGCACCCAGAGCAGGACGCGTTTCACCGCAGCAGGCTACACCGATGACTTGACACACGGCGCCAACAGCATGCCGGGCGGTCAGATTCAGCGCAGCGCTTCGAGGATCGTGACGCCGCCATCTCGGGAACGCCGGGGGACGTAGAAGCAGATGTCGTCGCCGTCCACGTGCACCACGAGGAGCTGTGAGCCGTCCACGCGTTTCTTGTGGCGGCGCACGGAGCACGCGGAGCGGGCGAAGTCCCGCTCGAACTTGAACCCCCAGGGCCAGGAAGGCTTGAGCACGATGAGACGGCGATCCGTGAGCACCAGCTCGCATCGGTCGAAGAACTGCAACGCGACTCGCAGCATGGCACCAACGGAGATCAGGACGGCTTCGCCGTCTTCCAGATGCCCCTGAAGGGCCTCCTCCGCGGGACTCCATGTCTCAGGCTGGACGCCGGACAGTCGATCCTGCACCAGATCTTGCACCCCAGTTCTCCCAGTTCCCTAGAAGACGTACTACCTCATTTTGGGTATCGGTGTGGAGAACCGAAATGTTGAGGCTCGGCGGGCGAAATCCTCCGGCCGGGGGATGAGGGAAGGCCGTCACCCCCGACTTTCGGCCGGGGCCCTCATCCTCCGAAAGGCCGCGAAGGCACCAGGCACGCATCCGGTAAGCTTCGACGACCAGGCCGGTCCGGCGATCCAGGAGGACGTACCCGTGTCAGATCTCGCTTCCACCGCTCGCGCCATGGTCGGCTCCGGCAAGGGCATCCTCGCGGCCGACGAGAGTTCCCCCACCATCAAGAAGCGCTTCGACGCCATCGGCGTCGAATCGACGGAGGACAATCGACGTGCCTACCGCGAGATGCTCTTCACCACCCCCGGCCTGGGCGAGCACATCTCGGGCGTCATCATGTTCGACGAGACGATCCGGCAATCGGGCGGCGACGGCACCCCGTTCGCGAAGGTTCAGGAAGACGCAGGCATCATCCCCGGCATCAAGGTGGACACCGGGGCCAAGGACCTCGCGGGCTTCCCCGGCGAAACGGTCACCGAAGGCCTGGACGGCCTCCGGGCACGTCTCGCCGAGTACGCCGACCTCGGGGCCCGCTTCACCAAGTGGCGTGCGGTCATCACGATCGGCGAGCAGATCCCGACGGACTACTGCATCCAGGCCAACGCCGACGCGCTCGCGCGCTATGCGGCGCTCGCACAAGAGGCAGGGCTCGTCCCCATGGTCGAACCCGAGATCCTTATGGACGGCGATCACACGGTCGAACGGTGCTCCGACGCAACGCACAAGACGCTGTCGGTGCTGTTCCGCGCACTCCAGGAAGCGCGGGTCGTCCTCGAGGGAACGATCCTGAAGACGAACATGATCGTGTCCGGCAAGGGTTGCGCGACGCAAGCCGGGGCCAAGGAGATCGCGGCGGAAACCGTCCGGGTTCTGCGCGAAACCGTGCCACCCGCGATCCCCGGAGTCGCGTTC
The DNA here is from genome assembly GCA_964640385.1 of uncultured Actinomycetes bacterium. Taxonomy (GTDB): domain Bacteria; phylum Actinomycetota; class UBA4738; order UBA4738; family JBBDHU01; genus JBBDIK01. The sequence continues at coordinate 52,714 of CAZXFL010000010.1, forward strand.
CTGTCGGGGGGTCAGGGCGACATCGAGGCAACCGAGAACCTGCAAGCTATCAACGAGCTCGCCGGCTCCGACGCCCCATGGCGGCTCACCTACTCCTACGGCCGGGCCCTGCAGGCTGCGTCCCTCAAGGCGTGGGGCGGCGCCGACGCCAACCGCGAGGCGGGTCAGGCAGCGCTCGCGCTGCGGGTTGGCTGCAACGGGGCGGCATCCGACGGCACCTACATGCCAGACATGGAGACCTCGGCCTAGTTCGATCCCGACCGGCTCACGGCCCGATCGGGTCCACGGCCACATCGTGCCCGGGGAGGGATTCGAACCCTCACGCCCCGCGAGGGGCAGGCGGTTTTAAGCCGCCGTCGTCTCCCAGTTCCGACACCCGGGCCTGGAGCAGAGTCTAGGCGGGCGCGCCGCGGAACGCGCGCTTACCCCTCGTAGGTCCACGGCGCGCCCGTTGCGTAGTGCTCCATGGTGATCCGGAGCCCCTCCTCGAAGGTGAACCGGGGCTCGAACCCGATCGCCGCCTGCGCATGCGAGATGTCGGCGAGGCTTCCCCGGACCTCGCCCGGCCGAGCCTCGACGTACTCCGGTGGAAGGCCCTCACGCGGCGCCATCGCCTGGACGGCCGCGAGCGCTTCGTTCACGGTCCGGCGCTGACCGGTCCCGACGTTGAACGCCCGCCCCCACGCCTCCTGCCCGACGTCGGCCGCCAGCAGTAGCGCCTGGATCGCGTCGCCGACGAAGGTGAAGTCCCGGATCTGCTCTCCGTCGCCGGTGACCTGCGGTGTTCGACCGTCGAGCGCCGCCATCACGAACCGCGCGATAGCCCCCGCGTCGTCGCCCTCGGAACGCTGATGCGGACCGAAGACCGTGAAGAGCCGGAGCGAGACCGTCGCCAGCCCGTATCCACGGGTGAACGCGGCGGCGTAGGTCTCCCCGGCAAGCTTCGACACCCCGAACGGCGAGATCGGGCGGTTCGGCATCGTCTCCTCGAGCGGGAGCCATTCCGCGTAGCCATACACCGCCGACGACGACGCGAACACGAATCTCTCGACGCCTGTTCCGCGTGCAGCGACCAACGCGTTGAGCGTCCCGGTCGCGTTCGCCGCGTGGGTCGGGAGCGGATCGGCGAGCGAGCGGGCGGCCCCCGCAACGGCGGCCAAGTGGAACACCGTCCCGACCCGGTCCATCGCGTGCAGGACGCGCGCCGGGTCCCGGACGTCCCCGTCGATCATCTCGACGTCGAGCTGGACGTCGTGCAGGTTCTGGAGCCGCCCGGAGGTGTGGTCGTCGAGGATGCGGACGTGCATCCCGCGGCGCAACAGCGTCCGGACCAGGTTGGATCCGATGCATCCGGTTCCACCGGTCACGAGGCAGAGGTCCCCGGTCCTCACCCCGACAGGACCTCCCGGTAGACGGCCTCCAGCTCCCGCGTCGTCCGCCGGATATCGAACGGGGCGGCCGCTTCTTTGGCCCGCTCGGCCATCGCCCGGGCCGAGGCCGGATCGCGGAGTAGGCGCAGCATCGCGTCCGCAAGACGATCCGGGTTGGCTGCGGCGGCGAGTGCAGCGGTCTCCCCGTCGCGGACGGTGTCGACGACGACCGGGATCCGCGTGGCGACGATCGGCCGACCGACCGCCATCGCTTCGACGAGCGCGTCCGCCCGCCCCACCCACAGGGACGGGAACACGACGAGATCGGCGCGGGAGAGAAGCGCCGGGACGTCACTCCGGAAGCCGAGGAAGGTGACGGCCTCGCCGAGCGGCGTCGCCCGATCCTCCAGCATCCGCCGCAGGCTCCCGTCACCCGCCACCAGCAGCCGGGCCTCGGGGAACTCGTCCAGCACGGGCCGCATCGCATCGACCAGGTACCGATGTCCTTTCTCGGGCGTGAGCCGTCCGACCACCAGGATCGACGGTGCACCCAGATCGTCGATCGGCGGGTCGGGGTCGAGCGCGGCTCGCCGGGCGAGTGCCTCGAAGTCCTGTCCACGCGGAACGACCGACACCCGAGCGCGCCGAGGGGCACTGCGACGAGCCGCCTCCGAAGGAGCGAGGAAACGGCTCACGAGGGCCCGTCCGGTCAGGGACTCGAGTTGGGAAACGGTGGCCTTGCGCCTGGCTTCCTTCGGGGGGAGGACCTGTTCCACCCAGCCTTCCGGCTCCGCGCCGGGCAGATCAGACACGACCTTGACCCGTGCCAGCCGACCGGCGGTCCGCCCGACGATCGAGGCGAAGACCGGCTGGGTATGCAGCAGATCGAACCGCCCCTCGCGGATGAGGCCGCGGAGGCGAGGAACGGCGACGAGCGACCAGTCACCGTGCCCGGCGTGCAAGCCGTGGACGCGGACGCCGAGCCGCTCGATGTCGTCCCGCAAGGTGTCCGGTCCCCACAGGTGAACGACCTCCGGCTCGAACGAGGGGCGGTCCAGGTGTTCCAGGGTCAGGACGAGGGAACGACGCGAACCCCGCGTTCCGAGGTCATCGACGATGTATAGGATCCGAGACGTCATGCGTGGCCGAAGCTAGCACATGGACTTGCTCGCGGTTATCCGCGAAGGGCCCGTAAGCTGGTCGCGATGGTGCAGGTGACGGAGGAACGGTTCGAACGGCTCGCCGCCGATGGGCTCGACGCGCTCCCCGACTGGGTCCTCGAGCAGATGGAGAACGTCGAGGTGATGGTCCAGGAGCACCCTCCGCCGGACCAGCCGGACCTCCTGGGGCTCTACCACGGGGTGCCGCTGACCTCCCGCGGCGCCGGCTACGGCATCGGTGGGACCACGCCCGACACCATCACGTTGTACCGCTCGACGATCATGCACAGCGCGCGCGACGAGCAGGGTCTGGTCCGCCTCGTCCAGCACGTCGTCGCCCACGAGGTCGCTCACCACTTCGGCATCTCCGACGAACGCCTGCGCGAACTCGACGCGTACTAGGCCGCAGCGCGGGGCCGGCGTCGCACCAACGCAACGATCAGCGCGGCGGCGGCACCGATGGCCGCTCCTACGAGAACGATCGCCCACGGACCCGGTCCGGACGAGGTGGGCGATGCCGCCCCCGCGCCGGGCACCGCCGGGGCCTCCGCCGGGAAGCCGTTCTCCTGGAGGATCCGCAACATCTCCGACGGGTATAGGTTCCAGCCGCTCGCAACCGGGACCGTCTCGTCCCGCCCCATCACCTCGTGCCGCTGCTGATCCGGCGGCGTGAACACGACGGGACCTCCTGGCCCGAACGGATAGAAGTCCTGCACGATGACGTCTTCGGCCATCTGGCTCCGTCGTCCGGTGAATGTCGAGAGGGTCGTCGAAAGCAGGTACCGGGGCCCGAGGTCGCCCACGGATCGGGGCGGCGCTGCCTCGCGCTCATCGCTCATCAGCTGCTGGCCGGTGCGAGCGATCGCGTTCCACGTATGGCGGGTGCCGATCTCCTCGATGGTCAGCTTCAGCGGGCGATCCAAGCCGGGCCCAGATGCTTGGATCTGATCGATCCCGACCCCTTTGGCACCGGCTTCCCCAGGAACGGCCAGCATCAACAGTGCGGGGATCGCGAGCGAGACGGCGACGCGTGCGTGCTTCATGGGCGTTCTCGGATCATGCTACTGCTCCCGGAGCCCGAGGTGCTTGCCGGACGGCGGGGCGCAGCCTACCATGAGCCTCCGAGCGGGCTCGCCTCTTTCCCACCACTCCCCGCCGACATCCTGAACAGGAGCGACCCGAGTGAGCACCCATCTCTCCGACGACGCCGCGCTGGGCGCCGACCCCCTGGATGCCCTGGCGTCGCGCATCCGGAGCGCAGAGGCTACGATCGCCGTCGTCGGACTGGGGTACGTAGGCCTCCCCCTGCTGCTGTCGGTCTCCGAAGCGGGCTTCCCCGTGATCGGGTTCGACGCCGACCCGATCAAGGTCGATGGCCTCCGACACGGCCGGTCCCACATCGTCGACGTCACCGATTCCGATGTGGAGGCCGTACGGGACCGGGTGACCTGGACGACCGAAGCAACCACCCTCGAGACGGCCGATGTGATCTTGATCGCGGTTCCCACACCTCTGACCGACCACACACCTGACCTTTCGCTCGTGCAGCGCGCCGCGGAGGACGTCGCGCGGGCACTCACGCCGGGCACCCTCGTGGTGCTCGAGTCGACCACCTACCCCGGCACGACCCAGGAGATGCTCCGGCCGATCCTGGAAGCCTCGGGCCTGGAAGCCGGCCGCGACTTCGCACTCGCGTACTCCCCGGAGCGCATCGACCCGGGCCAGAAGACGCACCGCCTCGAGAACACCCCCAAGATCGTCGCCGGCGTGACCGAGCGATGCCGCGAACTCGTCTCCGCCTTCTACAGCCACTTCGTCCGAGAGGTCGTCACGACCTCGACGCCGCGCGAGGCCGAGATGGCCAAGCTCATCGAGAACACGTTCCGGCAGGTGAACATCGCCCTCGTCAACGAGCTCGCGATCATGGCGCGTGAGCTCGACGTCGACATCTGGGAGGCGTTGGAGGCCGCCAGCACCAAGCCGTTCGGGTACATGGCGTTCTGGCCCGGACCCGGGGTCGGGGGCCATTGCATCTCCATCGACCCGTCGTACCTGTCGTGGCGCGCCGGCCAGCAGCTCGGCTACCGCATCAACTTCATCGAGCACGCCAACGAGGTCAACAACCGGATGCCCGATTACGTCGTGTCACGGCTCGGGGAAGCGCTCAACGATCTACACAAGCCCATCCGCGGTACCCGGATCCTCGCGATAGGCGTGACCTACAAGGCCGGCGTCAACGACCGGCGGGAGTCGCCGGCGCTCGCGGTCCTCGAGCGGCTGTCGCGCAAGGGCGCCATCGTCTCGTACCACGACCCGTTCGCGGAGGAAGTCGAGGTGCACGGCCGGGACCTCGTATCCGAGCCACTCACCGAGGAGACCGTCGCCGCGAATGACGCGGTGTTGATCCTGACCGCCCACGAGGACATCGACTACCGGATGCTCGTCCGCACCGCACCGTTGGTGTTCGACACGCGAGGCGTCACCATCGGCATGGACGCGCCCACGATCGTCCGTCTGTAGGCCCCTACTTCGTCTCGACGATCGAGAGCGCACGCAGATCCACCTTCTCCAACGGAGAATCGCCCTGCGGGCCACCGACGGGAACCGCCTGGATCTTCTTCGCCACCCCGAGACCGGCAGTCACTTCACCGAATATCGTGTAGTCGGGCGGGAGCGTGGTACCCGCCGGACCGGTCACGATGAAGAACTGGGACCCGTTCGTATCGGGTCCCGCATTCGCCATCGCCAGGCTGCCGACCCTCATCTTGAGCCCATTGTCGACTTCGTCCTGGAACTGATACCCCGGCCCGCCGCTCCCGCAGGTGGGTTCGTCGTGGGAGCAGGTCGGGTCGCCGCCTTGGATGATGTCGATATCGTTAGCCACGCGATGGAAGATGGTCCCATCGAACCAGTCATCGTTCGCGAGATTCACGAAGTTGTTTACGGTTACCGGCGCCTCCTTCGGGTAGAGCTGTGCCTGTATCACCCCGAGAGAGGTATCGAAGGTTGCCCGGTAGGCAGCGTCCTTGTCGATCGTCATGGGATAGGGCTTATCCCGCAGGATTGGCTTGGCCTTCGCCGGCGGCTGGGGCCGCCCGACCAGCCAGAACCCCGCCCCCAGGAGGATAACGACGAGCACTGCGCCGAGCGCGATCATCCGGCGCGTTCGCTTCCGCCGTCGCTGGGCCTCGAGCTGCTTCTGGGCCTTGCGGGCAAGACCCTTGTGGTGGGTTTCCTTGGTCATCGCGGTCCCCCAGATTACTGCGTCGGGAGCATCTCGGCGGCCAGCCCGTCGAGGATGTCCTCTTCCGAGACGACGGCCCGGGGGAAGCCCCAACGCCGCATGACCCGGACCAGGATCATCGCCCCGGCGACGATCACGTCGGCCCGCCCGCGGGCCATGAAAGGCAGGGCCGCTCGCTCAGGGGTCGTCATGGCTGCGAGTCTCCCCAGGACTCGCTCAGCCTCCTCGACCGCAAGTTCGGTGCGATGGATCGCGTCCGGGTCGTACCTGGGCAGGTCCATAGACATGGCCTGCACGGTCGTCGCCGTCCCGGCGACCGCCACGAGCGTTGCGGCGTCGCCGATGGGTACCGACGCCTGTACCTCCTCCAGCACACGGTCGATCTCGCGGCAGACCGCGTCCCGATCTTCGGCCGAGATCGGATCCGTCGTGACGAGGCGCTCCGTGAGGCGAACGGACCCCATCTGCGTGCTGATCGACGCCCGCGGCTCGCGGTCACCGACCACGAACTCGGTCGAGCCCCCACCGATGTCCAGGACGCACAGCGGGACCGGCCTGTCGAGTCCCCGAGCCGCACCGAGGAAGGAGAGTTCGGCCTCGCGGTTGCCCGAGAGCACCTCAAGGGAAGCGCCCGTCGCGGCCAGTACCACCGACTCCAGCTCCTCCCGGTTCGACGCGTCCCGGACCGCGCTGGTCGCCGCCATCCGGATCCGCCGCACGTGCATGGCGGCGGCGCGGCGGCAGTACGTCTCCAGCACCCGCGTGGTCCGAGCCAGGGCCTCGGGAGCGAGACGTCCCGTCGCATCGACACCCCGCCCGAGCCGGGTGATGACCATGTCGCGCGCGAGCTCCTGCATGCCACCGCCGACGAGGGGGTCGGCGATGAGCAACCGGATCGAGTTCGTCCCCTGGTCGATGGCGGCGACGCGGTCGGCACAGGCGGGCGCATGGATGGGCTCGACCTGCGCAGCCACCTGCGCTCCCACCGGGTCCTGCCCGCCCGCCAGGTGGAAGGCGTAATGCGCATGCAGGCACTTCACGCCGGTGCGGGTCCCCCCTACGCCCCCGAACGCCTCCGCCTCGGGGACCAGGCGTGCGCGCTCAGCCGCATACATCGCGTGGGCGGCCTCGAGGTCACGCGCGAACCCCGCGTCCTCCTCGGCAAGCTGGTTCAGACGCGCGATCTCGCCGCCGGACTCGACGCGCGCGACGGCCCGCACGGCCTCCGGACAGGTCAACCAGAACAGGGTCGGGAACGGGGCACCGTCGGCATCGATCGGATGGTTGCGGATCACGAGCGGGTGCGGGTCGGGCCAACAACGGACGACCACTGAGAACGGGGTCGTCGGGTCGCGGCCGAGCTGCTCGCTGACGGTATCGAAGTCGCTCTGGCGGAGCTCGCCCAAGTTACTTGCGCTTGCGCATGTGGGAACGCTTCACGTCGACCTGGCGTTCCTCGCTCCCACGCATGAACTTGCGGAGCATCTGTTCGAATTCGGGGTTGGACCCGCGCGACATCCGCGGCTGCGGATCCTGCAGCGCCTTGATCGACAGGTCGATCTTGCCGTCTTCCTTGATCGCCGTGACCTTCGCTTCGACCTTGTCGCCTTCGCGCAAGTGCTCACGAACGTCCTTGACGTAGTTCCGGTCGATCTCGGAGATATGGATCAGCCCCGACCGGCCGTCCGAGAGCGCGACGAACGCCCCGTAGGGGGTGATGCGTTGCACGACAACGAACGTCACGGAACCGACCTCGATCGGCCCCTCGGGGACGGGGGCGACTTCCTCGCCGGTCTCGGGATCCACGACCGGCACGTCGGCTGGTGCGTCGGACGGGGAGTCGGGGGCGACCGTCTCGACCGTCGTCTCGGGCGTCTCGACCGTCGTCTCGGGCGTCTCGACCGTCGTCTCGGGCTGCTGTTCCTGCGTGTCGTCTTGGGTCATGTGGGCAGCCACTATATCCGACGAGCCGCGGCGGACCGCCGCGGCGCACAGGGCTACGGAGCGATGCCCGCCTCTGAGCTGCACGGGATCGGGGTCGGCTCGCCACCCTTCTCGACGATCACGAATGCAACCTCGCCGCGTCTGACCATCCCGAGGCACACGCGCGCGAGCAACTCGAGGTACTCGGGATCCCGGAGTTGATCGACCTGCGCTTCGAGCTGGACGTTCGTCGCAGCCAGCACCTGGGTCTCGTGGCGGAGCTCGGCGAGTTGGCGCCGCTGGTCGAAGAAGAGGCGGACCGGGTAGACGGATGCGACGGCCAGCACGATCACGACCGCGAGGAGCACTGCGGCCCTGATCGTGACCCGGACCCGAGGGCGGGCGGCAGCGTGCTTCCCGGCAACGGCCTCGCCGCGAGCCCCCATCAGCCTCCCCTCGGGAACGCGGAGGGACCGGCGAACCGCGCGTCCTCGCCCAGGACCTGCTCGATACGCAGCAACCGATTGTACTTGGCCGTGCGCTCCCCACGTGACGGCGCTCCGGCCTTGATCTGCCCGGCGTTGGTGGCGACCGCCAGATCGGCGATGGTCGTGTCCTCGGTCTCGCCCGAGCGATGGCTGATCATCGAGCGGTAGCCCGCTGGCGTCGCGGCGTCGATCACGTCGAGCGTCTCGGTCAACGAGCCGATCTGGTTGATCTTGATGAGGATCGCGTTTGCGGCGCGTTCGCGGATCCCGCGGGCGAGCCGGTCGGGGTTGGTGACGAACAGATCGTCGCCGACCAGCTGGACGCGGTCGCCGAGCGCAGCGGTGAGGTCCGTCCACCCCTGCCAATCGTCCTCGGCCAACCCGTCCTCGATCGAGACGATCGGGAACCGGGCGATCAGGCCTTCGTAGAAGGCGATCATGTCCTCGGACGTTCGATCCCGGCCCTCGAGGCGATAGGTGCCGTCGTGGAAGAACTCGGTCGACGCCGGGTCGAGCGCGATCGCGACCTCATCGCCGGGCTCGAGACCCGACTTCCCGATCGCTTCGACGATCAGCTCAAGCGCAGCCTCCGCGGTTCCGACATCCGGAGCGAACCCACCCTCGTCCCCGACCGCCGTCGACCTACCGGCCTCGTGAATGATGCCCTTCAGCGCGTGGAAGACCTCTACGCCCCACCGGAGTGCCTCGGAGAACGAAGCGGCGCCGAGCGGGACGAGCATGAACTCCTGCATCTCGAGGTCGTTGTCGGCGTGCTCGCCGCCGTTCACGACGTTCAGGCAGGGCACCGGCAGCATGTGCGCGTTGGGCCCTCCGAGGTACCGGAAGAGCTCCAACCCTTCGTGGACGGCCGCGGCATGGGCGACCGCGACCGAGGCACCCAGGATCGCGTTGGCGCCGAGCGCTCCCTTGTTGGACGTACCGTCCAGGTCGGACAGCAGCTGGTCGATGTGGCGCTGATCCAGCGCTTCCTGCCCGGTGAGCGCCGGGCCCAGGACCTCGTCGACGTTGGCGACGGCCTGCAGGACGCCCTTCCCGCCGAAGCGCTTCGGGTTCTGGTCGCGGAGTTCGACGGCCTCGTGCGTCCCGGTGGAGGCGCCCGACGGAACGGCGGCGTGGCCAAGGGAGCCGTCGGAAAGAAGGCAGTCGACCTCGACGGTGGGGTTTCCCCGTGAATCGAGGATCTCCCGTGCTGACAGGGAAGCGATCTCGGGCATCGGAGCCCAAGTGTAGTTGCCTCGGGCCCCCGGACGGTGTATCTCCAAGCGATGCGTGTCTGTCTCTGGCATGGCTGGCTTCTCGAGGGTTCGGGGTCCAACGTCTACACGGCGCGGGTCGCGGAGTGCCTGCGCCGGGAAGGTCACGACGTGCTGCTCCTGTGCCAGGAACAGCACCCGGAAGGGTTCGACTGGATCGACGCGTGGGGGTCGGCGGACCATGGGGTGAGCGCCCTCGTCCCGACCGGAGTGCCGGAGGCGGCGGGCCGGGTCACCCTGCTCCGGCCCCAGATCGGCGAGCTTCTGCCGGTCTTCGTCTGGGACGACTACGAAGGGTTCACGGTCAAGCGGTTCGTGGACCTCTCCGACGACGAGCTGAACGCGTACCTGGATGCGAACGTGACGGCGATGCGCAACGCGGTCGAGTGGCACAGCTCCGAGGCCGTCGCCACAGGTCATGCGATCCCCGGCGCGGCGATCGCGAAGCGAGCCCTCGGCGACGGCCGCTACGTCGCGAAGGTCCACGGCAGCGACCTCGTCTACGCGGTCGACGAGCAGGATCGATACGTCGAACTCGCGCGCGAGGGGCTCGCCGGAGCACGCGCCGTCGCCGGTGCCAGCGAAGACGTGCTTCGGCGGACCGAGGTGCTCGTTCCGGAGATCGCCGGGCGAACGGTAGTGGTACCTCCGGGCGTCGATGTCGCGCGGTTCCGCCTCCGGGATGGACGCGAGGCGCTGGAACGGGCCGCCACGTTGCTGGAACTCGACGCCGAAACCGAGCGCGGCCGGCATCCGGAAGTGGATGCGGACGTCCAGGAGGCACTGGCAACGCGGGACGCGACGGCCCTCGACAACCTCGCGAACCGCTACGACCAGGCGGTGCCGGATCCTCAGGCAACCACCCGGTTGCGCGATCTCGCGTCTTTCGACGGACCGCTCATCGGCTACATCGGGAAGCTGATCGCCCCCAAGGGGGTCGAGCGGATGATCGAGGCGTTGGCGCTCATGGCCGGCGACACGCGCGGGTTGGTCATCGGCTTCGGCACGTTCCGCGAATGGCTGACCGCGCTCGTCGAGGCCCTGGATCGCGGGGATGTCGAGGCGTACGCATGGCTCCGCGATCGATCCGGGATGCAGCTCGAGCTGAGCGACGATCAGGTCCGCGCGGCGGAGGGGCTGCGCGAGCGGATCTCGTTCACGGGGAGGCTCGACCATCGGTACGCTCCGTCGACCCTCGGCGCACTCGACGTGTTGGTCGTGCCGTCCACGCTCTCGGAAGCCTTCGGGATGGTTGCCGCGGAGGGAGCGGCGGCCGGAGCACTCCCGTTGGTCGCGCGTCACTCGGGACTCGAGGAAGTCGCCAACGCCCTGGAGGCCGAAGTCGGCCGCCCGGGCTGGTTCTCGTTCGAACCGGGTGACGGAGCGACCGCCCGGGTCACGGAGGGCATCACCCGCCTGATCGGACTCCCTGATGAGGAGAGGCAGACGTTGCGGGAGGCCTGCACGGCCTTCGTGGGTCGCGAGTGGTCGTGGGAGGCGACGGCCAAACGGATCCTCGCCGCCGCAACGAGCTAGCCCCCCGTCAACGGGTATCTTCCGACGAGCCGCTCCGGTCCGCCGTCGAACGCGAGGAGTTCGACCTCCGAGCACTTCCCTTCGTCCGACTCGACCCCGAACCCCTTCAAGGTGAGGTGAGGACGGGGATACGAGAGACCGTCTGCGAGCCCGCGCCCCTGGATCTCCGCCTGGACCGCCAGGTACGCCTCCGACACCTCCCGCGGGGGCCTCAGGACGAGGTACCCACTCCCCGCAACCGCCTCGAGATGTCGGGCATCGGTGATGAACGGGATGTGGTCGTCCATCTCCCTACCAGATGAGCTCGACCGGGTAGCCCGCGAGCGCACGGTCCGCGCTGACGATCGCCATCCCCTCGACGGTCGCCTGCGCGACGAGCATGCGGTCGAAGGGATCCCGGTGCACAGCAGGCAACCGTTCGAGCGCCAACACGTGATGGAGATGGAGAGGCAGCGCCTCGAAGCCGTTGGCGACGAGCTGGGCAGGGATGAACCGAGCGGGCTCCGGCATCTCCACGCGGCCCAACTGCGCCTTCACGAGGAGTTCCCAGACACTCACCGAGCTCACATAGATCTCGGTCGCACCGTGGGCGATGATCTCGCGGGCGCGATCAGACAGGCGGGGGTGGTCACCCACCCACCACACGAACACGTGAGCGTCTAGCAGGACCCTCATTCGAACGACCCGAGGATCTCCTCCGGGAGCGGGGCATCGAATTCATCGCTGATCCAGACGTCACCTCGCGCCGAGCCGGGCTCCCGATCAGTTGCCGCTGGCCGGATCGGCACAAGCTTGGCGACCGGTCGCCCCGCCTTGGCGAGGATGATCTCTTCCCCCATGGCAGCGCGGTCAAGCAGCCGGGAGAAGTGGGTCTTCGCGTCATGGACGTTCACCATCATGGCTACAGGATGGACTAAGTCCTTGACTAAGTCAATGTCCAGGTTGCGACCCTCCCCGCTACGATGCTTCCGTGAGTGAGTTCAGCCAGAGCTACCACCTGGCCTCCGACGAGCAGGAGGAGGCGACGGATCTTCTGCGCCGCGCCGGAGTGCGCGGCTGGGTGTTCCCGCCGAGCAACGGATGGGTGAGCTTCCTGCCGGAACCGGACGAATTCGGGACACCTTCGCCGGCCGTGGTCGCCGCCAACACCGGAACGCTCCTGTACTACCTCAACGCCGAAGACCACGGGTGGACCTTCGCGATCTGGCAGAGGTCCGACCCCGTCTGCGCCTACGGATGTTCCTGGGAGGGCACCCTCGTGATCGAGGACGCGTCGCTCGACATGGTCGTCGTCGGCCAGATCGTGTCGGTCAACGCCCTCGAGCACGAGGCCGCGCGGCTGACGGCCGAACGGCTGCTGCATCCCGAGAGCCTCGAGCACGTCCTCGCCTATGTCGCGCACACCGAGGGCCGGAACCCTGGACACGGGTTCGCGGAGGCCATCGGCTTGGAGCATTTCCACTGGCTTTCGACCGACTACGTCCTGCGCGACGAGGGAACGCTGTTCGGCGTCGAGACGCTCCGCGTCGAGTAGTCATCGGACGCCAGTTCTGCGAGCATCTCCCGCCATGAGCGACGACATCCTCGAGAAGAGGAACGCGAGCTTCTTCGGGTTCGAGACGATCGACCCGGCGACCGGCAAGAAGCGTCGTGACCCGGCCGTCGTCCGTGGCAACGGCAACCTGACGCTTAGCGAGACCGAGCTCCGTTTCCAGCGTTACGCCCCCCCGGTCGACATCCGGGTGCCGCTCGACCTCGTGGAGGGGACCAGACTCGCTCGCTCCCACAACGGCAAGTCGTTCGGGTTCCTCCCGGTGCTTCAGATCGCCTTCCGGACCGCGACCGACACGCAGGTCCTGGGCGTCTGCGTCGGCCGCCAACACGAGGCCGAGCCGTGGATCGCCGCGATCGAGCGAGCGCGCGGGAACGGCCGGGCCGAGAGCACCGGCTAGTTCCGACATTCCCGGAAGTAGACCAGCAGGTCCTCGTCGGACATCGCCGAAAGATCGACGCCGTCGGCAGCCGCACGCTCGCGCATCTGCTCGTACCGATCGGCGAACCGCCTCGTCGTGCGTCGGAGCGCCTGTTCGGGATCGACACCGAGTCGCCGTGCAACCCCCACCGCCGCGAAGAGCACATCCCCGAGTTCGGCTTCGGCTTCCTCAGGAGTGACGGCGGCCTCAAGCTCTGCGAGCTCGTCGCGGAGCTTGGCGAGCGCGGCCTCCGAGGTGCGCCACTCGAACCCGATACCGGCGGCGCGGCGCTGCACCTTGGAGGCGCGTGCGAGCGCGGGCAGGGTCGGCGGGATCTCGTCCTCCAGGCCACGGCGTTCGCCCTTCTCCTGCTCCTTGATCTTCTCCCAGTTCACGAGCACCTCGCCCGCGGAGTCAACCTCGGCGTCGCCGAAGACGTGTGGGTGCCGGCGGATGAGCTTGCGGACCGTACCTTCGGCCACGTCGTCGACGTCGTACTCGCTGGCTTCCCGGGCGAGTTCGGCGTGGAAGACCACCTGCAGCAGTAGGTCGCCCAGCTCGTCGCGGAGCCGGTCCGGGTCGCCGGAATCGATCGCGTCCAGGACCTCGTGCGACTCCTCGAGCAGGTGTTTGGCCAGGGTGGCATGGGTCTGCTCGGCGTCCCAGGGACAGCCGCCGGGGCCGCGGAGACGCGCCATCACCTTGACGAGATCGAGGAGCGCCTGCCCCTCCCGGTTCGACGGAACCGGGCCCTCGGGAACGTGCTGGAGGTCTCCCGTCACGCGCCCGGGACGGGAGGCGGCGCCACGGAGGAAGGATCGGTGCTGGTGATCGGCACCACGGTGTTCGTGTCGACGTCGTAGCGCCCGTAGCGCGGATTGACCTCGATCTCGGCGGACTCGAGCTGGCCCTTGAGCCACTGTTCGAAGAACCGCTGCGAAGCCGAGCTGCCGCCCTCGAGTTCCTTGCGCGCCTTGGCGAACGGCTTCACCCGAACGTCCTTCACGTAGATGATGTGGTACCCGAACTCGGACTTGACCGGACCGATGATCGTGCCGGGCTGGGCGTTCGCGGCCGCGTTCGCGTACTCGGAAACGAGGCTGGCGGCCGGGATGGCTCCTAGGTCGCCGCCCTTCTTCGCGGAGCCGGGATCCTCGGAGTACTTCTTCGCCAGCGCGGCGAAGTTCCCCTTGGTCGCCTGCGAGAAGATGCGATCGGCCTCGGCCTTGTCGGCTACCAGGATGTGCGCCGTGTCGATGGTCGTGAACTGCAGCTTGTCGTCTTCGTAGGCCTTGCGGAGCGCATCCTCTTGCATCCCCGATCCGGACACCTGCTCTTGGACTGCTGCGAACAGCAGCAGCTTCTTGACGAACTCACCGAACTCCTGGCGCGTCACCCCCTGCTTCTTGAGCAACGCGTCGAAGGCACCCGGCTGCGGAGCGCCGGCGTCGATCTGCTCCAGCGTCTTCTCGACATCGGCTTGCGGCACGGTGATCTGGTTCGCCGTCGTGTAGTTCTGCAGCACGCGATCCTGGATCAGGACGCCGAGCGCCTGCTGCGCGCAGGCAACGTTCGGATCCGCGGGGGCCTCCGCGCCGGGCATCGCACCGCCGCAGGTCGAGCCTTGCAGTTCGGCGAGGATCTTGAACTCCGGAAGCAGTCCCTGCAGGTCGGCGTCCGAGATCTCCGAGCCGTCGACGGTTGCCGCCGCGTTCGGAGTCGTGACGCAGGCACCCAACAGCAAGGCGAGCGCGACGCACGGGAGGAGGAGTCGGGGGTTCACGCGGGAGAGTGTATCGGGCCCTGTCACGAACCGCCGACGGCGACCTGCAGCGCCCGCTCGACCCACCCGGGGAGCTCTGCGCCGGGGATGCGGTCGGTCCCGGCCAGGTTCAGGGTGGCGGTCGAGACATGGAACGAGGCATCGGGCACACGCTCGCCGAGCGATCGCTGAGCCGGCTCGTCCAGAGAAACGGGCTTGCAACGAACCTCGTCCTTGTAGCGGGTGACCTCGGCGATGCCGTTCGCGAGGCAGACGATGCGCAGCGAGGCGACCGCCAAGAGCGTCTCGACCTGGAGAGGCAAGGGGCCGAACCGATCGACCGTCTCCGCCCGGACCGCATCGAGCGTCTCGCGGTCCTCAGCTGTCGCGATCCGCCGGTACCGCTCGAGACGCAGCGACTCTTGTCCGATCCAGCCGGGCGGGATGAACGCGCGTACGGGGAGATCGATCCGGACTTCCCGCTCCTCAGGGAGGGGCTCGCCTTTCATCTCGCCGACGGCTTCTTGCAGGAGACGGCAGTAGGTCTCGAAGCCGACCGCAGCGATGTGCCCGTGTTGCTCGGCACCGAGCAGGTTCCCCGCGCCGCGGATCTCGAGGTCGCGCATCGCGATCTGGAACCCGCTGCCCAGCGCCGTGTGGCGGCTGATCGTCGCCAAACGCTCGTGCGCCTCCTCGGTGAGCGCGCGCTGCGGCGGGAAGAAGAAGTACGCGAACGCCCGTTCCTTCGAGCGGCCGACCCGCCCGCGGAGCTGGTACATCTGCGCGAGGCCGAGCCGGTCGGCGCTGTCGACGATCAGGGTGTTGGCGCTCGGGACGTCAAGTCCCGACTCGATGATCGTCGTGCAGACCAGGACGTCGGCCTCGCGTTCCCAGAAGGCGAGCATCTCCTGTTCGAGCCGGTCCTCGTCCATCTGGCCGTGCGCGACGACGACCCGCGCCTCGGGAACCAGGTCGGCGATCTTCGCCGCTTGCCGGTCGAGGGTTGCGACGCGGTTGTGGAGCCAGAACACCTGGCCACCGCGCAGCAACTCCCTGCGCAGCGCGCCGAACGCCATCTGCTCGTCGTACTCCCCCACGTAGGTCAGGACCGGCTGCCGGTCCTCCGGCGGCGTGTCGACCGTCGACATGTCGCGGATACCGGTCAGCGCCATCTCGAGCGTCCGCGGGATCGGCGTCGCCGTCATCGCCAGCGCGTCGACATGCGCCCGCAGGTTCTTGAGCCGCTCCTTGTGCGCGACGCCGAACCGCTGCTCCTCGTCGACGATCATCAGGCCGAGATCCTTGAACGCGATATCGGCAGACAGAAGCCGGTGGGTACCGATGACCACATCGATCTTCCCCGCCGCGAGATCGCGGACGACCTCGTCCTGCTCGCGCTTCGACAGGAACCGCGAGAGCATCGCGACCCGCATGGGGAACGGACGATAGCGCTCGCCGAACGTGACGAAATGCTGCTCCGCCAGCAACGTCGTCGGGACCAGGACCGCGACCTGCTTCCCGTCCATCACCGCCTTGAACGCGGCCCGGACCGCGACCTCCGTCTTGCCGTACCCGACATCGCCACAGATCAGCCGGTCCATCGGCTTCGGCAGCTCCATGTCCTGCCGCACGTCCTCGATCGCCACGAGCTGATCGCCGGTCTCCTCGTGCGGGAACGCGTCCTCCAACTCGCGCTGCCACGGGGCGTCCGGCGCGAACGCATGGCCCGGCACCGACATCCGCACGCTGTAGAGGCGGACCAGTTCGCCCGCCATGTCGCGGACGGCCCGGCGGACGCGGGTCTTGGTGCGCGTCCAATCCGAACTCCCCAGCCGGTGCAGGCGCGGGGCATCTCCCCCCGTGTACTTGACGACCGTCCCGACCTGATCGGACGGGACCGAGAGCCGGTCGCCCTTCGCGTACGCGAGGACGAGGTAGTCCCGTTCGGCGCCGCCGATCTCGCGGTGCACGACGCCCTCGAACCGGCCCACGCCGTGCGTCGTGTGGACCACGAAGTTCCCCGGTTCCAGTTCCGCCGCAAGGGGATCGGCGCGGCGCCGGACCATCCGCGGCGCAGCTCTCGTATGGCGTCGCCCCCCGAACAAGTCCTCTTCCGACGCGACCGCCAGATGGCCCGGCGCGAACACGAACCCCGAGACCAGCTGCGCCTCGACCCCGGTCACGGGCAGGTCGACCGCGCCGGACATGTCCAGATGGACGTCGCTTCCTGCAAGCACCTCGGCGGCCCGGTCCAGCGACCCATGGCCCTCGGCCGTCACGACGATCTCGAACCCACCCTCGGCGAGCCCGGCGATCCGTCGCACGAGCTCGATCGCGTTCCCGGTCGCGGTCCCCCAGTCCGCGAATCCGAGGTCGATCCCCTCGGCGAGTTCGGACAGATCGAGCCGGGTTCGATCCCCTACCGCTTCTTCCAGGGGGAGCAGCACCCGTGGGCCCGGCCAACCCGTCACCTCGGCGATCCCCTCGGCCTCGTCGAACGCCTGACGCGCACGGTCGATCGTCCGCCGCGATCGCGTGAGCACGACCCAGGACCCCGCGGGGAGCAGGTCTGCGACGGTCGGCATCTCGGTGAAGAGCAGCGGCGCAAGCGTCTCCATCCCCTCGAACGCCAGTCCGTCGGCGAACCGGGTCAGCGCGTCGCGCAACCTCGGCCCGTGTTTCGGCGCGAGCCGCGCCGCCCGTTCGCGGAGCTCCTCGGACGTCGGTAACTCGGTCACCGGGTCGATGTCGATCCGCTCGATCGGGCCCGACGAGAGCTGCGTCGCCGGGATGAACTCACGGAGCGCCTCGATGTCCTCGCCGTCCAGTTCGGCCCGCACCGGACGTCGCGCCGTCCCGGGGAACACGTCGACGATGCCCCCGCGGACCGCGAACTCGCCTCGATGCTCGACCACATCGGCGCGCCGGTAGCCGAGGGCGACCAGGCGTTCGGCCAGATCGTCGGGAGCCGTCGATGTACCCCGCTCGAGGACCAGCGGTTCATGCGTGCCCAGCTCGGGCACGAGCCGCTGCATCGACGCGAGCGCCGGCGCGACGATCACGAAGGGCCCACCTGCGCTGCGGAGCCTGCGGAGTGCGTCCGCGCGGCGGGCGGCGATCTCGGGGGCCGGCGAAATCCCTTCGTAGGGCAGCGCTTCCCAGGCGGGGAACTCGCAGACGCGATCGGGTCCCAGGAACGCGGCCACCCCCGCCGCCAGTTCCTCCGACTCGCGGGGGCCGGGGGCAACGGCCAGCACGGGCGACTCCAGCGACCGCGCGAGGGCCGCGATCACGCAGTCGGCTCCGGCGACCGCATGCGCGACCACCGGTCGGGCGCGTTCGAGCAGGAGCCGCTCGAACGGCTCCGAGCGTGACACCGCTTCCAGCACGCGATCCAGGCTCATCTTCGGTCCTTCCCCGCACAGCACGAATAGGCCGCGCCGCGGTGCGACGGGCCTGTCGGGGGGATTGTACGGGGCGCTGCCACCAGCGACGGGTCAGTCGCGGACGCCGTTGCGATTGAAGCGATCCTGGGCGCGTTCGAGACCCTCGGTGATGAGGGTGGTCACAGCATCGGCAGCCTCCCGAACGACGATCCCCACCTCGTCCCGTTCGGTCTTGCGGAACGGCTCCAGGACGAAGTCCACGGGGTCTTGTCGGCCGGGCGGACGCCCGACCCCCAACCGCACCCGGTAGAAGTCCGGCGTCCGCAACGCGCCCACCAGTGAGTTGAGCCCGTTGTGGCCCGCGGTCGAGCCGCCCATCTTGATGCGCAGCGCACCGAACGCGAGGTCGATGTCGTCGTGGACGCAGATCACGTGTTCGGGGTCGGACTTGGCGCGCTTGACGATGGAGCCGTAGGAGGGGCCGGACTCGTTCATGTAGGCGTGCGACTCCGCGAGCAGCACCCGCTCACCGCCGACGCGGAGTTCCGCGACATCCACGGGGATCAGTTTGGCCTTCTTGAACCTTGCGCCCGCATCTTCGGCCAGGGCGCCGAGCACGAACCGCCCAACGTTGTGACGGGTATCGGCGTAGCGTTCGCCGGGATTGCCGAGCCCCACGACCACCCAGGTCATGGGTTAGCTCTCGCCGCCCTCCTGGGATCCGCCTTCTGCGGCAGGTGCTCCCTCGCCGCCGGCAGCCTCGCCCTCGGCGGCTTCGCCCTCTTCGCCCTCGACCACCTCGCCCTCTTCGCCCTCGACGGCCTCGCCCTCTTCCAGTTCGGCCTCGACCTTGAGGAGCTGCGGGATCACGACGGAGACCACAACATCCTCGGGGTCGTCCTTGACCTCAACCCCGTCGGGCACGCTGATGTCCGACACCTGGAGCGAATCACCGATGCCCAGATCCGTGACGTCCGCCTCGATGTGACCGGGCACGTCGCCGGGTAGACATTCGAGTTCCATCTCCCAGAGGTGGTGCTCGACGGCACCGCCCTCCTTCACGCCGCGCGACTCGCCGACGATCTCCACGGGAACGCTCACCGTGATCCTCTCGTCACGGCTGATGGCGAGGAAGTCCACGTGGATCAGCTTGCTCCGGACCTGGTCGCGCTGCAGCTCGCGCGCCAGCGTCAGGTGCGGCTTGCCCTCGACCTCGAGGCCGATCAAGACGTTCATCCCGGCGTCCGTGTGCAGGATCCGGAACAGCTCGAGCGAATCGACATGCAGCGACGTGGGCTCGATCCCGTGCCCGTACAGCACTGCCGGCACGCGACCCTGCGCGCGCAGCTTGCGGGCGACACCCTTGCCGGTGCCCTCGCGTACCTCTGCCTTGAGCTTCTGCTCCATGGGTGGGTCCTCCGCGGACGGGAGGCGCAATCGTAGCAAAGCGCCACGCGACCAAGACACCGCCTCCTAAGGGCGTGTGCTTCAACAGGGCGTGTGCTTCAACAGGGCGTGTGCTTCAACAGGG
>CAZXFL010000011.1:0-29699 GCA_964640385.1 uncultured Actinomycetes bacterium
TGGGCGAGGTCAGGGCGAACCGGTTCGGATGCTCCTCGTCGTCGACCACCTGGGCACCGTTGGACCACACGAACGGAGCAAGCCGGATGATCTCGGGATCGACGCCCAGCCCGTACGTGTCCGGCGCTCCGTCGCCGGTCGTATCGACGGTCAGCACCTTCGCCGCCTCCACCATCTCGTCCCAGGTCCAGCCTTCCTCCGGCAGCTCGAGTCCCGCCGCGTCGAACAGCTCCTCGTTGTAGTAGACGACCAGCGAAGAGATATTCTGCGGCAGGCAGACGAGCTGCCCGTCGAACCGGAACGCGTCCAGCGCCTCCGGGTAGAAGTCGGCTTCGGTGAACGCCGTGGTGTTCGCCAGCCGGGGCTGCACCGGGTCCAGCACGTCCTTCGCGAAGAACTGACCGATGTACCGGTAGTTCATCAGGAAGGCGTCCGGCGGCGACCCACCCGCGAACGAGGTCGACAGCTTCGCGATCAGCTCATCGCGGTCGGCGATCTCGATCAGGTTGACCTCCACCTCGTCCTGCTTGGTCTCGAACGCGTCGACGACGTCACGGAACGCCTGGAGTTCCTCAGGATCGCCGGAGACCATGACGTCGATCGTTTCCGCGGCCGAACCGCCGTCCCCTCCCCTCGTGCACGCGACAGCCATGAGCGCAGCCACGACCACCGCGGCGATCGAGCGGATCCATCTCGTGCGTTCCATCCTCATCCTTGCCTCCAACTCACGACCGGCCGGTCACCTAACAGCACCCGCTGCACCACGAAGAAGGCAGCCACGACGGGCAGCGTCGCCACGACCGCACCTGCCAGCATCATCGGCATGTCGGGAGACGGCACAAGCGACAGCGACCGAAGGGCCAGCGGCAACGTCGCGAGACGCTGATCCGACAGGTAGATCAGCGGGTCGATGAAGTTGCTCCACGTCACGACGAACACCAGGACCGCGATCCCGATCGTGACAGGCCGCACCAGCGGCATCGCGACCTGACGCCACATCGAGAACGGCGACATGCCCTCGAGCCGGGCAGCATCGAAGAGATCGGCGGGCAGGTGGCGGAACGCCCACGCGAACACCAGTACATAGAACGGCGACATCCCGATCAGCGCGGGCGCGATCAGCGGTACGTAGGTGTCGGTGACGCCGAGGACGCGGAACAGAGTGAACCGCCCGACGATCAGCGCGACGGTCGGGACCATCAGCGCGACCACCGAGAGGACTATGAGCAAGGTGGCCAACCGCCGCGACATGCGAGCGATCGCGAACCCCGCCCATGAGCCGAAGAGCACCGAAAGCGGGACCGCGAACGCCACCACGATCAGGCTGTTCAGGGCATGTCGGGGGATCTCGACGAGATCCGAGGCAGCCGGGTAGTTCTCCAAGGTGGCCCCGCCGGGGAGCAACTCCACCCCCGTGGGGGGCGGGAGCCCCGATGGACGCAGGGATCCGGCAGCCATGACAACGAGGGGGGCCAGGAAGGCGGCCGCCACGAGGAGCGCGGGAACGTGCCTCCACCCGCCGCCTGACCGCCTGACTTGACCTTCTGACATCTGAGCGCCAAGCTTACGCCCTACATTCGCCGGTCTGGGAGGGAAGCTCGCCGTTGAACGTTCGGGATGCCCGGCTTCGAGCCGCCGATGCCTCGGTTGGGGGCTCGTTCGCTCGCTGTTCGTTCGGTGCGATTCTCGGGCTCCTCCTGCTTGCGACGGCCTGCACCAGCACGGGCGGCGGCGGTACGTCCCCGACGGCCGGAGCCCCCACCGGCGCACTCTCGGAAGCATCGTCCCCCGTTTCGACCCCCGGGTGGCGAGGAGCCGTGAAATTCAGCGAGTACAACGACTGGGAACCAGCGATCGCGGCTGACCCAAGCGGACCCTACATATACGCGCTCACCTCGCAGTACGGCGGCAAGCGGGCGTGCACAGACTGCCCTCGCCCGATCGTGATGCGCATCTCACAGGATAACGGCGCCACGTGGGGCGAGCAGACGTTCCTCTGCACATGCAAGGGCGAGAAGTGGCAGGCAGACCCGCAGATCCGCGTGGACGCGCAGGGCAAGGTGTTCGCGGCGTGGCTCTCGGCCGGCTATGACATCTTCGTCGCCAGCTCCGAGGATCACGGCGAGACCTGGTCCAAGCCGGTCAGCGTCATCGGCGACCTCGCCTGGGGCGACCACGAATGGCTCACCGTGGCGCCGAACGGCACCGACGTCTACGTCGGATTCAACAAGGTCGATAGCTACATGACCACGTCGCACGACGGCGGCAAGACCTGGTCCGAACCGGTGATGACGAACCCGAAGGACTCCGGATACTACTTCCACCAGGGTGGCGTCGTGCTCGCCGACGGTTCCATCGTGACGACGGCCACCACCTACGGCTGCTGTCCCTACGGCCAGTTCTCCCACAAGCGTCCGATGACCGTCTACGTGATTCGGTCTCAGGACGAAGGCAAGTCGTGGGAACAGATCCGCGTCGACCAGGTGGCCGCCCCGCCGATCTGCAAGGCGAAGGGCTGTCCCAAGGCGCAATACGGGGCGCTGCCGGGGATCGCGACCGACGAGGACGACGACCTGGTGATCGCGTACAACGGAGGCGACCTCCCGCACGGTGGCGAGCAGTTGTGGGTGCGGAGCTCGACCGACGGCGGGACGACGTGGTCGGAACGGAAGGCGCTCTCACCACCGGGTGACGTGATCGCTGCGTTCCCGTCTGCCGTCGGGACCGGCGACGGTGACTTCCGGGTGACCTGGACGGACGACCGCGAGGGCGCCACAGAACAAGACCGCTGGAACGTCTACTTCAGCCGTTCGGCCGACGGCGGCCGGACCTGGTCCGAGGCCATCGACATCTCGGACGGAACGGGCGAGGATTACCAGCACGAAGGGGGATTCCAGTTCTACTACGGGGACTACGGAGACCTCTCCGTCACCAACGAAGGCGCGACCGTCGCGACCTGGGGTGAAGCCGTGAGCTACAACGGCCCCGGTTCCACCTGGATCAACGTAGAGGAGTAGGAAGATGAAGAACCCACTCAGGACCTCACGCCGCCGCACGGTAGTCGGGGTGTCCGTCATCGCGGTGCTGATGCTCGTCTTCGGCGGGATCCAGTCGGGTGCGCCGACGGCCAAGGCACCGACCGGCGGCGCCGACGACACCGCGGCGCTCATGGAGGAACAGCAGGAGCTTCGCACCGAGTTCCGGGCGCGCGCCCGTGCTCAGGCGATCTTCGAGCGCACAGGCGAGCCGGCGATCGAACCGGTCACGCACGGCTTCGCGAACGGCTTCGACGGTGAGCAGCGTTTCGGAGCCGGCAACGACTGGGAGCCGGCGATCGGCGCCGATCCGAGTTCGCCCTACGTCTACGTGATGACGACCCGGTTCGGCAGCATGCTGTGTAGCTCGTGCGCGCATCCCTCGATCGTCTACCGAGTCTCCGATGACGGCGGGCACACGTGGGGACCGACGAAGTACCTGTGCAAGGGTTGCAACACCTGGCAGTACGACCCACAGGTCGAGGTGGCGACCGACGGCACCGTGTTCGCGACCTGGCTGTCGAGCGGATGGAGCACGTGGGTCAGCAAGTCGACCGACAACGGCATGACCTGGTCCGACCCGGTGGACGTGAAGGGTCCACTCGGCTGGACCGACCACGGGTTCCTGACGATCAGCCCCGACGGGATGGACGTGTACGTCGCGTTCAACCGGCGCGACAGTTTCGTCGCGGCATCGCACGACGGCGGGACGACCTTCGCCGACCCGGTCATGACCAGCCCGATCGCGCAGCGGTGCTGCCGCTACTACTTCCATTACAACGGTGCGGTCCTGCCGGATGACTCGGTCGTGATCTCCGCGACCGCGGTCAGCAACAACCCCTACGCGCGAGGACGCATCCAGTACTACGCGCTGCGTTCGACCGATGGTGGCGTCACCTGGGAGCAGATCTGGATCGACACCGTCGAGGAGCAGCCCGACTGCTACAGCTACGGATGCCGCCACGACCATTACGCAGGGATGGCGACCGTCGACGCGGATGCCGATGGTGATCTGGTTTTCTCGTACGCGGGCACACGCAACGCCGGTCGCGGTCAGCTCATCTTCGTCAAGTACTCGACCGATGGTGGGATGACATGGAGCACCCACCAGCGACTGTCCCCGACCTGGGCTAACAACCACCGGCGAACGATCGCGTCGTTCCCCATGGTGGCCGGCACCGGTGACGGGGACTTCCGGCTCTGGTGGATGGACAACCGCAACGGCCGGTTCCTGTGGAACGTCTGGTACACGGAGTCGACCGACGGCGGCATGACCTGGGCCCCCGAGGTTCGGATCTCGGACGCCATTACGGGGGCGGGATACAAGCATCCGGGCGGGTTCGACGCGGACTACGGCGACTATGGCGAGATCGCCATCAACAACGTCGGGGAGACCGTAACCGCGACCGGCCAGGCGTTCAGCTACTGGGGGCCGGGTGGCACCTGGATGAACGTCGAAGTGTAGGGCACCGCGCCCACAACGCAGTACCGGAGGCCCCGCCGATAGGCGGGGCCTCCGCCGACCTAGCGGTCGATGTCGCCGACGACGAAGAAGATCGACCCGAGGATCGAAACCAGATCCGGGATGAGCTGGCCTGGCAGCATCGCGGGGAGGAGCGAGACGTTCGAGAACGACGCCGTGCGTAGCTTCAGCCGGTACGGGTTCTCGCCGCCGTCCCCCACCGCGTAGTAGCCCATCAGACCGAGCGGGTTTTCGGTACGCATGTAGACCTCGCCCTCGAGCTTGACCTTCTTGGGCAACTTGGCCGTGCGGAACTCGCCGGCCGGCAGTTTCTCCATGCACTGCTCGATGATCTTGCACGACTCCCACATGCGCTTGATCAAAACCCAGAGCCGGTCGAACGAGTCGCCATTCTCACCGAGCGGAACATCGAAGTCGACCTCGCCGTACTTCTCGTAGGGCTCGTCCTTGCGCGGATCCATCGGCACGCCGCTCGCGTGCAGCACCGGGCCCGAGGCGCCGTAGGCCGTCGCGACCTCGGCCGGCAGGACGCCGACCCCGACGGTCCGGGCCTGCAGGATCTCGTTGCCGAGTATCAGGCTCTCGAAGTCCTTCAATCGCTTGCGGACCGCCTTGAGCACCTCCGCCGCTTCCTTGAGGAACCCCGCCGGCAGGTCGTCTTTCAATCCCCCGACCCGCACGTACGAGTGGTGCATCCGCGCGCCGGTGCACGACTCCATCAGATCCTGAATCATCTCGCGTTCGATGAACGCGTAGAACATCGGCGACATCGCACCCAGCTCCAACGGGTAGGACCCGGTGAACACCAGATGGTTCTGGAGCCGGTTCCATTCCGCCATCATCGTGCGGATCCACTTCGCCCGCTCCGGCACCTCGATGTCGGCCAGCTTTTCGACCGCATTGATCCAGCCGAGCTCGTTGTTGAACGCCGACAGCCAGTCGTGACGATTCATCAAGACCAGCGTCTGGCGGACGTCTCGGACCTCCGCGAGTTTCTCGGCCGCCCGGTGCATGTATCCGATGACCGGCTGCGCGCTGACGATGACCTCGCCGTCGAGTTCCAGGACGACCCGCAGCACCCCGTGCGTGGACGGGTGCTGCGGCCCGATGTTGAGCATCATCTCTTCCGTGCGGATCTCGCCGCTCCCGCTCGGACGGGCGATGATGTCGAGACCGCCCCCTCGGGCCGCGCTCGGGATGCCGGTTCGGTCGTGGATCTCCATGGACGGTTCCTATCCTGCCTGACGGAGCCCCTCAGCGACCACCCCGCCGCCCGGCTGGCGCCGGCACGACGAAGAACCGCAGGTCAGTGGCAGTCCGCCGACCCCGAGTCCTCGAACGGCTCCTGGCCTTCGGCCGTCACGAACCGGAAGTCGTATCCCTCCGGGTTCAGCGTCATCTCCAGGATCCCGTAGGACGATCCCTGGACGGCGGCCAGTCCGGTCGGCTTCGGCTGGTAGTTCCACGCGCCCTCCTTGGCGATCTGTTGGTACGTGTCGCCTCCCAGGCCGGAGATGAACTGCGCCATCCCTTTGTCCGACAGCTCCCCGCGCGTGTTCAACGGTTCGAACCGCTGGTAGTCGTGCTGGTGGCCCGCCAGGGCCACGTCAGCGCCGGCCCGCATCAGCAACCGCCACAGGGGCCGCTGAACCCGGTCGGTCTTCCGCAGCGGCCAGTAGGACCACTTGAACAGCGGGTGGTGCATCACGGCCATCGTGCACGCGTACTCGGAGTTCGGATGCGATGCCAGGTCGCGCTGGAGCCATTCGTACTGGGGATCGCCGGGCCGGCACCCGTCACCCGGCAGCCCGTGGATCATCCCGAACCGCGGGAGCCAGGACTTCTCCTTGCAGAGCTGGGTGTTCAGCGTGATCACGTGCCAGTCGCCGATGTCCTGCGAGTAGTAGCCGTTGGGCGGGTGCGCGGCCTTCCCGAAATAGGTGTAGTAGCCGGCGCCCCACATCCCATCCGTGCGCGTGTAGTACTCGTGGTTGCCGGGCACGGGAACCGTGATGTCCTTCACCCGCCCATAGGATTCGTCGTAGAAGGTGCGGAACTTCTCGAGACTGCCGCGCAGGTACTGCAGGTCGCCCAAGGCGAAAAACGCGTCGTAGTCTCCGTCCACGACCAGGTCTGAGACCGTCATGTACTCGCAGAGGCCGTACTTCTCGATGTTCCGGATCGGACCTTCCTTCGGCCCTCGGTTGCAGACCATGTCCCCCGTGGCCGCGATGACCGGCGCGTCGGCAGCGGCGGCGGTGGTCGGCGAAGGCGACTCGTCTGCGGGGGCCTGAGAGACCCCGACGAACAGCATCACGAACGCGATCGCCGGCGGCAGGAGGCGCTTCATCCCGGGGAGCATGGACCAACCCGGGTCGCGCACGCAAGTCGTGCGATGACCCGGGGTCGGACCGGCGCCGCCCAAGGCCTTCCGGGTAGGCTCGAACTGATGGCCACCACCGAACGACGCAGGCGGATCCCCTCGGTTGATGCGCTTCTGCGCACCGACCCAGGCAAGAAGGCCGCGGCTGGGTTCGGACGCCCGCTGTTGACCGAGGCGATCCGGCAGGTCCTGGCCGCCGTCCGTGAGCGAGCGACCGTCGGACAGGAGCCCCCCGAAGACGACGCGATCCTCGCCCGGGCCGTCTCGATCGCCGCGTGGACCGCCTATGGGCTCTCGCCGGTGATCAACGCGACCGGAGTGATCCTGCACACGGGCCTGGGGCGGGCGCCGATGCCCCCGAGGGCTGCCGAGGCCGCCGCCCGCGCCGCCGTCCCCTACGCCGATCTCGAGGTGGAACGCGAGTCCGGTAAGCGCGGCCGGCGGAGCGCTCGCGCCGAGTTCCTGGCCGCCTCGCTCACGGGTGCTGAAGCCGCGCTCGTCGTGAACAACAACGCGGCAGCATTGCTGCTGGCGCTCGCCGCGCTCGCGAAGGGCAAGCAGGTCCCGGTGTCCCGGGGAGAGCTCATCGAGATCGGCGGCGAGTTCCGGCTCCCGGACATCATGGCCGCCAGCGGCGCGAAGCTCGTGGAGGTCGGCACGACTAACCGCACCCGCCTTTCCGACTACCGGGATGCCGTGAACGAGAAGACCGGGATGATCCTCAAGGTCCACCCCAGCAACTACCGGATCGTGGGATTCGCGCAGGCCCCATCCGTTCAGCAGCTCGCCGAGCTCGCCCATAGAGCGGGCGTCCCGCTCCTGCACGACGCCGGTTCCGGCCTGCTCGACCGGCATGACAGCGTGCCCGAGGAGGAACCCGCCGTCACCGAGTCCCTCGCTCAGGGAGCGGATCTGGTGTGCTTCAGCGGCGACAAGCTGCTCGGCGGGCCGCAGGCCGGCATCATCGTCGGCCACAAGGACCTGATCGCCAAGCTCCGGAAGCATCCGATCGCCCGCGCGGTTCGCGTCGACAAGATGCAGGTCGCGGCGCTCGAGTCGGTGCTCGCCGCCTACTCGCGGGGTGAACGCAACGACATCCCCGTCTGGCGCATGGTTCGCGAAAGCACGCACGACGTACGGGAGCGCGCGAAGGCTCTGGCGCTGGCCCTCGACGGCGAGCTCGAGGGTGCATCCGTCGTGCACTCGGAGGCGGCGGTCGGCGGAGGATCGCTCCCCGGCTTCGCGATCGACTCCTGGGCCGTACGGTTGGAGACGCCGGAACCGGAGACGTTCGCGGCGCACTTGCGCATGGGCAACCCGCCCGTGTTCTGCCGGGTCGAGCAGACCGCCGTCGTGTTCGACGTGCGCACGGTGATATCGGAGCAACTCGAGGCGCTCGCCCGCGCCATCACGTACGCGATGGAGAGCGATCCCGGACGCGACGAGGACTGACGGTGACCGCCACCGCGGAACCCGAGCAGGGCGTCCACGTCATCGCCACGGCCGGCCACGTCGACCACGGCAAATCCTCGCTCATCACCCGGCTCACGGGGATGGACCCCGACCGTCTCGAAGAGGAGAAGCGACGCGGTCTGACCATCGACCTCGGGTTCGCCTGGTTCACCCTCCCGTCCGGACGGGAGATCGGGTTCGTCGACGTTCCGGGGCACGAGCGGTTCCTCCATACGATGCTGGCCGGTGTCGGCCCGGCGCCCCTGGTGCTCTTCGTGGTGGCAGCCGATGAGGGATGGCAACGGCAGTCGGAGGAACACCTGCAGATCGTCGATCTGTTCGAGATGAGCGGCGCGGTCGTGGCCCTGACGAAAGTCGACCTCGTGGACGACGACCGGCTGGCGGAGGCGGAACGGCATGTACGCGAACGGCTGTCCGGAACCACGCTGGCGGACGCGCACGTGGTTCCGGTCTCCTCGAAGACCGGGGACGGGATCGATGATCTCGCGCGGGCGCTGGACGGAGTGGCGACGGCCGCGGACGCCGCGATCGACAACTGGGGTGGGCCGCCGGACGCCGTCCGGCTCGACGTCGACCGGGTCTTCAGCATCACCGGTGCAGGGACGGTCGTGACCGGAACCCTCGCCCGGGGCGTGTTGCACGAGGGCGATGACGTCGCGCTACTCCCCTCCGGGGTGCGAGGCAGGATCCGCGGACTCCAGTCGCACAAGCGAACCGTCCTCGGCGTTGGATCGGTGTCCCGCGTTGCCGTGAACCTCGGCGGCGTCGAACGGGAGCAGGTGGCACGCGGCGATGTCCTCACCCGTCCGGGAACCTGGCACGTCACCGCGGTCGCCGAGGTGCAGCTCGCTCCGGTCCGAGATCTCGCCCATGCACCGACCGACCGTGGGGCGTTCAAGTTCTACGCGGGCTCGGCGGAACGCGACTGCCGCATCCGCCTCTACGACGACGGTTTCGCGCGCATCTGGCTGGACGATCCGCTCCCGCTGGCGGTCGGCGACCTGTTCGTCCTCCGCGACTCGGGCCGGCGCGAGACCGTTGGTGGCGGGCGCGTCCTCGATGTCGCGCCCCCGGTCAGACCGGGCACGAACCCGCCCGAGCGGCTCGCGAAGCGGGCGGCGGCGGCCCCGATCCAACTGATCGACCTGCTGGTCGAAGAACGCGAGGCGATCTCGGTCGCCGAGGCCGAGGAGTTGGCGACCGCGCAGGTGCCGTTCGACCATCCGGCGCGGGTCGGCAGCGACTGGCTCGCCGCGACAGGAGTCTCCGGTGCCGCGGCAACCGCCCTGACCAACGACCTCTCCCGGTTCCACGATCAGCATCCGGCGCAGACCGGACAGGAGCTGTCCGCGGCACGTGCGGTGATCGCCGGAACGCTCCGCTCACGACGGATCGAAGCGGACGACGGGTTGATCGACGCGTTCATCGGTTGGATGAGCGACACGGGCATCATCGTCCGCGAGGGCAGCACGGTTCGGCTCACGGAGCACGCGACAACCACCGATCCCGACGTGGAACGTCTCATCCAGCGCATCGCGGACGCCGAGCCACAGCCACCGACGGTCAGGGAACTTGCCACCGACGGCTTCTCCCGCGACACGCTCGAGGCTGCGATCACCGCAGGAACCCTCGTTCGCATCTCCCCCGATCTCGTCATGACCACCACCTTCGTCGAGCAGGCGAAAGACGCACTTGCGCTGCTCCAGAGCGACATCACGGTCAGCGCCTTCCGCGAGCAGCTCGCGACCTCACGCAAGTTCGCACTCCCGATGCTGGAGTACTTCGACCGCAAGGGCGTGACGCGACGCGACGGCGATGTCCGGGTGTTGCGGGGCAGCTAGGAGATCTCTGCGGTGACGATGACCTCGACGGACGCTCCCAACGGGAGTTCCACGACACCGTAGGCGGCCCGGGCATGTTTGCCGGCGTCGCCGAAGATCTCGACCAACAGTTCGCTCGCGCCGTTGGCGACCATGGGCTGGCTGGTGAATCCGGGTGCCGACGCGATCAGGACCTCGAGCTTGATGATGCGCTGCACGCGGTCGAGCGACCCGAGTTCGGCCTTCAAGGCCGCTAGGGCCTGCAAGGCGCACCTGCGAGCTCCGTCGAACGCCTCCTCGACGCTGACGTCGGCTCCGACGTGGCCGGGGCTCTGGACCTCGCCGTCCACCATCGGGATCTGCCCCGCCACGAACGCGTAGGAACCCGACACCACACAGGGCACGTAGGCGGCCAGCGCGGACGGAGGCGGAGGGAGTTCGATACCGAGTTCGGCGAGTCGCTCATCGATGCTCATGGAGCGTTCATCGTGTCACCCCGGCAGGCACCGCGGCAAGCCGCGGCGGAACGACCCTCAGACGGCGTGGCGTTCGCCGACCTCTTGCTTGCGGAGCGCGTTGCGGCGCTCCATCTCGTTGAGACCGCCCCAGACCCCGTGATCCTCGCGGATCCGCAGCGCATACTCGAGGCATTCCTGGCGCACCGGACACCGGATGCAGAACTGCTTCGCCTTGGCCTCGCGCGCATCCTTCTCCCACTTCTTCTCGAAGTAGTTCGGGGCGAAGAACAGCGTGGTGTCCTGGCCGGTGCAACCGGCGTACCGCTGCCACCCCCACATCTCTCGATCTGCGTCCGACATCACTGCCGGTCACTCCCTTCCTCGGCCGCGCTCCTGCGTCTCTCTCTGGGGCCTCTCTGGAAGGTTGTTCGCCGGACGGCGCCGGGAGGATTGCCTTGACAACCGGAACGTCGAGGGTGGGGGCTACTCGCTCGCTGGCCGCGGCGGTGGGACAGGGATCTCGTCGTCCTCGAAGGGCGGCTCGGCCTCCACCGCCAGCACGAGCCCCTCGACGCTGCGCACGCGGACCCGGGCTCCCGCCTTGATCGGCTCGCCGACCGTCTTCGCACGCCAGACGGTGCCCTTGACCACGACCCCACCGATGGGCTCGATGTCGTTGCGGGCCTCACCGACCAGCCCGACCAGGCCCTGCTGGGTGGTTGCGATCCGGTCCCGCGCCTGCTGGGCGACCGTCAGCGCGAACCCGTAGTACAGGACGGCGACCACGACCGTCGCACCGATCAGCCACGGCGAGATCGCGATCGACGAGGACGCGTCCGGATACAGCAGGAACGAACCCACCCCGAACGCCACGAGACCAAGAGCGGAGCACACCCCGAGTTTGCGGAGCTTCACGTCAACCATAAGGAGGCCGTTCCCGGTCAGGAACACGGCGAGCCCGAACCACGACGGTGAGACGGCGACCATCCCCCAGACCGCGAGCCCGAGCGCCGCGACGCCGGCCACACCGGCGAACCCGAACCCTGGCTGTGTGATCTCGAACGCGATCCCCGCCAGGCCCAGGACCAGCAGCACGTAGATCGCGGTCGGGTGCGCGACCGAATGCTCGACCCGCCGCAGCGGTCCGAGGCTGGTGAATGCGATCACGACCCCTTGGCCCTCGGACTCGTTCCGCGCCACGCGCGTATCGAGTACCACTTCGCCTGCGGCGGTCGGAACGGTCCTGCCGTCGACCTGATCGAGGAACCCGACAACGGTCGCGGGCGCCGGTTCGTCGGGCTGCAGCTCCTGCGCGATCCCGAGATCGATCGCTTCCTGGGAGGGGATAGATCCCGAGAGCACGCGACTGTCGACGCCATCCTCGAGCCCACTCGATCGTCCGCGTACGTCGGCCCACTCCTCGATCCGTCCGATCACCGCGGAAGATGTTCCGATGCCGACATGATCGAGTAAGGGCGGGTCCACCGGTCCGAATCCGGCTCCAGGGGCAACCGACGCGATGCTGGAGGCGTAGACCAGAAGCGTGGCGCTCCCCTCGGCCGTCGCGCCAGACGGTCCGACCCAGACCATCACCGGCACGTTCGCGTCGAAGATCCGCTGTGCCAGGGCGACCCCGTCCACCCCCAGCGTTCCGGGCGAGTCAAGCTGGATGGCGACCTGATGCCCGGTCCGTTCGGCCTCGTCAAGTTCCTCCAGTAGGTACGCCTGCATCGGCCGGTCGATGACACCGTCGACCTTGATGACGTCGATGACCGGACGGACAGAGCCGGACGGCTCCCCGGACACCGGGGTCGGGGCACCGGACGACGCGGTCGGCGACGGGGTCGGCGACACCTCCTGCGCGCCCGCGATCGCGGGCCACAGGCAAGCCAAGACCAAGACGGATAGGGAAACGATGCGACGCATCGCCCGGAAGTCTACGGGCACGGGTATCCTGACGACGACCCTCGTGCCACGATCTGGACGACATCGCCGGATGCGCGGCGGCAAGGCCGCGCGTAAAACCGACCCCACGGTTGGCTGGCCCCTCCGACTGGTTCTCTTCCCTATGGTCATCGGCCTCGCGGCCCTGCTCGTCGCCATCACCATCTACCCGGCGTTCGCCGGACTGGTCGCAGCGCAGGACGGCTTCCAGCAGCGCCTTGCCGAGTACGACGACGACTACCAGACGATCCGGTTCCCCGAGAGCTCTACGATCTACTGGGGGAGCGCCGACGGCAACGGCCGGGATCCCGAGGTCATGACCACCATCGACGCCGGCGAGAACCGCAAGTACGTCCGGCTGGGCAAGGTCGCCCCCATCGCGCAGACGGCCGTCCTGGATATCGAGGACGCGAGGTTCTACGACCACGGGCCCATCGACCCCGAGGCCATCCTGCGGGCAGCCATCACCAACTACGCGGCCGGTGAGGTGCAGCAGGGCGGCTCGACCATCACCCAGCAACTCGTCAAGCAGGGGATCATCGGCTCCAGCGAGCAGACCTTCGAACGCAAGTTCCAGGAGATGGCACTCGCCAGCCGGATGGAGCGCGAACTCGAGAAGGACGAGATCCTCGAGCTGTACCTGAACGAGGTCTACTTCGCGAACGGCGTCTACGGCATCGGGACCGCCTCGCAGTTCTACTTCCGCCACCCGGCCGCCAAGCTCCGGCTCCCGCAGGCAGCGCTCCTGGCCGGCATGATCGCCTCTCCCAACGAGTTCGATCCGATCCACAACCCGAAGGCGGCGAAAACCCGACGCAACGTCGTGCTTGACCGCATGGCCGAGCTGGGTCACATCACCGAACGCGAAGCGACGAAGGCGAAGAAGCCCGGACTTAACCTTCGCGTCACCAAGGTCAAGGTGAAGACTCAGCCGTTCGCGGTGCAGTACGTGACGTCCCAGCTGCTGGACCCGGAGAACCACGCGTTCGACAAGGTGCTCGGAACCACTCGCGAAGAGCGCGAACGCAACCTCGGGAAGGACGGACTCTCGGTCTACACGACACTGGATCAGGACTGGATCCGGTCGGCACAGCAAGCCGCAGCGAACAGCCTGGGGCTCCGCGGCGAGCGCCAGGCCGCGGTCGCGACCGTGGAGGTGGAAACCGGCGCGATCCGGATGCTCATGTCCGGCCAGAACTACGACCGCGAGCAACGCAACCTGGTCGTCTCGCAAGAGGTCGACGGTGAGTACCAGGGGGTCCGGCAGCCGGGCTCGGCGTTCAAGCCGTTCACGCTTGCGGCGGCGTTCGAAGAGGGGATCCCGCCGGAAACCCGCTACTCGTCGAAGTCACCCATGAAGATCCCGGAGTGGGACAACGACTGTCGCTGCGTCTCCAACGCCGAGCCGTTCAGCAACAGCGGCAACATCGACCTGTGGGACGCGACGGCCAACTCCGTGAACGTCGTGTTCGCGCAACTCGCACTGGACGTTGGGCCCGAGAACATCGCCGATGTTGCAGAGCGGATGGGCATCACGACACCGCTCGCCGGCCACCCCTCGATCACGCTCGGCTCGGAGGAGGCCGCGCCACTGGACATGGCGTCGGCATTCGCGACACTCGCCCATGAAGGGACCTACTGCCGTCCGTTCGTCATCTCCAAGATCGTGAATGGCAAGGGCAAAACGATCTTCAAGCACGACACCAAGCAGGCCTGCAAGGAGGCCATCGAGCCCGATATCGCGCGCCTGGTCACCCAGATGCTGGAGGGCGTGGTGCAGCACGGCACCGGGACCGCGGCCCAGCTCGGAGGCCAGCCGGTCGCCGGCAAGACCGGGACCTCGCAGGACGCCGCCGATGTCTGGTTCGTCGGATACGTCCCTGAGTACTCGACGGCCGTCTGGGTCGGCATCCCCCGCGGGCGCATCCCACTCCCCGCTGGTTCCTACGGCGGGACGGTGGCGGCCCCGATCTGGCACACCTACATGCAGCGCATCCTGCAGGGGGTCAAGATCGGCGGGGAGTTCCAGAAGCCGAAGGAGAAGATCAAGCCCGACGAAGACAAGGTTCCCGACGTCGTCGGCATGAACAAGGACGACGCGACCGCGGCGCTCGAAGCGAAGGGCTTCGAGGTCAAGATCAACGAGGTCCAGGGCGAGGGTCGGCGCAATCAGGTGCTCGCGCAATCACCCTCCGGCGGAGCCAAGGCGTCGCGAGGAACCGTCGTCACGCTGGATGTGAGCACGGGTGAGCCGAAGAACGCGACCGTGCCGAACGTGATCGGCATGCAGCAGCATCAAGCAGAGATCGACCTGCAGTCCGAGGGGTTCGGCGTGCACATCGTGCGCGAAGTGGTCGACCAGGAGAGCGACAACCGGATCGTCCTGCGACAGTCACCACGGGCCGACCAGGAGGTCGAGAACGGCACGAGCGTCACGATCACGGTCGGGAACTTCAACCACTGAGCCCGCAGCATCCGTCGGGGCCCTGGAGTCAGCCGCCGAGCTTGGCCTTGACCTTGCCCTGGATCAACTTCCCGTCGGCCTTGCCTTTCGCCTTCGCCATGACCTGACCCATGACCTTGCCCATGTCCTGCGGCGACGAGGCGCCGGTCGCGGCGATCGCCTCCTCGATGATGGCGTCCAGCTCCGCCTCCGACATCCGCTCGGGCAGGTACGCTTGGAGCACGTCGAGTTCGGCTTGCTCCTTGTCGACCAGGTCCTGCCGTCCGGCCTCGCCGAAGGCCTCGATCGATTCGCGACGCTTCTTGCCTTCGCGGACCGCGATCTCGATGACCTCGTCGTCGTCCAGCTCGTGCCCGACCTCGACCTCGCGGTTCTTGATCGCGGCCGACAGCAAACGCAGCGTGCCGACGCGGACCTTGTCGCCGGCCTTCAACGCGTCCGTCGTCTCTTTCGCGATGCGGTCCTTCAGTTCACCCATCGGCTAGGCTCCGCTCCGTGTTGTGGATCGTTCTGGGTGTCGCCGCCGTCGGCCTGCTGTGCGTGGCCTACGGCGTGTTCATCGAACGACGCTGGTACCGGCTCCGGCGATACCGCTTGGACATCCTACCGGCGCAGGGTCCTGCGGCCCTGACGGTCCTGCACCTGTCCGACCTGCACTTCTTACGGCGCGATCCGTCCAAGGCGCGCTTCCTCGCCGGCCTCCCCCAAGCCGATATCGCCGTCGTCACCGGAGACTTCCTAGCCGAGGCTGAAGCGGTCGACGCCGCGGTCGAGGGCGTCCGCCCGGCCCGGGGCCGGCTCGCCTCCTACTTCGTCCTGGGCTCCAACGACCTCTACGTCCCGAAGCCGATCAACTATCTCCACTATTTCCGTAAGCAGCAGCGCAAGCGGAAGGCCACGGAACGCGGGCCCGCGCCCGAGCTGATCGAGAAGCTGGAGGCGGATGGCTGGGTCGACCTGACCAACGTGCGGCTAGACGCCACGCTGAACGGCACGTCGGCCGAGGTGGCGGGGCTCGACGACCCGCACGTGCACCGTGACGACCTGCGTGTCGCCCCGAGACGCCACCCGGACCGCTTCGGCCTGGCGCTCGTGCACTCCCCCGACCCGGCGCCGGAGCTGGTCGCCCTCGGCTACGACCTCGTGGTCGCCGGCCACACGCACGGCGGCCAGGTGCGGCTGCCGCTGGTCGGCGCCCTGGTGAACAACTCGCTGCTCCCGCGGAAATTCTCGCGCGGCTTGCTCTCGCTGGGCCCCGGCTACCTGCATATCTCGGCCGGTTTGGGGACCAGCAAGTACGCCCCGTTCCGGTTCTGGTGCCGCCCGGAGGTCACCCTGCTGGAGCTCCGCCCGAAGAAGGGCTAGCGGCCGCCGAAGATCGATCGCAACGCCGGCTCGATCTCGGGGAACCGGAACTTGAACCCACTCTCCTGCAGGGCCGCCGGCAGGAGCCGCTGACCGGACAGCAGGAGCTCGCGGACGCGTTCGTGACCGGCGACCAGTTCCACGAGCGCCGCGGGCGCGCGGAAAAGCGACGGGCGATGGAGTGCCCGGCCGAGAGCACGAGCGAAGTCGGCGTTCGTCACGGGGTTGGGCGAGGCTAGGTTCACCGGTCCGCGCACCTCGTGGGTTAGGAGGTATGCGATGGCGGCCACCTCATCATCTATGTGGACCCACGAGACCCACTGGCGTCCCGACCCGACCGGACCCCCGGCGAAGAGCCGGAACGGGCGCGCCATGATCGGGATGACCCCTCCGTGACGAGCCAGCACGATCCCCGAACGCAGGTAGGCGACCCGAACGCCGGCATCGACCGCCGGCTGCGTCGCCGATTCCCAAGAGCGGCAGACCTCGGCGAGGAACCCGGTCCCGCCGCTACTTGCTTCGGTGAGCACTTGATCGCCCCGGTCCCCGTACCACCCGCTCGCCGAGGCGTTGAGCAGCACGGAAGGTCCCGGGTCGAGCGATGCGATCGTCTCGGCGAGGAGGCGCGTCCCTTTCACCCGCGAGTCTAGGATGCGCGCCTTGTGCACCTTGGTCCACCGGTGATCGCCGATCCCGACGCCGGCCAGGTTGACGACCGCATCGCATCCGCCGAGCCCGGCGGCATCGATCGTCCCGGCGCCGAGATCCCACCGGATCTCGCCGGGGGCCGGCTCGCGCCGAACGATCGGGCGAACCTCGTGGCCCGCAGACCGCAGTCCACGGACGAGTGCGCCACCGATCAGCCCGCTGGAACCGGTGACCGCGACCCTCATGCGGCGGGGGCTTCGCGTTCCTTGCCAAGCCGCGAGTACAGAACGAGTCCGCCGATGGCGGCCCAGGCAATGTAGCTCCACAGCACGATCCAACGGAAGTCGCCGCTCAGCGAGAAGTAGCCACCGCTGCCACCCGTGAGCACAACCAGGGTTCCCGCCCCCAGGATCACCGCTTCCACCGCCGTCCCGAAGTTGAACCACCAGGGCAGGGCACTGAACCGTGCACCCGCAATAGCGACGGCAATCGCCGTGATGAACGCGCCGAACCACACCATCCCGAGCATCATCTGGCCAACGACGATGATCGAGAGATTGGCGTCGAGAGGAAGCGCGTAAAGGACCAAGACCGACAACATCGCATGACGCACCAACGAGATAGTTCCAACGAGGATCCATCCGGCGAACCCAATGCCGGCCAGGCGCGATGCACCCTGCCTCGACAGATAGGCGCGCAGGCCTCCGTGGAACCATGTGCCGGCAACGACGATCAGTCCGGTCATCCAAACCGCTAGCAACAACACGCCCCTGTGCCCAAGGAACCATGTCGCCATCTCGTACGGGCCCGCCTCCACAATCAGGTAGGTGTGCGGGCTCGGCGTGATTAGGGTCCGGACGGCAAGAAGCGCGGCCATCACCACGCCCGTCAGCGACGCCAGCCGCTCCCACTTCGTCTCGCCCATCGCTCCTCCCTTCACGCCAGCGCTTGCCGGTAGACCTCTTCGTAGCCCGCGACCATCGCCGCGGTCGAGAACCGCTCTTGGACCCGCACACGGCAGGCCTGCGGGTCGATCTCGGCCAGATGTTTCAGCGCGTCCGCCGCCGCCCCCGAATAGCCCTCCACCGGAACGATGAACCCCGTCTCACCGTCGGCGACAACCTCGGGTACCGACCCGCGCGACGTCGCGATCACCGGCGTCCCGCACGCCATCGCCTCGGTCATCACCAGCCCGAACGGTTCTTCCCAGTCGATCGGGAACAGCACCGCCTTCGCACGCGAGAGTAGCTCTGCCTTGTCCTCATGCGAGATCTCACCGAGGACCTCCGCATTATCCGGCAACATCTGCTCGACCGCGTCCCACTCGACCTTCTCCGTCTCCGAGACGACCTTGACCGCGATGACCAACTTGTCGCCCGTCAGCCGCGCCGTCTCGACCGCCCGTCGGAGCCCCTTCTCTGGCGCCGTCCGTCCGAGGAACAGCAGGTAGTCATCCTTCTCGGTGCGTAGCGGATACCGCTCGACGTCGATCCCGTTGTAGACGACCCCGCCGTACCGAAGCTCGGGCATCTGCCGCCGCTGCGCCTCGCTGATCGCGACGAACCACGCCTGCTCCGCGACCCGCGAGTAGATCTGCCGCCATTCCGGGGTGAACGCGCCGTGCAGCGTGTGCACGCACGGCCGACCGGACATGACGCCCGCCACCAACGAGGCGAACGGCGCGTGCACGTGGAACACATCGAACCGATCCAGGTCGCGGAACGCCTCCAACGTCTGGATCGTGTCGTGCGGCAGCGAGTTGATGAACTCCGAGCCGGGCGCCGTCTCGAACACGTACTCCAGGTTCGCCTTCGTGATCGAGTCGCCGGTCGCGAAGAGCGTCACGTCGTGGCCCCGTTCAGCGAGTCCGTCGGCGAGCAACGCAACCACCCACTCGATGCCGCCGTACCCCTTGGGCGGTACCGCGAGCCAGGGCGGAGCGATCTGCGCGATACGCAAGCGCTACTCCTTCTTCCAGTCGACGAACCGCTTGTGTTCGAACGGTTCCGCCCAGCGCTCGTCCGGCCAGCGGTCCATCACGGCCTCGTGATGGTCCGAGTGTTCCCAGGCCTTCATGTCCTCGAACGAATCCCACTGAGAGACGACGATGTACTTGCGGTCCTCCCAGATGTCGCGGCCGGCTTCGGCCCACCGGTAGCCGGGCGCGTTCATCGCCCGCTCGAGCATCTCCTTCATGTCCTCCTCGAAGTTCTCGCGATCGGCTTCGGAAGCGAGGAAGAAGCGCAGGTAGGACGTGCTGGTCATGGGAGCCTCTCTATCTCGGGATGAGGGGACCCAGCCTATCCGGGTGCGCGGGCCAGCCGCTAGACTGTGCGGCGCGGCCCGTCCGGGCCGTCACGGGACGTGGCGCAGTTTGGTAGCGCGCAGCGTTCGGGACGCTGAGGTCGCGGGTTCAAATCCCGCCGTCCCGACTCGAGACCTCCGCCCAGAGGTCGGTGTCGGATCCCATGGAAGCTCCACAGCTCGTCATCATCGGCGGCGGCATCGCCGGTCTGGCCGCCGCCCGCCAGGCACGAGCGCAGGCGGCAGCGGCGCGCTCGACGCTGCGCATCACGCTGCTGGAGGCATCACCGCAACTCGGCGGCAAGCTCCGGACCATAGAGGCCGACGGCGTTCCCCTGGAACTCGGGGCGGATTCGTTCCTGGCCGCGAAGCCGGCCGCGGCGGACCTGGCTCGCGATCTGGGCCTCGAGCTCATGGCCCCGGGACCGCTCGCGTCCCGCACCTACCTCTTGCTCGGCGGCGAGCTCCGCCCGTTGCCCCGAGGGCTGGCGATGGGCGTCCCGACCGGCGTGCTTCCCCTCCTGGGCGCCGTCCGCGGCGGGATCATCGGACCGCTGGCCGCAGCTCGAGCCGGCATCGAACCGCTCATCCCCCGCGGGGCAGCCCCCGACCCGACGGTGGCCGAGGTCACCGAACGCCGCCTGGGCCGGCAGGTCGCCCGCCGGTTGGTCGCCCCGCTCGTCTCGGGCATCTTCGGCGCCCCCGCCGACGAGGTCAGCATGGCTGCGGCGTTCCCCGCGTTCGCGGAGCAGCGAAGCCTGGTCCTGGCTATGGCCCGCCGACCCAAAGGCAACCGGCACGCTCCCACCTTCCTGACGCCGCGCGGAGGTCTGAGCACCTTCGTCGATGCACTCACTTCGTCGCTCGAGGGCGTCGACATCCGCACCGATGCGGCAGTCGACTCCGTATCCCGCAACGGTGACGGCTTCTCCGTCGCGACCGGTGGCGACACGGTTTACGCCGATGCCGTCGTCGTCACGACACCGGCAACCACAACGGCCCGCATCCTCGCGAACACCGCCTCGGAGACCGCCGCCGCACTCGCCCCGATCCGCTACAGCGCGTCCGCGGTCGCGCTCCTCCGGTATCGACCGGGAACCATCGGAAGAACCCTCGACGCGTCCGGTTACCTGGTCGCGCCGGAGGACCGCCGGGCCGTTGCCGCCTGTACCTGGCTCACCGCCAAGTGGCCCCACCATCCATGGGACGACCCCTGGGTTCGCGCGATGGTCACGGACCTGGAACCCTTGGCACAGGACGACGAGACGCTCGCGGCCGCGATCGCGGACGAGGTGTCGGAAACGCTCAGCGCATCCGAACCCGCCGATATCCGGCTGCACCGATGGGAACAGGCCCTGCCCATCTACGCTCCGGGCCACCGCGACCGCATCGAGTCAGCCGTTGCCACGCTCCCCGCCGGCCTCGCGCTCGCCGGAGCCGCCTACGCCGGACTCGGCATCCCCGACTGCATCGCGAACGGCACTTCAGCCGCTCACAGCGCGATCGCTCACGTGCTGCCACACCCCGCCTGACCTGCGGTTCTGTCGCTCCTTTCGACGCCAGTGGCTTGACGCGGAGATGGCCGCTGGTAGGGTTGTTCCGTGGCTGCCAGCCTGTTGGCAGCCTGTTTTCTTTATGAGGGACACGACGAGAAAGTTCGGGCGAACCGCACGGCTCCTCGTAGCCGTGGCCCTCATGGTTCCCATGATCGGCGCCTTCCCAGGCACGGCGGCCGCCGAACCGGAGCCCCCCTCCCGCGCGCAGCTCGACGGCGCCAAGGCCAAGCTCGGCGAGCTCAACGAGAACCTGTCCGCGATGGTCGAGGAGTACAACAGGGTCAAGGCCGAACTCGAGGAGACCCAGAAGAACCTCGAGACCGCGCAGGCGGATATGGACCAGTACGGCGGGGAGGCCGAGGAGGCGCGCACCAAGCTCGCCGACCGGACCGCGGACGCGTACGTAAGCGGCGCGGGCGGCGGACAGCTCGAGGTCATCTTCGACTCGAACGGCACCTTCACCGACTTCTCAGATCGCATCGAGTTCCTCTCGGCGCTCGCGGAGGAGAACGAGGCCATCGCGCTCGAGGCGCAGAACGCGACCGCGAAGGCGGCGATGGCGGCCGACGCACTGAAGACCGCGAAG
Source organism: uncultured Actinomycetes bacterium (assembly GCA_964640385.1). Lineage (GTDB taxonomy): Bacteria > Actinomycetota > UBA4738 > UBA4738 > JBBDHU01 > JBBDIK01. Next base: position 21,520 of record CAZXFL010000011.1, read on the forward strand.
GAAGCGCAGCAGGAGCAGGAAGCCGAGCTCGCGAAGCAGCAGGAGACGATCAAGAAGAACATCGAGGAGCAAGCGGCGCTGGTCAAGGAATACGAGATCCAGTACCAGGAGGCCCTCGACGCCTACCAGGCGGAACTCCAGGCACAGCGCGAGGCCGAGGCCGCGGCGGCCGCTGAGGCCGAGAACGGTGGCGACGGCGGAACGGGCGACGGCAGCGGCGGCGAGCCCGCCTACAACCCGCCGCCGTCCAGCTCTGCGGCTAGCTACGCGGTGAAGGTCGCCCTCGATCAGGTCGGTGATGAGTACCAGTGGGGCGCAGCCGGTCCTGACGAGTTCGACTGCTCGGGCTTGGTCGTCTACTCCTACGGCAAGGCCGGGATCTCCCTCCCGCACTACTCGGGATCCCTGTACAGCTCCCTGCCGAAGGTGAATAGGGACGACCTCCAGGTGGGAGACCTGGTCTTCTTCTACAACCCGATCCACCACGTCGGCATCTACATCGGTGGCGGCAACATGGTCCACGCGTTTAGCGAGGGCAGCCCGGTGTCGGTGGACTCGGTCTTCGGGGGCTACTACGGAAGCGTGTACGTCGGAGCGAGCCGCCCCGGCTAGTCGAAGACGAGGAGTTCCGTCTCACCGTCGACCGGCGCGTGGGCCGTGTTCTCACACACCTTGTTCAGGTACGGGAACGGGTCGATGGCGTCCTTGTTCTCGGGGTGCCACTCGAAGTGCAGGTGGTTGGTGCTGCCGGCGTTCCCGGTGGAACCGACCTTCCCGATCGCGTCGCCCTTCTTGACCCTACCCTCCGCCCGGCCCTGCTTGAGCATGTGCATGCCGTAGGTGAATCCGTCCGCGCCCTGGAGCTTCACGTAGTACCCAGCACCGCTCGCCGAGTACGCGCGCGTTGCCCGACCGTTGAACGTCGCGAGGACCGGCTCGCCTCGGCGCGCCAGTATGTCGTTGCCTTGGTGCAGGTGGTCGCCGCGGTCATCCCCGAAGTTGTCATAGACGGTTCCATGGCGCACAGGGCAGATCAGGATCGGGCTCGGCCACTCACATGACCCGGTCTTGCCGCGGCCCATGTTCTGGCGGCAGGTGTCCTCGCCGAGGCCCCCGTACATGTCGTCGTCGCCCGCCCCGCCCTTGATGTCGTCGTTGCCGGGACCCCCCCTGATCAGATCGTTGCCGCCGTTCCCCCAGATCACGTCGCGACCGTCCAGGCCGCACACGACCTGCCCATGATCGTTCGAGCGGAGTTCGTCGGGGCCCTGCGTACCCACGATGTCGCAACCCTGGGTGTTGTTGCCGAGGGGGGTTGGAGCCGAGGCGTCCGGCGCCTCTCCCGAAGCGGGCACCGCCGGAACGACTGCCCACAAGATGATCAAGGAAGAGGCGGCGGCGAGGAGCCGTACCGTCCGTCGCATCTGATCGATGCTAGCGGCTCGTTCGGCCTTCGCCCAGGATGTTCGAACGGACGTTCGAGGAGGGCGCGTGTACGAGCAGGCGCGGGTCAGGCAGGGCGCGCGTTCGGTACCCTATGCGTCCGCATGCAGAAGATCGGACCACGCCACAAGATGTGCCGACGGGTCATGGCCCCCCTGTGCGGGAGGCCCAACTGCCCGTCCGGCAAGCGTCCCTACCCGCCGGGCCAGCACGGCCGCGGCCGCAAGCGTGCGACGGAGTTCCAGGTACGGCTGGTCGAGAAGCAGAAGCTGCGCGCCATCTACGGGATCGGCGAGCGGCAGATGCGCCGGTACTTCGAGAGGGCAACTCGCCGCGAGGGCGTGACCGGCGAGGAACTCCTGATCGAGCTCGAGACGCGGCTCGATGCCGTCGTCCTGCGGCTCGGACTCGCCCTGTCGCTGCGCCAAGCCCGCCAGCTCGTCTCGCACGGTCACGTCCTGGTGAACGGCAAGCGCGTGGACATCCCCAGCGTCATCGTCAAGCCGGAGGACACCATCGCGGTCAGCACCAAGGCGAAGAACTTCGTGGCGGTGCGCGAGGCCCTCGAGATCACGCCGGATCCACCGGCCTACCTGTACCGCAATAAGGACGAGGTCTCCGGGACCCTCTCCCGCCTGCCCGAGCGCAGCGAGATCCCGCTCCCGGTCGAGCTGGAAGAGCGCCTGGTCGTCGAGCACTACAGCTAGACCAAGCCCGGCTCCGGGCGGGCATCCCCTTGGATCTTCCTTACGTCTTGCTCGCAACCGCCTTCCGGATTTGACCTCCCAGTCCCGAGGGGGCTAGCTTCGACCCCGTGGCCCCACGACCCCAGAACTCCGACGGGGCAACAGCGCCCGCAACCTGGCCGACCGACGCCATCCGCGCGTCGATCGCGCTGATCACCTTCGCCCTCGTCGCCCTGTCCGCCCTCGCCTGGTGGCTGACCGGGGGACAGCGCCAGATGGTCCCCGACCTCACCGGAGGCGGCTCGATGGACTCCGGGATGGACGGGATGGGGATGGCTTCGGGGCCGATGGGCATCGGCCTCTTCCTGGCGATGTGGGTCACGATGATGGTTGCGATGATGTTCCCGTCGGTCGCGCCGATGGTCATCGCCCAGTGGCGCGTGTCCCGGAGGAAGGGCAACTCCGCGATCGCCGTGCCGCTGTTCGTGGGTGGCTACCTGCTCTCGTGGACGGGGGTCGGACTGGTCGCGTACGCGCTCTACCGCGGGATCGTGTGGGTCGCACCTTCGCTTCCGGCGCAGACAGCCGCGCTCCTCGCAGGTGGAGCGCTAGTCGCGGCCGGCGTCTACCAGTTCACCCCCTTCAAGACGAAGTGCTTGGCGCACTGTCGCAGCCCGATGGACTTCTTCTTCCACTGGCGCGATGGCTACAGCGGGGCGCTCCGCATGGGGGCGGAACACGGCGCGTACTGCGTCGGATGCTGCTGGGGACTGATGCTCGTCCTGTTCGTCGTCGGGCTCATGAGCCTGGCCTGGATGGGAGTGATCGCGGCGGTGATCTTCATCGAGAAGGTCACCCCGTTCGGACAGAAAGCCACCCGCTGGTTCGGCGCCGCCATCGCGGCGTTCGGGATCGGCGTGGCGGTCTGGCCGGTGTTCGGCGGCTGACGCCGCCGGGAGAGGAGGAGGGAACGATGGCGTACACCTTGGAGGGGACCTACGTGGCATCGTGCTCGTGCGCGAGCGGGTGCCCGTGTCCGGTCGACCTACGACCGACAGATCCCGAGGGGAAGGGCGAATGCCGGGGCGTTGCCGCATTCAGCACCACCGCCGGAAACTCGCAAGGCGTCGATCTGGCGGGCGTCACCTGGGCGCTCTACAACCTTTTCCCGTCCAACATCAGCTCGGGCGGGTGGAAGGTCGGCATCGTCGTGGACGAGTCGGCGAGCGATGACCAGGTCGAAGCGCTGGGGAAGGCCGTCTCCGGGGCCGATGGAGGCCCGTTCGGAGACTTCGGTCCGCTCATCGGCGAGTTCATCGGGATCAACAAGGGCGCCGTATCGATCTCGGATCACAGCGCCACGATCAATGGGAACTCGTACACGTTCGAACCACACCGGGGAGGGGACGGGAACCCGACGACCACGAAGAACGCCATGTTCGGCTTCGCACCCGAGTTCGAGATCGGGAAGACCGGCGGGCATATCGACGTGGGATCGGACGTGGCGTTCGACGCGGCGTATGGGGAGATGGCCGAGTATCGGTTCTCGAGCGAGGACACCGAAACGCACGCCCGCGGGTAGGAGCGGGAAGGAGCCTCGGATCAGGCCTGCTTGCGGGGGGCCTTCTCATCTGCGCTGGGAGGTTGCATCGCGCTTCGGACGAATGCAACGACCTCGCGCTGGCGACGCTTGAGCGTGGTGCGGCTGCTGTCCTCGCCGACCAGAGCGTTGAGGACGCCGGCCTCGGTGATCGAGCCGACGACCGCCGTATAAAGCGTGAACAGGAGCAGCTCCGGGTCCTGACGGCGCAGCTCGCCCTCGTCCATCGCCTTCTTCATCGCGGCGATCGCTCGGATACGGAGCGGCTCCAGCGGCGCGGCGAACTGCTGGACGACACCCGGACCCAGCCGCGACGCCTCCCGGATGAACCCGGGGAACTCCGGCCACTCTTCCGCCAGACGGAACACCGTGCGGATGATGGCGACCGCCTTGTTCTTCTTCGGCTGCGAGAGGGCGGCGTTCAGCTCCTCGGCAAGTCGGGTCGATGTGGCGTGTACCGCAGCTTCGAGCAGGGCCTCCTTCGTCGGGAAGTAGTACAGCAAGGTCTGCTTGCGGACCCCGCACGCGTTCGCCACGGCGTCCAGGCTGCTGGCGTCGTAGCCGCCCTCGCCGAACTGGCGGATCGCCTCGTCGAGGAGCTTGCGCTTGCGTACCTCGCCGGTCCGGCGCGTCATCGGGGCCAGGCCCGTTTCGGTCCACGCCGGACCGGTGACTTCGACCCCTCCCAGACCCGCAGCCACTTCGGCCCCTGCGGCCCTATCGGGATCGGCGTCTCCTCGCGCACCGCGCGCTGCACCGACTCGAACCACGTCGTGCTGTCCTCGTCCAAGAGCTGCGCGACCGCCTGGGTCATCCGGCGTGAGAAGTCCCGATGGTCCTCGCCCTCGGCCGGGTGCAGCGCCGCCCCGTACCGGACCGACACCGGCGGACGCCCGGCCCTCGGCCACGAGTGCCCGGTCGGCATCGCCGCGTGCGCGCCGCGGATCCCGATCGGCACCGCGGGGATGCCAGCGTCGATGCACATGCGCGCCGCTCCGTGCCGCAGGCGGTTCATCCACCCGTCACGCGAACGCGTTCCCTCCGGGAAGACGACCAGGCTCCAGCCCTCGTCGATCAAGCGGCGAGCGGTCGAGATCGTCCCGCCGCGCCCCCGTGTCCGGTCGATCGGGAACGCGTTGTAGACGAACGCCGTGCCGACCGCCCGCCACCACACGTCGAAGAAGTAGTCCTTCGCAGCACCGACCGCCGTCTTGTCCCGCCACTCGGGCGGCAACGTCGTCATGATGAGCGACGCGTCTAGGTGGCTCGAGTGGTTCGAGAAGAACATCACCGGCCCCTCGACCGTCTCAAGGTTGTCCAGGCCCTCCAACGTCAGATCCAGCTCGTTGCGCGCCGCCGGCCCGAGTACGCCCCGCAGGAACGCCGCTCGCGCCTTGCGCGCCACCGCCGTCCGCGCCCATTCGGTCGGGAACTCGTCCGACCGAGGCGGGCCCTGGAACGGCTCGGCGGAGCGCGGGACCAGCGGACGCCGACCCCAGCGCCAACCTTTCGACAGATCGCGGATCTCGTCAAGCAGCGGGGCCATCGCTCAGCGCACCTCCGCCATCGTCAGCGGCGGCGAGTGCAGGTAGGAGATCGACGGCGAGGTCCCGACCGTTTCCTTGGCCATCTCCAGCGCGTCGGCGAACGTCGACGCCGCACGGTAGCCCAGTCGTTCAACCGCCTTGCGGTCCCCACCGACGATGATAACGTCACCGACGTGGTCGCGTCCGTGTGCCCCCCAGTACCACATATAGAAGGGGTGCACCCCGTGGTACGCATAGCTGTTGCGGTACAGGTGGATGTACCACGGGTCCGTCGCGTACTGCTCCTCGTACTTCTTCTCTATCTCGGCCGGATCCTTCGTGTCGGCCAGCACCTCGTCGAAGAAGTCGATGTAGCTCGGGTGGTGGACCTGGTGGAACTCCCACGGGGTCGGGTGGAAGATGATCATCGCACCGCCCTTCCGCACGACCGGCTTGTTCCGGTAGAAGTTGAAGTAGTACCCGAGGCCCATGCAGTGCACCAGGATCGGGTTCATGATCGAATTCACGTTGTAAGGCGAAAGGTACGGAAGGCCAACCACCATCACGTCGGACTGCCCATCGACCTCGGTGAGCTGCTGCCGGTGCAGGTTCGCGAGCGTGACCTCGTGGACGGCGTCGGTCTCGCCGGCGGTCACGCCGGTCACCCCGTAGTCGGCTACCTGCCGTGTGTAGAAGTCGTGCCGGAACCGTGCCGGCATCAGGTCGTTGCCCTTCTTCGCGCCCAGGTACATCCCCTGGTCGGCGATCGACCACTCCCATTCGCGCTTGTTCAGGAACCCGAACTGCTTCGGGAACGTGTCGTTGTTCAGCGTCGTCTCGATCTGGAAGATCTTGACGCCGGCCTCCCGCAGAAGCTGCTGCATCCGCGCACACGAGTCGTGGATGGCGCTTCGCCCCTCACGCGGGTCCATGTAGGACTTCGAGTGCATCATCGTGTGCACGTTGTGGTGTGCCTTCACGCTCTTGTAGCTCGCCAGCCCGACCGGCACCGACTTGTTGCCCCCGTCCATCGCGACCAGGTTGATGTTCACGTAGATGAGCAGGTCGGACTCGGCCGCGCGCTTGTTGATCTCGACGTCCTCGTTCTCCGTGGTCTTGCCGATATAGGTCAGGTTGTCGCGATCCTCGGCGTCGTGATTGGTCAGCGCGTCCGGCCAGAACGAACGGAACACGCGCTCGCCCACCGCCCGCTCGATCTCGGCGGCGGTCATACGTCGGTGCAGGGAGTTGGCCACGATCAGCTCGATGTCCTCGACGCCCTCGCGCGCGGCCAGCTCGATGACCTCCTCGAGGATGCGACCCCGGATGTCGGGCGTGCTCATCGGAGGCAACGGAAGCGAGATGTCGTCGAAGGCGATCGTCAGCTTCATCCCCGGCCGGAGCTGCTCGGACAACGGATTGGAGTCACCCTGCGGGTTCGCCAACGCGTGGCGGATCGCGCCGCGCAGGTCCTTGATCGGCGGCAACGAGTCCGGCGGGTAGATGACCCGCGCCCCTAACGGGAACCGCTGCAGGTCGAACCCCTCGCCGCGATGGACGAGGAGCGGTGGCGTCCGTTCGTCCACCTCAAGCACGAATCCGGGTCTGGTCACGACTGCCTCCTGGGGTCGAATGCGATCTTGGCGGTGCCGAGCTTGCCGGCCGACAGCGCATGGTCCAACGCCTCGCGCCAGCGGGACAGGGCGTAGACCCCGCCAAGCAGATCCTCGACGGGCGCCTCGGCGGCGAACTCCATCGCGAGCTCGAACGTGTGTGCCCGGCGACCGTCGATCTCCTCGACGCTGCTGGTGTACGCACCGACGAGCTCCAGCTCGCGGAACCACAGAGGCGTCAGATCTGCGCCACCGGACGGGATGCCGCTCACGACGATGCGTCCCCCTGCGCGCGTTGTCCGCAGCGCCAGGTCCAGCGACGAACGCGACCCGACCGCATCGAACGCGACGTCCACGCCGCCCAACAGGAACTCAGTCCCCATCTCCGGCTTCGCGCGCAGCGCATGGGTCGAACGGCGCAGCGCGGTTACCGCGTCACGTGAGGCGGCAACTTCATCCGCACCGAACGCGCGCGCCATCTCCTGCTGCCTCGGATGCTTGGCCACGACCGTGATGTGCTTGACGTCGGCGAAGCGCTTCAGGGCCAGGACCGTCAGCAGTCCGACCGTCCCGGCGCCGACCACCGCGACCGTCGCCCCGGTCGGCGCCTGCGCTCGGAGCACTCCGTGCGTCGCGCATGCCAACGGTTCGATCAGCACGGCCTTCTCGTCGGGCATGTCATCGGGAACCACGTGCAGCTGCGAGCGATGCGCGACCATCCGCCCGCCCCAGCCGCCGCCGGTGTCGGTGCAGTAGCCGGTTTGCAGCCCCGCAGCGATGTGGCCCATCGTGATCCGGTCGCAGCGCCCGGTCAGACCGTCCGAACACGCCGGGCACGGGTCGAGCCCGCGCGGCACGCACGAGAGCACCGGGTCGAGCACGACCCGCGTTCCGGCCGGGATGTCGTCGATGTCCTCGACGGTGTCGGCCACCACCTCGTGCCCCGGCACGAACGGGAACGAGACCAGCGGCGAGAAGTAGAACGAGGTCTTACCGGCAACGGTCGCCAGGTCCGAGCCGCAGATACCCGAGAGGCGCGGCTTCAGCGGACCCCACCCGAGGCCCGGCAGCACCGGATCGCTCCGGTCCACCAGCCGCAGGGGAGCCAGCGGACCCGTGACGAGTCCCGGCATCTTGCCGCTCAGCGCCTTCGACGCGACGTAGCGCGGGACCGACCGGAACAGCTCGAGCATCTCGGTCATCGCCCCGCCCCCTTCCAGCCGGCTGGTTCAGGAACCAGCACCCGGTCACTCGCCGTCGCGATCCCCCATTCCTCGACCGGCCAGCGCCGCCGCTTGGCCAGCCGGTACAG
>CAZXFL010000011.1:29799-34030 GCA_964640385.1 uncultured Actinomycetes bacterium
GCAGCGCTCCAGCATGATGTCGGCGGCGTAGTCGCGGACCAGCTCCCGGACCCGCTCGACGTCGGCGCCCTCGTAGCGGCGATAGAACGTCCGCAGGAACTCGCCGCGGTCCCGCTGATCCTGCTGCAGATACTTCGGCGCGTTGCTCGCGAGCGAGGCGACCTGCGAGGGCCAGTCCTCGACCGGCATATCGTGCAACCGGATCCACGAATAGGTCTCGACGACGTTCGAGGCCAGGATCGTGCCTTCCATATCGAAGACGGCGGCGATCTTGGGCCCGTCCTGCTTCGCCTCGGCGATCTTGACGCTCGGCGAGCTGTGCTTCTTCTTCTGCTCGCGCAGCGACTTGGTGATCGTCGGGCAGTGCACGTCCTTCAGGTAATAGGTCCAGTCCACGACCGCCGAGTCGAACCCGAACCGCCCTTGGTCCTCCGCCGCGAGCGACCCGTGCAACGCCAGCGTCCGGTCGTCCGTGTAGATGACCTCGGCCTCGGTGTAGGCGGCGTACAGGTCCGAGTAGCGCCGCATGAACTCGACCTTGGCGCGGTCGCGGTCGACGCGCGAGGCGAACGCGCGGACCTTCTTCGAGCGCGGCAGGTGCTGGACCACTTTGTCTGCGAGGTCCACGAGCCGTTCACCGTTGCGCAACATCCGCTCGACCTTCAGCACCCCCGGGAACTTCCAGTTCGGCGTCTTGATCTCGCCACGGCCACCCCCGCCCGGTAGTGGATGCTCCTCGAAGTAGGCCTTCACATCGCGGTACATGCGCGCGAAGGTCAGCGGGTTCCGCGCGCCCGACGAAACATGGTAGTAGTCGGTCTCCTCGGCCGCCGGCATCGCCGCGACCGCCAGCATCGCGTTGACGACCAGGTCGACCGGGATCATGTCCAGCACACCCTCGGCGATCCCGGGGAACTCCGGCAGATCGCCGCGACCGAACGCCAGGATGATCGGGTCGGCCATCTTGAACCCCTCGATCCACCCCGGGAACGGCTGCACGTAGGCGCTCTCGACGATCGAGGGGCGAACGATCGACAGGCGCAGGCCGTGTTCGGCGGCGACCTCTTCGACGCAGCGCTCGCCCAGCGCCTTGGTGAACGTGTAATTGTCCGGCCAGCCCATCGACTGCGCGCGAGCGCGCCCGTACTGGACGAGCCGCTTCTTGACCCAGGCGTTACGGCGTTCCTCGGCGTCGGCCGAGACCGCTTGCGGGCCGGCGCGCTGGTGTTCCTTCTTGGCGGCGGCCATGAAAGAGTCGAGCATCTCCGGGCGCCGGGACGCTTCTTCCGCTTCGCCGCGCGCGGCCAGCGCATACTCGAGTTCCGCGCGCCAGTCGATGCGGTGCTGCAGCGGGCCTTCGGGGATCACGCCCTTGGTCATGCCGGCGACGTACGCGGTCGAGGTGTGGATGATGTGCGGGCGGCTGCCGCCCGCGTAGATCGCTTCGTACAGGTTCAGCGAGCCCAGAACGTTGGTACGGAACCCCTCATCGATCGGCGGGTCGAACGAAACGGTCGCGCCGCAGTGAACGACGATGTCGATGTCATCCGGGAACTCGGGCAGATCGCCGGTGAGGTCGCCCTCGAGCACCTCGATGTCCTCGAGGATCCGGGCCATACCCTTTTCGCCCTCGCGCTCGCGCAGGCGATCGAAGCAAGGGCGCTTCAGCATGTCGGCCAGACGGTCGCGGCCGGCCGAGCCGAACTGGGGCCGGATGAGCACGATCGGGCGAGACTCGGGGCAGTCGTAGAGGAGGCGTTCGAGCAGGGCCTGCCCGAGGAACCCGGTCACGCCGGTCACGAGGATGCGTTTTCCTGCGAGTTGCTCAGAGATCACGTGCCTAGGGGCCCTCTCAGCTCTCTACCGAACGGTAGATAACCACATCTACCACCCGGTAGACAACCCCGAGCCGATCGGCCGCCCGGGAACCCCAGGTCCCCTCCTGCCGTCCAAGCCGGTGACTTCCGACGAAAGGGAGAGGCTCATGCGAACCCGACCGATCAAGGTCCTCGTGCTCGGACTGGCCATGCTGCTCATGTCGGCACCTGCCGCGCTCGCGTGCGGAGGCCTGGTGGCCCCGAACGGGGCCATCTCCCTGACCCGCACCACGACGTTGGCCGGCTACCGCAACGGCATCGAGCACTACGTGACCGGGTTCGAGTTCGCGGGGAACGCCGACGAAGTCGGCTCGATCACCCCGCTACCCGGGAAACCGACACGCGTGATCCGCGGGGGCGACTGGACGCTGCAGCGCCTCGCACAGGAGGTGGCGCCTCCGGTCCTATTCGCAGCTGACCAAGCCGAGACAGCACTGCCATCGGCATCGCCCGCAGCCGTGATCCTCCGAACGCAGATCGACGCACTCGACATCGTGATCCTCGAGGGCGGCGGCGACGCCGTCGGCGTCTGGGCGAAGGACCACGGGTTCCTCCTGCCGCCGGACGCCCCCGAGATGCTGGACTTCTACGCGGCTCGCAGCCCCTACTTCATGGCTGCCCGCTTCGACGGAACGAAGGCGAGCGAGCTGGGCCAGGGCGCCGGGGACTCAACGCCCGTGCACCTGGTGATCCCTACCGACCGGCCGTGGGTGCCCCTCCGGATCCTCGCGCTCGGGCAGGACGAGGCCGCGATCGTCGAGGCAGACGTGTTCCTACTGACCGCGGACGAGCCGCAGATGCTGCCGGTTCCCCTGGAGCCCGGGTTCACGGATGCGCAAGCACCGGGCATGGTCCTGGAACGGAGCGAGCCCGCGAACGAACTGCTCATCAGCGACCTGCGGTCCGACGAGCACATGAAGTGGGTCGACGGCGAGGGCATGTGGCTATCGTTCCTGAAGATCGACGAGCGGGCGGGACGATTGACCCACGACCTCGCGATCGACCCGACCGGCAATGGCGAGCCATCCCCCGTCGATGCCGGCCTGGCAGCGCCGAACCAGGCACCGTCGGCCACGGAGCCGAGCACCGGATCGGCCGCGTGGTGGATCGTCGCCGGGCTGACGGCGTTCGTGGCCGTCGGGTTCGGGGTCGCGCGCTCGCGGCGGCGCGGCGGCGCGGCGGGACTTCCCGCATGAGACGCCTGCTCGTGACGGCGCTCGTCGTTCTCGCAGTGGCGGCCACGACTCTGGTCGTGGCCGCCGCCCGAGACCCGCGCCCGGCACCCGCCATGCGCACGATCCCCGTGAGCATCGAACACTCCCGGTTCACGCCGACGGCCATCGCGGTGGAGCCGGGCTCGACCGTCCGGTTCGTCATCGAGAACACCGACCCGATCGACCACGAGTTCATCCTCGGCGATCAGCAGGTCCAGGACGTCCACGAGGCAGGGACGGGCCACCACCACGGAGACGTGCCCGGCGAGATCTCGGTTCCCGCGGGATCGACCCGCACGACGACCTTCACCTTCGAGGGACCCGGATCGCAGCTCTTCGGCTGCCACCTCCCGGCGCACTGGGACTACGGCATGCGCGGAACCATCACGATCGTCTGACGGGCGACCAGTTCGGCTAACGACTGAAGAGGTGTTCCGCGATCTCGACGGCATCGAGGGCGGCGCCGATCCGCAGGTTGTCCGCGCAGGAGAAAAGCAGCAGCGTGTTCGGGTCCGCGCCCTGGCGGACGCGGCCGACGTAGGCGTCGTCGCGTCCCGCCGAGTCGATCGGACTCGGGTACACACCGTTCGCCGGATCGTCCATCAGCGTCACGCCCGGTGCGTCCGCCAAAAGCTCGCGCGCTTCGTCGGGCGTGATCGCCCGCAGGAACTTCGCCAGGACCGACACGCCGTGTCCGCGAACGACCGGGACCCGGACCGACGTCGCCGACACGATCATGTCCGGCGCGTTCAGGATCTTGCGCGGCTCGGCCATCATCTTGGACTCTTCGCTCGTGAACCCGGAGTCCTCGAAGTCCCCGATCTTCGCCAGCACGTTGAACGCGATCGTCTTCCCGAATACGTCACCCGATGGCAAGGACGCGGGGTCGGGCGAGCCAAGTTCCTCCTCGTGACCGTGCAATTTGTCCGCCTGCTCGACCAGCTCCCGAACGCCCTTCCACCCGGCGCCCGAAACGGACTGATACGAGGACATCACCAACTCCACCGCGCCGGCCGCCCGGTGCAGCGGCGCGACCGCCAGCACCGCCGTGATCGTCGTGCAGTTCGGGACCGACACGATCTTCGGGTCGCCTTCGAGCGCCTCGGGATTGACCCCGGGAATCGCGAGCGGCACATCCGG
>CAZXFL010000011.1:34130-68601 GCA_964640385.1 uncultured Actinomycetes bacterium
CGGCCCACCGCCCCGGTCGCTCCGACGATCGCTACGCGCATCCCGCGCCTCCTACGTGCTGACCTTCTCGGTACCCGCCAGCCCGAACTTCGCGTGGGTGGCGCGCACGGCTTTCTCGACATCCGACTGCCGGATGACGCACGAGATGCGGATCGACGACGTCGAGATCATCTCGATATTGATGCCCTCGGCCGACAAGGCCTCGAACATGTCCGCCGCGACGCCCGGATGACTCTTCATCCCCGCGCCGACCAGCGACACCTTCGCGATCCCTTCGTCGAACGAGAACGAACCGGCTTCGATCTCGCCGATCAGCCGTTCGAGCAGGACCTTCAGCCGGGGCAGGTCCGAGACCGGCGCCGTGAACGACAGGTCGGTGCTGCCGTCATGCGAGACGTTCTGCACGATCATGTCCACGTTGACGCCCTCATCCGCGACCGCACGGAAGATCTTCGCGGCGACGCCGGGCTTGTCGGGCACGTCGACGATCGTGACCTTCGCCTCGCCCTCGTCGTGCGCCACGCCCGAGATGATCGCGTCTTCCATCGCTTCGGTTCCTTCCTTGATCCACGTGCCCGGCTCGTCGCCGAACGACGAACGCACCATCAGGGGCACGTTGTTCCTCCGAGCGTACTCGACCGACCGGAGCTGCAGGACACGGGCACCGCTCGCCGCGAATTCCAGCATCTCCTCGAACGAGATCGCCTCCAGCTTGCGGGCATCGGGCGCGATCCGAGGGTCGGCTGTGAACACACCCTCGACATCGGTATTGATCTCGCAGTACTCCGCGTCGACGGCGGCGGCCAGCGCGACCGCGGTCGTGTCCGAACCCCCGCGGCCGAGCGTCGTCACGTCGTAGGAGGTCGAGACCCCCTGGAACCCGGCCACGATCACGACGTTGCCCTCCTCGATCGCCTCCTTGATGCGTCCGGGACGCACGTCGACGATGCGGGCCATGCCATGCTGGGTGTCGGTGATGATCCCCGCCTGCGAACCCGTGTAGCTGGCCGCCTTGTGGCCCATCGCGTTGATAGCGATGGCCAGCAACGACATCGAGATCCGCTCGCCGGCCGTCAGCAGCAGGTCCATCTCCCGCGCGTTCGGCAGCGGCGTGAGTTCCTGGGCCATCGCCAGCAGGCCGTCGGTGCTGTCGCCCATGGCGGAGACAACCACGACGACGTCGTGGCCGGCCTCCTTCGTGCGCACTACCCGCTCCGCAACTGTGCGGATGCGGTCGGTGTCGGCGACGGAGGTTCCTCCGTACTTCTGGACAACGATGGACAAGCAGCGGCTCCCTCGGGGCTCTGGAGCTCTCAGCCTAGCAGCCGCCCTCAGGCACACCGAACGAGAGATTCGGCAGCTTCGGGCGTGCGAGGATGGCGGCTCAGCGAGAGAAAGGAGGACGGGATGCCCTACACATCGGGGACGTGGATGGTGAAGGAAGGCAAGGAGGACGAGTTCGTCCAGGCCTGGGGGGAACTCGCGGCGTGGACGACGGACACCGTGGACGGTGCCCTGTGGGCGGTGCTCCTTCGGGACGAGGACCAGCCGAACAAGTTCGTCAGCATGGGCCCGTGGGAGACGCGCGAGGCGATCGACACCTGGCGAGCGATGCCGGAGTTCAAAGAGGCCGTAGGAGTCCTGAAGGAGTTGATCGACGGTTTCGAGGTTCACGTACTCGACGCGGTCTTCGAAGCCGGCGGCCGCTAGCTACATCTCACGGCGGCCTTCGAGGGCCTGACCGAGCGTGACCTCGTCGGCGTACTCCAGATCGCCGCCGACGGGCAGGCCACTGGCAAGCCGCGACACGTGCACGCCGAGCGGCTTGAGGATCGCGGCCACGTACATCGCGGTGGCGTTCCCCTCGAGGTTCGGGTTGGTCGCAAGGATGACCTCCTTCACGCCGTCACGTTCGACGCGCTCGGCGAGCTCTTGCACGCGAAGGTCCTCGGGCCCGATCCCGTCGAGGGGCGAGATCGCACCGCCGAGGATGTGGTACCGCCCCTTGATGACCCGCGCTTTCTCGATGGTCGCGGCGTCCTTCGGCTCCTCGACGACGCAGATGATCGTGGTGTCGCGCGACGGATCCTTGCAGACCCGGCACAGATCGCCCTCGGCCACGTTGCCGCACTCGCGACAGAACGTCACCCGCTCCTTGACCTGGATGATGGCGTCGGCCAGGTTCTTGGCGTCCTCGGCACTGGCGTTGACCAGCCAGAACGCGAGCCGCTGCGCGGACTTCGGCCCGACCCCGGGGAGCCGGGCGAGTTCGTCGATCAAGTCCTGGATGGGGCCTTCGTACACCTAGGAGCCCTCGATCTCGGGGGCGAGCTCGGCCCCCAGCGCCGCCTGAACCCTGGCAAGGGCCTCTTCTTCGGACAGCGGACCTTCGTCCTCGTCTTCCGCCCCGGCCGGGGCGCCGTCACGGGTCAGGCACCGGATCTGTGGCGCGACGCCGAACAGCTCCTGCAGCACACCCTGCAGATCATTCTGGCGATCCTCCACCTTCTTGATGCCGAACTTGCGGTCCGGCGGGAATGTCAGCTCGAGGGTCTGCCCGTCGAAAGCGGACGGCGTGACCGATTCGAGGTTGGTCGCCAGGATCATCTGCCGGGAGGCGCGAAGATGTTGGACGACCGTCGGCCAGGAGCGGCGCAGGGTGTCGATGTCGACGTCGCCGGTCGCAACCGGGATCGGGGCCGATGCAGCTGGCTTCTTCGCCGCAGGCTTGGGGGCGCTCGACCCTTTCGCAGTCCTGTTGATCTCAGGCTCCGCGGGCGGAGCGCTCGCGACCTCGGTCGATGGCTCGGCGACGCCGGGGTCGATGCCGGAGCGGCGTTCGAGGCGTTCGATGCGCGAGACCAGAGCTGCCGGAGCCGGATCGGTTTCGGGCATCGCCGCCCGGACTAACGCAAGTTCCAGCGTGATGCGTGGCGATGTGGTCCAGCGCATGTCCGACTGGGCGGCGAGCAGCAGCGAGATGACCCGCGACAGCTCCGTCGGGATGAACTTCTGCGCCTGCGCGCGCAGACGATCGTGTTCGTCCGAGGTGACGTCCAGGAGGTCGGGCTGGTCAGGAGCTGCGTGCGCGATCAACAGGTTCCGGAAGTGCTGCAGCGCCTCGGAGGTCACGTGCCGCAGGTCCTGGCCGTCCTGAACCAGCCGATTGATCGTCTCGAAGATCGCTCGCGTGTCACCGATCGCCAATGCGTCGGCGATCTCGTCTTGCACCACCGACTGCGGCGCCCCGAGCAGCGACGCAAGCTCGTCCATGCCGACCGAGCCACCACCCAACAGCGAAGCTTGATCCAAGAGCGAGAGCGCATCGCGCACCGATCCCTCGGAGTGACGCGCGATCGCGTCGGCCGCGTCCACCGCGAGCTTGACCTTCTCCTCCTTGGCGATCCACTGCAGGTGAACCGCCAGTGCCTCCTGCGGGACGCGCCGGAAGTCGAAGCGCTGGCACCGTCCGATGATCGTGGCCGGCATCTTCTGCGGCTCGGTCGTGGCGAACACGAACCGAACGCCCGCCGGGGGTTCCTCCAGCACCTTCAGGAGCGCATCGAACGCCGGTTGGGTCAGCCGCTGCGCCTCGTCGATGATGTAGACCTTCTCGCGGCCGACGACCGGAGCGGTCGGCGCCTTCTCGCGCAGTTCCCGGGCATCCTCCACGCCGCCGTGCGACGCCGCGTCGATCTCGACGACGTCCAGGTGCCCGCCCTCGCGGATCGCCTGGCACTGTTCGCACTCTCCGCACGGTTCGGCCGTCGGGCCTTTCTCGCAGTTGACCATCTTGGCGAGGATGCGTGCGGTGGAGGTCTTGCCGGTCCCGCGCGGACCGCAGAACAGGAACGCGTGCGCGAGACGGTTCTCGTTCACCCCGCCCATCAGGGCGCGGACCACGTGTTCCTGACCGAGGACGTCCTGGGGACCCTGGGGCCGGTACTTGCGGTAGAGCGACTGATACTGCTTCTCGACGGCCACGGAACCCACCTTAGCCCAGGCCGGGGACAACGACCCCGGCGGGATCGCGGCCCTCGGACCACGCGGGAAGGAGTGACCGTGCACCCGCCCTTGACCACGCAAGTCTCGCGCGGCAACCCCGGATGGGAGCTCCGACCAGGCAACCCCGCGGCACCCACCAGCGCCTGCTTACGGCTGCTTCCTTCCGGATCTGACCGGATTCGCAGGTTGGCGTCGCGCGGGACCCGACCCTCAACGCTTCCTTCCGGGGGCCACAACGGGACCTCCGGGCCGCGGGCGGGGATTCAGCCCCGCTGAAGCGGATCGCGGGTTACAGGGCACCGCTACCTCCCCGCCTAGCACGGTCGAGCGCGAGTATACCCCTCGCCCTAGGACCCCTATCCTTCGGCCCCGAGTCGCTGGACTTCGGGCTTCCCGCATACCACAATCAGACGCACGGAGCGGAGGGGAAGTGCGTATGAAGAGGCTGCTCGTGGCTGCGGCGTGCGCGGCGATACTCTTCGCGGCGTGCGGAAAATCCCAGCCCACGCTCGCTCCGCCCTCGACGACATCCCCGGCAGGCGATCCGGCCGAGGGCATCGTCAAGAGCAAGGACCTCAAGCAGGGCCACACCTACTGGGGCGTGTACCTGGCGACCGGCAAACCGGGGAGCACCAAGATCATCCAGGCGCAGGGCGCCCTAGCCGCCTACGGGATCCAGGCCTACCCGGGATCTCTGACCTGCGACGTCGGTGCCGCGAAGCAACTCGGGGTCGACGAAGGTGCCGACGCGATCGCCGTCTACTTCAAGGACGAGGAGCAGGCGAACGCGTTCGCCGAGACGATGACGCCGCGCCCCAAGGGCGTCGTGAAGGTCCGCGTCTTCTGCGCGGACTGAGGCCGGACCGGCCCCTCCTGCGGTCTGCGGTGGCCGAGGGATTCGAACCCTCGGACGAGTTACCCCGTCACACGCTTTCCAGGCGCGTCCCTTCGGCCGCTCGGGCAGGCCACCGGGACCATCCTATGCAAACGCAGCGCCGGACCCCAGACATGACGAAGGCGCCGCAGCGCGACCCGCAGCGCCTTCGAGGAGCGGAGGCGACAGGATTCGAACCTGTGAGGGGCGGTTTAGACCCCTAACCGCTTTCGAGGCGGTCCCGTTCGTCCGCTCCGGCACGCCTCCGTCGACGAGTCTAGCAACGCCCACGCGGCAGTCGAAGGCGCTAGCTTGGCGCGACCGTGCAGACAGCGTCAGTCCCTCCTCTCCCGGAAGAACGCGCGGAGCACCTCGCCGCACTCCTCTGCCATGACCCCGGATGTGACCTCAGGCCGATGGTTCAGACGCGGATCGCGGACCAGATCGGCCAGCGATCCCGCGAACCCGGCCTTCGGATCGTCCGCCCCGAACACCAGCCGGTCGACGCGGGCGAGGACCACCGCACCGGCGCACATCGCGCACGGTTCGAGGGTCACGTAGAGCGTGCAGCCGTCGAGCCTCCAGCCGCCGACCTCCTCGCTCGCCGCCCGAAGGGCGAGGATCTCCGCGTGCGCGGTGGGGTCGCCGAGCAGCTCCCGTCCGTTGCCCGCCGCGACCAAGACCTCCTCGCCCCGGGCGATCACGGCGCCGACCGGGACATCGTCGTGAGCAGGGCAGGCCTCGGCCTCTGACAAGGCCCTTCTCATCATGCGAACATCCAGGTCCCGGTCCATCCGGCTAACCATACCCACGGAGGGATAGATGACCGAGTTCCAGGCGAGCACGACTTCCGCGCCGCAGGCGGATGCCGAACTGCTGGTCCTGCCCGTCTACGCCGGCGCCGATGGCGGGCCCGGAGCCCGGGAGACGGCGAGGGCCCTGGGCCTGAACCTCACGACGTTCCTCACCGGCGAGCGCTTCAAGGGTGAGCCGGCGGACGTGCTGATGGTGCCCACGCTCGGGAAGATCCCCGCGAAGGCCGTTGCCTTCGTCGGACTGGGACCCAAGGACAAGGCGGACGCACATTCCGTACGAACGGCGGCGCTCTGCGCCGGTGCACGATGTGGGAACGCTGCCTCCGCGGCGAGCACGCTCCCACAGGCGACGAGCGACTCGACCGCTGCAACGCGGGCCTTCGCCGAGGGACTCCTGCTGGGCCGCTACCGCTTCGACGAGTTCAAGTCCAAGCCCGAGGAGCGTCCCGGCCTCGCCACGGTCACCGCGCTCGTGACAGGCGATCCAGCCAGCGCCGCCGAGGCGCTCGAACGCGGGGCGATCCACGCCGACGCCGCCAACTGGGTGCGCGATCTGGTCAACACCCCGTCGTCAGACCTGCCCCCGGCAGCCCTCGCTACCGCCGCTCGCACCCTCGCGAAGGAAGGCGGTCTCGAGTGCATGATCTGGGACGAGAAGCGACTCTCGCGAGAGGGGTTCGGCGGCATCATCGGCGTGGGCCGCGGAGGCGTGAACCCGCCCCGGCTGATCGAGCTCGCGTACAACGGCGCCGGTAACGCCAAGCCGATCGCGCTCAGCGGCAAGGGCATCACGTTCGACTCGGGCGGCCTGGACATCAAATCAGCCAAGTCCATGGAATGGATGAAGGCCGACATGGCCGGCGCGGCGGCGATGATGGCCGTGATGCGGGCGCTCCCCCGCCTCGGGCTGAAGATCAACGTCATCGCGGCCATCCCCTCGGCCGAGAACATGCTCGGCGGGAACGCCATCCGCCCCGGCGACGTCCTGCACATGCACGGCGGGACGACGGTCGAAGTCACCGACACCGACGCCGAGGGACGACTGGTGCTCGCCGACGCGCTCGCCTACCTCTCGGCGAAGAAGCCAAGGGCGATCATCGACACCGCCACGCTCACCGGAACCGGGCTCGGCGAGGACGTCTGGGCCATCATGGGCACCGACCAGACGCTCATCGATCAGCTCCGTGCCGCGGGTGATGCGGCGGGCGAACCGGGCTGGCAGTTCCCGCTCGTCGAGGCGTACAAACGCCATACCGACTCCGACATCGCCGACATCAAGAACGCCGACTGGTCCGGCGCCGACACGCTCGCATCCGGCCTGTTCCTGCGCACGTTCGCGGGCAAGACGCCGTGGGCCCACCTGGACGTCGGCGATACCGCCTTCCTCGAGGAGGAACGGGATGCGTGGCCGGAAGGGGCGACCGGCTGCCCGACCCGGGTGATCCTGCACTACCTCGAGGCGCAGGCGTAGGCGCGTTCCGGGGCGACACGCTAGCCCCTCGCACCCACATCCGGTACCATTCGGATTAGCCCTGAGTCACGACTCAGGAACCCGACAGAGAGGCGAACAGGTGGCGGACCGGAAGACCGAGATCCTCAAGGCGACCTGCCGGGTCATCGGGCGCAGCGGCGCCCACGATTTGCGCGTCGAGGATGTCGCCAAAGAGGCCGGCGTCTCCCCTGCCCTCGTCTACTACTACTTCGACACCCGCGGCGAACTCCTCTCGCGCGCCTTCGATTACGCGGACCAGCGCTCGACCGAACACACGATGACGCACATCGACCTCGACGCGCCGGGACGCGCCCGTCTCGAGGAGATCCTGTTCCACGAGTTCGACGAGGCCCCCGACGTCCGCGAGAATTGGGTCATCTGGAGCGAGATGGACGCCATCGCCATCTTCGACAAGGAACTGCTCGTGTCCGTCGAGAAACGTTCGGCGAACTGGACCAAGATCGTGTCCGACCTGATCATCGCCGGACAGACGGACGGCTCCATCGGGACGAACGGCGTCGCACCGGAGGACTCCGCCGAACGGCTGACGGCGATCAACGACGCACTCGGAACCAAGCTGATGCTGGGGATGATGGACCGGGGATCCGTCGAGCGCGTGATGCACGACGCGATCGAGCTGGAACTCAGGGCGTCCCCGCCCGGCGCCTGACCCCCGGGCCTACTCCTCGACCGCCAGCTGCGGCAGCCCGAACGGCGCGCGTCCGTTCATCGCTGCCCAGTCCTCCGGGTAGGTCGCCTTCGACCACGCAGCGAGGTCCAGCGGGCCGGTGAAGGAAACCCGTTCGTCCGTCTGCTCGATCTGCTCAGGGAACGCGCCCGCGTCCGGATAGACCTGGAGCAGCCTGAGCCCGAAGCCGCCGAAGTGCAGGTTCAGCTGCTCGCCGTCCTTCAGGTTCCAGTTCGACGGGACGTACGTGAAGTCCGTCCTCCGATAGGCCCAGGCGGGTGACTCACGCAGGCGGTACTCGTTGGCGAGGTACGGGTTGTCGCCGAGGTAGGGCTCCCACCACCACTTGCGGTGCTTGGGCGTGCCGTAGCCGGCGAGCGCCCAGTCCGTCACGCCGTCGAGGTCGACATCGGCGCTCTCCGGGCCGATCGTCATGTTCAAGTACAGGTCGTCCCACGACGATTCGGAGTGCGGCAGGAAGGTCTCCGTGAACCACCGGCCCATGACGACATCGAGGGCTTCATTCAGGACCGAGAACTCTAGGACGATCCGGTCCGCGTCCGCGGAGGCGAGCTCTATCGGGAACGCCCAGATCTGGATCGGGTAGTTGAACCAGGCCATGGGGTGCAGCCGGAGGAACTCACGGTAGAACCACTGACGCCACCGGTCCCGAACCTCATCGACGTGCTCTGCAAACCAGGGCTCGAAGTCGTCGAGCTGCGCAGCGGTGACGCCGAGGATCTTCTGCGCGGCCGCGCGGTCCAGCGTGAGCCGGACGTCCCAGAAGTTCTCCCACCCATAGTAGCCCCAATACTTCGGTAGGCGGTAGATCGCCTCGCGCTCCCGCGTGCCGTAGCGCATCCGGCTCTGCACTTCAGCCGTCCCGCCGTCGATGTCGCCGGCGAGGCCTCCCATCAGGTTGCGCGGGAGGAACCCCGCACCACCCGACCCGCCGCCGATCGTGTCGATCGTGATCCCGGGCAGGTTCCGTGCGGCCACCCGGAACCGCAAGCCGGAGGAGAGTTCGGAGAATGGCTCCAACGCCTGCGGGTCGGGCGGGAAGTACTCACTCGTGCGATATGACACGGGGAACCGCAGACTCTCGATCTGCTGGTACTCGTTCTCCTCGTACTCGCGCCACCGGTCGGCCACCATCGGCACGTCCAAGAACGAGTACAGGTCGACCTTGACGGTTCGTTCACCCTCGAGCGCCGGCGTCTCGCCGAGATCCGGCTGCGGGAAGGCGGGGATCGCTCGCCCCCGATCCACCTCGGCGACGTCGACCGCCTGTTGCGGATCGGCGAAGAGTTTCGCGGCCTGCTTGCTCGGGCTCAGGAGGAACTCGACGTACGGCGATCCCCAGGGCGCCAGCCCATCGGGGCGGGTCTCGGTCGCAAGCTTCGCCCACTTCTCTGCGTACGTGTCGCTGGACCACTGGGCCATGTCCATCGGTCCCTCGAACGTCACGCGGCCCACACTCTTGGTGATCTGCCCTTCGAAGGACTTCGCAGTGGGTTCGACCCAATACAACGAGAACGAGAAGTCCTTCTCACGCGCGACGTCTCGGAAGTCCAAGGTGATCGACTCCCCATCCCGCAGGTTCCAGAGACCGGGGGTGTAGGTGTACGGATCGCCCGATCCGTACACCCCATCGGCGTACGGGAACGCGGACGAGCGGTACGACGACTCGCCCAAGTACTCGGTGGTCAGGTTCGGAACGTCACCCAGCGATGCCTCGAACACCCATCGCTCGGTCCCCTTCAGCTTGTAGAGGAGGTAGTCAACCCCGGTATCGACATCCAGATCTCCGCTCTCGGGCCCGACCCGCAGATCGACGTTCACATCAGAGAGCGAGTTGGTCTCCCAACCGGTCCGGATCCCGAGCGCCTCGGAGATCCAGCGGGAGAACAGCATGTCGCCCGCCATGCTGACCCAGTCCCACGACATCGTGATCGTGCCGGTGGCGGCGTCCCGCGACAGATCCAGGTCCGAGAGCCACATCTGCATCGGCGTATCGAACGCGTACCGCACGTTGAGCCGCCCGATCCCGCCCACGTGCTCATCGCCGCCTTCGTCGAGGAGCCACCACCACCACTGCTGTTCGACGGCCTCCCGGTTGTCCGCCCACCACGACTCGATGTCGTCCACCTGCGCCGCCGTGATACCGAGGATCTTCTGCGCGGCGGCGGGGTCCATCGTGATCGTCGCGTTGGTCTCCGCTTCCCAGCCGTGGTACCCGAAGATGAACGGGTACTTGAGCTGCTCCGCACGCTGGCGGCCGATGTAGGCGAGGTGGGCCTTGAGGCGAGCCGTCCCTCCTTCGACGCCGTCCTGCAGCCCACCCATCAGGTTGCGGGGAAGGAACCCGCGCTTGCCAGCGTCGGGCGCGGGTGAACGGACACCGCCGATCGTGTCGATCGTGAAGTCACTCAGCCCGCGGGCCTTGACCTTCCAGCGCCCCGGCCCGTACGCGAGCGTCTCCCCGGGCTGGTTCGGCACGAGATCCGGGCCGTCGAAGTCGGCCCATTCGTGCACAACCGGGTAGTGGTAGCTCCGGACATGCCCGTAGCCGACGTTCGCACGCTGCTCCCAGACGTCGCGAGGCATCGGGACGTCGAAGAAGGAATCGAAGGTGTGATCGACCGTCCGAGGACCGTCAGAAGGCGCGGTCAGTGCGAGCGTGCTGGCCCCTGCACGACCGGTAAGGAAACTCCGCCCCACCGTCAGGCCGGCCGCGGCTGCCATCGAGCCCTGCAGGAACGACCGGCGACTGACGCCGCCGCGCCCGGTTCGGGCATGCACCGGCCGACGCGGATGCTTCGGCATCACCATCGCTCCGATCCCATCCACGCATCCTCCCTCACTCGGTTCCGGTTCGCCACCGGCTCACCGGAACGTGATGTATGGCTCTCCCCACGGCAGCAGGCCCCCGGTCTGCTGCCACGCGTTCGCGTTGCTGGTCCGTGACCACGCCCGAAGGTCCATCGGGCCCGTGAACGACACGCGGGAGGAGGTCGCGTCGATCTGCCCCCGGAACGCGCCGGATCCCGGCTCGACCGTATCCACGATCAGACCGGCGCTCCCGACGTGCAGGTTCAACTGCTCGCCGCTCCGCAGGTTCCACGCGCTCGGCGTGTAGTCGTACTGGTAGGAGTCGAGCGTGGCGCCGAGGTACGGCAGGCCCGGCGAGGAGGTGATCCGGTATTCGTCGGCCAGTGCGGGATCGTCTCCGAGCGACGGCTCGAACACCCACCTGCCCTTCCCGTCCTGGTAGAGCGACCAGCCGGTCGCCAGGTCCAGATCCAGGTCGGCCGACGTCGGCCCGATCCGCATCGACAGGTGCATGTCGTCGATGGAGCTCTCGTAGCCGGGCAGGAAGGTCTCGTTGAACCAGCGTCCGTACAGGACCTCCAGCGCCTCGTTGAAGACCGTCATCCGCAGCTCGATCCGACCGGACGATGCCGAGACCAGCTCCAGGTCCAGCGCCCAGATAGTCAATGGGAAGTCGAAGAACGCCATCGCGCCCGAGCGCCGGAACTCCCGGTAGAGCCACTGCCGCCAGCTCGTCTCCAGTTCCCGCTCGTTCGCGGCGAACCATACGGCGAACGCGTCCGCATCGGTCCCGGAGATCCCGAGGACCCGCCGCGCCGCGGATCGGTCCAGGGTGATCCTGGCATCCAGGAAATTTCCCACCCGTAGTACCCCCACCATTCCGGTAGGCGATACACGGACTCGCGCGGGCGTTCGCCGTACGCGAGGTGGCCGTCGAACGTCGCCGTCCCGCCGGTCACTCCGGCCTCGAGTCCGCCCATGAGGTTCGACGGCAGGAACCCCGCTTTGCCGAGACCCCCACCCACATCGTCCAACCCGATCTCGGGAAGGTTGCGCCCCGTCGCCCGCAACCGGAACCCCGAGTACGTCGTGCCTTCCGTGCGGTACTCGACAGGGAAACTCGCCCGGTCGACCTTTACATACCCGTTGTCCTCGAGTTGCTCCCATCGGTCCGCCGGCATCGGAACATCCAGGAACCGGTACAGGTCGAAACGCACCGTGCGACCGGTCGATGGCATCGGCGGCGTCGCGCCGAGTTCCGGCGATGGGAACGCCGGGATCGCTCGCCCGGGGTCCACTGAGGGCACCGGGGCGGGAGGCTTCGGATCGCTGAACCGGCTGGGGCTCCGAAGCGGTTTCACGACGAACGTGACGAGCGGCTGGCCCCAGGGCAGCAAACCGTCAGGGTGTTCAGGGCCGGCTAGGCGAGCCCAGTCCGCGGCATGTCGCGTCAGCGACGAGGCGGTGAAGTCGATCGGCCCGCGGAACTCGGTGGCCTTGCCGTCCCGCGAGATCTGCCCCGGGAAGGCGCCGGGAGCCGGGTCGAGCGTCCACCAGTTCATCCGCACACCGGGGAGATCGGCGTACTCGAACCGCAGCCGCTCGTCGGGCCCCAGGTCCCATGCCGAAGGCGTGCGCCCGTACCCGGACCCGCTGCGGTCGGTTGCGTCAGCGTAATCGCGTGCCGGCGAGAGGTAGGTCGACTCGTTCCGGTACTCGGCGGCCAGGTCGGCGAGATCGGCGAGCTGCGGCTCGAACACCCACCGATCGGCGCCGGGGACCTTCGTCAGGGCGTTATCGACGACGAATTCCGCATCGAGGTCAGTCGCCCCCGCCCCGACGGTCATGTCCAGGCGGAGCCGGCTGAACGAGTTCGGCTCGTGCCCCATGCCCAGACCCTCGTGGATCCATCGCGACCACAGCATGTCGCCGGCCATGTTCACCCAGCGCCAGCGCAGCTCGATGCGGTCCGCGGTCGCGCTCACCAGGTCGATATCGTTGACCCACATCTGCAGCGGCGTGTCGAACGCCGGCCGCACATCCAGCCGCCCGACGCCCCCAACGTGCTGATCGCCGCCCTCGTCGTAGAGCCACCAGCGCCAGCGTTGCTCCAGCCGGTCCTCGTTCGCCGCGAAGAAACTCGCGAACCCCGAGACCTCCGCGTCGCTCAGGCCGAGGACCTTGCGCGCACCGGCACGGTCCAGCGTGATGGTGCCTGCGGCCTCGTTTTCCCAGCCGTGGGATCCGAAGACCCCGGCAACCCCCGCGTCGGACGACTGGTCTCGGGTCAGGTACTGCACGGTCACGTCAAGACGCGCTTGGCCGCCGGCCGGCGGCGACCCGAGGTTGCCCATCAGGTCGTAGGGGAGGAATCCGGTTCGCGTCCCCGCGGGCGCCGGGGAATCGACCCCGCCGATCGTGTCGATCGAGATCTCCTGCACGTTGCGGGCCTCGATGTCGAGGGCGGCGGGGGCGACCCTGCGCCTCGTTGCCCCGATCCCCGGGAACAGCGATGGACCGTCAACGACCGGGAGGACGTACGTCACCGGCGCCCGCTTCCCGGGGGTCTGGAAGAAATCCCCCCACGTGTAGCGGACCGAGCGGGAGCCAGCCGCCTGCGCGGGAGCGGGCCCGGCCATCACCGACGCGGCGATCAGCACGACCGCCGATGTCCACCGCAGGGCCGGTCCTCCACGCACGCTAGGCCTCCTTGTTTGAGTCCTCAGTCAGCTATCTATATCCTGAGTGTCGGCTCAGGATGGGCTTGGATTGAGCTGCGTGTCGGGTGGTTTTCCGTCTAGCCCGTTCGGTGGTGGGGAGACCGGGGGACCCAGAACTGCTTGGGCTACTCCTGACTCAGTTTCTTCGAACCACGTTCGAGGTGTCAGCATCCTCCGGAACCTCCGGTAGGACGGGGAGGCACGTTGCCGACGGGGAGGTACCTTCAGGCGATGGCCGCCTCGACGGCGGCCTTCTTGATCTCCCCGTTGTCCGGGAGCTTGGTCCAGGTGCCGAGGACCCGGCCGGACGATGCGGCGACCACGATCGTCGGCGCCGTCCGGACCCCGTAGCGACGCATCACGTCGGGACGCTCGTCCAGGTCGATCTGCGCGTACGAGACGCCGGCGGCTTCGGCCGCGGCGATCAGGTGCGGGCGGTTCACCTTGCACGGCGCGCAGTACGGCGTCGTGAACTGGACGATCACCGGCCCGGCGACCCCGAGGTCCGGAAGATCGAGGCGGTCGACCTTTGGCGCTCGCCTCCAGAGCGCGAAAAACGCCGCGACGGCGGCGAACACGGCAACGGCGAGCAGCATGCGGTCGATCATGCCTTGCTCCCAACCTGCTCGCGCGGAACGACGATCTTGCGCGGCATCCGTCCCCGGGTGGCGACGCGCCGGCCGATGACGTACAGCTCGCACCCGACGCACAACCCGGTGGTCGAGGCCAGGAGCGCGAGCGCAGCCACGATCAGGGCCAGCGTCCACGCCACGCCGGCCAGCGAGAGCCCGTACCAAGCGATGGTCGCGCCCCCCATGAAGCCGAACCCGCAGAGGTTCGCGAAGCGCGGCGGGGCAGATTCCTCCAGCTCCTTCGGCGGCCCGAACCGCAGCAGCCCCTTGAGCCCCTTGAACACGTAGACGTACGGGTTGCCCGTCGGCCCGACGAATGTCGCCAGCCCCAGGATCACCGTCAGGATCGGGAAGATGACCGGCAACTGGAGGACCCATGCCAGCAAGGCGAGCATCCCCGTGATGAACTGCCCGACCCGCGGCTGGCGGGGGTCGATCATCCGTGATCTCCTTGGGTCGTCGGTCATTCGCTCTCCTCGAGAAACATGAAGGCCGCCCTCGAGGCGGCCGGTGGTGAGTCCTTTCTCCCGGTGGTCGCGCTACGGCCGCACTCCCTCCATCCGTGCCCCCGGGCGGGCACTATCGGGGCGACGGCAGACCCGGCAAGGGATCATCGCCCCGACCAGCCCGTGTGCGCGTGTACGGATCATTCCCGACCCCTGTAGTGGGATTCCTTAAGGCTAGTGTGGCTTGCAGGTGCAACAACTGTCAAGGCTGGTCTCACCGTCGCCCTGGCATCGCCAGCACGGCCGCCCAGCGGCATGCTGGGCCGTCCACGCCTCGGGGATCCAGAACCACGGATGGCACATCTTTCCCTCGTCGCGCGACTGGTCTACGCTCGAGCACGATGAGCGATCGAGATGTCGGGCCGGCCGCACGCAGCTGGGTACAGCCGCTGGTCCGGCTCGCAAGCGCCCTCATCATCGCTGCGGCGATCCTTGGGGCCGCCTGGATCATGGCCCATCCCGACGCGACGACCAGATGCGCCATCTCCGGGGGAACCTGGCAAGAGGACGTGGGCAAGTGCCTGTACCCCGTGACCTCGCATCCGCTGTTCATGCCGCCCGACTAGCTGCCGAGCACCATTCGCACGCGCACGAAAGGACCTCGGGTCAGCCAGCGCCGGAGGGAAGGATGACGGAAGATCTTCGCCGAAACGTGCGCGCCGGGGAGGAGTCGAACCCCCAACCTTCTGATCCGTAGGTATCCCGGCCCGTGCGCTGTGCTATCCCGCCTAACGCGCTGGTCGCCCGATCACACAACTCGTCCAGTTATCGGCTGCCTCGCGCGCTGTAGGACTCGATTCCTGAACGCTCAACCAGCACACCTCTCGGGGGCGCCCGGGCGGCGTGAGATAACTTGGTCTGTATGTCCGAGGCATCGCATCGGGAGAAGCTCTCACCGGCGCCGGCCCAGTCGCGCTCGGTCTGGGCGGCCCTGATCACCGTGTGGATCGCCTGGGGGACCGTCTACCTCGCCACGCGGATCGTGAACCAGAGCATGCCGCCGCTCATGGCGTCGTCGTCCCGTTTCCTGGTCGCCGGACCCATTCTGTACTTGATCGCGATCCGACGGCGAGGTACCTCGGCGCCTCGCCCGACCGTCCACCAGTGGCGCACCGCCGCCGTCGTCGGCACGCTCCTCGTGTCCGGAGGTATCGGCCTCACCGCACTCGCGCAGGACACGATCCCATCGGGCCTCGCCGCCTTGCTCATCGCGCTGGTGCCGCTGTGGATGGCGCTCTTCGACCGGCTGCTGTTCGGGATCCGCCTTCGCCCCGTTACCGTGGTGGGCCTGCTCATCGGCTTCGCAGGAGCGGCCATGCTCGTCGGCGGTTCTCTTGCCGGCACGGTGGACCCCCTAGGGCTGGGCCTCGTCATCGTCGCCTCCCTCCTGTGGACGTTGGGTTCCCTCTACTCGCGAGGCGCGAACCTCCCGGACGACCCGCTCGTCACGGCCGGGATGGAGATGCTCTGCGGTGGAGTCGCCGGGCTGGGAGTCGCGCTGATCCTCGGCGAAGCCCGAGGTTTGGAGCCGGCCACGTTCACGTGGGTCTCGATTGTGTCGTTCGTCTATCTTGTCATCGTCGGATCAATCGTCGGCTACACCTGCTACGCGTGGCTCCTTCGCTCCGCACCCACGGCACTCGTCTCGACTTTCGCGTACGTGAATCCCGTCGTGGCCGTCGTACTCGGGTCCGTGATCCTCTCGGAGGCGTTCACCGCGCGAACCGGCGGCGCGGCGTGCGCGGTGGTCGTCGCGGTGATCCTGATCGTGTCGGGGCAGGGAAGGCCGCACGGCGAACCTCGATCTGGTGGGTCGGCAGTCCAAGCCGCCACTTCGCGCGGGCTGCGCGCCGGGGAGGAGTCGAACCCCCAACCTTCTGATCCGTAGTCAGATGCTCTATCCATTGAGCTACCGGCGCAAACGGACCCTCGGAACGCTACCAAACCGAGCGCGACAGCCGCGACGGGATCGGTTTGGCGGAGACGGCGCGATTCGAACGCGCGAGGGAGCTCATCACCCCCTAACCGCTTAGCAGGCGGTTGCTTTCGGCCGCTCAGCCACGTCTCCGAGCCGATTCTACGGCATCCAAGGCTGAGACCGCCTCGTTGCAGGGACCGACTCCCGTCACGGAGGCCTCAAACGGGCGACGGACAACACCGGTTCCTGTCGCCTCCTGCGAGCTATGCGAACCACGGCAAGTACGCTAGGCCAGTTGGCGCTCCCTCCGCCGACGAAGGGGACAACGAACGATGACGGAGCGGCGCGACCTCCACCGGCGCGACTTCCTTGCCTACCTCGCCGGCGGCGCGGGCGGGATGATCCTCGGAACCGCGACGGGGGCGAGTGCCTCCACTGGCGACGCCGCCGCCGCCCCAGGCAACTCCGCCGTTGTGGATGTTCGCGCGCACGGCGCACAGGGAGACGGCGAGACCGACGACACCGAAGCGGTCCAACGAGCAGCTTCTGCCACTCCCATCGGCAGCATCCTGCTCTTCCCGCCGGGACTCTACGTCGTCTCTGACACTATCCAGATGCCACCGAGCATCACGGTCTCGGGAACGGGCCTCGGGGACCTCTCCAGCACCGGGATCAGCGCGCTCACGGTGATGGGATCTCTGTTCAAGTGGGAGGTCAACACCGCGACCGGTGTCGTCGTGCGAGATCTGACCATCGCCGGACCAAGAGGACTCGGCGGAGGCGACCTCGCCGGGGACGACCTCGGGTCCTGCGGCTTGGACTTCGGACGCTACGGCTCGCACCTCACACTGTCAAACCTCTATCTGGATGGGTTCACCAACGCGGTCGTGTTCCGTGGTCAGCAAACGGTTCGCATCGACAACGTCACCTCGAACAACCCCGGGAGCCATGGACTGGCCCTCCTCGGCGCCACGATGTTCACGATCACGGGCGGGCTCTTCGGCAACGTGTCCGACCCCACCGATCGCGCCGCGGGTATCTACATCGCGGACTCGGCCTTCATCCGATGTGCCGGTGTCACCGTCGACGAAAGTATCGGCAACGCGACCTCGCTCTCCATCCGCAGCGGCAGCGACGTCTCCTTCGAGAGCGGGCTCGTCTACGTCTACGAAGGAGAGGTCGGCATACTGATCGGTGACGGTGAGGAGAGCCGGCCTCGGGACGTGACCATCGCGAACTCCGTCGTGATGCCGTTCGGGACCCACGCAGCCGCGAACACCATCAAGATCATGCCGGGCGCGCTGGACACGACACTGGACAACGTCACGACGCGTACGCCCCACGGAGGGGGCGACATCGACGACCAGGGAACGGGGACGGTGTCGATCAACGTGAATCAATCAGGGGTCATCACGAGATGAAGGAGTCGGGCCGGCTCGTGGCTATCCGTGTCGGGCTGGTGGTCGGGGCGCTCCTCGCTTTCGCTATCGGCATCGATCAGCACCGCGCCCCCTTGTTCGGACGCCCGGGTTGGCTCGTTCCCGTGGCGATCGGCGGATCCCTCTTCTGTCTCGCGGCCAGAGCCCCGGTTGGGCTTCCCTTCCGCTTAGGCAAGCCGATCTTGCTGGGCGCGATCCCGGGGCTCCTGATCGTGAACTCCATGTTCGCGTACGAAGGGATCCACGTGATGCCTACGGATCTGCATTTCGGCCCGATCTTCGGATGGACCCTTTACGCGGAGGCGATGATGGCGCTCGCCGTACTGGTCGGGGTGGCCCTCGCGTCCGGCTTCACCGAACGATCGCGAGATTGACCCAAGGCTTCGCCGAACCGACCGAGCATCAGCGGCTTAGGGCGATCCCTTCGAGTCGCAGGTTCAAGTCCTGCCGGCGCCTTCAGCGCGAACGTTCAGGTCAGGGGGACGAGGTCTGGGCCTTGGATCTCGATCGAAGAGCCGCAGCGATCATGTATATCCCGCCGAAGGTGAGGAGCAAGATCAGGGGATCGGTTGGGATGCGAACCCTTGGATACCCGACGTCGGTCGTGACCGAAACCATCGCCGTGTAGACCACGAGGGAGAGGGAGATACACCAAGTGGAGATCGCTGCTCGGACGCTGAATGGACCCTTCACCGATGCTCCGATCCTTCGGGCCAGAAAGAGTCCGGTGACACCCACGAGCTGGACGAAGAAAGCCAGGACGAATCCGAAGTGGGCCACCAGGAATGCGGGCGGGAAGTCCCGAGTCGTACTCGGTCCATAGTCGGCGACCTCACCCCCCGTCGACGGAAGGATGTAGCTCGCGGACGCCGTGGCGACCGAGGCCAGGTATTGACCTGGATGGAGAGCGATCAGACGGAGATTCAGCATGAGCATATGGTTCGAGATCTCGGCCCGGTCCATATGCAGTTCTTCCTGGAGGTCACGCATGACGGGCCAGACGTACATCTGAGCCATCCCCTTGGGATTCTCAGCCAGTGCCTCGTTCCGCGCTTGGAGCAGGATCGGCTTCGCGGGCTCGTCGTCCGGCAGATGTTCGACGAAGCCCGCCGTCTTCGTGCTCAGATTCCAGCCCAGGAGCGGTGAGAAGCCCACGTACCCGAAGCGGGCGGCGTTGAGGACGATCATCCCTCCTATCAGGACCACAGATCCTGCGACGAGCAGCCCCGAGGACCGTACGGCCCGACGCCGGGATCCCTTTCGCGAGAGCCACCCCAGTACGGCGACGGCCATCAGCACCCCGAAGAGTTGGTAGGTGGGCCTCACAAAGGCAGCGGCCGCGATAGAGGATCCGGCCAGCAAGGCGTCACTCCGTTTTCCGCGCTCGGTCCACCGGACGAGGAAAAGGGCGGTAAGGGTGACAAGGAGCTCGCACGACGCCTCGGTTCCTCCAACTGTCACCCTCTGCATCATCGGGGGACTGAGAAGTACGAGCGCTAGGGCAAGCAGGGCCGGAGACGGAAGGGCGAAGCGTCGAGCAAGCGCAAGGATGATCCACGTGGTAGCCAGGTGGGAGAGGAGTTGGACGAAGAAGAGGGCCGACGTAAGGTGATCCTGGCTGCCGGTTAGCGCAAGGATCGCAGGGTACCCGAGCGTGCGGTAGGGGAGAAGGTCCAAGCTAGGCTCGACCAGCGCATCGCGGAGCTCGAAGACCCCGTACTGATAAGACAGCGTATCGGGCGTTTCCCGCGGAGTTGTTCCCCACAAGGCAACACAGGCGATGGAGCCCAGCGCCATGAGGACGATGACCCAGACAGCGATCCTGCGCGGCACACCAAGTACGGTTTCGGCGTCAGCCTTCATCCTCTTCTCCATCCGGGCCGGCGTCTTCAGTCGGGCAAGAAGCAGATTCTATCTACCCCCCGAAGGGTCCTGAGATCTATCGCGCCTGAGCGCGCTCCTGTGAGCGAAACGCTCTCAGTCACCACCCATCGACGCGAACCATCGAATGCGCGACTAGCGGCACAACTTCTGGCGGGAGGAGTGGGATTCGAACCCACGATCGAGTTGCCCCGATAACGGTTTTCAAGACCGTCGCCTTCGTCCGCTCGGCCATCCTCCCTTGCGGACTTTACTACTGAGGGAGCGTGCCCCCGGGAGGGCTCAGCTGGTCACTTCACGCACGAACTGCAGTTCTGCGTCGTAGCCGGCGACGACGGCTCCCGGCACGGTGATCGGCCGGAACTGCAGAGTCATGTGGTTGGTCAGGCTCACTGTTGAACCGACGATCTGACCTGCCCAGCCGGACGAGTTGTTGTTGGCGAAGCTGACGTTGCAGGGCGTGTAGACGAATGTGTTCAGACCGTTGAGGACCGTCAGGTTCGAGGTCGTGATCGTCCCGCCGGTCGTGCAGTTGGGTGACCCGGTCGTCGGATAGGGCACCATCAGGAACAGGTCGAAGGTCCCACCGACACCGTTGAGCGTCACGCGCTGACTGGTCGAGATGGTCCCGTTAGTGATGATCGCTATGTTGCCCCGAAGGTTCACCGTCGAGTTGTTCGTCCACGACAGCGCGCAGTTCGCGGTGATCCTCACGACGTAGCTGCCCACCGGGCCGGAGTCGACGAACGCCTTCGCTGTCGCGCAGCTCGTGTAGGTGTTCACCGTGTAGCCCGCGGCCTGCCATGCCGTCTGCGTCGCCGAGTCCCACTTGAGCTGCGGGAAGGTGTGCTGGGGCGGGGCTCCTTGTGGGGACATCGGGGTCTGTGTGCCGGTCACCGATGAGGAGCCCGAGAGCGTGATCGAGGTCCCGGCCCGGGCGTCGCCCTGCACGGCCGAGTTGTTCGATAGAGAAACCGAGGACGTGGATGACGTCGTTTCCGAGCCGATCGTCGCGCCGTTGGAGACCGAAACGGCGCTGTTAGCCCACACGCCTCCGCCGAACGTTCCGGAGTTGCTGATGGTGGCGGATCCCTGCGCGTAGACCGGGCCTTCCACGGTGACGTTGTTGGTCGACGTGAAGTTCCCGTTCGTGTAGATGCCGGCGTCGTTGAGGATGTCATCCTGGAGCGTCAACTGGTTCCCCAAGGTCAGGCTCTGGTCCGCGAAGATGGCCTGGCCGAACCCGCCGTAGTTCGGTGACAGCGCGACGCTCGCCTGCATCTGGCGATCGACCTCGCGCCCGTTGGCACCGTCGCTCCCGACCGAGGAGACCAGGGCGGTGGCCGCGCGGCTAGACCTCGCGGATGTACGAGAGGTAGGCGTCGTACCCGACGATGTTGGCGCTCGGGACCGTGATTGGGACGAAATTGAGCTCCATCTGGTTCGTCAGGATGACCTGTCCGCCGATCAGTTGCCCGTTCCAGCCACCGCTGTTGTTGTTGCCGAAACTGATCGTGCAGGGCGTGTAGACGAAGGTGTTGAGGTTGTTCAGCTGGGTGAGGTTCGACACGCTGATCGTCCCCTGTCCGGTACAGTTCGGCGACCCCACGCTCGGATAAGGAACGATCAGGAACAGGTTGCGCTCTGCACCGACGCCGGTCAGCGTCGTGTTGTTGACCGTCGTGATCGAGCCGTCCGTGATGATCGCCAGGTTGCCGTTCAGCTCGACGTCGGAGTTATTCGACCACGACAGCGCGCAGTTCGTAGCGATCCGTACCACGTAGTCCCCCGTGAATCCAGATTCGATGAAGGCCTTCGCCGTGGCACAGTTGGTGTAGGTATTCACCGTGTAGCCGGCATCCTCCCACTCCGCTTGGACCTCGGTGTCCCACGGGAGTTGCGGGAACTCCTGTAGCGGAGGCGGCCCTTGAGGCGCGTTCTGTGTCTGCGTACCCGTGATCTGTGTCCCATCGTGGGTGATCGTCGTGCCGGCCCGGGCATCTCCCTGGATCAGCGCGGAGTTCTCGAGCGTGATCGAGGAGGTGGACGACGTGACCTCACCGAACACCGAGACGCTGTTCGCCATGTGAACCTCGTCGTTCGCCCAGACGCCCGTGAACACCGTCCCGCTGTTCTCCAGGAGGGCAGCACCCTGCGCGTACACCTTGCCGTGGACCTCGGTGTTGTTGCTCGTGGTGAAGTCCCCGTTCGTATACAGATCGGCGTCGTCGCCGATGTTCCCCAAGACCGTGAGCTGGTTGACGAGGCTCAGCCCCTGCTGGGCGAAGATCGCGTTGCCGAAGCCTCCGTAGATGGGAGAGAGGCGCACATGCGCTTGCATCGTCCGGCTTACGTGCTGCGTCGCCCCGATCGTGCCCACCGCCGTGACCAGGGCGGTGTCCGGCTCGGCGTCGTCGGTGCACGCCAGTTCGGCGCCAGCCTCGTCGAAGATCTGTACCGTTGCGGTCCAGGTTGCCCGGGTCGCGACCAGCTCGCCGGTCTCCGGATCGCAGACGGCTTGGCCGACCGCGTTCTCCAAGGAGCCGAGGAAGCCGTCCACGCCGGTCTCGGCGGCGGTGATCGCCTGGAGCCGCTTGTTGTCGTAAGCCGCGCTATCCGTGGCGTGCAACGAGAGTTGGAAGACCGCAACGCTCAGGCTGACGAGCACCATCGAAACCAAAAGGACGACGATAAGCGCGATCCCGTCCTCTTGCTGGAGCCGATCGACGAGCGCGCGTCGATGGACGTTGAGCCCTCGGAATCGAGGGGCGGATCCGCCTTCCCGCGGCGGGCATATGGGACGTGTCCGTCCAGCCATTACCCTCTCCTCTCCGCCCCGAAGGGCCGGAGGCGAGGGAAGCACCCGGGAAGCACCCGGGAAGCACACCCGCGGGCCGAAGCCCGTACTCCTAATCCACTTTTCGGCAGCAGAGCTACTGCACTTTAGGTAGCTGCCACGTATCGGTCAATAGCCCTAGGCCGGATGACGGATACGCCTCTGCCGGCGTGCTCAGCTCGAAGGCTGAAGGACCCAGCAGGACTCAGGCAGGTAGGGACGCAGCTTCTCGGGCATCTCGACCGAGCCGTCCGACCGCTGGTGGTTCTCGAGGAGGGCGATGATGGTCCGGCCGATCGCGGTCGCCGTCCCGTTCAGGGTGTGGATCATCACGTTGCCCTGGTCTGTGCGGTACCGGGTGTTCAAGCGGCGGGCTTGATAGTCCGTGCAGTTGGAGCAGGACGTAAGTTCGCGGAAGCGCTGCTGTCCCGGGAGCCAGCCCTCGATGTCGTACTTCTTCGCCGCCGCACTGCCTAGATCGCCCGCGGCGATGTTCACGACCCGGTAGGGGATGTCGAGGTTCCCGACGATCTCCTCTTCGATCCCGACCAGATACTCATGTTCGTCCCAGGATTCCTCCGGCCGCGTGAACGTGAACATCTCGACCTTGTCGAACTGATGCACGCGGAACATGCCGCCGAGGTCTTTGCCGTAACTACTGGCTTCCCGCCGGAAGCAGGTGGAGTAACCCGCGTACCGCAGTGGCAGATCGTCCGCCTCGAGGATCTCGTCCATGTGGAAGGCCGCCAGCGGGACCTCCGACGTGCCAACCAGGTAGAGGTCCTCCTCCTGTGTCGTGTAGACCTGCCCTTCGGCGTCCGGTAGGAAACCGGTGCCGAACATCGCTTCCTCCCGCACGAGGACCGGCGGGATGACCGGCGTGAATCCCTTGTTCATCAAGATGTCGAGGGCGTGCCGCACCAAGGCCCACTGCACCATCACCAACGGACCGAGCAAGTAGACGAAGCGTGAACCGGAGGTCTTCGCGCCGCGTTCGACGTCCAGGACCCCGAGGAGTGTCCCGAGTTCGACGTGATTCCGCGGTTCGAAATCGAAACTCGCCGGCTCACCGTGCTTGCGGATCTGGACGGCGTCCTCATCGGTGAACCCGTCGGGCGCGCTCTCATGGGGGACGTTCGGCGTCGAAGCGAGCAGGTCCTTCAGCCGCTGCTCCTGGTCTTCGAGCTGCGGCTCGAACTCCTTGATCTGGGCGGAAACCTGGCTCACCTCCTGGATCAGGCGCTGCTTCTCGTCGCCCTCCGCTCCTCCGATCGCCTTCGAAGCGCGGTTCTGCTCCGCGCGCAGGGCCTCGACCTGTGCGGTGAGTTCGCGACGCCCGGCGTCGGCCGCTAGGAGCTCGTCGACCGCCTCCGCCAGACCGCGCCGTCCGAGACCCGCGCGGAAGGGGGCAGGGTCGTCACGGAGCGCCTTGAGATCGAGCACGGGGAACCGCTAGGGCACGCGGGTCGACTCGGGAACGGCGGCGGCCTTCTGGTCACCGGCCGGCGCCTGTTTCCCCGACTGCTGTTGCGGTTGCGATCGGGGCTGCGCAGGCGCAGGGGCCGCCGGAGTCGTCGGGGTCGTGACCTCGCTTCCCATGATGCTCTGGCCGGTGAAGGTCCCGCCCTCTTGGATGACCAGGGTCTTCGAAGTGATGTTGCCCTCGATCTTTCCGCCGCGGGCAAGCTCGGCCGTGCCCTTCACGACGATATCTCCCTTGAAGGTGCCCCCGACCGACACGTTGGCCGCCTTGATATCCGCATCGACGACGCTCTGCTCGGAGAGCAGGACGTCGCCTTCGGCCTGGATGCTGCCCTTCAGCTGACCATCCACCCGGAGCGACCCAGCGGACACGACGGTCCCCTCGAGCTTGGCTCCTTGGCCGATGATGGTGACCTCGCCGCCGCTCTGCTCTGCCATCTTCCTTACCCCCTGCCGCAGTTCTTCCTCTGGCTGTTCGTCGCGCTTCCAGATCATCCTGCGCTCACCGCCTCCCGGGGCCCCGCGAGTGCTTGATGGATCGCTGCATCCTCTTCTTCGGACAGATTATGCGAACTCCCCCCCCTGCTGATCGGTTTGGCATATACCCGCGTGTCCTGCCGACCATTGATCGAGGTGATGACCACCCCGTCACCACGGTCATCCAACAGGGCGCAGGAGAAGGAGAGCCGTCCCCCGACATCCTCGAACGCATCGTAGCGGACCATCCCCACATGCTGAACGGCACCGCGCAGGACGCCGCCCTGCCGCCGGCTTTCAGCCGCGAGCTTGCGCAGCGCAGACTCGATCCGGGCCATCTTGTCCGCCTGCCCGGCGAGGATCTGCTCGAGCGCGTCGTCCATCTGGACCGGGCCATCGGCGCGGCGCGCGTTCCGGCTCGCCGTCGCCATCAAGATGCCGATCGCGACGACGCTCAAGGCAACGCTCACGAGCGCGATGATCGTCAGGGTTTCATTCGAGAATGCCACGGAGGCTTCATCCTCCAGAAAACCGGGGCTGACCTGCTGTGATGGTTCGCATCATACTATGAGGCCTCTGTGGACCCTCGCACACTCTCCGAACTCCTCGACCGCGTCGCCCAGGGAGAGCTGAGCGCCGACGACGCCGCGGCCCAACTGCAGCATCTGCCGTACGAGGTCCTGGCCGATTCGCGTATCGATCACGACAGGGAACTGCGGACGGGGCAATCGGAAGCCGTCTACGGACCGGGGAAAACGCCCGACCAGGTTCGCGATGCAGTGCGCTCGCTGGTGCGACACGCCGGCGGTGCTCTCTTCCTGACCCGAGCGACGCCCGAGCAGTTCGCGGCCGCACTCGACGCCGCCCCGGAGGCAACCTACGACGAACGGTCCGGCCTCGTCGTCGTCGCCCGGGTCCCAGGCGACGAGCCGCTCGGCACCGTCGCGGTGGTGTCGGCGGGAACCTCGGACCTGCCCGTCGCCGAAGAGGCGGCTCTCACGTGCGAGGCATTGGCCCTGAAGGTCCACCGGATCGCCGACGTCGGCGTCGCCGGGATCCAGCGCGTCCTGGACGTGCGCGATGACATCGAGGCGGCCGACTGCGTCATCGTGGTGGCGGGCATGGAGGGTGCGCTCCCGTCGGTCGTGTCGGGGCTCACGTCCCGGCCGGTCGTCGCGGTCCCCACCAACGTGGGATACGGCGCGGCGTTCGAAGGCGTCACGGCGCTGCTCGCGATGCTCTCGGGTTGCGCTCCGGGGGTCGCCGTGGTCAACATCGACAACGGATTCGGCGCGGCGCACGTCGCGCACCGGATCGTCCGAACGTCGTTTGCGCGGGAGGCACCGTGAGGGTCCTGTACTTCGACTGCATCGCCGGGATCTCCGGCGACATGACCTTGGGCGCGCTGCTGGACGCGGGCGCGGACCTCGACCAGATCCGCGGCGTGCTGGCGACGCTGCCGCTCGAGCCCTTCGAGCTGGCAACGGAGGAGATCGAGACACACGGTATCGTCGCGACGCGCGTCACCGTCACAACGCAGACCGCCGGTATCATCCGCACGTACGCGAGCATCCGGCAGCTGCTCGACCAAGGCGGTCTCGCGCCGGAGGCGCTCAGGATCGCCCAGCGGATCTTCCGCCGTCTGGCCGAGGCGGAGGCGCGGGTCCATCGGAGAGAGGTCGAGCAGGTCACGTTCCACGAGGTCGGCGCGGTGGACTCGATCGTCGACATCGCCGGAGCCGCGGTGGCCCTCGCCTCGTTCGGGGTCGAGCGCGTCTTCGCGTCGCCGGTACCGACCGGCTTCGGGCTGGTCAAGACCGAGCACGGCGCGATGCCCGTCCCCACTCCGGCTGTCATCGAACTCCTGCGCGGGGTCCCGATGTACTCCAAGGGGGTGCAGGCCGAGCTCGTCACCCCGACCGGCGCGGCGGTGCTGGCCGCGCTCTGCGAGGGCTACGGCGACATGCCCTCGATGCAGGTCGACGCGGCAGGCTACGGGGTTGGCCACCTGGAACTGGACGATTTCCCGAACGTGTTGCGAGTCCTGATCGGGGAGGGCGCCGAGCGGACCACCGCGCCCTCGGGGCCGTCGAACGCCACCACCGAGGTGGTGCTCGGCACGAACATCGACGACCTGAATCCCGAGCTGTACGGGTACGTGATCGAACAGCTTCTGGACGCGGGAGCGCAGGACGCCTGGCTCACCCCGATCGTGATGAAGAAGGGCCGGCCCGCCGTCACACTGTCGGTCCTGTGCTCGCCCAACCAGGAGGACGCGATGCGGCGCGTCATCTTCCGCGAGACCGGAACCCTCGGGATCCGGTCGATGCCCGTGACGAAACACGCGCTGGACCGTGACATCATCAAGGTCGACACGCGTTACGGACCCATCGCCGTCAAGATCGGGCACCTCGAGGACGGCTCGAAGACGTTCGCGCCGGAGTTCGAAGACTGCACCCACGCGGCGCGCGAAGCCGGCGTTCCGGCGAAGGAGATCTACCAGGAGGCGCTGCGGCTCGCTCGCGAGAACGAAGCCACCGACTGAGTCAGTCTGCCGGCGAGGGTGGCGGTGGCGGAGGTTCGCCGAGGCCCCACGCGTCGAGGCCGCCGTCGATCACGACGCTGGTCCCGGTGATGTAGGACGCGGCATCCGTCGCCAGGAACGCGACCAGCGTCCCGATCTCCTCGGGCCGCCCGAGCCGTCCGAGCGGAACCTGGCCTGCCGAGTGATCCATCTCCTCATCACCGTAGGCCGCACGCGCTCCTTCCGTGTCGATGGAGCCGGCCGCGATGCAGACCGACCGGATCCCGTAGCGGCTCCATTCCAGCGCGAGTCCCTGCGCGAGGTTCTCGAGCGCTGCCCGGGCGGCCGAAGCGTGGACGAAACCGGGGATGCCGCGCCTCGGGCTGAACCCGATGAACACGACGAGCCCGTCGCGATTCGCGATCATCGAACGGGTCGCGACGGCGTGAGTGAGGTTCCACGCCGCGTCCACCGTTAGCCGGTGGACGGCCCGCCAGCCCTTGAGCGACACGTTCTCGGGCGTGTTCTCGAACTGTCCCCCAGCGTTGTTGACGAGGACGTGGACCCGGCCGAAGCGTTCGAGAACCACGGAGAGCATCGCGTCGGCCTCGTCCGGCTCCCGGATGTCGCAGGGGTGCACCAGGCACTCCCCACCGCCGGCCTCGATCAGCTTCCGCGTCTCCTCCAAGAGTTCCGCCCGCCGGCCGCAGACCGCAACCTTGGCACCGGTCCGGCTGAACTCCAGCGCGATGGCACGGCCGATGCCGGTTCCGCCGCCGGTCACGAGCACGACGCGGCCGGCGTTGGCGTCGTCGACGAGTGGCGGGGTGTGGTCGGTCACGGCACGGATGCTAGCGTGTTCGGCGTGATCGAGCTCTCGGACTGGGCACGCGACATCCTCCAGCGGTCCCACGCTGCCGCCGTCCGATTCAATCCCAAGGCCAAGATCCGCCTGGCCGGAGACGGCGGCAGCGTCCAGGCCGGACTCACAGAGGATCCTCCGCCCGACGACCAGCAGATCGTGGTGGGCGACTTCACGCTCTACGCGCAGGCCGGACTCGAGGGGCTGGTGGACATCGTCGAGCCGCACGACCAAGTGGTCCTTCGGCCGCCCGGGTCGACGCCGAATGAGAAGCCGGCGGACCACTGAGCGCCGGCTGGGCCACCGAGGCTCGGGCTCGCCTCGTACCGTTCGGACTCTCTAGGATGGCGACGTGACCATCTCACCTGAAGCGCTCGGCACGATCCTGGTGGTCGGCGCACACCCCGACGACGAGACCTACTTGACCGCGGGGCAGATGGCCGCCGCCGTCCGGAACAGGCAGCACGTCGCTACCGTCACCGCGACCCGCGGCGAGGAAGGTTCCTTCGACGAGGAGCGTTGGCCAACCTCGGAGATGGGCGCGGTCCGGGAGAAGGAACTGCTCGCGTCGCTGGAGGTCGTCGGCGTCGCCGACCACACCTGGCTGGACTACTACGACGGCACGTGCGCCGAGGTCGACCCCGCCGAAGGAACCGCGAAGGTCCGGGAACACATCGAGCGCGTCCGGCCGGACACGATCCTCACGTTCGGGCCCGACGGGATGACCGGCCACTCGGATCACAAGGCGGTCTGCGCGTGGACCACCACGGCCCTCGCGGAGGTGGGAACGGCCGACACGTCGCTGTACTACGCGACCTACATCCAAGAGTGGGCGGACGAGTTCGTTCCGGTCATGAACCGGTTCAACGTCTTCATGGAGCCCGGGACGCCCCCGATCACCCCGCGGGAAGAGTTGGCGATCGACTACGAACTCCCACCGGATATCCTCGATCTCAAGATGCGGGCTATCGAGTGTCACGTGAGCCAGGTCGAGGGGATGCTGAACGCGTTCGGCCACGACTTCTTCAACCAGGCGATGCGAGCGGAGTTCTTCCGGCGCGCCGAGGACGGCTGAGAACACCAAGACCGGAGCCGCCATCGCGAGACCTGGCCTCCCTGATTCCGGGTACAGACGCATCTACCCGAAGGATGGTACGTTCCCGCCTTCAGATGACCGACCTCGGCCTCGACCTCACCGACCCGAAGGTCGTCTGGGCCCGCCGCGCGATGGTGCAGATCGTCGACGTACGCGAGCCCCTCGAGTTCAACCAGGGCGCCATCGACGGTTCGGTCAACGTCTCCCTCGGCGAGCTGATGGCGGGTGGCGGCGAGTTCGACCCCGTGTACCCCGTGATCCTGGTCTGCAAGAGTGGCGCGCGCAGCGAGCTCGCAGCGCTCATGCTGCAGGCCCGCGGATTGAACGCCCACAACCTCGCCGGCGGCATGGAAGCGTGGGAGACCGACGGCTTCCCGTTCTCCGACGCCACCGGCCAGGCCGGCCGGGTCGCCTAGCCAACCCGGCTTCCCCTCCTCCGCACACCCGGCTACGCTCTGCAGTGCCGTGACCGACCAGACCCCGCCGCGCGAACCCGAGCCCGAACGCGCGCCCGAGCCCGACGACGACCGGCCCCCGTTGCCGCCCGGGAGCTGGGTGCGTCAGAACGAGGGACTTGAGTTCGACCGCATCATCTTCTTCACCGACGCGGTCTTCGCGATTGCGCTGACCCTGCTCGTCGTCGAGATCGGGGTACCCGCGCTCACCCCGGATGTCGATGCGCCCGCGACCATGCTCGACGCCCTGAACGACAAGCTTCCGCAGTTCATCAGCTTCTTCATCGCGTTCATCCTGATCGCCAGGTACTGGGTCGCGCATCACATGATGTTCGCCCAGCTCCGCGCGATCGACCCGCGGCTGATCTCCATCAACCTGGTCTACCTCGCGTTCGTCGCGTTCCTACCGTTCCCGACCGCGCTCGTCGGCGTGTACGAGAAGAATCCGATCTCGGTGCTGCTGTTCGCGACGTGCCTCGCCATCATCAGCAGTCTGGAGGTCGTCCAGTTCCGACACGCGTATCGCTTCGGATTGACGCGGAGGCCACTGTCGCCCGAGGTGTACCGATGGGGCATCATCAGCTCGAGCAGCCCGGTCGTGGTCTTCATCCTGTCCACCCCGCTGGCGTTCATCTCGTCCACGCTGTGCCTGACGTCATGGCTCGTGATGATCCCGATCGGCGCCTACCTCAGCCGGAAGGCCCCGGCCGATCTGGACGGCTTCCTCGTCGGCGGAACCCAGCGGAAGGGCAAGGGCAAGCGCAGCTAGGTGGACATCGCCGCCTGAGCCTAAGCCTCGGCCTGCGCGGCTGCGTTCTCGCGGCGTCCGATCAGCGACAACGGGATACCGATGATCGAAACGACGAGCGCGGCGATCATCACCCACCGCATCCCTGCGAGGAACGCTTCGTCGACGACGGTGTCGACCGTCCGCGCGAGACCGGCGGCCATGCGGGCCAAGGTTTGCTTCGCAGCGTCCGAGCCGGCGAGCAATCCCTGGACTTCGGCGACCCCTGCAGCATCCAGCTTCGTTCCCGCGCTGCTGGCCGCGGCGATCAGTTCGCTGTTCTCGAGCGAACGGAACACGGTTCCCGACAGCGCGAGGCCCACGACGATGCCCATCAGCCTCGCCGACGACAGGACCCCGCTGGCGATGCCGGCCTTCTGTTCGGGCATCGCCTCGATGCCGGCGTCCTGGGACATCGGATAGGCGAACCCCTGGCCGAAGCCCGCCAGCAGCAAGCCGGACACGATCAGGATCCAACCCGTCTCGGGCCTGATGAACACGAAGCAGAAGATCCCGGCCGACACCAGCGCCATCCCGACCGCCATCAGGCGGTTCACCCCCACACGCGGCTGCAGTTTCCCTCCGACCGGCGACATGACGACGAGCGGGATCGTGAACACCAGGAAGATCATCCCGGTCGTGATCGGGTCCAGGTCCCGGATCTCCTGGAAGTAGAGCGTGAGGAAGAACAGGATCGTCCCGAAGGTCCAGTTCCCGAAGAAGGCGACACCGCACGCGCCGGCGAACCGCACGTTCTTGAACAGCGAGAACTCGACCAGCGGATCCTTGACGCGCCGCTCGATCCATACGAACAGCCCCAGGATCACCACGGCCAGCGCGAGCGCCCCGAGCACCACCGGCGACCCCCATCCGTACTGCGCGCTCTCCTGCAATCCGAACGTCAGGAACACGAACCCGGTCGAAAGCGCCAGGAAGCCCTTGACGTCGACGCGGCCGGTGAACGTCTCGTCACGCGACTCCTTGACCGCGACGAGCGTCAGGATGACGGCCGCGATCCCGACCGGAACGTTCAAGAAGAAGTACCAGCGCCACGACGCGAGCTGCGTGAGGAACCCCGCGACGAAGGGTCCGACCGCCGAGCCCACCAGACCGACGCCCGACCAGATCCCGATCCCGAGCGCCCGCTGCCCGAGCGGGAACACGTTCGAGACGATCGACAGCGCCGTCGCGAAGATCGTGCCACCACCGATCCCCTGGACCACGCGCGCGGCGATCAGCCACTCGGCACTCTGCGCCATCCCGCAGAGCATGGACCCGACGACGAAGACGACGGTGCCGAAGAGCAGGACCTTGCGCCGTCCCCGGATGTCGGCGAGCCGGCCCATCGCGATGATGGGCGCGGAGAAGGCGAGCAGGTAGCCGTTCATCGTCCACAGCAGCGTGCCGGTGGAGGCCTGCAGGTCTTCGCCGATGCGCGGCAAACAGACCGCGAGTCCGAAGAAGTCGAGGGTCAGGAGCACCATGACCATCGACATAGCGACGGTCACCCACCACTTGCGGTTCGCGTCCGTGATGCCCGGCATCGGCCCCCCTCCCCCTCGGGAAGCCTAGCCCTTCACGGACCGTGGGGTGCTACGCAGGCTCCTCGGCGCGGACGCCGCCTGCGCGGATGGCCGCACGAAGGACCTGATCAGTCCACTCACCTTCGATGCGCTCCACCTCGGCGGCGACGTCGGCGGCAAGATCGTCCCCGCACGGGCGGACATCGCGGACCCACTGCGTCAGGTAGTCGTCGGACTCGGTAAGGCCGGCCACCATCGCGGCAGCGTCGATCGCCTCCTGGTACCGGCTCTGCAGGAGCGCCCGCTCCGAGTTGTCATTGTCCTTCGCCAGCACCTGCGCGGGGATGTCCCGCCACTTGATCACGGTCAGTTCAGCCATCGTCGGTCTCCCTCTCTCGCGTCCCTTGCGGGACCGGCACGAAGCCTACCGGCCGTAGCTCCTCCGTGATCCCGCCCGCCCGCACGCATGAAGATGCCCCGCGGTCACGCGCGCTTCCGGGCCTTCCAGACCTC
This sequence comes from uncultured Actinomycetes bacterium, assembly GCA_964640385.1. Taxonomy (GTDB): domain Bacteria; phylum Actinomycetota; class UBA4738; order UBA4738; family JBBDHU01; genus JBBDIK01. The sequence goes on from CAZXFL010000011.1 coordinate 66,488, forward strand.
CTCGCACGGCCATCGCCGGGCCCACTCCAGGTCGACCATGTCGAACAGTTCGATCGCTTCCGCTTCCTCCGGCGGGCGGACCTCGATCAGGTCTTCGATCTCGAATCCGTTCGCGCGTAGGAGCCGGATCCAGTCGCCGTACCCGAGATGGAACTCGACCGTCGGCCAGTCCGGCCACTCGAACCGGTGCATCCCGAAGTAGTCCCGGACCATCCGGTCCGTCGCCTTCTCATCCTCGTCGTCCGGGTCGCACAGCATCATGATCACCGAGCTCACGAGGAAGATGAGTGCTCCGCCGGGACGCAGGACGCGAGCCGCTTCCGGCACCCACCGGAACGGGTCGGCCCACAGACACGCGCCGTACTCGGAGATGGCCAGATCGAAACTCGCGTCCGGGAACGGGAGGCTCTCCGCGTTGCCCTCGAGCAACGGGAAGGTCAGGCCGTGCTCGGCCTGGAGCCTGCGGGCGGTTGCGAGCTGCTCACGAGACACATCGATACCAACCGGCCGAGCACCCCGGCGTGCGAGCCAGGCCGAGACGTAACCGGTCCCGCAACCCAGCTCGATCGTGTCCTTGTCCTCCAGCTCCGCAGGCAGGACGTGGAGGTCCGCCTCGGGGACGGCCCAGATCCCCCAGTACGGCTCGACGCTCGCCCACGAGCGCTCGCCCGGGTCCACGAACTCCGCAGCCCACTCGTTCCACGTAGCGCGGTTACGCCCTACGTGGTCACCATCAGCCGCATCTCTCACCATCATCAGTCCCCGATGCCGTCTATCGGGCAACTGTATCGGCAGGCAGGCGGCCAGGCTCCTGAGAGCGACCCGGGATCCGGCCGCTCGGCCGCTCGGCCACGCGCTACTCGCTCCCCGCCCCTGGCCCGGGTATGCTCCGGCGGAGACCCTGGAGGTGCCGTTGCGCAGAACGATCACCCTGGCCGTTGCCGCCGTCGTCGTCCTCGCGGCGTGCACGTCCGCTGAGCCCGGGCTCCCGCCGACCGATCCCAACCGGGCGGGCGCGCCAGCGGATGTCGAGATCCGGACGCCGAGCCCGTCCCCAACGCTCAGCGTGCCTCCTGGTACCCAGATCACGGGGACCTGCCCGATCCTGCCGGACGCCGACTGCCACGAGGCGGACCTGACCTTGGCCAACCTCGAAGGGGCGGACCTTCGGCGCGCGAACCTGCGTGACGCGAACCTTTACGGCGCGGACCTCCGCCACGCCGACCTCCGGGACGCGGACCTGACGAGTGCCGACCTGCGGAACACCGACCTGACCGATGCCGACCTGCGGAACGCGATCCTGACCGACGCCCTCTTCAAGGACGCCAACCTGACGCGGGCGAACCTGGACGGAGCAGAGGCGTCATCCGCGCAATTCAGCAAGTCGCTGCTCTGTGAGACGACCCGCCCCGACGGGGTCAAGGACGACCGGAACTGCGCGGAGGTCGAGGGAATCACCACGCTCCCGACCAAGGTCGCGATCACGAAGTACAAGATTCCGAAGGTGGCAGAGGGATGCGTAGGGACCACGAAGCGGGTCGAGGTCTCGATCCAGTACGAGACCGTCAAGACGAAGACCGTGACCTTCGAGGTCGACGGCGAGGCGCTCCCCGACAACCAGACGTTCGCGCCGGGGAAGGGCAAGGCCGTCCTCGAGTTCGTGTGCGCACAGGCGGAGCACAGCTACACGATCATCGCGACCGACGTCGCGGGTAATCAGGCGCAGAAGACCAAGTCGGTCAAGCGGGGTTGAGCCGGAGGATCGGCGTTACCACCCGTTGAAGGCGACCGCATTCGTCGCGAACGTCGCCACCGTGTTCCCGTTGCAGTTCGGCATGGCCGCCAGCGACCTGTGGCCGCGCCAGTCCCCTGGGATGTCGCCGACAGCCGAGGCGTCCGGGATGTCGCGCAGGTATAAGCATTCCCCCGAGGCAGACCGCCTCGCGAGGTTCAACTCCGAGTAGTCGAGGTCGATGGCAGGCGCATACTGGAAGACACGCGTCGAGATCGAGTAGTTGTTCCCCGTGGCTGAGGAGGTCCCTGCGCCCACGAAGGTTAGCGAAGGTTCGCTGGTGTTCAGCATGGAGAGCAGCGTCGCGGCCGGGACGGAGGCG
>CAZXFL010000012.1:0-62481 GCA_964640385.1 uncultured Actinomycetes bacterium
CCCTTGCTAGACTCGGCGTGTTCGCATGGCTACCACCGCCAGAACCGACCGAACCACCGTCCGGACGTCCGAGTCTCCACGGCTGCGTCCGTTCGCTCGCGTGCGCGACGTCTGGGCCTACCGCGAGATCCTGACGAACCTGGTCCGCAAGGATCTCAAGGTCAAGTACACCCAGTCGATCCTCGGCGTGGCGTGGTCGATGCTCAACCCGGTCCTGTACCTGGTCATCTTCTCGTTCGTCTTCACGTTCGTCCTCAAGTCCAACATCCCCGCGTTCCCGGTCTACCTACTGTCGGGGATCATCGCGTGGACGATGTTCTCCGGGTCGCTGACCCTGGCCGTCAAGTCGGTCGTGGACAACACGAGCCTGGTCAAGAAGGTCTACTTCCCGAAGGAGATCCTGCCGCTCTCCTCTGTGGGTTCCTCGTTCGTCGACTTCGTCTTGCAGACCGCCGTCCTGCTCGTCGTCATGATCGCCTTCGGCTATCCATTCCTCGGTCCGAACGTCCTGCTGTTCCCGCTGGCGCTGATCGCGCTGATCACCTTCACCGTCGCGATCAGTCTGTTCGTGGCCGCGTTCAACGTTCGGTATCGCGATACCCAGCACCTCCTGGCGAATGCGCTCCTCGTCTGGTTCTGGCTGACGCCCATGGTGTACCCGGCCGCGTTCCTGCAGAAGAAGCTCTCGGACGTCTTCGGCCTCAACCTGTTCCCGGTCTACATGGTGCTGAATCCGCTGGCCGACATCGTCTTCGGGTTCCAACGCGCGTTCTATGCGGAGGTGCAGCCGGCCGGCGCCCCGGATCCTGTCCTGGTCGACATGAGCGTCGGCGGCCTAGCACTGCTGCAGCTAGCGGTGATCGCGGGATCGCTCCTGCTGCTCTGGTTCACGTGGCGCGCGTTCTTCAACCGGTCGGCGGACTTCGCCGAGGAGCTGTGATGGGCGAACCGGCCGTTCAGATCGCCGACGTTGCGAAAGCGTTCAAGATCGTCAAGGAGGCGCCGACGTCGCTCAAGGCTCGCATCATGCACTCGCGCCGGCGAGCCGAAGAGTTCTGGGCGCTGCGGGACGTCACCTACGACATCCAGCCGGGGACGACGGTCGGCCTGATCGGCCCCAACGGCTCGGGTAAGACAACGCTGCTCAAGATCATCTCCGGCATCCTGCGGCCGACGCAGGGCACCGTCACCACCCGCGGCCGGATCGCGGCGCTCTTGGAACTTGGGGCCGGTTTCCACCAGGAGCTGACGGGCCGCGAGAACGTGTACCTGAACGCATCGATACTCGGGCTGACGCGGAAGGAGACCGACAAGGTCTTCGACGACATCGTCGCCTTCGCCGGCCTCGAGGAGTTCATCGACACGAAGGTGAAGTTCTACTCGTCGGGGATGTTCGTGCGGCTGGGCTTCTCGGTGGCCGTCCATGTGGATCCGGACGTGCTGCTGATCGACGAGGTGCTCGCCGTCGGCGACGAGGGGTTCCAGCGCAAATGCCTGGACCGCATCTCCCACTTCCAGCGCGAGGGCCGAACGATCGTGTTCGTGACGCACGTCGTGGACCAGGTCCTTGCTATCTGCACCGAGGCCATGATGCTCATGAACGGACGGGTGCACGTGGCCGGAACCGCCCAGCGGGCGGTCGACGAGTACCGCCGGGTGCTCCTGGGGGACGAGACGGCCGTTCTCGAGTCGCACCCGACCGGCGACGTGGAGGTCATGTCCGTGCAGGCATTCGCAGCGAACGGCCGTAGCCCGACCGCGCTCGCGCCGGGAGACGACCTCACGCTCCAGGTGGATGTGCGCGCCGCCGCGTCGGTGGACGATCCGGTCGTCGTGATCCGCATCCACGACCATCACGAGATCCTCGAGTACTCGGAGGATACGGCGCATCTCGGCGTCGACCTGGGGCGGTTCGAAGGCAAGCGGCGGTTCCGGTTCAGGCTCCACGCGTTGCCCTACACGAGCGGCGAGTACACGCTCACGGCTCTGGTGCGTTCCCGCGACCATCAGACCGTGTACGGCATCAAGGAGCACCAGCATGGGTTCGCCATCCAGGCCGCGTCCGACCATCCGGCGGTGGCCTACATCCGAACCGACGTGGACGTGGAGGAACTGTGAGCGTACGGATCGCCGTCGACGCGACCTCAGCGGTCGACCAGCGCAAGACCGGCATCGGGTGGTACACCCGCCACCTGATCCGCTGGTTGCCCGAGGTGGATCCGGAAGGGACCTACCTGGCGTGGTATCTGCACTTCCGGGGTCTGGTGAACAAGCGTCGCTACTTCGACGATCAGGACACTCCCAACCTCGTGGAACGCGGCGTCGCGTTCCCCGGCCGGCTCTACTCGCGGCTCAACAACCGCCTGCAGATCCCGAAGGTCGAGTGGTTCACGAAGTTCGACGTGCTCTTCGCGCCGAACTACCTGCCCCCGGCAACCAACAGCAAGGGACTGGTGATCACGGTGCACGACCTGGCGTTCAAGATCCTGCCGGAGACGGCGCCGCACGTGAACAAGTATTGGCTCGCCTACTTCGACCGTGCGCTCAAGAACTCGGCCGAGATCGTCACGGTGTCGGAAGCCACGCGCCGCGACCTGATCGAGATCTACGATGTGGCCCCCGAGAAGGTGACGGCGGTGCTCTCGGGGGTCGACATGGACGTGATCAAGCCCGCTGCGCCCGAGGACATCGAGGCCGCGCGGGCCACGTACGGCATCGACGGACCCTACTTCCTGTTCATCGGGGGGCTCGAGCCGCGCAAGAACCTTCGGATGATGCTGCGGGCCTTCGGGAGGATGCCCGACGACGTGCGTCCGAACCTCGTGCTGGCGGGCTCCCCGGTCCCGTGGGTCCCCGGCGGCAAGGACATGGTCGAGTCCGCGGTGCGGGCCCTGCCGCCGTCGGCGCGGGACCAGGTCATCCTCACCGGTTACGTCTCCGAGACCGACAAGCTCGCCCTGCTCACCGGGGCCGAGGCCCTGGTGTATCCCTCGGTCTACGAGGGGTTCGGACTCCCGGTGCTCGAGGCGATGGCCTGTGGGACCCCGGTCCTGACTTCGGACCTGTCCTCGTTGCCGGAGGTCGTTGGTGGCGACGCGGTCCTCGTCGATCCCTACGAGAGCGGCTCGATCGCCGACGGCATGGAGCGGCTCATGCGCGATGACGCGCTGCGGGCCCGGCTCCACGAGGCGGGCCCTCGTCGTGCCCGCATGTTCAGCTGGGAGGAAACGGCCCGGCAGACGGCCAAGGTCCTGCACCGGGCGGCCCAGCACTGATGTCGGACACCCCCGAAGTCGATGCCCTCGAGGCGAAAGAGAGTCACACGATGCTGATCGCAACCATCCTCCTGTCGGTCGTCCTCGCCGCCGTGGCACAGATCATGTTGAAGCAGGGCATGATCCAGGTGACCGCGAAGAGCGGCGTCTTCACGCCGACCTCCGTCGTGTCGCTGAGGGCGGCCGCCGTGACCCCGCTCGTGTGGATCGGCCTCGTGACGTTCGGTCTGTCGGCGCTGGTGTGGCTGGCGGTCCTGTCGAGGGTGTCGCTATCGTTCGCCTACCCATTCGCCTCGCTCACGTACGTGATCATCTTGCTCTATGGGAAGTTCATCGCTGACGAGCCGGTGAGCCCGACCCGCTGGGCCGGAGTCGCGCTGATCGTCGCGGGGATCGTGCTGGTTTCCCGCGGTCCCGCCTGAGCGGCGCGGCGGGTCCGGCGGTGGCCGATCTCGACGTCGTCATCGTGAACTACAACGCCGGGGAACATCTGCGGGCCTGCCTCGGGGCGCTCGAACGCGCGGCGGGCGAGCTGGCCCTCGACGTCGTTCTCGTGGACAACGCCTCGCGGGATGGGAGCGCGCAGCGGGCCCAGGGCGCGCACCCCGGGGTCCGCCTGATCCGCAACGAGGACAACGTCGGCTTCGCCGCGGCGGCCGATCAGGGCATCCATGCGACCCGCTCGCCGTGGGTGTTCGTCGTCAATCCGGACGCGGAGGTCGTTGCCGGCACGTTCGCCGAGATCCTGGCGCTGGCCGAGGCGCGTCCGCGGGTCGGGGTCGTCGGGCCGCTGGTCCGCGAGTCCGACGGGACGATCTACCCGTCGGCCCGGCGCATCCCCACGTTCTCCGATGCGCTCGGTCATGCGTTGATCGGCCCCATCTCGAAGGACAACCGGTTCACGCGGGCGTACACGCTCGCGGACTGGGACCGGACCAGCGAGCGGGAGGTTGACTGGGTCTCCGGGTCCTGCATGTTCCTGCGCCGGGAGGCGGTCGAGCAGGTGGGCGCCTTCGATCCCGGGTACTTCATGTACGCGGAGGACGCCGACCTGTGCACGAGGATGCGCCGGGCGGGGTGGAGCGTCCTGTTCACGCCGGCGATGGAGGTCCGCCACGAGGGCGGCGTGTCCACTCGCGGCAACCCCCGGATGGTGTGGGAGCATTCGCGGAGCATCTACCGGTACGTGCGCAAGTTCGTGCTGACGGGGTGGAAGCGGCCGCTCCTGCCGGTGGCCTGGCTCGTGGTGATGGCCAGGGCCGCGCTCGTGACGAGAGGGAAGACGCGATGAGAGCTGTCGTGCTGGTCGGCGGCGAGGGAACGCGGATGCGCCCGCTCACCGAGACCATCCCGAAGCCGCTGCTGCCCCTGATGGGTCGTCCGTTCCTGCACCACGTGCTGGACCACCTCGTCGCACATGGGGTGCACGAGGCGATCCTGTCGTCGCCGTACCTCGGCTCGAACTTCGCCAGCTTCATCGAGGAGCGTCACGGGGACCCGAAGATCACGTGGATCACCGAGGACGAGCCGCTCGGGACGGGCGGCGCGGTGCTGAACGCGCTCGACCAGGTGGGCACGGATCCGTTCTTCGTGCTGAACGGTGACATCCTGACCGACCTAGATCTCACCGAGATGGTTGCGGCGCACCGGGAACGGGGCTCAGCCGTGTCGATCTCCACCTTCCACGTAGACGATGCGCGTGCGTTCGGCCTGGTGATCACGGACAACGCCTCCCGGATCCTGGAGTTCCGTGAGAAGCCGGAGGACCTGGTCCCGGGCGACGTGAACGCGGGGACCTATCTGATCGATCTTGCCGTCCTGCAGGAGTTCCGACGGGGTGTGAACACGTCGATCGAGCGGGAGATCTTCCCGGTGCTGATCGAGCGCGGAACGCCGATCACCGCGTTCGACTCCGACTGCTACTGGTTGGACCTCGGCACACCGGAGAAATACCTGCGGGCGCACTTCGACATCCTCGAGGGCCGCGTCGGGTTCGAGGCGAGCGTGCCGGCGCCTTTCATAGACCCGACGGCCGAGGTCGACCTGCGCTCGCAGCTCGGCAGGTGGGTCGTGGTCGGGGAGAGGGTACGGATCGCGGAGGGCGTCGAGTTGGAGGACTCCATCGCGCTCGCCGGCGCGTCGGTCGGGCGGAACGCCAAGGTGGTGGGCACCGTCCTGGGTCCGTCGTCGGTCATCGGCGATGACGCGAGGGTCGACGGCTGCGTGCTCGGCGAAGGTGCGGAGGTGCCGGCCGGTGCGGTCGTCGCGGGCGAGAAGATCCGCCGGCAGGGCGGGCCCCCCTAGATCGGGACCCCAGCTTCGGGGGCGTTCCCGATGTAGGTGCCGCCCTCCAGCGGTGGCGCCCGGTACGACGAGAGGAACGTCCTGACGGCCTCGAGGCTCAGGTCCTCGCAGTACTGAACGCGCTCCCACGCCACGAGCGCGAGGGCCGTGCCTTCCGGAAGCGCCCCGTCCGGTCCGGCGTCGGGGTAGTCGTAGGGCGCCATGATCGTGTGGTCGCCGTTCGCGGCAACGAAGTCCGCGATCGGCGCGAAGCCCGGCCCTGCGGTCACGCCCGGGGCGTACCAGATCACCGCGGCACCGTGTTCGAGGGAATGGATCGCCGCCGCGAGGTCCGGTGGGGTCTCGCTCACTCCCGCCGGCTGGGGGACGCTGGTGTGCGGGCCCGACGCCGGCGGCTGCGACGGATAGGTCGAAAGCGGCGGGAGTTGCTCGACGTGGAGCTGGTTCTCGTCTGCCGGGTCGTAGGGTCCGACGTTCTGGACCTCGGTGCATCCTTGCGTGCCGGGTGCAATCTTGGATGGGCTCACGGGTTGGGGCACCAATGTCGGGAGCGGAGACGGCGGCGTCGGCTTCGATGTGCAAGCGCCGACCACGAGGACGGCCGCCGCCACGACGGTAAGCGCCCGAGCCTTCATCAGATGACGGCGCCCTTCTCCGGAGCGCTGCCCTTATACGGGTAATCGCCCAGGGTCGGGTACCGATACTCGGAGAGGAACTTCGCGACGACCGGAAGACTGAGTTCCTTGCAGGTCTGAACGTTGTGCCACGCGACGAGCGACATCTGCGCGCCGTTCGTCAGCTTCCCGGCGTCGCCCTCGTCCGGGTAGTCGTACGGAGCCATGATCGTGTGGTCGCTGTTGGCCTTGACGAAGTCCGCGATCTTCTGGAATTCGGGGCTCTTCTGGGCGCCGGGTTCGTACCAGATGATCGCGGCACCGTGCTCGAGCGAATGGACGGTGGCTCCCAGATCGGGGGCAGTGTCCTCAACGCCCGCCGGGAAGGTAAAGCCCGCATGCGGCCCGGAGGCCGGGGGTCGAGAAGGGTAGTTGGTGAGCGGGGACATGGCCTCCACGTGAGCCGAATCGGGATCTGTGTGCTGTGCGATTTCAGGCGGGTCGGTCGCGTCCGGTATGTAGGCGCCTACGTCCTCGACCTGCGAGCACGAGGCGGACTTGGCGGCTGCGGCCGCCTGCGCGATGAGTCCGGAGAACTCGGACTTCTTCTCGGCCTGCCTGCGGGTGAAGAAGACCACCCCGCCCGCGATGGCGCCGCCCACGACCAGGAAGATCAAAGCCTTGCGGGCGACCTGACGGCGCTGCCAGCGCTTGAGTTCACGTTCCTTGGCCCGCCGGACCTCCTCCTTGCGTTCGCGCCGCTCGGGGGCTGCCCCGCCGCGGGGCGGGACGGAGGGCTCGGAGGCCTCCGGCGTTTCCGCTTCGCCGCCAGCCTGGTCGGGCGGCGTGTACGGGCGCTTGCGCTTCTTCTTCTTGGCCATGCGGGGCGAGAGTCTAGCGGGTCGGGCCGCGCAGCGGGCAGCGTGACGGCAGCCGGGGCCCGCTACTAACCCTCTTTCTTCGGGGCGGGGTACTTGAACTCGACGGGCTCGGCGTCCAGCCGGTCGGCGAGTTTGCTCAATGCCACGATGACCGAGACGCCGATGATGGTGATCGTGATGGCGTAGATGAACAGCGCCACCACCTGGGCTCCGGGCTGGTCGAGCACGGCCTTGAAGAAGGTCGAGAGCGTTTCGTTCCAGGCGAGGGCGACGACGACACCGAACGCGGTCGTGAGCAGCGAGATCAGCGTGGCCAGGAAGGTCTTCGAGAGATGGGTCGCCTTATGGGTGACGTGCTGGGTCGGGGGCGGGTCCTGCTTGCTCATGGCTCCTCCTCGGTCGGTCGTCCGTCGAGCATAGAGGGGGTCCTTGCCCCGGGCGGGAGCCGGGCTAGGATGAAAACAGCGGTCCCCGGGGGTGATGTCATGGCGTCCACGGGTATCGACACGAAGTTCGACCGCTTCTTCCAGATCTCCGAACGCGGCTCCTCCATCCGGACCGAGGTCCTCGCCGGGCTCACGACGTTCCTGACGATGGCTTACATCCTGTTCCTGAACCCGGTGATCCTCGGCGGCCTCCCCCGGGCGGCTGTGTTGACCGTGACCGCGCTGGCGGCGGGGATCATGACCATCGCCATGGGGGTGTACGGCCGTGTTCCCATCGCGATGGCCGCCGGCCTCGGGCTGAACACCTTCGTCGCCGTCACGCTCGTCGGCGCCTACCACCTCTCGTGGCCCGCAGCGATGGGCGTAGTCGTCCTCGAGGGGGTCCTCATCACGATCCTCGTTCTGACGGGCCTGCGGGAAGCGATGCTCCACGCGATCCCGAACGACCTCAAGCGCGCGATGGCGGTCGGGATCGGTCTGTTCATCGCGTTCATCGGATTGCAGGGCGCCGGCGTCGTGACGAGCGGTGGGCTCGGAACGAACCTCCTGGGTTCCCGGACGCTCGTGTTCGGCGTTGGGTTGGTGGTGACGATCGTCTTGCTCACGCGCAAGATCAGAGGGGCGTTCGTGCTGGGCATCTTCGCTGCCACGGTCGTCGCCGTCATCGCGAACCAGTTCACCCACGTCTGGGGTCGCGGGGTGACGGCGGACATCCCGGAGCGCGTCTTCGCGACGCCGGACTTCTCCTTGGTCGGCGAGGTCGACGTTCTCGGCGTGTTCGACGCGGTGCCGGTGGTCACCGCGATGGCGCTCATCGCCGCGTTGATGCTGGCGGACTTCTTCGACACGCTCGGCACGGTCGTCGGCGTGACCACCCTATCGGGGGACATGACCGACGACGGGAAGCTCCCAGGGATCCGGCGGATCCTACTCGTCGACTCGCTGGGGGCGGTCCTCGGCGGCCTCACCTCCTCGTCCTCGAACACGACGTTCATCGAGAGCGCGGCCGGGGTCTCCGACGGCGGGCGGACCGGGCTCGCCTCGGTCGTGACCGGAACCCTGTTCCTGGTCGCGCTGTTCTTCTCGCCCCTGGCTGCGGTGGTTCCGCCGGAGGCGACGGCGCCGGCTCTGGTCGTCGTCGGCTTCCTGATGATGCGCTTCGTTGCCGAGATCGACTGGCGGGACCCCGGCCTGGGCGTGCCGGCGTTGCTTACCGTTCTCTTGATGCCCCTGACCAGCAGTATCGCGAACGGGATCGGCGCGGGCTTCATCGCCTACGTGGTCATCGCGGTGTTCCGCGGGCGGGCGCTCAAGGTGCACTGGCTGCTGTACGTGGTGTCACTGGTGTTCGCGTGGTACTTCGCGCGCGGGTTGATCGCCTAGAACTGGCCTAGAACTGGAAGGGGGAGTCCTGCGATGACGGTTGAGGGTCCTCGGGCACCCGGTCCCCAGCAACCCAGCGGAGATGTTCATCGATCCGGAGCGACGGACGGGGTGCCGGCGCCTCCGGCGGCGGCGGTCCGATGGCGACCGACCCCAATGGGATCCACTCGTGGTCCAGGCCCAGCGCCTGCCGGGTCTCCTCCTTGCAGAACAGCGTGGACGATACCCAGCACGATGCGAGCCCTTGCGAGTGGAACGCCACGAGCAGGTTCTCGATGGCAGCGCCCGCAGCGAGCAAGAACATCTGCCGCTCGGCGCCGATGCGGTCGCCATCCGGGTAGTTGTGGGCGCCCTTGAGGCGGACCAGCGGCACGATCAGCAGGGGGGCCCGTTCCAACAGCGCGTTCGACCGGTCGATGCGTCGCCGGATCTCCTCCTCGTGCGTTCCGTCGCCGGTGAGATCGTTTCGCCATGCCCGTGCCATCGCGGCCAGGAGACGCTGACGGGCCGACCCGCGCTCGAGTGCGACGAACATCCACGGTCGCGTGTGGTGTGGCGCCGGGGCCGTGCAGGCGGCCCGGACGGCCTCCTCGACCGCTTCGCGCGGGACGCTGCCCTCGCCGAACGTGCGGATCGAGCGACGGCCCGACACGGCCGATAAGGGTGATTCACGGAACAGGTCCTCGTCGGCGGGCCGGATCAGCTCTCGCGCGGGGGACGGCTTGGCGGACGGCTTGAGGCCGCGAACGATGGCCGCCGGGATCCCGTCGGCCTTGCCCATCACCAAGCCGGCCGCAGCCGCGACCTGATCGGCGAACGCCATCACCGTCGCCTCGAGCTTGCGACCAAGCATGTCCTTGGTGCCGCGCAGATCGATGAGTGAGGGGATCCCTGCCGAACCGATCGCGACGTCGACCAGGCCACGTCGCCACGGACGGCCGAACGTGTCGGTGACGATGACGCCGACCTGTGCGTTGGCCCGGGTGAGGACCTTGCGCCGGATGCGATCGGCGGAAGCATCGGGATCTTCGGGCAGCAGGGTGAGGTATCCCTCGGCGACGTTTGACGCGTCGACGCCGGCGTTCGCGCAGATGAAGCCGTGCTGCGTCTCGGCGATGATGAGGTCGCCGCGCTGCGCCACGATGCGCGTGGCCTCGCGCTCGACCCACTGCGCCTTGCCGCCGTCCTCCTCGACGATCATGCCCTCGGACTTCGAGACGACCTTCTGGGTGATCGTGACGATATCCCGGGAGCGGACCCCGGCCTCCTTGAGCTGGCGCCCCAGGATGCCGGGCAGATCGTCGCCCGCCTTGATCTCGGGTATCCCGGTGACGGGGATGATCTCGACGCTCATGCGAGCAGGTCCAGGGTGAACGCCGCGAGCGCGGCCGCCTTCGCGTCGTCGGTCATGATCGTGTCGGTGACGCCCACGCGGATCCCCAGTTCTTCCTCGATCCGTGGGGCGAGGTCGCGGTCCCGCTCGTCGATGACCCAACCCCCGAGCAACCCATCGTAGGCCTTCGCGGCGCCGAGCGTGCTCACCTCCAGTCCCATCGATGGCATGAGCCGGTCGGCCATACCTCGCAGGGGGGCGCCGCCAACGATCGGGGAGACCCCTACGACCCGCTCGCGCGCCGCCTCGACGGCCCCGGCGACGCCCATCACGGCCAGGATCGGCGCGATCGAGACGACGGGGTTCGAAGGGCACAGGATGATCGCGCCGGCGCCGGCGATGGCCTCGAGCACGCCTGGTGCTGCCCGAGCCCCGGCCGCGGCGTCGAGCCGTACAGCCTTCACGGCATCTCTGGCGTGCCGCTTCACCCAGTACTCCTGGAAGTGCAGGTCAAGCGCGCCGCCCGCGTCGTCGACCGCCTCGATCCGCGTCGGTGCCGCATCGTCGGTCATCGGCAGGATCCGAGGAGCGACCTGCAAGGCCCCCGCGACTGCCGCAGTCGCCTCGGACAATGTTGCCCCATCAGTCAGCAGCGAGGTTCGGTGCAGGTGCGTTGCGAGGTCGAGATCCCCGAGGTTGAACCAGGCGTCGGGCGCAGCGAACCGGCCCCGCAGTTCATCGGTCGCTCGGAAGGTCTCGCCCGTCCGGCCCCATCCTCGATCCGCATCGTGCAGGCCGGCCAAGGCGTAGAGGACGGAGTCGACGTCGGGCGAGACGTGGAGTCCGTGGACGTCGATGTCGTCGCCGGTGTTGATGACGACGGCGAGGCGCTCGGGGTCGACGACCCGGACCAGTCCTCGCAGGAACTTCCCCGCCCCGACCCCGCCCGCGAGGGCGACCACGTCCATAGGCACCCAGCGTAGTAGCCTCGGGGACATGCCCGACGCGACCGCCCACCGCGTGCGCAGAGCGATCGCTCGCACGGAAGCCGGCAAGTCCGTCTCGCTCGACGACGTTACGGCGCTCCTGGGGAGCCGCGGGGAGGACCTGACGCGGCTCATGGTCGTCGCGGCGCAACTCCGGAACCTGGGCCATGGGTCCACGGTCACCTACTCGCGCAAGGTTTTCATCCCGCTCACGATGTTGTGCCGGGATCACTGTCACTACTGCACCTTCGCGAAGCCTCCCGCGAAACTCGATGAGCCGTTCCTGGCACCGGGCGAGGTCGTGGCGATCGCCGAGGCCGGTCGCCGGCTCGGATGCAAGGAGGCGCTCTTCACCCTCGGTGACAAGCCCGAGGATCGCTATCCGGAGGCGAAGGCCTGGCTCGAGGCCCGCGGCTACGCATCGACGCTCGACTACCTCCGCGCGGTCTCGATCCGCGTGATCGAGGAAACCGGACTCCTACCCCACCTGAATCCCGGGGTGATGTCCTACGAGGATCTCGCCCGGCTCAAGCACGTCAGCGCATCGATGGGGATCATGCTCGAGACCTCCTCACTACGGCTGTCCGAGAAGGGCGGTCCGCACTTCGGCTCGCCCGACAAGGTGCCGGCGGTTCGGATGCGCACCATCGAGGATGCCGGGCGCCTGGCGATCCCGTTCACGACCGGGATCCTCGTCGGGATCGGTGAGACCGGGGGTGAGCGAGCCGAGTCGTTGTTCGCGATCCGCGAGGCGCACCACTCCTACCGGCACGTCCAAGAGGTCATCGTGCAGAACTTCCGGGCGAAGCCGCGCACGGCGATGCAGGACGCTCCCGAGCCGGCGGACGAGGAGTTCCTGGCCGCCGTGGCCACCGCACGGATCGTGCTGGGCCCGCGCATGCACGTTCAGGCGCCGCCGAACCTGTCGGACCCCGAGCAGCGGCTGCGCCTCCTCGACGCGGGGATCGACGACTGGGGCGGGGTCTCCCCCCTCACGCCCGATCACGTGAACCCGGAGCGGCCGTGGCCGGCCATCGATGCGCTCGCGGCGACTACCGCCGAGCGGGGGCTGGAGCTGCGCGAGCGCCTGGCGATCTACCCCGAGTTCGCCCTCCGTCCGGACCCGTTCCTGGCGGGCAAGATGCGCGCGCCGGTCGCGGCGCTCATGAACGATGACGGGCTGCCCTTCGAAGGGCAGCGGCCGGCGCCGATCCCGTGGCAGGATCCGGACATCGAGTGGAAGCCGCGCCGCATCGACCTGACGTTCTCCAAGGAGCCCGACGCGGGCTTGCGCGACGATGGCGGCGTTATCTACGGGGATTTCGAACCGGTCGCCGCGACGCGGGCCTGGGCCGAGCGCTCGACGGATCCCGTCCGGGTCGAGCGGGATGTCCGACTCGCGCTGTCCAAGGCCGAGGCCGGTCGCGCGTGCGACATCACGGACGAGGAGGCGATCGCGCTCTTCGAGGCGTCGGGGCCATCACTCGAGGCCGTGGGCAGGGTGGCGGACGACCTCCGGCGCGAGGCCGTCGGCGACGTCGTTACCTACGTCGTGAACCGCAATATCAACTTCACGAACGTGTGTTACGTGGGCTGTCGGTTCTGCGCGTTCGCACAGCGCGAGATCGATCCGGAGTCCTACACGTTGACCCTCACCGAGGTCGCCGACCGCGCGGAAGAGGCCCGGAACCTCGGAGCCACCGAGGTGTGCATGCAGGGCGGCATCCATCCCGACCTGCCGGGAACCTTCTACTTCGACCTGCTCGATGCTGTGAAGGCCCGTGTGCCGGATATCCACATCCACGCTTACAGCCCGATGGAGATCCTCGCCGGTTCGTCGAAACTGGGGATCTCGTTCCGTGAATTCCTGACCGAGTGCCGCTCGAGGGGGCTCGGCACGATCCCCGGGACGGCTGCGGAGATCCTCGACGACGACGTGCGATGGGCGCTGACGAAAGGGAAACTCCCCGCCGACACGTGGGAGGAGATCGTCGCGACCGCGCATGGACTGGGCATCCGTTCCTCATCGACGATCATGTACGGGCACGTCGACGCGCCTCCGCACTGGGTTTTCCACATACGCCGGCTGGCGCGCATCCAGGCACGGACCGGAGGGTTCACGGAGTTCGTGCCGCTGCCGTTCGTGCACCAGAACGCGCCGATCTACCTCGCCGGACGTGCCCGTAGCGGCGCGACAGCTGTGGAAAACTTTCGGATGCACGCCGTCGCCCGCATCCTGTTGGACGGATCTATCCCCAACATCCAGGTTTCGTGGGTCAAGATGGGCATCGAAATGAGTCAACGTCTGTTGAATGCGGGAGCCAACGATTTCGGCGGAACGTTGATGGAAGAGACGATCTCACGGATGGCCGGCGCGGAATGGGGGATCGCGTTGACGCGGGAACAGATCGAGGAGGCGATCCGCGAGATTGATCGGCTGCCGCAGCAACGCACGACGGAATACCTTGCGGTGCAAGGTGTTCAGGGTGTGACATCCCCGCATCCTGCGTAGCGCAACACGTCGGACACCCCGATATCGTCAAGGTCCTTGACCACCATAGTCAATGAGATTGACCACTGACTTTTTCCGTGAAACCTCTTGCAACGATCCGCGCTACCAGGGACGATTTCCTTTCGTGGATACGGGGGCAGAAAGTTTTCGGGTTTTTCCCTTGCCATCGGCATCCCGATTCCGGCAGAATCACACCCATGTGATTCTGGGGAGGGATCGGGAGTGCACCACTTCATGCCCTGGCAAGAGAGTGCTCGCTGCCGGGATTACGACCCAGAGATCTTCTTCCCTGAAAAGGGTGGGTCGTCCCGGGAGGCCAAACGTATCTGTGCTGAGTGTCCCGTCCGTATCGAATGCCTCAACTACGCCCTTCGGCGCGACGAGCGCTACGGGGTCTGGGGGGGCATGAGCGAACGGGAGCGTCGACGCCTGAAACGCATGGCGTCGTAGATCGGCCGAAAGGGGGTGTCGGATGGCCAAGAGGAAGAAGTCGACAGCGAAGCGGAAGTCTTCTGCGAAGAAGTCGGCGTCCCGCCGGAAGTCCTCGGCGAGGAAGCCCGCGGCGCGACGGAAGTCGCCCGCGAAGAGGAAGTCAGCCGCGAAGCGCAAGTCGACGGCGAAGAGGAAGAAGTCAACTGCGAAGCGGAAGTCCTCCGCGAAGCGGAAGCCGGCGCGGCGTAAGTCGACGGCGAAGCGCAAGTCCACTGCCAAGCGGAAGTCCTCCGCGAAGCGGCGGCCAGCGCGCAAGAAGTCGTCGGCAAAGCGCAAGTCGACCGCCAAGCGGAGGAAGTCAACCGCCAAGCGGAAGTCGACCGCCAAGCGGAGGAAGTCAACCGCGAAGCGGAAGTCGACAGGACGGCGGAAGTCGACCGCGAAGCGGCGGAAGGCTCCTGCCAAGCGCAAGAGCGCGAAGAGAAGGACGGCGAAGAGGCGCTAGCCTCGGGCCGTCCGTTCGTGTTGGAGAAGGGGGGCCTTGAGCCCCCCTTCTCCTTGTCCGGTGATCAGCACCCGCCGGCCGTGGGTTGAGTCCGCCGGCCCGCCGGGACGGCGTGCTAGGCTCGCCCCGCTCCGACTATGGCGACCGAGTCGACCGACCTTCCGACGCCGTCCGTTGCGGACGGAACCGCATCCCCCAGCGTGCTGGTGGTGCTCGTCGTGCGCAACGGCGGCGCCTGGCTGCGTGAGAGTCTCGCGGGCATCGCCGCCCAGACCTACGAGCGCCTAGGAGTGATCGCGGTCGATTGCGCCTCGGCCGATGGGAGCGGGGATCTGCTGGTTCAGGCCCTGGACGAGGAGCGGGTGATCCGGCTCGGTCACGATGCCGGCCTGTCGGGGGCGATCCAGGAGGTCCTGCAGGATGATCGGGCGCAGGAGGCCGACTACGTCCTGACCGTCCATGACGACTCCGCACTCGCGCCGGACGCGGTCGCTCGCCTCGTGGAGGCGTCCGAGGGCATCGATGTCGAGGGTGTCGGGATCGTCGGTTCTAAAGTGGTCGACTGGGATCAGCCCCGGGCGCTCGTGGACGTGGGCTCGTCCTCCGATCGGTTCGGCCATCCGTATTCCCCGCTGGAGCCGCACGAGCTCGACCACGGCCAGCACGACCGGGTCCGCGAGGTGTTGTGGGTCTCCTCGTCAGCGATGCTGATCTCGCGCGCAGCGTGGGTCCGCATCGGACTCCCCGACGAGCGGCTGGGATCGAGCTCGGAAGATCTGGACTTCTGCTGGCGCGCCCGGATCGCCGGCCTGCGGGTGCTGTGGACGCCGCTCGCCGTCGTCCGGCATGTCGGCGCGTCGGGCAAGGGCGTGCGCTCGGGGGAGTTGCGCGGTCCACATCGTCGCTACGACGAGGAGCGGGCGGCCGTCGCGGCGATCTTGAAGAACTATCGGCTGGTCTCGTTGCTGTGGATCCTGCCGCTGTACGCGCTGCAGGGGCTGGCGAAGATCCTGGGATTGATCGTGTCGCGCCGGTTCGACGAGGTCCGGCAGGTCGTGGGTGCGTGGTTCTGGAACCTGTCCCATCTGTTCGGGACCATCCGCCGCCGCCGCCGCGTGCAACGGGTGCGTCGCGTTCGCGACCGCCAGGTGCACCGGTACATGGTTCCAGGCAGCATCCGGGTCCGTCGCTGGTTCGAAGCGCTCGGTCGCGTGGTGCCCGGTGACGTTGACGTCCCCGACGACGAGGATCAGCCTGAAGCGGTCGTTCCCATTCGCACGATGGCGTCCTCGGCGATCAGGACCCACCCGGTTGCAGCGGCCTGGGTGGCCGCCATCGTGGTCGGCTACTTCGCATCGAAGCACCTCTGGGGGACGGGTCCGCTGACCGGCGGTGCGGTTCCGGCGATGCCGGGCTCCGCCGGGGACTTCTTCCAGGAACTCATCGCGGGGGTCCGGACGACGGCACTCGGGGGCGCCCAAGCGGCGAGCCCGGCCCTGGCGTTGTTGGGTTCCTTGTCGTGGGCATCGTTCGGCAACCCGGATCTCGCGGAACGCCTGCTCCTCGCCGCCCTGCCCCCGATCGCGGCGATCTCCATGTACCGGTTCCTGCTACGGACGACGACGCGCCGCGTGCCAGCTCTCCTCGGGGCGGGGCTCTACGCGCTCTCGGCGGTGGCGATGTGGGGCTTCTCCGAAGGACGGATCGACTTCCTCGTGGGGTTCGCCGTGCTTCCGCGCCTAGCCGATCGCATCGGGGTCGCGCTGGGTCCCGGAACGCCCAGGCGCCGGATCCGGTTCATCGTCGGGACGGGTGTCTTCCTGGCGCTCGGACTGGCCTTCTGGCCGGGCATAGTCCTCGCGGCGGCGATCCTGGTCGTCGTGTACCTGGTCGCCCCGGAACAGCGCAGGCGCCGGGCGCCCGGTATCGGACTCATCATCGGGGTGCTGATCATCGGGGCCGCGTTGGTCTTCCCGTTGATCGTGGATCTGGTCCAAGGGGGCGCGGTCGGTCTGGGGTCCCGGGTGGGGGAGCCGGTTGTTCCGGATCTGATCCGGTTGGTGCTCGGGCCGGCGACCGGAGACTGGCAGGTGGCGTGGCTCCTTCCGGGCCTGGCGCTGGCCGGGTTCGCGGTGGCCGACCGCGCGCGCAGGCACGGGGCGCTCCGTTTCCTCCTGATCGCGCTGGCGGGGCTGGCTCTGGCGTGGGCTTCCGCGGCCGGCTGGCTCCCGCAGCAGTTCTCGAACGCTCCGGCCTACCTGGCGCTGGTCGCCCTTGCCTACGCGTCGCTGGCTGCGATCGGGCTCGTGTCGGTACTCGGGAAGATGCGCGGCTCGCCGCTCGGGCTCCGGCGGTTCTTGGCCGCGCTCCTGGTCCTCGGCGTCGCAGTCTGTCTGAGCCTGCAATCGCTCCTCGCGGCGTTCGGTGGATGGGCGGTCGGTGATCGGCAGCTCCCCGCCGCCTGGCCGATCGTCGCCAAGGACGCCCCGCCGGGCTACCGGGTGCTCTGGCTCTCGGGGCAGCGCGGTGCGCCGTTCCCGGCGCCGGGAGGCGATCCGGAGGGGTTCGCGCCCAACGGGGATGCCACGCTCTGGTTCTCCATCACCGACCGCGACGGGATCTCCGCCCTCGACGTCGGTCGGAACGAGCAGGGTCCCGGCTACACCTACGTCGAGGATGTACTCGCGGAGCTCCAGGGGGGTACCACCACCCACATCGGCGCGCTCTTGGCACCGCTGGGCGTGCGCTACGTCGTTGCGTCAGAGGACGGCTTGCCTGCGGCCGTTCGCAACCGCCTGACCGCTCAAGCCGACTTGGACCGGGAACCGGCCGGCGGGCTCGAGGCATATCGGAACGCGAACGCGATCCCGGACGCGGCCGTCGTGACGGACGACGTATTCATCGAGTCGCGGCAGAGCGGCGACCTGAGTGCCATCACGGCCCTCGAGGTCACCGAGGTGGGCCAGCTCTTGCCCGCGGGGATCGGCTGGGACGGCGAAGCGCCCGCCGAGGGAGATGTGTGGATCGGTGACCAATACGCCCCGGGCTGGCGCCTCACGGCCGCGGGGGAGAGCGGGCCGCTCGAGCGGTCGTTCGGGTGGGCGCTCGCGGCGAGCGTGTCGGGCGAGGGGACGATCGCTGTGCGCTACGAGGACCAGTGGATCCGTACCGCCGAGATCGCGGCGCTCGCGCTGCTCTGGCTCGCCGCGGTCTGGATCACCAGGAAGCCGGCGCGCCGATGACCGACGGCACGCGCGCGAAGGAGAAGCGAGCCAGAGGCCAGGGGTTCCTGGCGCTGGTCGCGCTGGGCGGTATCATCGCGGCCGCCGTGGCGCTCGGACGTCTCGGGCCGGCGCCAACGTCCGCCGGAGAGAGGGGCGCGGCGCGTTCGGGGGCGTGGTACTGCCCGCACGGTGGCGGAGACGGTTGGGCGGCTCGTCTCGAGATCGCGAACCCGGGCGAGGAGCCGGTGCGCGTCCGGGTCTCATCTTTGGGGGAGGAGGGACCAGAGGGGGAGCCGAGTGAGTTCGAGCTTGGCGCCAGGTCGGTACGCTCGGTCAACGTTCCCGCCGACGCCCTCGGCGCCGGCTCGACGGTCGAGTACTTCGACGGGTTCGCGGCCGCCGGATGGGTAACGGAGGCGGCGGACGAGAGGGAGGCGCCCGGAGGTGTTGCGGCCGAGCCGTGTACCCGCGACGTCGGCACACGGTTCCTATTGCCGGACGGCACCGCCGCGCGGGGAGAGGATGCCTACGCCGTCGTCCTCAACCCATTCGCACAGCCGGCGGTCTTCACGGTGCGGCTGTACACGCCGGGCGAGCGTCCGATCGAAACGCCCGAGCAGGTGCTCCGGCCGCATCATGCCTCGGCGATCCACCTGAACGAGTACGGCGTGCTCGGGCAGCCAACCGTGGGGGCGGAGATCAAGGTGTCGGTCGGTCGGGTGTCGGCGGCGAGCCTCGGACAGACCAAGGGCGGGGCGCTTCGCGCCTCCGTTGGTCTCCTGGGAGGGGCGCCGGCGGGCCGCGTGCTGCCGGGCGGATCTGACGGGGGAACGACCGATCTGGCGGTCATGAACACGACAACCGAGCGGATCGAGCTGGAGGCGCACTCGTTCACCGGGAGCGGGGATCGCACGACGGCGGGGGCTCAGGGCCAGCCGGTTCCGCCGGAGTCGGCCGCGACCTTCCGACCGCAGACCACCAGCCCGACCACCTTGTTCGTTGTCGCTCCCGACGCCGCGATCGTGGCGGGACGACGGACATCGGGCACGGACGGCGATACGGGGTCGACGGTCGGGGTTCCCTACGGGTCCGCCGGCCCCTGGGTGGTGCTGTCGGCCGTCGGGGGGAAACGGCCGTTCGACGCCCGCCTGTACATCGCGAACCAGAGTCCCGACGCGGCCGCAGAGGTCACGGTGACGCTGCTCGGCGAAGAGGGGGCCCCACTGAAAGACGGTCAGCAGCGCCTGACCATCAAGCCGAGGGTCACTGCCTACGTCGAGCTGCCCCACGACGCCCCGCACGCCGCCGTGCTCGTCGAGTCCACGGGCGCCGACGTGGTACCGGTCTTCACGTCCTATTCGAACGACCGGACCGGGTACGCCGTCTCCGTCGGGGTGCCGGTCACCGGATAGCTCTCATCGATCTGCTCGTTCCGGGTGATTGAACGGCCCAACCCCGTTATCATGGGTGGACGCGCAGGAGAAGACCGGATCCCCCTATGGCCAACGGACGTCACGTCGCCTCGAAGAAGCGCCGGCGGAGCTATCGCTGGCTGATCGTCCTCGGCGGCGCCCTCGCGGTCCTGGCGCTCATCGCCGGAGGAACCGCGTACGGGGCCTATCGCTACGACCAGGGCAATCTTCACCGCATCATGCCCGGGGTGCGGATCACAGGGATCGACGTCGGTGGGATGACGAAGGACGAGGCGATCGAGGCCGTCCGGGCAAAGGTCGATGGGGGGCTCGCGAAGAAGCTCACCGTTCAGGCGGCGAACAAGGAATGGGACACGTCATCCGCCGAGATGAACACGAAGGCGGACGTCGGGATCGCGGTCGACAAGGCCCTCGCGGTGGGCGACAAGTACACCTGGACCTCGCGGGTGTACCACCGGCTCTTCGATTCACCGGTCGTCGCGGACTTCGACGTCGGTTTCCGGCTGGACAAGAGTGTCATCGACTCCTTCGTCGGAAAGATCGGCGGCGCGGTCGGTGAGACGCCGGTCAACGGTGGCCTGCGGCTCGAGGGAAGCCGGCTGGCCTACGTGAAGTCCAAGCCGGGCCGCGAACTCGTCCAGGCCGCCGCGCTGGTCAAGATGCGCGAAGCGTTGCGTGACGACAGCCGGAGGGTGAAGTTGCCGGTGAAGACGGTGGCCCCGGAAACCGCGGGCGACGATCAGCAGACGATCGTCATCCGGCTCGGCGAGAACAAGCTCTACCTCTACCGGGGCAAGAAGATCGTGGAGTCCTACCCGGTGGCCACCGGTGCGCCGGGGTTCCCCACGCCCGCGGGCTCCTTCCAGATCGTCGAGAAACGGAAGAATCCCACGTGGGTCAACCCGGACCCGAACGGGTGGGGCTCGTCGATGCCCGCCGAGATCCCGCCGGGGCCGGGGAACCCGCTCGGCACACGGGCGCTCAACCTGAACGCTCCGGGCATCAGGATCCACGGGACCTACGACCTCGCCTCGCTCGGCACGGCGGCCTCGCACGGTTGTATCCGGATGTCCATCAAAGATGTCGAACAGCTCTACGACATCGTCGATGTCGGGACGCCGGTCCTGATCATCAAGTAGTCGCAACGGCTTGCTGCCGGAGCTCCCGTATCACCCGCCCCTCCTCGTTCTATACCCCGGATGGGGGATGCGCCGTGATGCTTTGACCGAGCCGAATGACCGTGACCGGAGGACCTAGGAAAGGGGTCAGTTAGCTATGGCCGAACGACCATGGGAGGTCGATGATATGGGAGATGGAATCGAACAGCGGCAATTGCCCGAGCTGCACCAAGGGTGACCTCATCACGATCATGATCGGGGTCTCCGGCCGCGACCTGTCCTTCACGACCTGCCACTTCTGCGAAGCCAAGTGGTGGTACCGGGACGGCGAGCTCGTTCCGCTCACGTCGATCCTGGATCTCGTCGCCGCCGGCTGAGCCGCGCCGTGCCCGCTCGACCGATCTCGCCCTGCACCCGCCTCAGGCACCCGTCGAACGGTCCGCGAGTAGTATCCGGAGCATCGTGAGAGACCTGAGCCGCATCTTCAAGGCGTACGACGTCCGCGGCGTGGTGCCCGATGACCTCGACGAAGACGTCGCCCGTCGCGTTGGCGCCGCGTTCGCGGAGTGGCTGGGCGAGCCGGCCTTGGTGCTCGGCCGCGACTGCCGGCTGTCCTCGCCCGCGCTCGCAGCTGCGTTCATCGACGGTGCGAACTCGCGAGGCGCCGACGTGGTGGATATCGGCCCGGCCTCGACCGACCTGCTGTACTTCGCCGCCGGAACCATGTCGATGCCGGGGGCGATGCTGACTGCCAGCCACAACCCGGCCGAGTACAACGGCATCAAGTTCTGCCTCGCTGGGGCGGCTCCGGTCGGTGAGGAGACCGGCCTGCAGGACATCCGCGAGCTGGCCGAACGGGACGACCAGCCCACGGCGGGCGTCGGGCGCGGCAGCGTTCAGCAGCGCGACCTCCTCGATGCGTACGTCGATCACGTGCTGACGTTCATCGATGCCGACCGCATGGCGTCGCTCTCGGTTGTGGCCGACACCGCGAACGGGATGGGCGGCCTCGTCGTCCCGGCGGTGTTCGCGAAGCTCCCCGTGAACCTCGAGCTCCTCTACGGCGAGCTCGACGGCACGTTCCCGAACCACCCGGCGGATCCGATCGACGAGGCGAACCAGCGCGACCTGAAGGCTGCCGTGCGGGCCAGCGGTGCGGACATCGGCCTCGCGTTCGACGGGGACGCCGACCGCTGCTTCATGGTCGATGAGCATGGCAACGGCATATCGGGGTCGCTGATCACGGCGCTCGTCGCCGAGAAGATGCTGGAGGCGCATCCCGGGTCGGCCGTGGTCCACAACGTGATCTGCTCCTGGACGGTTCCCGAAGTCATCAGGGAACGCGGCGGCACACCCGTCCGTACGCGGGTCGGTCACTCCTTCATCAAGAAGGTGATGGCCGACACCGACGCGGTGTTCGGCGGCGAGCACTCGGGGCACTACTACTTCCGCGATCACTTCCGGGCCGACTCCGGACTGATCGCCGCGATCGTGGTCCTGCAGCGGATGTCGGAGACCGGCACGTCGCTGTCGGAGCTGCTAGCGCCCTACCGACGCTACGTCGTCTCGGGCGAGATCAATTCCGAGGTCGCCGGGCAGCAGGCGAGGATCGATGAGCTGGCGGAGGCGTTCGCCGACGGGCGCCAGGACACGCTCGACGGGCTGACGGTCGAGTACGACGATTGGTGGTTCAACGTGCGCCCGTCCAACACCGAACCGCTGCTTCGGCTGAACGTCGAAGCACGCACCGACGACCTGCTGAAGGCGAAGACCGACGAGCTGCTGGGCCGCATCCGCGGCGGCGGCGGGGGAGGAGGGATCTAGATGTCGCTCGATGCCGACCTGCTCGCGATCTTGCGATGCCCGGCGGATCGTGGGGAACTCGACTATCTCGAGGACGAGCAGCGTCTGGTGTGCCGGACCTGTGGGCGTCGATACGAGGTGCTCGAGGGCGACATCCCTAACCTTCTGATCGAGGAGGCGGAGCAGCCGTCGTGAGCGTGCTGGACGACCCGGCCGCGCTTCGCGCGGCCGACCCGTCGGGCATGCTCGGTGCGGTCGGTGCCCTTCCGGACGATTGCGAGGCCGGCTACGCCGCGGGCCTGGCTGCCGATGGCCTCCCCCTCACCGACGACCTGGCCGGCGTCACGTTCCTCGGCATGGGCGGGTCGGCCGTGGCGGGCGATCTGACCCGCGCGCTGTTCCGTCATCGGCTTGGCCTGCCGCTGGATGTGGTTCGCGGCCCGGAGCTGCCGGAGCACTGCGAGACGCGATCGCTGGTCGTGGCGACGTCCTACTCGGGCAACACGGCCGAAACCCTCGGTGCCCTCGACGAAGCCGTCGAGCGGGGATGCCGGGTCGTGGCGGTGACCTCCGGCGGTCGCCTGGCCCGTCGCGCCGAGAAGGAAGGGATCCCGGTGGTGGCGGTCCCGGGCGGGATGCAGCCGCGCGCTGCACTTGGGTATCTCGCCTTCACCACCCTCGGGGCGCTGGAGGCCGCGCGCGTGCTACCCCGGCTCGGTGGCGAGGTCCGCGAGGCGGTCGGTCTGCTGCGCGCTCTGGCGACCGAGCTTGGTCCGGATAAGCGAGGGAACCGCGCGATGCGGCTCGCAGAGCGCATCGGTGATCGGTACGCCGTCATCTGGGGGACGGAAGGCATCGGCACCGTGGCCGCGATGCGCTGGAAGACGCAGATCAACGAGAACGCGAAGCGCCCGGCATGGTGGGCGTCGATGTCCGAGCTCGATCACAACGAGATCGTCGGATGGGTCGACGGCGCAGGGGCCGACCACTTCCTCGTGACGCTCCGCCACGATGGGGAGCCGGCGAGTATCGCACCCCGGTTCCCGCTGTCGGTAGACCTGGTCGCAGGGTCGGGCCTTCACCACGAGGAAGTGCAGGCCGTGGGCGACTCTGCCCTCGCTCGCGTCTGTTCGCTGATCCTGATGGGCGATTTCGTTAGCGTGTATCTGGGGCTGCTCCAGGGCGTCGACCCGACTCCGGTCGTGGTCATCGACCGGTTGAAGAAAGCCCTTGGCTGACGGCGGGCCGCACCGTTCCGGCATCCCCGGCGACACGTTCGTCGAGGAGGCCGCTGCCGCCGTCGCTCGCGTCTCGGCGACCGCCCCGCAGGTGGCTCTGGTCCTCGGCTCGGGTCTGTCGGCGGTTGCCGACCGTATCCAGGCGGCGGCGGTGGTCGCCTACGAGGACCTTCCGGGGTTCCCGGAACCCTCGGTACCGGGCCACGCAGGCCGACTGGTGCTGGGGCATCTCGACGGTGCGGATGTCGCGGCGTTCTGTGGCCGCGTGCACCTGTACGAGGGGCACGGGATGGCGGCGGCCACCCTCCCCGTCCGGCTGGCGGCGGCGCTCGGTGTTCATACCGTCGTCGTGACCGCGGCGGTCGGCGGCATCGATACCGCCATCGCGCCCGGCACCCTCGCCGTGCTGTCGGACCATATCAACCTGATGGGGGAGAACCCGCTCACAGGCTGGCGGAACCCCGACGGGTCCCCGCCGTTCGTGGAGCTGGCCGGCGCCTACGACGCAGAGCTGGCCGCCGAGGCGATCGAGCGGGGTAACGACGTCGGGCTGCGGATGGCCCGGGGCGTGTATGCGGCGCTCGCCGGGCCGAGCTATGAGACGCCGGCCGAGATCGCGTTCCTGCGCGCCGCGGGGGCCTCGGTCGTGGGGATGTCGGTGGTCCCCGAGGTGGTGCCGGCGCGGGCGCTGGGACTTCGCGTCTTAGGGCTCGGGGTCATCGCCAACGCGGCGGGGGTTCCCGTCGCGCATACTGACGTGGTCCGCGTCGTGGAGGAAGCCGCGGGCGGACTTGGCCGGTTGCTGGAGGAGTTGGCCACGAGGCTGGCGGCGCCTCCCGCGTGAGAGAGTAGACGGACCAGGGCAACGCAGGGATCGAACGGAGAGGGACACCCGATGGCTGATCACGACGTGAAGGACCTCGGCCTGGCGGATGAGGGACGCCAGCGGATCGAGTGGGCGGGCGCCGAGATGGGCGTCCTGAAGTTGATCCGGGAACGCTTCGAGAAGGAGCAGCCGCTGGCCGGTGTGCGTATCGCAGCGTGCCTGCATGTGACGACCGAGACCGCGAACCTGATGGAGGCCCTGGCCGCAGGAGGCGCGGAGGTCGCGTTGTGTGCCTCTAATCCCCTCTCTACCCAGGATGAGGTGGCCGCGGCCCTGGCGGTCGGCGGGATCAAGACCTACGCGATCACCGGCGAGGACAACGAGACCTACTACCGGCATATCAACCAGGTGCTCGACATGCATCCCCAGATCACGATGGACGACGGGGCAGACCTAGTGAACGTCCTGCACACGGACCGGCGTGAGCAGCTCGCTGAGGTCCGGGGAGGGACGGAGGAGACCACGACCGGTGTCATCCGCCTCCGCGCTATGGCGGCCGACGGCGCCCTCGGGTTCCCGATCGTGTCGGTGAACGACGCCGACACGAAGCACCTGTTCGACAACCGGTTCGGCACCGGGCAGTCCACGATCGACGCGATCATGCGGGCGACGAACTTCCTGCTTGCCGGCCGCATGCTCGTCGTGGCCGGCTACGGGATGTGTGGACGTGGCGTCGCTTCGCGCGCGCGCGGCATGGGCGCGCACGTCGTCGTGACCGAGGTGGACCCGACGGCGGCGCTCGAGGCGGTCATGGAGGGCTTCACCGTGATGCCGATGCGCGAAGCCGCGCGGGTCGGTGACGTGTTCGTCACCGTGACGGGCGACACGACGATCATCGGCCGCGAACACTTCGAGGTCATGAAGGACCGTGCGGTGGTCGCGAACTCCGGACACTTCGACGTCGAGATCGACAAGGGTGCCCTGGAGGAGCTGTCGACCTCCACGCGGCGGATCCGCGAGTTCGTGGACGAGTACACGATGGCCGATGGGCGCCGGATCAACCTGCTCGGAGAAGGCCGGCTGGTGAACCTCGCGGCGGCCGAGGGCCACCCCGCCGCCGTGATGGACATGTCCTTCGCGAACCAGGCGCTGTGCGCGGAGTGGGTTTCGAAGCAGACGGACCTGACGCCCGGGTGCTACCCGGTCCCGCCGGAGATCGACCAAGAGGTCGCGCGGCTGAAGCTCCAGGCGATGGGCGTCGAGATCGACACGCTCACCGCGGAGCAGCAGGACTACCTCACATCCTGGGAGCACGGCACGTAGATGGCGGACGAGGTTCGAGAACCCCTTTCGATCCGGGCTCGCTTCGAGCGATTCCCGGCAACGGTCAAGGGCGCGTTCGTCGTCCGCGGCGAGGACGCGAACCCGCACCTGGTCACCTTCCGGGAAGCCAGGATCGTGCCGGTCGGCGGGCGTGGCGGCGAGGTCATCGCGATGAAGGCGGGGACCCTCGACATCCCGCCGCATCAGGACACGTTCCTGCCGTTCGAGTTCTCGATCGCGGATCTGGAGGCCGGTTGGTACGGTCTGGAATGCGAGCTCGACCTGGACGGAACGCCCCAGACCTTCGACGGTGGGCGCCGGTTCTCGGTCCCGTGGCCGCGGGGCGCGGTCCGGCGAGGCACGGTGAGCATCGGGCAGAAGGTCGAGGTGGGCGGAGCGACGGTCGTGCTCGATCAGATCGAGGTAACCGGCGAGCAGTCGGCCCTTCGGTTCACCGTGCAGCCACCCGAGGGTGTCACGATCAAGCTCGTCGCCGACGGCGAACGCCTGCCGGAGCTCGAGAGCGCCTCTGACGAGGAGAGTGGTGAGGGGCGCCACGTCGCCTTCCCGCTGCTGCGTGCGCACTCGGCGCTGGTCATCACGGTCAAGCGCGGTCGCGACGAGGCCTCGGCGGACGTCCGTCTGACCTGATCTGTCGGAGGCGGCCGCTATCGTGAGCCGCAATGTGGGACCGTCTCCTGGATGCCGTGTATCCGCGGCCTTGCGCGGGGTGCCGCCGGGGGCCGTGGCCGTTCTGCCCCGACTGCGCCGCCGCGCTCGTCGCCGTGACCCCGCCCTTGTGCGACCGGTGCGGGCACCCACTCACGTCGAGTGCCGACTCCTGCCCGGACTGCCCGCCGTACCTGCATCGATCCCGCGCCGCGTTCGTCTACGAGGGGCCCGTCCGTTCGGCCATCCATCGGCTCAAGTTCGGGGGTGATCGGTCAGTCGCTCGCGCGCTCGGTCCGGCGATGGCGGCGGCCTGGTCGTCCGTCGAGGTGGATGTGGTGACGTGGGTCCCGCTCTCGCCGAAGCGCCGGGCGCGGCGCGGCTACGACCAGGCGCGAGCCCTGGCCGTCGTGGTGGCGCGCCAACACGGTCTCCCCGCGAGGCCGTTGTTGCGCCGGGTCCGGGACCTGGGGCCCCAAGCCCGCCGGGCCGGCGCCGATCGCCGCGAGGCCATGCGAGGGATGTTCCGTTCCATCCGCCGCGACGTCGCGGAACGCGTCCTGCTCGTCGACGACGTCCTGACCACGGGCGCGACCGCCAGTGCCTGCGCCTCGGCGCTTCAGGATGCCGGTGCCGAAGAGGTTTCGCTGCTCGTCGCTGCGCGCTCGGTGCGTGGAAGGGCCGGTGCTATGCTCGCGAGCGGGTCCGGTCCGGGTCTGTGGTTGCCCGGGGAAGCGCTCCCCGGTAGTCGATGCCAGTCGCAGGCGAAACGACCCACGTAAGGCGGCTCTTGGTCGCTGAGCATGGTGCGGTTTAGACGTAAGTCCTGCCCCGGCGGGGGTGACCTCTCCGGGAGAAGGTGCTAAGCCCGTCCGCGAGGGCGGGGAACCCCCTCGGCAGGCGAGTGTGGGGTCAAAGACCAGGTCAGCCGGACCGGACCCACCTGCCTGAGCGGCCCTAGCCGCATCCGCTCCCCTGTGGCATGGTGGACATGCATGGACATCATCGTAAAAGGTCGGGGCGTCCGGCTCACCCACGCTCTCCACGCCGTGACCGAAGAGAAACTGGCCAAGATCCCGCACTGGGAGCCCAGGGCCACCCGCGCCGAGGTCCAGTTCATCGCCGAGCACAACCCCAAGCTGGACGGGGTAAAGCGGGTCGAGGCGGCGGTCGATACTCCTAAGAAGAGGTTTCGGGCGCACGGACAGGGCCCGGGATACGAGGCTGCGCTCGACCAGGTGGTCGAGCGCCTTGGGAGGCAGATGCGCGAGCATCGACAGAAGAAGCGGAGAGCCGTGATCCACGGAGCCAATCGACTAAAATCAACCGAGGTAGGGGGCGAGCCGTCCCGGCGAACCCCATGAGCAGCGGAGCGACGGTGCCAAAGTCCACGGAGACCGATGTCGAGATCCTGCGGGTCATGATCGTCGACGACCACGCCCTCTTCCGTCGGGGCATCCAGATGGTGCTCGAACAGGAGCCCGATTTGGAAGTCATCGGCGAAGCGGCCGACGGCGCGGAAGCCATCGAGAAGGCGCAGGAACTCATGCCGGACGTCGTCCTGATGGACGTTCGCATGCCGCGCCGGACCGGGATCGAGGCGACGCAGGAGATCAAGGAACTCCTGCCGCACGCCAAGATCCTGATGCTGACGATCTCGGACGAAGAGGCGGACCTGTACGACGCGATCAAGGCGGGCGCGTCGGGCTACCTGCTGAAGGAGATCTCGATCGAGGAGGTGGCCGACGCGATCCGATCGGTGTGGGCGGGGCAGTCGCGGATCTCGCCGTCGATGGCGTCCAAGCTACTGACCGAATTCGCCGCGATGAGCAAGCGTGCCGACGAGCGCCGCCAGGTGCCTGCGCCGCGGCTCACGGAACGTGAGATGGAGGTCCTTAGGCTGGTCGCCGAGGGCATGAACAACCGCGAGATAGGCCAGGCGCTGTTCATCTCCGAGAACACGGTGAAGAACCACATCCGCAACATCCTCGAGAAGCTGCACCTACACTCCCGCATGGAGGCGGTCGTGTACGCCGTGCGGGAGAAGATGATCGAGATCAAGTAGGACCCTCAGGGTCGCGGCCCCCAGGGCGGACCCTTCCCAGCCTCGCGGCTACAATCCTTCCGATGGTTCGATGAGGAGTTCCCGTTGGTCCTGAACAAGCTCGCGAACATGGGCGAAGGCCGCAAGCGCAAGCGGTACGAAGGCATCGCCGCCGAGGTGAATACCTTCGAGCCCGTGATCGAGGCCCTCTCTGACGATGAGCTCCACGCGAAGACGGCCGAGTTCCGCACGCGCTTCCGGGGCGGCGAGTCGCTCGACGACCTGATGCCCGAGGCGTTCGCGTGCGTGCGCGAGGCGGCCCGTCGCTCGATCGGGCAGCGGCACTTCGATGTTCAGCTCATGGGCGGGGCGGGCCTGCACTCGGGGATGATCGCCGAGATGAAGACCGGTGAGGGCAAGACCCTCACCTCGACCCTCGCCTCGTACTTGAACGCCCTGTCCGGGGACGGCGTGCACGTCGTCACCGTCAACGACTATCTGGCCAAGCGCGACTCCGAGTGGATGAGCGCGATCTTCCGGTCGCTCGGCATCTCCGTCGGCCTGATCCAGGCGCAGATGCGACCGGCGGAACGCCGCCCCGCCTACGCCGCCGACATCACCTACGGGACCAACAGCGAGTTCGGGTTCGACTATCTGCGGGACTCGATGGCCATGCGGCCGGCTGACCTGGTGCAGCGGGGTCACGCATTCGCCATCGTGGACGAGGTCGACTCGATCCTGATCGACGAGGCGCGGACGCCACTCATCATCAGCGGCCAGGTCGCTGATTCCGCCAAGTGGTACACGACGTTCGCGCGTCTCGTGCCACGGCTGATCGCCGAAACCGACTACGAGGTCGACGAACCGAAGCGCACCGTCGCCGTCCTCGAAACCGGGATCGACAAGGTCGAGGGGTCGCTGGGGATCGAGAACCTCTACGACCAGGTCAATAGCAACCTCGTCCACCACCTCTACAACGCTCTCCAGGCCAAGGAACTTTACCGGCGCGACGTCGACTACCTCGTCGATCACGGCGAGGTCAAGATCGTCGACGAGTTCACGGGCCGCGTCCTCGAGGGCCGGCGCTACTCCGAGGGTCTGCACCAGGCGATCGAGGCGAAGGAGGGCGTGCGGATCAAGGAGGAGAACCAGACCCTCGCGACGATCACGATCCAGAACTACTTCCGCATGTACGCCAAGCTCTCGGGCATGACCGGTACCGCGAAGACACAGCTCACCGAGTTCGAGGAGGTTTACAAGCTCGGCGTGGTCGAGATCCCAACCAATCAGCCGATGATCCGCGATGACGAGCAGGACCTCATCTACAAGAACGAAGAGGCGAAGTGGAACGCCGTCGCCGACGACATCACCGAGCGCAGCGCGAAGGGACAGCCCGTCCTGGTCGGAACGGTCTCGATCGAGAAGTCCGAGCGCCTCTCGGGCGTGCTGAACCGCCGGGGGATAGAGCACCACATCCTGAACGCCAAGAATCACGAGAAGGAAGCCATGATCGTGGCGCAGGCCGGCCGCAAGGGCTCGGTAACCGTGGCGACCAACATGGCCGGGCGAGGCGTCGACATCCTGCTCGGTGGCAACGCCGAGTACCTGGCTCGCCAGGAGATGGCGGCTCGCGAATGGGACAACGACGCGTACCTCCTCTACGAGATAGACGAAGAGGATCGGGCCGCCTACGAAGCCGAGTACCAGCCGATCTACGACAAGTTCAAGTCCCAAGCCGATGCCGAGCACGATGAGGTGGTCGGGATCGGGGGGCTCTACGTGCTGGGCACCGAGCGGCACGAGTCGCGGCGGATCGACAACCAGCTGCGCGGTCGATCCGGCCGTCAGGGCGACCCTGGGGAGTCGCTGTTCTACCTCTCGCTGGAGGACGATCTGATGCGCTTGTTCGCGTCCGACCGGGTCGCCTCGATCATGAACAAGCTGAACTGGCCCGACGACGAGCCGATCGTCGCCAAGATGGTCAGCCGCGCGATCGAGAGCGCGCAGCGCCAGGTGGAGGAACTCAACTTCGAGCGCCGCAAGAACGTCCTCGAATACGACGAGGTCATGAACGAGCAGCGCAAGGTCATCTATGGCGAACGCGAGAAGATCCTGCAGGGCGACGACCTCAAGGACGAGGCGCTGGACATGGTGGCGGAGACGGTGAACGCGGCGGTAGCTACCTACGTCTCGAGCGAGATCTACGCCGAGGAATGGGATCTGGATGGGCTCGTTGCGCTGCTCGGCGGGATCTACCCCGTCAGCCTCACGACGGCTGACCTCCATGGGCTGGATGATCCGGGCGGCGTGACGCAGAAAGTCCTGGACGACGCGCTCGGCGTCTACGACCGCAGGGAGCAAGAGGTCGGCGGCTCCACGATGCGTTCCCTGGAACGCGCCGTTCTGCTCAACGTCACTGACACGCTCTGGCGCGAACACCTCTCGCAGATGGACTACCTCCGCGAGGGGATCGGCCTGCGGGCCTACGGCCAGCGCGATCCGAAGGTCGAGTACAAGATGGAAGCGTTCGGCATGTTCACCGAACTCAAGGACAGCATCCGCGAGGAGTTCGCGCGCTACATCTACCGCGTGGAGGTCGTCCGCGGGGAGGAGAAGGCGTCGCCGCGCCAGAAGCGGGTCCAAACGAACCAGGACGAGGTGGAGGGCGACGTCGCCGGTACGGCCTCGGAAGAAGGCGGCGGCAAGGGCGGGATGGTCAACCCGCAGCAGGCGACGAGCGACAAGGTTCCGCGGAACGCCCCCTGTCCCTGCGGCAGCGGGCGCAAGTACAAGAAGTGCCACGGCGCAACCGCGTGAACGCCGCGGTCGTGTTCTAGAGCGGTTTGGCCATGAGGAGCGCAGGATTCTCCGGCCCCCAGATGTCGAGTTCCGCGACGCGTTCGAACCCCATCGCCAGATAGAACGTCCGGGTCTGGTCGTACTCCTCGTACGGGCCATCGCGATCCGAGAGCGTCTTGACGAGCAGTGACCGGATGCCGTCGCGGGCGAGCCGCGCGCAGAGCGCGTCCAGGAGGGCCGCTCCGATCCCCGAGCGCCGGCGATCGCTCCGTACCGCCATCCAGGTGATCTCCGCTTCACCGGCTTCTCGTGGTTCGTAAGTCACGAACCCGGTGACCTCGCCGCCGGCGCCGGTGGCGACGAACCCCTCCTGCGACCGAACGGCGGCCGCGCAATCACGGATGCCCTGCTCGTTGCCGAACCATCCCGGCAGGCCCGCGACGATGGCGTCGCAGGCTTGGGCGTCTCCAGGTTGCAGCTCGCGGATCATGCGAACGAGCCTACTTCGGCCGTCGCGGCCGCTAGACTGACCGAGCCATGAGCGACCACACCCCTCGCATCGCAGCCCTGTCCGAGCGGCTCTCGAACGCGAAGGAGTTCCTTTGACGTCGACGGCAAGCGCGCCCGGGCCCAGGAGCTGGAACAGCAGGCTGCCGATCCGGCGCTGTGGGACGACCCTGCCCGTGGCCAGGAGCTGACCACCCGCCTCGCGCGGACGCGCGAGGACGTTGCCCGTTACGACACACTGGCGGCCAAACTCGCCGATGCCACGGCGATGGACGAGCTGCTCGCCGCCGAAGACGACGCCTCGCTCAGCGCGGAACTGGCGACGACGGTCGCCGAGTTGGAGGCCGAGGTCGAACGCCTCGAGGTCGTGGCTCTGCTCTCCGGCGAGTACGACGTCAACGACGCGATCGCGACGCTCCACGCCGGTGCCGGTGGTACGGAGTCGAACGACTGGGCCGAGATGCTGCTGCGGATGTTCCTCCGTTGGGCCGAGCGAGAGGGCTTCGCCGTGGAACTCGACGAGGTGCTTCCGGGCGAGGAAGCCGGGGTCAAGAGCGCGACCTTCACCGTCCACGGCCACAACGCGTACGGGCTCCTATCCGCGGAACGGGGGGTCCATCGCCTGGTTCGCATCTCGCCCTACGATGCCGCCAAGCGCCGCCACACCTCGTTCGCCTCGCTGGATGTGATCCCGCTCATCGAGGATGGAGCCGTCGAAGACATCGAACTCGACCCGAAGGACCTGCGGATCGACACGTACCGGTCCTCATCTGCTGGCGGCCAGCACGTGAACGTCACCGACTCCGCCGTCCGTATCACGCATCTGCCGACGGGCACGGTTGCCGCCTGCCAGAACGAGCGCTCGCAGATGCAGAACAAGGCGGTCGCGATGCGGATCCTGACGGCCCGTCTGGCGGAACTGGCTCGCCGGGAGCGCATCGAGAAGCTCAAGGGGATCCGCGGCGAGCAGCGCGGCATCGACTTCGGCTCGCAGATCCGCTCCTACGTCCTGCACCCGTACCGGATGGTCAAGGATCACCGGACGGACGAGGAGATGGGCGATGTCGACCGGGTGCTGGACGGCGACCTGCAACGCTTCATCGAGGCGGAGTTGCGCCGCCGAGCGGGGGAGCAGTCCTCGGCCTCGTAGTTGTCGTGTGGGGCGGTACCCGGGACAATCCCCCGGATGCAGACGGTTGTCGTCGACCAGCCCGCACCCCGCGCCGCGTCCCGGATCCCATTGGCCGGACGCAGCCGCTTGGTCGTCCTGTCGTTCCTGATGCTCTTCGTGGAGCTGGGCCTGATCCGCTGGACGGCCGAGAATGTCGTGTACCTCGGGTACTTCTCGAACCTGATCCTGCTGGCGAGCTTCTTGGGCATCGGCGCGGGCTTCATCCGCGGAGGCCGGGAGCAGAACGGGTTCGCGAAGGCCCCAGTCGCGCTTGCCGGGCTGATCCTGTTCGTCTCGGTGTTCCCCGTGCAGGTGACGAAGCTCTCGCCGGAGTACCGCCTGGGCGGCATCGTTCCCGGGATGTTCGCGCTGCCCGTGTGGATCGAGCTGCCGATCATCTTCATCGCCACGGTGATCGTCATGGGATACATCGCCCAGGGCGTGGCGAAGACCTTCTCGGAGTTCGAGCCGCTCGAGGCCTACCGGCTGGACATCAGCGGCAGCATCCTGGGGATCCTGGGCTTCACGGCGCTGTCCTTCCTCGGGGCGCCCCCGGGGGTCTGGGGTCTGCTGATCGGGGTGACGTTCTTAGCGACCCTTGAGCGGCCGGTGGCGCGGCTCACGAAGGCCGCCGTCATCGTGATCGTCGTGATCCTGGCGGCCGCCTCGCTCGTCCTGCACGACCGATGGTCCCCGTACTACAAGGTCACCGCCCAACCACGGGAGGGCGGACTGGTCGCCGTCAAGGTGAACGGGCGGCCGCACCAGACGATCGTGCCCATCGACCGGCTCACGGCCGACCAACCCTTCTACACCGCGACCTACGAACGGCTGAACGGCGTGCCCCTCGACGATGTGCTCATCATCGGGGCTGGCACCGGTAATGACGTCGCGGTGGCGCTGGATCAGGGGGCCCAGCATGTCGATGCCATTGAGATCGATCCGGTCCTGAACCGCATCGGACGCAGCAGCCATCCCGACCATCCCTACGACGATCCGCGTGTCGAGACGACGATCACCGACGGCCGCGCGTTCCTGCAGAACACCGACCGCCGCTACGACCTGATCCTGTTCGCGCTGCCAGATTCTCTGACGCTGCTGTCTGGCCACGGGGCGTTGCGACTGGAGAGCTACCTGTTCACGCAGGAGGCGTTCACCTCGGCGCGGAACCATCTCAAGCCGGGTGGTGTGTTCTCGATCTACAACTACTACTCGGCGCTGGCCTCGAAGCGGTTCGCGACGACCATGCAGCAGGTCTTCGGATCTCCGCCCTGCCAGTGGCTGGGTGGCCGGTACGGGGCGCGGCGCGAAGCGGTGCTGATGGCGAGCGACACCCCGGACTCGATCGCTTGTGACTCGGTCTGGCAAGCCGAGGGCGAGGTCTTGGAACCGGCCACGGACGATCACCCGTTTCCGTACCTGCCCGGCCGGAGCATCCCGGGCTTCTACGTCGTGTCGCTCCTGCTGGTGCTCGTCGCCTCGGTGGTGATCGTGCGGCGGGCGGCGGGCCCGCTGCATCCGATGAAGCAGTACCTGGATCTGTTCTTCATGGGGGCGGCGTTCCTGCTGCTGGAGACGAAGAACGTCGTGCAGTTCGCGCTGTTGTTCGGCACGACCTGGGTCGTGAACGCGCTCGTGTTCACCGGGGTGTTGCTGGCGGTGCTTGCCGCCGTGTGGGTCGCCAAGCGGGTCCGCCTGCCGAACCCCTGGGTGCTCTACGGCGTGCTGTTGGTCTCGCTCGTCGCCGCCTGGCTCGTCCCCGCAGGATCGCTGCTGACGTTGCCGTACGCGGCCAGGTTCGCGGTGGCGACGGTCGTCGCGTTTGCGCCGATCTTCCTGGCGAACCTCGTGTTCGCGCAGCGCTTCAAGGATGTCGGCTCATCGACGGTGGCTTTCGGCGCGAACCTGCTCGGCGCGATGATCGGCGGCGTTCTCGAGTACGCGGCGCTGGTGGTGGGCTATCGGAGCCTGCTGATCGCTGCGGCCGTCCTCTACGGGTTGGCGTTCCTCGCGGGTCGGCGGCACCTTGCCGCCGCGGCGTGACGCTCAGCCGCCCGTCGCTCCGCGACGCCGCCGCCGTCCCTCCAGCGCGGTGGCCGTGAGCACGGCCACGAGCCAGGTTCCCCACACGAGTCCGGAAGCCAAGAGGCCTCTCCGGATCCACGGTTCCCGGTAGACCAGTCGGACCTCGTGCTCGCCGGCGCCGACGGGGACTCCCTGCAGGAAGCCGTCGGTCGGCAGCACGGGGGCCGGTCGCCCGTCGACGGTCGCCTCCCAGTTCCGGTCCCAGGCGTTGCGGACCACCACGATCGATGGCGCATCGGCCGAGACCGACACGCGGACGTCCTCCGGCGACGGCGCCGCGTACGTGGCGGTGCCGGGGTGCGCGCCGTCGATCCGGCGGATGCCCGGGCCTTGCTCCAGGACCGCCATCCGCCCCGGGTCGAACCCCGGCTCGAGCACGGCGGCCAGTGCTTCGTCGCCCGTCGGCTCCACCGTCCATGAGGGAACGACGGACACGCGGGACTGTGCGCCCTGGATTTCCCACAGAGTGTAGCCGCCGTCGGTGTCTACGGGGATCGCGCTAAGCGGTGGCCGGACCCCCGTGGGCGCGATGAGGAACCGGACGCCGAGCAGCCGCGCGTCTTCCAACGATGGCTCCTGGATCAACGCGGCGTTGTAGAAGATCGGCAACCGGTTGGTTGCCCGGACGAATCGCCAGTAGCGCGTCAACTGGAAGGGGTTGTAGCCCATCGCATCCTCGACCCCCAACAGCATCCCGCGCCCGTTGAACAGCGCGGGCCAGTCGGCCGGTTCCTGACGGAACAGGTAGCCCTTGATGAAGAACGCGGCGGGGGGGGCCCAGCTGAGGTACCGGTCGCTCGCCGCGTCGATGGTGTCCGCGAATCGCCCCCGGGCAAGGTATTCCTCGGTATCGACGTCCGGGAATTGCAGCGGTCCCGGCGGCAAGGTCAGCTCGGCCTCCAGCCACGGCCCGCGTTGCTCGAGACCCAGCTCGACGGAGCCGCCCGTGTAGGTGTTCGCGTAGGCGACGGCGCCGAGGAGCTCGACGCACAGCACGAGGGGGACCGCCGCGCGCGCCCACCGCCTCCCCCGTGCCAGTGCCACGAGCGGCCAGGCGATCAACGCGATCCCGATCGCCAGGACCGCCAGCCGCTTCGGGTAGGCGCCGAGCAGGAGCGGGAGCGCGAGGAAGAGCGCCGCGCCGGCCGCCAGCCACCGGATCGTCACCTTCCGCGGCGGTGGATCCTCCATCAGGCCTTGCATCCCGAGCGCCCCGAGCGCCGGAACCAGGATCAGGAACAGGTGCCGCAGCCGGCTCGGGTTGTGGATATAGATGTCCCCGAACGGGATGCGCAGCACCAGGTTCCGGAACCACTCCGCGCCGACGAACAGGTCCAGGGTCATCGCGTAGGTGATGGCCGCCGTCACCCCGAGGGTGGCCAGCAACGCACGCTTGGTCGAGCGGAGCGCCGCCGGGACGCAGAGCAGGACGGCCGCGCCGAGGTAGGCCCCCGGCGTCGACCCGAGGGCGAACGGCCACGCCGCCCAGATGCCGCCGTCGGCGAGCGGCTCCTCGCCGACGCCAAGCGTGGCCGAACCCGTCGGCCCCAGCGCCGCGTAGCCCTGGGCGAGTGCGCTCCGCGGGATCAATCCCAGTCGGGGCAGCAGGAACGCCAGGTTCGCCAGCACCATGAGCCCGAGGAACAGCGCGATCAGCGCGGCGGCCCGGTCCACGGTCCGTTCCCGCCAACGCACGCTGTGCCAGTTCTTCGCGGCGAGGTAGACGGTCACGAGCAGCGTGCACAGGAACAGGCCGTGGCTCATGTGAGCGCCGGCCACCTGACCCCACGCGAGCGCGGCGAGCCCGAGCCAGAGCAGCCTGCGCGACCATCGCGTGGCCTGCACGTAGCCTGACGCGCCGACGAGCACGATGGTCGTCCACGCGAGGGCCCCAGAGAACGGCATCGCGATCCCGACGGCCGACCCGGCCATCGCGAGCGAGATCGACAACCCGCCGGCCGTCGCCGCGGTGCGGGTCAGTCCTTCCTTGCGGAGGAACCAGAACAGCCCGAGTCCGGCGAGGAGCGGTTGCATCACGATGAACGCGCGCATCGCGACGGTGCAGGGGAGCGCCGTGAATAGCACCATCGGCGGCAGATACATCCAGCCCGATTGCGGGTCCGCGGCGTACGGGGTACCGGCCTGTAGGAAGGGGTTCCACAGGGGGACGTGGCCCGCGGCCAGGCTGTCTCCGAGGAAACACAATCGCGGCATCACGAACCCGAGGATGTCGGCGTGCTGGCTGGTCAGGAGCGGCGCGAAGACGAACCCACGCATCGCGACGAGCACCCCTGCGGCGATCAGGGCCGGTCCTGCGAGCGCCAGGAGCAGCCAACGAACGGCGTCGCGCGAGGGCGACGCAGCGATGTCGGGTGGGGACTCGGTGGTGGCGACCGCCGTCATGGCAGGCCCATGCTACCGGCGGCCGGGTGCATCCGCCGAGGTCAGAGGGCCGATCGCGATCCCGGAGCCCCCGGTCGTCGCCCGCCGGGTGCAACGGGGAAGTCGTCACGGAAAACTCACGCAGCCTCCACGGAACGCCGGAGACCCGGTGCTACACTCGCTCGGAGTCGCCACTCTCCGGGAGTTCTCCCACGCCATGATCAGTGTTCAACGCGTCACCAAGCGATATAAGAACGGGGTCACCGCCCTCGACGAGGTATCGGTCGAAGTCGAGAAGGGTGAGTTCCTGTTCGTCGTCGGCCCTTCAGGTTCGGGCAAGTCGACGTTCATCCGCCTCCTGCTCAAGGAGGAGGAACCGAGCGAGGGGACGATCTACGTCGCCGGCAAGAGCCTGCGCGACCTCTCCTCGTGGAAGGTCCCGTACCTGCGGCGGAACGTCGGGACCGTCTTCCAGGACTTCAAGCTGCTGCCCGAGCGCACGATCTTCCAGAACGTCGCCTTCGCGCTCGAGGTCATCGGCAAGCCGAAGAGTGTCATCGATCAGCGGGTCCCAGAGATCCTCGAGCTGGTCGGGCTCGGCGACAAGCTGAACAATCTGCCCGCCGAGCTGTCGGGTGGTGAGCAGCAGCGCGTGTCGATCGCGCGGGCGGTGGTGAACCGGCCGCTGATCCTGCTGGCCGACGAGCCCACCGGGAACCTGGACCCGACGACCTCGCAGGACATCATGAAGCTGCTCGACCGGATCAACCGGATCGGGACCACCGTCGTCATGGCATCGCACGACAGCGCGATCGTCGATGCGATGCGCAAACGCGTGGTGGAGCTGGACGCCGGCAAGGTCATCCGGGACGAGGAACGAGGGGTGTACGACGTTGGCTCGTAAGACCAATTACTACTTGCGGGAAGCGACGACCGGATTCAAGCGCAACGGACTGGTGGTCTTCGCCGCCATCTCGACGGTCTTCATCGCTCTGTTCCTGCTCGGCCTTACCCTGCTGATCCGGCAGGAGGTCGATCTGATCATCGAGCGGACTGGCGGCAAGGTCGAGATCGCGATCTTCCTGCGTGACGACATCTCCAGCGACCAGCAGAGCAACCTGCAGCAGCAGCTCACCGAAATGCCCGAGGTCGCCGAGGTCCGTTACGAATCCAAGAACGATGCCTTCCTCCGTGCCCAGGAGCTGTTCAAGGACGAACCGGAGATCCTGGAGAACCTGACCGAGGAGTCGCTCCCGGCGTCGTTCCGCGTGAAGCTCGTCGATCCGGAAACCGATTTCGCGGTCATCGGCGCTCGGCTCGAGGGCCAGCCGGGTGTGGAGCAGATCAAGGACCAGCGGGAGCTGCTCAAGAAGCTCTTCTCGTTCACGGCGATCTTCCGCAACGGCATCTTCCTGGTGGCGTTGCTCATGCTTGTCTCGGCGGGCCTGCTGATCGCGAACACGGTGAGGGTCGGGCTGTACGCCCGTCGCAAGGAGATCGGGATCATGAAGCTGGTCGGGGCCACGAATTGGTTCATCCGGCTGCCGTTCCTGATCGAAGGGATCCTCGCCTCGTTGATCGGTGCGTTCCTGGCGATCCTGATCCTGGCGATCATGCAGATCGTGTTCGTGGAGCCGCTGCGTGGAAACCTGCTGGATCTGCCCGTCGTCTCGATGGGTCACCTGATCGCGATCATCCCGCTGCTGCTCGGGGCGGGGATCGTCGTCGCCGTCGCGGCCAGCTTCGCCGGCATGCGCCGGTTCCTCGATATCTGAGGTCCGATGGGCCGCGACAGCGGACCCGGCGAGCGCGCCGTCGCAACCAATCGCCGGGCCCGTTTCGACTACGAGATCCTCGAGGACTTCCAGGCCGGGATGGTGCTGACCGGTCCCGAGGTCAAGTCACTGCGCGCCGGGCAGTGCTCGCTATCTGAGTCCTACGCCCGGGTGCGCGACGGCGAGGTCTGGCTTGAGAACATGCACATCGCGCGCTACGAGCAGGCGAAGCCGGGCACCGAGGAGGAGCGCCGGCCCCGCAAGCTCTTGCTGCACCGGCGTGAGATCGAGCGCCTGATCGGCAAGACGGCCGAGAGGGGACTGACCCTCGTCCCGATGCGGGTGTACTTCTCACACGGCATCGCGAAGTGCCAGCTCGGGCTCGGGAAGGGCAAGAAGCGACACGAGAAACGCCAGGCCATCGCTGAGCGCGAGTCCCAGCGCGAGATCGAGCGGGAGATGGGGCGCCGGCGATAGCCGGGCCCACAGGCCCGCGCTACGGCATCGCTTCCGCGAACGCCTTCTCGAAGACCGGCAACGCCTGCTCGATCATCTCGTCGCTTGCCGTTACCGAGATCCGGAAGTAGCCGGGAAGCTCCACGATCGATCCGGGGAGGACGTAGACCTCGTCCTCGGCGAGTCGTTCGGTGAAGGCGTCGTCGTCGGGGTTCGGCGACTTCGGCAGCAGGTAGAAGGTTCCTTCCGGAACGTGCAGTTCGTATCCGGCGGCGCGCAGGCCCTCTGTCATCCGGTCGCGCTTGCGTTGGAGGTGCTCGAGATCGACCGTCAGCCCTTCGAGGTCGTCGATCATGTACTGCTGGATCGCGTTCGGGAACGCCCAGCCGACCACCAGTGACTGTGCGAACAAGGCCGTGCGGACCGACTCGCGATCGGGCATGGTAGGCGGAAGGGCGATGTACCCGACCCGCTCCCCGGGGGTGAGCAGCTGCTTCCCGTAGGTGTAGATCAGGAACGAGTTCGGGTAGAAGGCAACCGGCGACACGTGCTCGTTGGGGGGGTAGACGATGCGGTTGTAGGCCTCGTCCGACAGGAGCCAGACGGGGCGAGCGTTGCGCTCGGAGGCCTCGGTGAGGATCTGGGCGAGGCGCTCGAGGTCCTCGGCGGGATACATGCGCCCGGTGGGGTTGTGCGGCGTGTTGACGATCACGATCCGGGTGCGCTGGGTGATCGCGGCGGCGATCGCGTCGAGCGGAAGGTCGAAATCGGGTGGCGGGATGTTCACGCGAACCGGGGCCCCGCCGGTCGAGACGATCATCGACTCGTAGAAGAACCAGGGAGGGGAGAGGTAGATGACCTCGTCTCCGGGATCGATCAGCGTCCGCATGGTGATGGAGAGGCCGGCGAACGCCCCAGTGGTCATCGAGATGTCGCCGGCCTCGAACGGCATGCCGGTCCGGTCGCGTAGGGCCGTGGCGACCGCCTCCTGCGCGCTGTCCACGTTCTCCTTGTAGGCGAACCAGTCCTTGTCCTGCGGCTCGGCCCACCGCTTGAGGGCGGCCGTGAAGCCGGGTAGCGGCATCTCCTGGGGGTTCCCGGCGACGAAATCCGCTCCGGGGGAGGTGCGGTTGCCCCATACCCCCTCCAGGAAGAAGCGCATGAAGGGCATCATCGGGGCCATGATCCGGTCGTTCTGCTCTGCGAGGTGGTTGATCACGGTCACTCCTTCGGGTCGAACCCGCCCATCTTCGCACTTCGCCCGGTTCCGGTC
This sequence comes from uncultured Actinomycetes bacterium, assembly GCA_964640385.1. Taxonomy (GTDB): domain Bacteria; phylum Actinomycetota; class UBA4738; order UBA4738; family JBBDHU01; genus JBBDIK01. Next base: position 40,798 of record CAZXFL010000012.1, read on the forward strand.
GAAAGAGCCGCCGTGTCGGTGGCCGGGCCTATACTTCAGGGACAATTCCATAGGGGGTGTACTGGCTTCGACTCGGGCGGTGACTGCTCGGGAGAAGCGGGCCGAGGAACCCCGGATGCCTCGTTAAACGCCGGGACCATAACCATAAGTGCGGATAACGAATACGCGCTTGCTGCCTAATTAGGTAGCCGTCAGACCCGCGACGCCTGCTAGCGGGGACCTGGCGTCGCCAGCAGGCTCACCGCAGCGGCTCGGTCCGGTGGTCGCCGCGGGAAATCGATTGCCGGACTGGCCGAGAGGAAGCTCCGCCGGTGGGAGCCTCGAGGCGAGATCACCCCGCCGGCTACGCCCGTAGAAGACCCGGCCGGTCGTCCGAGGACGCGGGTTCGAATCCCGCCACCTCCACCGATGTCGCGTGGGGCCCTCGCCTTCTCCGACGCGGGACTTGTTCGGTCGGTCCAGGGGCCCCCGGGCGTCGGGCCGATGGGGAAGCGGGCAGGCAGGGGGAGCCATGGGGACACGGATGGCGGCGGACGGGCCCTACGAGCGCGGCGACGAGGCGCGGTTCACCGGTGAGGCTTTGATCGGACCGAGACTTGCCGGTGCGGACGGGAACGCGCACATGGTGGAGTTCGCACCGGGAGCCCGCACGCGATGGCACTCTCATCCGGGCGGGCAGTACCTGCTGGGCGTCGGCGGGCAGGGGCTCGTCGGGCTCAAGGAGGACGGCATCGAGCCTCTCGGACCCGGTGACGCGGTCTATGCGGCGCCGGGCGAGGTTCACTGGCACGGCGCCGCCCCGGATGCCTCGCTGATCCACTTCGCGGTGAACTTGGGCGGCGACCCGGTGTGGATGGAGCCGGTGACCGACGAGGAGTACGCGGACTAGGGAGCCGGCGGCAGGGCGCCGCGGATCGCGATGTCGGTGTTGGCGTAGACGCCAGGCCCGAACCGAGCCGCCGGGCGTGCAGCGATCGCCCGGAGGTAGTTGGACGGAAGCACGGCGGCGAACTCCGGGTGGTTGAAATCGTCCCACTGGATCGCTTCACGCGGGACGCCGGGGTACTGCACCACGTTGTCCCCGTAGGTGTAGTCGCGGAGCGCCGCCGCGATCTTGGTGACCGTGTCGGGCGAACACCGCTCGAGGGCGTCGGGCCGCAGGTAGACCTCAGCGGGACGAACGCCGTCCGGCTGGATGAGCTGGACGCCCTTCGGCAGGCCGAACGCGGTCTGGATGTCGTCCTCGAGCTGGATCGCGTCCAGCCGAACCCCGCCGACGTCGTTCACCAGCGGGCATTGCCCGTGGTCGGCGGTCGCGATCAGGACGTACTCGCCGGGGAAGCGGCGGTCCAGGCTCGCTCGGAGCCGCCCGAGTTGCTCATCGACGGCGGCCAAGGCCGCCTCCTCATGCGGGTTCAGCATGTTGTAGATGTGACCGGCGTAGTCGGGCGCCTTGTAGTTGATGTAGAGGAGGCTCGTCGCCTCCGTCTGCCCGATCGCCTCCGAGTCGAACAGCTCCTCGATGACGTCGCCCTGATACCGGATGATCGGCGGAGAGCAGCACACCGACGGTCCCCCTTCCGGCGTGAACTGATCGCCTTCCACGGGTCCCGTGTATGAGGCGAGGTAGGTGTCCAGCGTCGAGCGCGGGGGAACGACGTTCGGGAGCCGGTAGTGTTCGGGGTTCTGCGATTGCCACTGCTCGGTGCGGTCCTCGTCGTAGTAGATCGCCGGTGGCTTGGTGCCGCGCACGCCCGGCGGCCGTCCGATCATCCCCAGGTGCCAGATCTGGTAGCCGATCTCGCCGACCCACGCTCCGTTGCTCGTCTGCTCTTGCCACCACTCGGCCAGCGTGGGGGCGAGGATCGTCGACGTGTCGGCCTCACCATCCTCGCCATAGGCCTTGGCCACGCTGCCGTCGGGGTATCGGATGAAGTGGCCGCTGATCCCGTGCGTCCGCGGGAAGGCCCCGGTCGAGATAGTCGCGTGCGCGCAGGCGGTGACGGCGGGGTTCGATCCCATGATCGCGTTGGTGAAGGTGGTGCCCTCGCTCAGCAGGCGGCGCAGATTCGGCCAGGCGTTCGGCCACTGCTGGAGCGCGTTCCACCCGCCGCCGTCGATGACGAACGTGACGATGAGCTTCGGGGGGCGACGACCAGGTGTGGCGGGTCCCACTCCGAGGGAGTGGCCGTCGGGGATCGGGAACAGGGTGTTCATGAGTTGTGCGGTCGTCGGTGCCAGGTCGGCTAGGGTCACGCGCTCGGACCTCGTCTGGCCGGGCACGACATAGCCGGGGCCGTGGAAGACCAGGGGGATGCGCTCCAAGTACATCCACGGCGCAGCGTGCGAGGAACGCGGATCGTCGGGGACCAGCGACCGTGACTCCGGCGGGTAGTTGGCGCTGTTGTACGGGTAGACGACGAGCTGCAGTTCTCCGGAACGGCCCGGATAGAAGCCGTGGTTGACGAGTTCCATCGTCTCTGCGCCGAGGTCGGATGCCATCTGCTCGATGCTCTCGGCCGGCGTCGGTGCCGCGATCTTGCGCAGCGCGTTCCCGATCACGACTCCGCCCGCAGCGACCGCGGCCCCGCCGATCGCGACGCCGGCGAGGAACCTGCGTCGGGAATGGTCCGGGACATCGGGCTCACGCGAACGCCGGTACGCCAGCGCGACGAGGATGACAACCGAGACGACGCCCACGGCCACCATCCCCCAGACGGTGCGGACGACCAGGCCCGATATCGCCGTCACCAGAAGGACGGCGAACAAGCCGAGCGCGGCCCAGACATCTTTCCTGCGGGGTTCCACGGCGCCGATTCTCCCAGAGGGTTGTGGAAGGGGACCGACGGTCATCTCGCGGGCCCCTTCCCTGACCCTGTGTAAAGTGTTCGACGCACGAGGGGGTACGGATGCTGCTCGAGGGGAAACGGCTGCTGGTCACCGGGGTGCTGACCCCCCAGTCCATCGCGTTCGCCGCCGCTCAAGCCGCGCAGGAGCAGGGCGCCGACATCGTGCTCACGTCGTTCGGCAAGGCGATGGGGCTGACGGAGAAGAGCGCCCGGCGCCTGCCGGATCCTCCCGACGTGCTCGAGATGGACGTGAACGATCCATCGCATATCGACGCCGTGGCCGATGCCTTGAAGCTGCGGTGGGGGTCGCTGGATGGGTTCCTGCACGCGATCGCGTTCGCCCCCAAGGACGCCTTGGGCGGCAACTTCCTGCACACCGAGTGGGACAGCGTCGCTACGGCCGTGCAGACGAGCGCGTTCTCGCTGAAGGCGCTCGCCGTAGGGATGCTGCCGCTGATGGAACAGAACGGGGGGTCGATCGTGTCGCTCGACTTCGATGCGCAGGTGGCCTGGCCGATCTACGACTGGATGGGGGTCGCGAAGGCCGCACTCGAGTCCGTGACCCGCTACCTCGCCCGGGACCTCGGACCGAAGGGCATCCGCGTGAACGCGGTCAGTGCCGGCCCTCTCAAGACGATCGCGGCGAGGGGCATCCCCGGCTTCGATGCCATCGCGAGCGCCTGGGAGCAGCAGGCGCCGCTCGGCTGGGACGTCAACGACCCCGTGCCGGTCGCGCACGCGATCGCGTTCCTGCTGTCGGATTGGTCGAAGGGCATCTCTGCAGAGATCATCCACGTCGACGGCGGGTTCCACGCGATGGGTACTCGCCTGCGCGGCCCCGAGTAGTCGGAGGGCGGGCGCTACCGCATCCAGTCGGGGGTCGGCATCTCCTCGCCGTCGGCGGAGAAGAAGCGGATGCCGGCCGGCTTGGCCAGGACCGCCTCGAACGGCTCATCGCCTTCCACCGAGAGTTGATGGACGGCACCCGGGGGGATGATGATCGTGTCGCCCGGGCCCACGTCGTGCGCTTCGAACCCGATGGTCATGCTCCCGCGGCCGGAGATCACGATGACGACCTCCTCCCGGTCGTGGCTATGAGCCACGCTCGTGGCGCCGGGCTCCTTCTGTGTGTGGACGACGACGACCTCGACCGCGCCGGTGCTTTCGGTCGCCAGCCCCGTGTAGGTATTGCCGTCGCGGGACGCCGATGCCGTCTCTCCGCGCCTGACCACGGGCATGTGTCCCCCTCTTCGTTGTCCTGCGTCCGAGGATAACCGGGCGTCACCTCTGCGCGCCAGGGGCCGCCCGAGCGCTCCCGTATGCTCGGAGGCATGGCCGATCCGCGGAAACTGACTAGCTACAGCCACGGGGCGGGTTGCGCGTGCAAGCTGGGACCCAAGGAGCTCGCGGAGGTGATGAGCGGGCTCGAGCTGCCCGCCGTGCCACCGGCCGTACTCGTCGGCGCCGAGACGTCCGACGACGCCGCGGTCTACCTTCCACCGGGCGGCGGACCGGCCGTCATCGCCACGACCGACTTCTTCACCCCTATCGTCGACGACCCGGGGGACTGGGGCCGCATCGCGGCGACCAACGCGGTCAGCGACATCTACGCGATGGGGGGTGCGCCGGCGTTCGCGCTGAACCTAGTCGCGTGGCCGGTCGACGATCTGCCGCTCGAGATGCTGGGGCGGGTGCTGGCCGGCGGCGCGAAGATCGCAGCCGAAGCCGGCTTCGCGATCCTGGGCGGGCACTCGATCACCGACCCGGAGCCGAAGTACGGGATGGTCGTCATCGGGTTCGCCGATCCCGACGCGATCGTGCGGAACTCGACGGCCCGGGCGGGCGATCGGCTCCTGCTCACGAAGCCGCTCGGCCTTGGGATGATCTCGACCGCGATCAAGCGCGAGGTGGCCACCGAGGAGCAGGTCCGGACTGCCATCGACACGATGACCACCCTGAACGCGGCCGCCGCCGTGGCGATGCTGGCGACGCCCGGCACTCACTCGGCAACCGACGTCACCGGTTTCGGCCTACTGGGGCACCTCCGGGAGATGCTCATGGCATCCGGGCTCTCGGCGACGATCGAGGCGGATTCGCCGCGCTTGCTCCCCGGTGTTCTCGAACTCGCGCAGCGAGATGTCGTCGCGGGTGGGACCAAGCGCAACCATGCGTTCCTCCAGGGGTTCGTCGACTGGGGCGAGCTCACGCCACCGGAGCAGCTGGTGCTGGCGGACGCACAGACGTCCGGCGGACTCCTGATCGCCACCGGAGACGGCGACATGCTCGCCGCCGCCCTGACCGAGCGCGGAATACCGTGGTCCGAGATCGGTGTTGTGGAGGAAGGACCCCCACGTATCACGCTCAGGGGCCGCATCCATGGGTGAATCCCACCCCGTTGATAGGATTCAGACACCGAGATGGCCGAGCTGAGTAGCGCATCCTTAAAAGAGATCGTCGATCAGGGACTCCGTGAGTTCCCGAACGAGTGCTGCGGGGTCATCGCCGCCGAGGGTGGCGCGCCGGTCAGGGTGTTCCCCATGACGAACGCGGACGCGAGTCCCGTGACCTACCGCCTGGACCCGAAGGAGCAGCTGCGGGTTTGGGACGAGATGGACGAGCACGGCTGGGACCTGTGGGCGATCTACCACTCCCACACGCACTCGGAGGCCTATCCCTCCGAGACGGACCGGCGTCAGGCGTTCTACCCTGACAGTCTGTATATGGTGCTCTCGCTCTCGGACCGCGAGAACCCGGTGCTTCGGGCGTTCCGTATCGAGGAGGATGGGGAGATCACCGAGGAGGACGTGACCGTCACATGAGCGAGCCGATGTTCAACGAAGAGCAGGTGGTCCGCTACGCGCGGCACATCATCCTGCCCGGCATCGGCGGGGCGGGGCAGCGCAAGCTCCTGGACGCCAAGGTGCTGTGCATCGGCGCGGGCGGCCTCGGCTCACCGATCGCGATGTACCTGGCTGCGGCCGGCATCGGAACCCTCGGCATCCTCGACTTCGACAAGGTGGACCTGACGAACCTGCAGCGCCAGATCGCGCACGGGACCGAGGACGTCGGGGCATCCAAAGTGGAGTCGGCCGCCCAGACCGTCGCGTCGCTGAACCCCGGCGTCGAGGTCGTGAAGTACGACACGATCCTGACCTCCGCGAACGCTGCGGGCATCATCGAGCCGTGGGACATCGTGATCGACGGCACCGACAACTTCCCCGTGCGCTACCTGGTGAACGACACGACGCAGTGGCTCGGGAAGCCGCTCGTGTACGGGTCGATCTACCAGTGGGAAGGGCAGAACACGGTGTTCTTGCCCGGCCAAGAGGCGCCCTGCTACCGCTGCCTCTACCCGGAGCCGCCGCCACCCGGTACGGTGCCCTCGTGCGCCGAGGGCGGCGTGTTCGGCGTGCTCCCTGGCATCGTCGGCTGCATCCAGGCGACCGAGGCCATCAAGCTGATCCTCGGCGAGGGCGACCCGCTCGTCGGGCGACTCCTGATCTTCGATGCCATGGGGATGGACTTCACGACGGTGAAGGTGAAGTGGGATCCGGAGTGCCCGGTGTGCGGGAAGAACCCGACGATCACCGAGCCGATCGACTACGACCAGTTCTGCGGCATCGTGACGCCTGCCGTCCAGCAGGCGGCCGAGGCCGCTTCCTAGGGAGGACAGTAGATGGCCGTGCAGGTGAAGGTTCCGACGATCATGCGCAAGCACGTGGGCGGCGAGGCGAAGGTCGAGGGCGACGGGGCCACCCTCTCGGCGCTCCTCGACGACCTGGAGTCCAAGTACCCCGGGATCACGAAGAACATCCGTTCCGAGGACGGAGGCCTGCACCGCTTCATCAACATCTACGTCAATGACGAGGACGTGCGGTACCTGGGGTCGCTGGACGCAACCCTTTCCGACGGCGACACCGTCTCGATCCTCCCGGCCGTCGCCGGCGGTGCCGCCTGAGTCCAGGGGGGCGAGGCCGGGACGTACGCGCTGCGCACCATCGAGTACGACCAGGGCTCGATGCCGATGCCGAACGTGAAGATGGCAACGGTGGAGGTCTCCGGAGAGGCCATGACGACCAAGCCGATCCCCGAGTCGGTGGGGTCGTTCATCAACCTCGCGCGCGCGGATATCGCCAAGCACCGGACCGAGGTGTTCTCGTTCGCGCCCGGCAAGGTCTTCAAACCGCAGATCAACGGGAAGTCCTTCGACCCGAACGTGGTCAACGTCCATTCACAACTCGGAACGGTCGAGGAGTGGACGCTGAAGAACACCACGGGCGAAGAGCATCCGTTCCACATCCACGTGAACGACTTCCAGGTCATGAGCGTGAACGGCAAGCCGTACAACGCCGCGGGCTACCAGGACACCGTCCTCATCCCGGCCGGCGGCGAGGTCGTGATCAGGGTCCCGTTCGACGACTACGCCGGTATGTTCGTGTTCCACTGCCACATCCTCGGGCACGAGGACTCCGGGATGATGGCGGTCATCGAGGTCGACTAGCCGACGGCCGCCACGGAGCCGTCGCCTCCTCTGCGATAATCCCTCCGTGCGTTCGGACGACATCTTCGCCGCCATCGGGAACACGCCGCTCGTCGGGCTGCCCAAGCTGGCCCCCAAGCCGGGCGTGCGCCTGTGGGCCAAGCTCGAGGGCAACAACCCCACCGGTTCGGTGAAGGACCGCATCGCTCTCAAGATGATCGAGGTGGCCGAGGCCTCCGGCGAGCTCACCCCCGAAAAGACCCTGCTGGAGGCGACCTCAGGGAACACCGGGATCGCCATGGCGATGATCGCCCGAAGGAAGGGCTACGGCCTGACGGTCGTGCTGCCGAAGAACGCCAGCGAGGAGCGTCTCAAGCTCCTCGAGCTCTTCGGCGCCGAGATCGTTTTCTCGGACGCCGACAAGGGGACGAACGGCTCCATCGAGGTCGCCCGTGCGATGGCTGCTGCCGAGGACGTCTACTACATGCCCTTCCAGTACGGGAACCCGGCGAACGTCCAAGCCCACTACGAGGGCACCGGCGAGGAGATCGTCCGGGACCTCCCTGAGGTGACGCATTTCATCGCCGGCCTCGGGACGGGCGGGACGCTCACCGGCACGGGACGGCGCCTCCACGACCACAACCCCGACGTGAAGGTGATCGCCGCCGAGCCGGAGCTGGGCGATCTGGTCTACGGGCTGCGTTCGATGGAGGAGGGGTTCGTTCCGCCGATCTTCGATGAGTCCGTGCTCGAACGGAAGTTCCTCGTGAACTCTGCGGATGCGTTGCGCGTGACCCGCGAGCTGACGGCCGTCGAAGGCATCTTCGCCGGTATCTCCTCCGGAGCCGTGGTCCACGTCGCGCAGCGGATCGGCTCTCAGCTCGAGGGCGAGGCCGACATCGTCTGCCTGCTGGCCGACGGTGGCTGGAAGTACCTCTCGACCGACGCCTGGGCATCCGACGAGGGGCGGGCGGAAGAGGGCGTGTCCGAATCGCTCTGGTGGTAGTTCATGGGCGATGACCGGCCCATCGGCATCTTCGACTCCGGCGTCGGCGGCCTGACCGTTGTCGGCGCGGTCGTCGAGCGGTGCCCGGACGAATCACTTCTGTACCTCGGCGATCGGGCCCGGTATCCCTACGGGCCCCGGCCCATCGAGGAGATCCGTGGGTTCGCCGTCGAGATCGCGCGGGAACTCGTGTCGCGTGACGTGAAGCTGCTCGTGGTCGCCTGCAACTCGGTCGAGGTGGCGGCGATCCAGGACGTGGCCGATGCGAGCGGCACGCCGGTAGTGGGGGTCATCGATCCGGGGGTACGCGCGGCCATCGCCCGGACGCGGACGGGCAAGATCGGACTTATCGGCACGGAGGCGACCGTGGCCAGTGGCGCGTACGAGCGTGCGCTGGCCCGGGCCGACGGCGGCACCGAACTCCTGGCGATCGCGTGTCCTGGGGTCGTTGAACACGTCGAGCGGGGCGACACGTCGAGCCCCGAACTCCGCGATCTGCTCGGCGCCTATCTAGCGCCGCTGCGGGCGGCGAACGTCGACGCCGTGATCCTCGGATGCACGCACTACCCGTTGGTTGCCGATCTGATCGCCTCGCACGTGGGCCCGGATACGGTCCTGGTCTCGTCCGCGGACTCGACCGCAGACGATGTCGCCGCCGCCCTGGACCGCTTCTCGTTGCGCACCGGCGCAGGCGGGGCATCGCCCCGTCGTGAGTTCCTCTGCACGGGCGATCCCGAGGAGTTCCGGTCTCTCGCGCGCCACTTCCTCGGCGAGGACGTCGGGGCCGTCCGGCCCGTCGCGTTGGCGCCGGTGGAGGCCTGACGTGCGGCTGACGGTCCTCGGATGCAGCGCGTGGCCGGGCCCCGGTGGTGCCGCCAGTGGCTACCTCGTACAGCAAGATGGGTTCAACCTGCTGGTCGATTGCGGCAACGGAACACTCGCCAAGCTCCAGGAGCGCATCGAGATCAGGGACATCGGCGCGGTGCTCGTCACCCATGCGCATCCGGACCATTACGCGGATCTGTACTCGCTGTGGGTCGCGGTGGCGTTCGGCGAACAGGCCGCCAGAGGGATCCCTCTGTACGCGCCACCGGGGTTCATGGATATCGTGACGTCGGTCTCCGACGAGGGGTCGTCCACGTACATCCACGAGACGTTCTCGTTCAACCCCGTCCACCCCGGCGACGTCCGGGAGGTGGGCCCCGTGACCGTCACTGCGTTCGGCATGAACCATCCACGTGGGGCGGTGGGCTACCGGCTGGAGGCGAGCGGTGCGGTCATCGCGTACACGGGTGACACGGGTCCGACCGATCAGGTCACCGAGCTGGCCCGGGGCGCCGGCGCGTTCCTTTGCGAAGCCACCTTCCAGGATGAGCCTCCGGAGGACTATCCGTTCCACCTATCGGGCGTGCAGGCGGGGGAGTATGCGGCGGCGGGAGGGGTAGAGCGCCTGGTGTTGACGCATCTGTGGCCCTCCAACGATGCTGCGGTCACCCGCGCGCAGGCCGAAGCGACCTTCGACGGAGAGATCGTGATGGCGGCGAGCGGCATGGAACTGGAGGTCGGATGACCAGATCGGATGGACGGGGCCCGAAGGATCTTCGGCCGGTGAAGGTCGAGCTCGGATACCAGCAGTGGGCCGAGGGATCCGTTCTGTTCGATATGGGCGATACCCGGGTCCTCGTTTCGGCGTCGGTCGACGAGCGGGTTCCACGCTGGATCCAGGGCAGTGGGAAGGGCTGGGTGACCGGCGAGTATTCGATGCTGCCGCGGGCCACCATGGAGCGGACCCGGCGCGAGGTCGGCAAGGGCCGTCCGTCGGGCCGGACCCAGGAGATCCAGCGGCTGATCGGACGTTCCCTTCGCGCCGTGACCGACCTGTCCAAGCTCGGCGAGCGGATGATCACGGTGGACTGCGACGTGCTGCAGGCCGACGGCGGCACCCGGACGGCATCGATCACGGCGGGCTACATCGCGCTGGGTCTGGCCGTCCGGGGCCTGCAAGAGGCCGGTGTCGTCAAGGCGCACCCCCTGCGCGATCACGTAGCCGCGGTCTCCTGCGGCGTCGTAGGTGGATCGGAACTCCTGGACCTCGCCTACGATGAGGACAAGGACGCCGAGGTCGACTTCAACGTCGTGATGACCGGCGGCGGGGCATTGGTCGAGGTCCAAGGGACGGCCGAGGGCGAGCCGTTCTCCCGCGACCAGCTCAACACGATGATCGGCTTCGCGGAAGAGGGGATCCGGCAGCTCGTCGACGTGCAGAAGCAGGCCCTCGGGCAGTGAATCTCCCCGCGGAACTGGGGATCGCCTCGCACAATCCGGGCAAGATCCGGGAGATCCGGATGATCTGCGCGGACTGGCCGGTTCGGTGGATCACCGCTGACGAAGATCCGCGGGAGTGGCCCGACGTCGAGGAGACGGGCGCGACCTACCTCGACAACGCGCTGCTGAAGGGTCGCGCGGTCGCGCGGGCGCTCGGTCTCCCGGTAGTGGCCGACGACAGTGGGATAGAGGTCGATGCGCTGGGGGGTGCCCCCGGGCCCCGGTCGGCGCGGTACGCTGGTGAGTCCGCGACTGACGAGCAGAACTTGCATGCCCTGATCGCCGCCGTGCGAGGCGTTCCGAGGAACGGCCGCACGGCTCGCTACAGCTGCGTCGCGGCGCTGTGCTGGCCGGACGGACGTGAGCAGCACGTCGAGGGAACGGTGGAGGGGATCCTGATCACGAAGCCGCGGGGCGACGGCGGGTTCGGGTACGACCCCATCTTCATCCCGGAGGGCTGGGACGAGACGATGGCGGAGCTCTCGCCGGAGCAGAAGGATCGCATCAGCCATCGTGGCCGCGCCTTCCGAGCCCTGGTGGACCTGGTTCGCGAGGGTTGACGCCGAAGCGGTACCCTTCACACGGCATGACAGTGGCTCGGTCCCCGTTGCAGCCCCACGCGCCGGCGAGGGTGCGCTGATGCAAGATGAGGCGCTCCGACGGCGAGACCTGATCATCGACGCCGTCGGCTCGGCGGCGGAGCGGTTCCTGAAGGCCCCCGACTGGCATGAGGTGATCGACCAGGTCCTCCGGGAGGTCGGAGAGGCGACGGGCGCCAGCCGCCTTCATCTCTACATGACGGGGTACCTGGACGACGGTGAGATCACGTCGAGCCTCCGCTACGAGTTCTCCGCCCCCGGCATCGAGCCGCAGATCACCAACCCCATCGAGCAGGATTTCCCGATGATCTCGGGAGGCTACACGCGCTGGGTGGACGTGCTGGGATCAGGCGACCTCATCCAAGGGCTCCGAGAGGAGATGCCGGAGAGCGAGCGGCGCGTCCTCGAGGAGGAGGGGATCCGCTCCGTCCTCGTGGTGCCGATCTTCGTCGAGGACCACTGGTGGGGTTGGATCGGGTTCGACGAGTGCGAAACCGATCGTGAGTGGACCGCCGCCGAGACCGACGCGCTGCGAGCTGCCGCGGGGATCATCGGGGCGGCGATCCAACGTGAGCGGATGGAGCAACGCCACCATGAAGCCGAGGCCAAATACCAGGCGCTGGTCGAGCAGATCCCGGCGATCGTCTACATCTCCGCGGCCGACGCCGAGAACCGAACGCTGTACATCAGTCCACAGGTGAAGGACGTCCTTGGCCACGGGCCGGTCGACTGGCTCAAGAGGCCGGATCTCTGGGACGAGATGATCCATCCCGACGAACGCGAGCGTCTCCTGGCGGAGGTCGCGAGGACGAAACGTACCGGAGAGCCGTTCCGGGCTGAATACCGGATGGTCACGCGCTGGGGCAAGGAGATCTGGATCCACGAGGAGGCGCACCTCGTCCTGGACGAACAGAGGACGCCCAAGTACTGGCAAGGCGTGATGATCGATGTGACGCCGCAGAAGCAGGTCGCCGAGAAGTTGCACGAGGCCGAGACGAAGTACCAGGCGCTGATCGAGCAGGTCCCGGTCATCATCTACACGGAGGATCTGGGCGATGCCGTCGCCGTCTCCTACATGAGCCCCCGGGTGAAGGACGTGCTGGGGTTCGCCGCCGAGGAATTCATGGGCGGATCCGATAAGTGGATGGAGCTGATCCATCCCGAGGACAAGGAGCGCGTGGCGGCGGAGGCTGAGCGTGCCCAGCGAGAGTCGGACACCTACCTGATCGAATACCGCATCTTCACGAGGGACGGCCGCGAACGGTGGTTCTACGACGAGGCGGCGCTGACCCGCGGTGAGGACGGGGAGCCGGTGTGCTGGCAGGGTTTCATGATGGACATCACGAGCCGCAAGGAGACCGAAGCGGCGCTGCGCGACGCGGAAGAACGGTTCCGGAACCTGGTCGAGCAGACCCCTGCGGTCACCTACATCGAGGCGGTGTCGGATGACGTCGGTGAGACGGTGTACATCAGTCCGCAGGTCGAGACCATCCTCGGATATCCGGCTGAGGAGTGGACCGCGAACCCGGTTAAGCGGCGCGAACTGGTTCATCCCGACGACATCGACCACATGGTGGAGTCCTACCGGACGGGCGCCGAAGCGGGATCTCCGGTGCAGATGGAGTACCGCATGAAGGCCACGGACGGCCGGTGGGTCTGGTTCCGGGACGAGTCGGCTCTCGTCTATGACCTCGATGGCAGGCCCCAATTCTGGCAGGGGGTGATGCATGACATCACGACGCAGAAGGAGACCGAGGACCGGATGGTCGAGGCCGAGGAGCGGTACCGGACCCTGATCGAGCAGATCCCGGCGGTCGCCTACATCGACGCCCTGCACGGCACCGGGGTCACGATCTACATCAGCCCCCAGGCCGAGGACCTGCTCGGGTACGGCGCGCAGGAATGGGTCGACGATCCGGATCTGTGGGAGCGGCTGATCCACCCGGACGACCTCGAGCGGGTCCTTGCGGAGGATGAGCGGATCGGGATCGATCAGCCGTTCGACATGGAGTACCGCATGATCCACAAGGATGGATATGAGGTCTGGATCCACGATCAGGCCCGGCTCGTACGGGCTGAAGATAGCCAGCCCAGGTACTGGCAGGGGGTCATGGTGGACATCACCCAGCGCCGCCGGGCCGACGTGTTGGAGGGCGAGCTGCGGTTGGAACGGGAAACGGCGCAGCGCCTGCGCGACCTGGACGACATGAAGAACACGTTCCTGACGGCCGTCTCGCACGACTTGCGGACCCCGCTGGCCGCGATCCTCGGTCTGTCGATCACCCTGGAGCGCGACGACCTGGGCCTCGTACAGCCGGACGGCCGCGACCTGACGCGCCGGATCTCCGACAACGCGCGCAAGCTCGACCGTCTGGTGACCGATCTGCTGGATCTCGACCGCCTCACGCGCGGGATCCTCGAACCGAAGCGGCACCCGACCGACGTGGGCGCGCTGGTCCGCAAGGTCGTCGATGACGCCGACTTCCTCGGAGACCATCCGGCGATCGTGGAAGCGGAATCCGTGGGCCTGTCCGTGGACGGTGCGAAGGTCGAGCGGATCGTCGAGAACCTGCTGGCGAACACGGCGCGCCACACGCCGGCCGGAACGCAGGTGTGGGTCAGGGTCGGTCCGCAGGAGGGTGGCGTGTTGATCACCATCGAGGATGCTGGGCCGGGCGTCCTGGACGAGCTGCGCGACTCTGTCTTCGAGCCGTTCCGTCAGGGGGAGGGCGACGAATCGCCGTCGCCATCACCGGGGGTCGGTATCGGACTCTCCCTGGTAGCCCGGTTCGCCGAGTTGCACGGGGGCCGCGCGTGGGTCGACGAGCGTGAAGGCGGCGGCGCCTCATTCCGCGTCTTCCTGCCACAGTCGGACGCTCCGACCACGTTCCGCTAGCCGGGCTCCCGCCCGCCCGCCGGCGCTTCGCGGAGCCTCGTGGCTACGGCGAGTGCTTCGTCGATCTCCCGTGGCCCCGGCCCCGCCCGCGCGAACCGGTCCCGTTCGAAGACGTCGATGATGCGGCGCAGGTCGTCGGCGTGGCCCCTCGCCAGGTCGTCGGACGCGAGTAGCTCCCGCAGGTACTCGGCCGGCGTGCGTTGGGGGTCGCGCGCGCGGCCTCGGTCGGCGAACGCATCACACAGCGCCAGGAACGCGGCGCTGGCCCCGGTCGGAGGAGGTCCTTGTCGGCGGATCCGGCGGTGCCGGCCGAACACCACGACCGCGGCGGCGAGGAGCCCGGCGCCGGCCAGGACCACGGGCCAGTTCGCCGCCGCGGCCTTCGCGACGTCGGCGACTCCCGAGAACACCGAGCCCACCGCATCCTTGACGGGCTGGGGGACCAGCGAACCCAGGAACCGGCCGATCGCGGAGAAGATCTGTGATCCTGCGAAACGCTCCTGGAGTCCTGGGTCGGCGAGCGGGACCTCGTGCGTCGGGTCGTATTCCATCCATCCGATGGTGGGGTAGTACACCTCGACCCAGGAATGCGCGTCCGACTCGCGGACCTCGAAGTAGCCCGTCAGGGGGTTGCGCTCGCCCGCATCGAACCCGACGACGAACCGGGCGGGCACGCCGACCGAGCGCAGAAGCAGGGCCATCGAGCTGGCCAGATGCTCGCAGAACCCCTCCCGTGTTTCGAACAGGAAGTGGTCGACCGCATCCACTCCCGGCGGATCGGGCGGGATGTCGAGGTTGTAGCGGGTGTTCTCCCGGAGCCAGCGCTCCACCGCGATCACCTTGTCGTAGGTGGTCGGCTGGCTGTCGGTGATCCGGTGCGCCAGATCCTCGATGCGCTGTGGGAGCTCGGCTGGCAGCTGGGTGTAGCGCGCGATCAACTCTTGATCGCGGGGGTCGGGAGCCAGCCGGAGTTCGTCCGGGCCGGCCGCGGGGATCATGGACTCCACGCTGTAGGTGAGGCCGGCGTCCAGCAGGATCGGTGATCGGAGCGAGTCGTAGATGTCGACGCGGAGTTCGTTCGCCGGGAACCAGATGTCGACCGGGCGGTAAGCCGCGAAGACCAGGTTCGGCTGTTGTCGCTCGACGAAGAAGGTCTGGAGCAACGACTCGCCGAACGGCCGTGATCGCGTCTCTGGTTCCACCGGCATCTTGATCGGGGCCTGGCCGAAGATGCGCGCGGTCTCGGTGTCCGAGGCGGTCCAGCGCACACCGTCCCACGTGTCGTACACCTGCCCACGCCAGAAGGCGGGCTGAGCCGCGCGCACCTTCATCACGACGTCCTCCGAGAGCCGGCCTCGCGCGCGGAGGTCGACCGAATCGCCGAACCCCGGATAGGCGTTCGGCAGGAACGGGGTGACCTGGCCGGGAGCGACGTCCTGCGGGATACCCGGGTTCACCACCGACCCCGTGAAGTCCGGGACCGTCGACGCCGAGCCGAGCTCGAAGGGGGGCGCCACGACCTGGATCCCCGAGACCCGGGGAACGGCGGCGAACACGAGCAGCGCGGCCGCGAGGGTGAGCACCCCCGTCATCGTGAGCAGGCGCACCGGCCGTGGGGCGCGCGCGCCCGGTTCGTGCCGGACGCTGGTCGGGGCGGCCCGCTCCTTCTCCTTGGCGCGGGCCGACATCGCGAGCCATGCGCCGGCGAGCGGCAGGTAGATCAGGACGAAGAGGCCGTAGCTCGTGCTCAGGGTCAGCGATGCCGCGGCCGCCATGAGGACGAGGCTCGACACCATCGAGTAGGCGAGATCCTTGCGCCGCGGCAGATCGAAGCTGTGCAGGATCTGGACCCAGACGAACAGCCCGGCCAGCATCACCCGCGCCTGATCGACCGAAGGCGCGCGTTGGACCGCCGACATGAAGACGCCGAGCGAGATGATCATCCCCGCGGCCAGCACGATCTTGACGGGGATGTTCCGCTCGTGCCGACGGAGGTACGAGAACGCGAACCCCGCGGGGATCAGGATGAAGGCGGCCAGGGCGGTCGGCGCGTCGAGGGCCCGCTGAGCGACGAGCGCGGCCACGCCGACGAGGACGCAGGCGAGCACCACGGCTCGCAACCCGACGGAATCCTCGACCGGGAAGCGCGGCCGGCGCGGGGCCGACCCGCCGGCTAGGCGTCCAGCGGCTGCATCAGACATGCGGCCAGGTCCTCCTCGCCCCGGACTCGATACGCGGCGATGCCTGCCCCAGCGAGCGAGCGCGTCATCTGGTTGATGGACTCGATGTCGAGCATCGGGGTGTCGCGCGAGGCGCGTCCGTACGTGTGGGCTTCGACGAGGACAACGACGGTCTGGAGTCCGGCGCGGTCGAGGTCCTCGAGGTGGCCCAGGAGAGCGGTCGATCCGTTCGGGACCCAGGTCGGGGCGACGACCACCAACGTGTCGAGCCGGCCGAGTACGGGAAGCGCCTGCGGGAGAACGCTCCCGAGCGATGGGCCGCCGGGGGCGCGGAGCTCGGCCAGCCACGTCAGCGCCTCGGCAGGGCCGGGCTCGTCGATCCCATCCACGGCGCGGTCCCGGGCGGCTGCCATCGCCAGCGGATGGCCCACGCCGAGCGCGTGCACGGCCAGCGAGGCCGCAGCCGCACACGCGGCGTCCAGGGTCGACTCACCCGCGTTACCGCCGACGTCGCCCCACGTGTCCACGACGATGCCGAGCCGACGGGGGAGTTCCTGCTCGAACTCCCTCACCATGAGTTGCCCGATCCGGGCGGTGGTCGGCCAGTGGACGTAGCGCAGGCTGTCCCCCTGCTGGTACTCGCGGACCGAGATGAAGTCCTGGCCGACTCCCTTCCGCGAACGTACGTGCGCGGCATCGAGGGGTTTCGTCGCCGAGGCGAGCTCCGGCACCCAGTCCACGGGCACCACCCGCGGGTACACGACCGTCCGGCCCGGGGCGGGGATCCGTCGGGAGGCGGTCGCGACGCCGAAGGGTGCGGACGATCGGAGGCGCACGGGCTCCCCGTCCACGACGCCACGGCGCGCAGCGGCCCTGGTGGTGGTCAGGACGACCTCCTGTCGGGGGCCGATGGATGCGAGGAACGCGATGGTCTCGGCGATGTGCGGGTCCACGATCGAGAGCGCGAGTTTCGTTCGCCGGGTGGTGTTGCGCACGATGAGATCGACCGGAACGTCATCCCCGGCGAATGCTTCCCCGGGTGCCCGCCGCTCGATCTCGATCCCGCGGATCATGAGCGGTGGAAGGAGCGTGCCGGCGACCGCGGCACCGAGGACGAGGGAGGCGAGGACGTAGAGCCAGCCGGCTTGCGTGTTGCTCCCGATGAGCACCAGCAGCGCCGCGGCGACGACGAGTCCGAGCGCCCGGCGGGTGGGTCTCACCGCTGCGGGACCTGCTCCCCGAGCGGGACCGGGACGCGTTCGAGGAGATCCTGGACGACCCGCCGGCCGGCGTCGTTCTCCATCCGCCCCCGTCCCTTCAGTACGAGCCGGTGCCCGAGCACGGCCGGCGCGAGCGACTTGATGTCGTCCGGGAGGACGTAGTCGCGGCCGCGTGCCGCCGCAAGGGACTGCGACGCACGGGTCATGGCGACCGCGGCCCGGGGGGACGCGCCGAGCTGGACGTCCTCGTGGGCGCGCGTCGACTGCACGAGCGTGACGATGTAGTCGATCACGTCACCGCCGACGTGGACGGTCCGTGTGTTCTCCTGATGGGCGAGGACCTCGTCGGGGGCGAGGACCGGCTCGAGATCTTCGATGGGGTGACGGATCATCTGTTGGGTGACGATCTCGCGTGCGCCGGCGGAGTCGGGGTACCCGATCCGCACCGAGAGCGTGAACCGGTCGAGCTGCCCCTCGGGAAGCGGGTAGGTTCCGTGATGCTCGACCGGGTTCTGCGTCGCGACGAGGAAGAATGGGGCCGGCAGGGGCCGCGGGATGCCCTCGACGGTCACCTGTCGTTCCTCCATCGGCTCCATGAGCGCCGACTGCGTTCGGGGCGTCGTGCGGTTGACCTCGTCGACCAGGATCACGTTTGCGAAGATGGGACCGGGCACGAAGCGGAACTCGCGTTGGTCCTGGTCGTAGATCGACACCCCGGTGACGTCGGACGGGAGCAGGTCGGGGGTCGCCTGGATCCGCCGGAAGGTGCCGCCGATGGACACGGCCATCGCTCGGGCCAGCATCGTCTTGCCGACCCCGGGCACACCCTCGAGCAGGAGGTTGCCCTCGGCGAACAGGCAGGCCGCAGCGGCCTCGACGGTCGCACTTTGGCCGGTTATCACCTGCTCCACGTTGGCGATCACGGTGCGGATCGCGGCGGAGGTCTCGGTGAGGGAAGCCACGTTTCCCATCATCCCAGGGTTCTCGGAACAGGGGGCCTTGAGGTTGAGGGGGCCCCGTCGAGGCGCGCGGCGCCTCGTATAGCCTGGGGCGAGCCTAGATCCCCGGAGGAGCCGCTCGCGTGCTCAGAAGGCCCCTGATCATCGCGCTGCTTGCGTTCGCCTGCGTAGGACTGGCCGCCGCGCCGAGCCTGGCGGGGGAAGGGCCCCGCCCGGGACGGCCGGCGCGAGGGCCACTCGCAGCGACGGACATCGCTCAGACCAGCGGGCTCTGGGACGGCGTGGACATCCGGTGGTACGGCTCGTACCCGGGCGATGCGAACGGCGACGGCTTCCAAGATCTCTTCCTCGACCCGCATCAGGACCACCCGGGTCGACTGATGCTGAATGACGGGACGGGCTCGTTCGTGGTATCACCGGTGGCCACCTTCCCCACGAACGACCGGCATGGATGTGCCTGGGGCGACGTCGACGACAACGGCGACAACGATCTGTACTGCTCGCTCGGAGCCGAAGGCGGGACGGTGCGGAAGGCGAACGAGCTGTGGATCCAGCAGCCGGGCGGTTCGTTCGTGAACCGAGCCGGGGCCTGGAACGTCCTCGACCGCTGGGGCCGTGGCCGCGAGGTGACCTTCATCGACGTCAATCACGATCCGTATCCCGATCTGTACGTCACGAATGCGTTCCCGCGGAAGGACGACAAGCCGACAACGAACCGGCTGTACCTCAACGACGGAGGACAGGATTTCCGCAACGCGCCGAAGTACGGGCTGACCGAGGACATCGGTGGCGTGCTTGCCGTGCATTCCTGCGTGCAGGCGGTCGACTACGACAAGGACGGTTGGCAGGATCTGCTGGTGTGCGGCAAGTTCCGGCTGCACCTGTTCCACAACGACAAGGGCGAGGGGTTCACCGAGACGACGGCGGGGATGAACATCGCTCCCGGCGTCTGGTACTGGGCGCGACTTGCGGATCTGAACGGCGACGGCCGGCTCGACCTGTTCGGGGTACGCGAGACGGGCTTCCGGGTGCAGTTGCGGATGCCGCGCCGGTTCGGGGGAGGGACCTCGATCCCGGTCTCCACGCCAAGACAGGTGGCCGCGGGCGACGTGAACGGCGATCTGCGTCCCGACATCTACATCGTGACGGGCGCACGAGAGGGTGCGAACCTCCCCGATCTGATGTTGTTGAACGACGGCGACGGGCTCAACTACTCCGAGCTTCCCGTTCCACAGGCCGCAACGGGTGACGGTGACTCGGTGCGATCGGTCGATCTGGACGGCGATCCCGCGCCGGAGTTCATCGTGACCAGTGGCTTCATGAAGGTCCCGGGGCCGCTGCAACTCCTGGACTTCACGTAGGCAGTGCGAGAGGAGGGATTTGAACCCTCACGCCCTTTCGGGCACCGGATCCTAAGTCCGGCGCGTCTACCAGGTTCCGCCACTCTCGCGAACGGCCAGTTTACGCTCGCACGGTCTGCTCTTCCGCCAGCGGTGGACTAGCATCGTTACGGGCACAGCGGTTCGCGCACGGGAGAGGGGAAGCGATGCAGGCGCAAGGGCAAGCGTACGAGGGGGCGGGGACGGAGCTGCTGTTCCGCACGTTCCTGCAGAAGGTCTTCGCGTGGATGGTGCTCGGACTGGCGATCACCGGGGTGATCGGGTTCGCCCTGACCGACTCGATCGCGATCAAGCTCCGGAACGGCGAGTTCCCGGGGTGGTGGCTGTGGGGGGCCATCATCGCGCAGATCGCGGTCGTCCTCATCCTCTCGTTCGCCATCAACAAGATCTCGGCGGCGGTGGCCACGGTCCTGTTCCTCGGGTACGCAGCGCTGACCGGGCTCACGTTCGCGTTCCTGTTCGCCGTGTACTCGGTGAGCGACGTGATCGTTGCCTTCTTCGCGACCTCCGGGATGTTCGCGGTGCTGGCCGCGATCGGCTACTTCACGAAGAAAGACCTCACGAGCTGGGGCCCGATCCTGTTCGCGGGCCTGATCGGGGTCCTCGTCGGGGGGCTGATCGGTGCCTTCTTCAGCATGACGATCTACAACATCGTGTTCATCTGGCTCGGGCTGCTGGTGTTCATGGGGCTCACGATCTACGACGTGAACCGCCTGAAGCGGCAGAACCTGGCCGGTGCGGACAAGGGGCTGGTCCAGAAGAACGCCATCATCGGCGCGCTCATGCTCTACCTGGACTTCATCAACATCTTCATCCGCATCCTGTCGATCCTGGGGAACCGCTAGGCGTTCTTGGCCTTGTCGAGATCGTCGACGACGAAGATCAGCTCGACCTCGCCGGCTCCATCCGTGCCACCGATGTAGGCGGCATCGATGTTGACCCCGGCCTCGCCCAGCTTGCGAGCGAAGCGACCGAGCGCACCCGGCTCGTCGGGCAGCGTTACCGACATCGTCTCGCGAGCGTCGGTGACCCCTATCCCTGCGGTCTCCAGCGCCGCACAGGCCTTGTCGGCGTCGTCGACGACCAGGTGGGCGATGCCGGTGCTGCCGGTCCCGAACCCGGCGATCGCCTCGATGTTGACCCCGGCGGCGCCGAGCGCCTCCCCGAGGTCCGCGAGTGAGCCGGGCCTGTTCGCCAGCGTGATGGTGAGATCGGTGGGCATGTCGACCCCCTTCCTGCTCGAAACTCGATGATGCGCCTGCAGAGGGTAAGGGGTCAATGCCCGGAGAGGGAAGTGGGCCCCCGGGGACTCGAACCCCGAACCTGCGGATTAAGAGTCCGTTGCTCTGCCAGATTGAGCTAGAGGCCCGCCGCAGTGTAACAAGCGTGCCTGCGGCGCCTCTACGCGAGTGGGGTGACCGAGGGGATTTGAACCCCCAACATCCTGGACCACAACCAGGTGCTCTGCCTAATTGAGCTACGGCCACCACGTTCGGTGTTGCGCGTTCCACGATACCAACAGCCCGCATCGCGGTCGCTCTGATCGGCGCTGAGTTAAGGGGGCTTGCAAGCATGGGGTATCATGGTCATACGGCTTGAACGACCGTTCAATGTCGCTGTCGAGGAGGAGATAAGCGATGTCCGCCAGCAACTCGAGCGGGTTCGACCTTGAGCTGATCGTTGAAGCGCGCGAACCCTTCGTAGATGTTGCTCATGAAGGCGGTGGTCAGAGAATGATTTGCCGAATACGGGTCCAGGGTCAAGATATCC
>CAZXFL010000013.1:0-50086 GCA_964640385.1 uncultured Actinomycetes bacterium
AGAACAGACCGGGGCGGCGTCCCGGACTTTGGACACTCCTAGTGCGCAGAGCCCGACGCCTTTTCTCATGGGAGAGCCCCGAATCACAGCCGAAATCCCCTTTCCTCATGACAGCCAGACCGGCGGGGTTGCCGTTGGAGACGGATCAGCGTGGGTCGGACTCCTAGAGCAAGGAAAACCTGATTCTGTTCTTCGCATCGACCTCGCCACGAATGAAGTCGTTGCCAAGATTCCCGTCACGTCTGTGCCGTGGAGAAAACACATCGTGGTGACCAACGACGCTGTGTGGGTAGCGTCCTACGGGCTCATCGAACGAATCGATCCCGCCACGAACGCAGTTATCGCAAGGGTCGAGCTCCGCGGCCGGGAAATCTCTGCCCTCGCGGCCGACGCAACCGCCCTATGGGCCGTGACCTACGACGACTCAGGCAAATGCATCCTCGTTCGTATCAACCCCTCCACGAACGGAATCGTTGCGGAGATCCGACTCGAAGCACAGTTAACCGGCTACCAGGATGAGGTCCTAATCGGAGACGGAGCGGTCTGGATCCTCGGCATTCGCTGGATCCCGCGTGAAGACACCGAGTATGGAAGCGATCTGATCCGGGTGGATTCGGCGACCAACGCGATCGTTGAGCGGATACCGGTCGGCGGTTTCAACATGGTGATGGCTGCAGATGCGGTGTGGGTGCGCTTCCCAGCCGACGGCGCCTTTGACGGAACCGAGAGCGGCGAGCCCGAGCTATGGCTCTGGACGCGGGTAGATGTGGTCACAAACGAGGTGTCCAAGCCGTTTGCATTCGAGGACAGCGGACTAGCGCTCGTGACTCCCGACTCCCTGTGGTCTGTTGGCTACGACGAACATGATTACGTGCGAGTCACCCGATTCGATCCGAACACGCTTGCTGTGGAGGCGCGCTCTGAACCGGTCAAGTCTTACTATCACGATGCAGTCGTGGACCCAGCGTCCGGGACAGTATGGGTTTCGGCCGTCTGGAACCTGGTGCGTTTCGACATCCGTTGACTCGATCCTGACTGCCCACTGCCCGCCGAATCGAGCCTATACCCGGTCGCGGTTCGAATCCACGCCCGATATCCGCTCAGGACGCTCTGACTCGACGTCGTCGGAAGTTGATTCAGCAGGCGATGACTGGGTCTTCTACGCCCTTCGGATCCCACTGTCCCGAAGGGCCACGAAGCCTGGGTGCGATCCAGACGATTTAGCAGTCGGACTTCGGAGCCAGACGAGTTCGAGTTTCGACCGAAAGGCGCGAAGACGGCCCTAGATCGGCATTTCAGAAATCTGTTTCAGCAGGTCAGCGCTGGTTCGAACTGCGTCCCACCAAGCCAGCACTTCTCGAGCTAACCGATGAAGGCGCGGATCTGCCCCGCGTGCTCCCGGTAGTGGTTGATGGTGTCGTCGGTGAACCACTCGATCGCGCCCTCGGGCAGGTCCCCGTCGAACGACTCGAGCGCCGCCCGTGCACGCAGCCGCTCCTCGCCGAGTCGGACCATGGCCTCGTCCCAACTCACCGCGCGTCCCGCCGCGAGGATCTCGGCCTCCCACGCTGCATCATCCTCGGGCTCTTCGCGCTCCGGGCGACCTTCGCGGATCCGCTCCATCGCGTCCCTTGCCCAGTCCGCCCAGTACGCGGTGTGCCACACCATGTCGTGGGCCGACCAACCCGGCACGACACTCTCGACCTGTCGACGGTCCACCGGAACCGCCTCGAGCGCCTCCGTCAGCTCGCTCCAGGCTCCGTCCTCTCGTGACAACAACCCTTCAAGGTCCATCGTGTTCACACTCCCTCGAGACTCGGAAACGTCGGCTATCCGCCCGGACGACGACAACTCGGTTCATATCATTCGAATCCGGCGCAGTGAACCCCCCGAGACACGCGAACCTCCGAATCTGCCTGCATTGCGTCGAATGCGGGGTCAAGCGGGCACTTCGGAAATCTGTTTCAGCAGGTCAGAGGCGGTTCGAACTTCCTCTAACCAAGCCAAGCCAGCAAATTCCAGGGCTGACGCGCCTCGGCTGTTCGGATTCAGTCGAGGTTCACGCTCCTCCGAACGCCTCTGCCCGCTTCGCCTCGAACCATAGGATTTCCTGAACCTGTGCGGAAGTTCGCCTCCCCCGGGGGATCCACAGTGTGGCGGTAGAGGTTCGACAGGTCAGGGGTTCCCAATCGCCGGCCAACACCTTCGATACGAACACACCGGGGTGCGGTTCCAACCATTTCCTCGTGACTCGGGGATCCCGACTATAGCCTAACCACCCGTCCAGCCATCCTCGACCGGCATCCAAGGGCGAGAGACTTGAGCAGCTTGGATCCCCGGGCACCTACTTCGCGTACTCGACCGCTCTCAGCTCTCTCACAACCGTGATACGGATCTGGCCCGGGTACTGCAGTTCCTCCTCGACCTCCTTGGCGATGTCGCGAGCCAGCACCTGCGCCGACACGTCGTCGACCTCCTCCGGAACGACCACCACGCGGACCTCGCGGCCCGCCTGCATCGCGTAAGTCTTCTCGACCCCGGGATGGGCGGTGCAGATCTCCTCGAGCCGCTCGAGACGCTTCACATAGGTCTCGAGGGACTCGCGCCGCGCGCCCGGTCGTCCACCCGAGATCTGGTCGGCGGTCTGGGCCAGCACCGCCTCGATCGTGCGGGCTTCGACCTCGCCGTGATGGGCCTCGATGGCGTGAACGACCTCCGGCGGTTCCTTCAGCCGCCGCGCGAGTTCCGCCCCGATGATGGCGTGGGAGCCCTCCACCTCGTGGGTAAGGGCCTTGCCGATGTCGTGCATCATGGCCGCGCGCTTCGGGATCTCGGGGTCGAGCCCTAGTTCAGCGGCCAGGGAGGCCGCGATGTGCGCGGACTCCACCAGATGTTTCAGGACGTTCTGACCGTAGGAGGTCCGGTACTTCAGCCGCCCCAGCACCTTGACCATCTCCGGGTGCGCATCGGTGATACCGGCCTCCAGGAGCGCCGCCTCACCCGCGCGCTTGATCTCCTCCTCGATCTCCTTCTTGGAACGCTCGTGCATCTCCTCGATACGAGCCGGCTGGATCCGGCCATCGCCGACCAACTTCTCCAAGGTCAGGCGCCCGATCTCGCGTCGTACCGGATCGAAGCAGGACAGCACCACGGCTTCGGGTGTGTCGTCGATGATCAGGTTGACCCCGGTGACGGCCTCGAACGCGCGGATGTTGCGACCCTCGCGGCCGATGATGCGACCCTTCATGTCGTCGGACGGCAGGGCGAACACCGTGACCGTTGATTCGGCGGTCTGTTCGGAGGCGACCCGCTGGATGGCGATGGTCACGATCTTGCGAGCGCGTTCCTCGCCTTCCTCACGGGCACGCTCCTCGATCTCGCGGACCGACGACATGGCCTGACGCTTCGCCTCGTCGACGACCTGGGCCATGAGAGCGTCCTTAGCCTCCTGGGCGGTCATCTGGGACACCCGCTCAAGCTGACGCCGGTGGACAGCCGCGGCTTGATCGAGAAGCTTGCGCTCTTCATCCAGGTCGGCGAGCCGCCGTTCCATCTCCTCGGCCTCGCCTCGGACCTTCTGCTTGAGCTGTTCCGCCTCCTCGATCCTGCGGTCGAGTCCCTGTTCCTTGGTCTCGATCGCGCGTTCGCGCTCCTGGAACGCCTTCTCGCGCTGGGCGACCTCCTCGCGCCGGGCTGCGACCTCGTCCTCGGCTTGCTTGCGCATCTCGGCGATCTCGTTGCGCGACTCACCCGTCGCCTGACGGATCTGCTTCTCGGCCTCCCGCTCTGCCTCCGCAAGCAGGCGCTCGGCCTTCGTCTCGGCGCTGCTGGCGCGGTTCGCGCCCATGGTCTGCCGCAGCAGGAACCCCACCGCGGCGCCAACCACCAGGGCGAGCACCGCCACGATCAGGGCTTCGGTCGTCATCACTGCCTCCTCGGGTCGTGCATCATCGAGGGAGGCCTTCCCGGCCCGAGCGTTCGGGAGCGTGCGTGCGCGTGCGAGGCGTGAACGGCTAGGTGGTATGCACCCGGGGTTCCGGGCCCGCTCTTCCTCTCAGGTCGTGTGTTCGGACGGTCCTGGTCTTTGGGTCGTGCACGTTATCGAACTCTCAGTCGGTTGGGGCCTCTCTCTGTACGAGCGATGCTACGTCCGACGGCGCGTACGCGCAACAGGCCAAGGCCACGGGGCACGCTATTCGGGCTCGTCCAGCTCCGCCCCTATCGCCTGCGCGCTGACCCGTCGAGCGATGGCGGGATCGAACCCTCGGCGCATCAGGAACCCGGACAGGCGTGAGAAGGCGGTCGGACGATCGAGCTTGCCCAGCCGGCGTACCCGGACCTGCGCGAGCTGCAAGGCCCGCGCCTCCTCGCTCTCCTCGGTAAGGCCCGCCGTCACCTCGTCGATCATCTCGCGGGCGATGCCCTTCTGACGAAGTCCCACGATCACGGCTCGCCGTCCGACCCGGCGGCTGGTCACCGACCCGACGGTGAACTCCTCCGCGAAGCGTTGATCGTCCAGCAGGCGCGCGCCTTCTAGTCGCCGAAGTTCGGTCTCGATGAGGTCGGGCTCGAAGCCGGCGAGCCGGAGCCGGTCGGCCATCTCCTTGTGGCTGCGCCATCGGACGGCGAGCAGCCCGAGGGCCCGGTCGTGGATACGCTCTTCCGGGCTCCTCGGGTCGCTCCGCTTCCGACGCTGCTTCGTGGCCAACGGACCGGCCGCCCTAGGCGTCCGCCGGCTCCGCGTTCTTTCTGGCGCGCGAGGACTTCGTCGGGGCCGGCTCCTCGGTCGGTGGTTCGGCCGGCGCCAGGTCGTCGGTCGGGACGCTGTCGGCCGGGACGTTGTCGTTCAGGACGATGTCCGGCACCTCGATCGGCGCGTCGTCCGCACTGGTGAACGCGGTGAGCCCTACGGCTTCGCGGACACGCCGGTCGATCTCACCGGCAACCTCGGGGTGCTCCTTGAGGAACTCCCGCGCGTTCTCCTTACCCTGGCCGAGCTGGTCGCCTTCGTAGGTGAACCAGGCACCACTCTTCTGGACCAGCTCGAGGTCCACACCGATGTCGACCAGCGAGCCTTCCTTGGAGATGCCTTTGCCGTACATGATGTCGAACTCGCACTGGCGGAACGGCGGGGCGACCTTATTCTTGACGACCTTGACACGGGTACGCGAGCCGACGACCTCGGTGCCGTCCTTGAGGTTCTCGATCTTGCGCACGTCCAGTCGCACCGACGAGTAGAACTTCAGCGCCCGGCCCCCTGGAGTGGTCTCGGGGCTGCCGAACATGACGCCGATCTTCTCGCGGAGCTGGTTGATGAAGATGGCGGTCGTCTCGAACTTACTGAGACTACCGGCGAGCTTGCGCATCGCCTGGGACATCAAGCGGGCCTGCAAGCCGATGTGGGTGTCACCCATCTCGCCCTCGATCTCGGCGCGCGGCACGAGCGCCGCCACCGAATCCACGACGACCACATCCAGCGCCGCCGAGCGAACCAGCATGTCGGCGATCTCGAGCGCCTGCTCGCCGGAGTCGGGCTGGGAGACCAGCAGTTCCTCGATGTTGACCCCGAGGTTCTGCGCGTAGGTGGGGTCGAGGGCATGCTCGGCGTCGATGAACGCGGCGATGCCGCCCTTGCGCTGGCACTCGGCGATCATGTGCAAGCAGACCGTGGTCTTGCCCGAGCCTTCGGGACCGAAGACCTCGACGACGCGGCCCCGCGGGATGCCGCCGACCCCGAGCGCGATGTCCAAGGCCAGCGAGCCGGTCGGGATGACCGTGATGCCTTCGCCGGCGCGGTGCTCCCCGAGCCTCATGACGGCACCCTTGCCGTGCGCCTTCTCGATCTGCTGCAGCGTGACCTCGAGCATCTTGTCCCGGTCCATCGCAAAGCCTCCTTCGTCCCCTGTGGCCGCCCCGGCCCCGTCGCCGGAGTGCAAGAGCGACCCTAACAAGGGGGTCTGACACAACTTACACCCGTGTCATTCCCCGGTGCCAGTGAGGAGGCTAATCGAACGTGTGTTCGAGGTCAAGCATCCCTCGTCAGATCCCGAGGCGCGCGGTGGCCAGGGCCTCGTAGACCGGAGCCGGTCCGCCGAGGTGGCTCCGGAAAAGGGTCAGGCGATCCACCTCGAAGGGCTCGGTCGGCAGCGACAGCGGTGGCAACCCGTCGAGCAGCGGCAACCGCTTCGTGGAGCGCGCCACGGTCAGGTGCGGCTTGAAGGCTCGCTCTTCCAGGCCGAACCCGGGTTCCAGTTCGTCTTCCAGGTCGGCAGCCAACCGCTTCAGCCGCTCGTCCGGATCGGCCAGCCCGACCCAAACCGTCTTGGCGGCGCGGCCCGACGGGAACGCCCCGACGCCGGAACACGACAACTCGATCGGCTCCCAACGCCGGGCGACCACCGCCATGCATCCCTCCAGCTCTCTCTGCCGATCGACCGGAACCTCACCTAGGAACCGCAGCGTCACGTGCAGGTTCTCGGACGGGACCCAGCGGATGCGCGGGAACCGGTCGCGCAGCGGGTCCAGCGCCTCATGAACCGCCGACCGCACCTGCGCCGGCAGCTCGACCGCGATGAACAGCCGCATCTAGTCGGGCAGCTTGAGGCCCTGCAGCGACCGCCGAACCAGATCGAGCGCCGCCTGCTGGGCCCAGCGCCGCACCTGCTCCCGGTCCCCGGGTGCCCGGAATCCGCGCTGGTGGGACACGCCGTCGTCTGTCTCTATCGCGACCCACATCTGCCCGACCAGCGCTCCGCCGTGCGGATCCGGCCCCGCCGCACCGGTGAGCGCCACGCAGATATCCGCACCGAACAGCTCGCGCCCGCCTTGGGCCATCTCCCGGGCGCACTCGCGACTGACCACGCCCTGATCGTCCAGCGTTTCGCGCGAGACCTTCAACACCCGGACCTTCTCCTCGGGCGTGTAGACGATCGCCCCACCGAGGAAGTAGTCCGACGACCCCGGGACCGACGTGATGCGACCGGCGACGGTGCCGGCCGTTATCGACTCTGCGGTCGCCAGACTCTTGCCGGCACCCCGCAGCAACCGGCCCACGGCTTCCTCGAGTTCCTCGTTCTCGGTCGTGAACACGAAGTCGCCGATACGGCGAACGACCTCGTCCGCGACCGGCACGATCAGGGCGTCGGCCTCTGCGTCGGTCGCCGCCTTCGCGGTCAGCCGGACCTTCACCTCGCCCGAGGACGCGAGATAGGCCACCGTCGGGTTCGCCAGCGAATCGAACAGATCGCCGAGCAGCTCGCCCACCTTCGCTTCAGCGATGCCGGTGGAGCGGATCACCCGCGAGACGATGGCCTCGCCGGTCAGCGCGTGCAACTCCGGCAAGATGGTGCCGTCCATCATCTCGCGCATCTCTGCCGGGACGCCCGGAACGCAGTAGACGCGGGCACCATCCGGCGGCTCCCACACCAGCCCCGGCGCCGTCCCGCGGTCCGGAAGGATGTACCGGCATCCGACCGGCACCATCGCCTGGATCAGGTTCGAGGGATGCATGGGGCGACCGATGCGCTCGAACTTCGCCCGCAGGAACTCCTCCATCTCGGGATGGCGCTCCATCGAGATCCCCAGCGCCTGCGCCAGTCCGTCCCGCGTGATGTCGTCCTGGGTCGGGCCGAGCCCGCCCGTCGAGATGACGACGTCCGAGCGCGAGGACGCCAGCTCGAACGCCTCCGCGATGCGGTCGACGTTGTCGCCCACCACCTGGTGGTGCAGTACGTCCACGCCGATCTCCGCGAGCCGCTCGGACATCCACCGGGCGTTGTTGTTCACGATCTGGCCGAGGAGGATCTCGGTCCCGACGCCGATGATCTCGGCCCTCACGTCGCCGCCCCCTCTTCCTTCGCCAGGTGCTCCAACTTCTCGCCGTTCACGAAGTACTCGACCCCCGAATAGACGGTGATCCCCACCGCAACGACGGCCAGCCCGAGGCGCAGACCACCGGGGATCGGCGGCATCAGGTAGGCCCCGATCGCCACGAGCTGCACCACGGTCTTGAGCTTGCCGGCCGACGACGCAGGGAGCGAGAGCCCGCGCTTGTCCAAGCGCCAGCGGAACAGGGACACCGCGGCCTCGCGGACGATGATCACCGCGGCGGCCCACCACGGGAAGCGCTCCTGCGCCACCATCACCACGATCGGCGCGATGACGAAGAGCTTGTCGGCCAGCGGATCGAGCCAGGCACCGGTCGGCGTCACCATGCCGTGCCGCCGGGCGAGGTACCCATCCAGGCGGTCGCTCGCCGCGCCGGCCGCGAAGAGCGCCGTCGCCGCCCAGGCCGCCTCCTGCGACGGCAGGACCATGAGCCACACCATGAACGGCACCACCGCGATCCGCGCGATCGACACGATGTTCGGCCATCCAAGGCCCAGGGGCTTGATGCCGGGGGCGATCGCGCTACCCCTCTTCCTGTTTGGCCCGGAAGGTGGCCTCGTACGGGGCGCCCGGCCTGCCCGGCGTCTCGGCTTGCCTGCCGTGGACCCGCAAGGACACCACACCGCCCTGCGAGAGCCAGACCGTGACCTCGCGTTCGCCCTCGAAGGTGCGCGCCTCCTGTTCCAGGAGGGGACCTTGGTAAGCGACGACACCGTCGACCGTGATGCGTGCCTCCTCGACCGGTGCTTGCGCCACGAGGCCGAGCTTGACGCGTCCGTCGGCAACCGGCGAGTCCGGGACCACCGTCGGAAGCACCGCCGGTTCGGGAGTCGACTTGGACGAGGACAGAAGTCCGGCCGCCGCGGCGATCAACAGCACCGTGAGCGCGACCCCGAAGGCAAGGATCCAGCTGCTGGTTCGGCGCGGCCGCAGTACCTGTTCGATCTCACCGTCCTCGTCGGCGGATGGCGCCAGCGGCATCGGGGCGCTGCTCGACCCCATCTCTTTCGAGTAGGACGCCAGCACCTTGTCGGGGTCCAAGCCGAGGTACTGCGAGTACGAGCGCAGGAACCCGCGCACGTAGACGTCCTCGGAGATGGCGTCGAAGGATTCCTCCTCGAGAGCGGCGAGGTACTCGGCGCGGATGTGGGTATCGCGCGAGACCTCGTCGATGGTCTTGGCGCGATGCTCTCGGGCCTTGCGCAAGGCGGTCCCGATCCCGATCGATGATCCGGGCAACGCTCCTCCTGGCTGGTCGGGAGCAGGAAGTATAGGCAGGAGGAGCGTGCCTACGCCGAACGCGAGCGGGACTCCTCCCACTCCTCGGGCGTGATCAGGACATCACGGGCCTTCGAGCCCTGGGAGGGCCCGACCACGCCGCGCTCCTCCAGCAGGTCCATCAGCCGGCCCGCCCGGGCGAACCCGACCTTGAGCTTGCGCTGCAGCATCGAGGTTGACCCCAGCTGGGAGCGGATCACCAGCTCCGTGGCCTGCTCGACCAGGTCGTCGTCGCTGCCGGCCTCGACCTCGACCGCCTCGCCCACGGCCGGCGGCTTCCCGAGCCCCTCGACGATCATGTCGAACACCGGCTCGCGCTGGTCACGGATGAAGGCGGTGACTCCGTGGATCTCCTCCTCCGTGACCCAGGCGCCCTGCAGGCGGGTCGCCTTCGAAGCGTTGGCGGGCGCGAAGAGCATGTCGCCGTGGCCGACGAGCTTCTCCGCGCCGTTCGTGTCGAGGATGACGCGCGAGTCCGCTTGGCTCGAGGTCATCAGCGCCACGCGCGAGGGGATGTTCGCCTTGATCAGGCCGGTGACGACGTCGACCGACGGGCGCTGCGTCGCGACGATCAGGTGGATGCCGACCGCGCGCGCCATCTGGGCGATACGGCAGATCGCGTCCTCCACATCGCGCGGGGCGATCATCATCAGGTCGGCCAACTCATCGATCACCACCACGATGAAGGGCAGGTGTTCGAACTTGGACTCCTGACCCGGCGGGATCCGCAGCGTGCCGGCGCGGTGCCCTTCTTCGTAGCCGTCGATGTCGCGGACCCCCACCGTCGCGAGCATCTCGTAGCGCAGCTCCATCTCGCGCACGATCCACTTGAGCGCCTCGGCCGCGCGTTTGGGGTGCACGATGATCGGAGACAGCAGATGTGGCACATCGGCGAAGTGCGACATCTCGACGCGCTTGGGGTCGACCAGGACCAACCGGACGTCCTCGGGCGTGGTGCGCATCAGCAGCGACGTGACGAAGCAGTTGACCAGCGAGGACTTACCAGCGCCGGTCGCGCCCGCGATCAGCATGTGCGGCATCGTCGCCAGGTTCACCATGTGTGCGCGCCCCTGGACATCCTTGCCGAGCGCCACGGTCAGCGGATGGCGGGCCTCCTTGGCAGCCTTGGAGCGCAGGATGTCGCCGAGCATCACGAAGTCGCGGTGCCTGTTCGGCACCTCGACGCCGATCGCGGACTTGCCGGGGATCGGCGCGATGATGCGAACGTCCGGCGTCGCCAGCGCGTAGGCGATGTCGTCGGCGAGCGCGAGCACCTTGTTCACCTTCGTACCGGCGCCGACCTCGACCTCATACAGCGTGACGGTGGGTCCGCGGTGCGCCATCGGGACCGTGGCCGGCACCCCGAACGTCTCGAACGTTCGCTCCAGGGCCTCCATGATGTGTTCCTCGTCCATGCCGTCGGCGGCGCTCTTCGGTGCGGTCTTGAGCAGGTCCAACGGGGGAAGCTGGTACGCGGCGACGGGGGCCCGTCGGCGGGGCTCAGGCTCGAGCAGGTCGTCTTCCTCGCCGTCGGGCTCTTCATCCTCAGGCTCTTCGGCATCCGGGACCACGACGACCGGAGCCGGGGCCGGGACGGGCTCCTCGTCGACCACGAAGTCCTCGTCCTCGGTGCGGACCACGCGACGCGGCTTCTCCTCGGACGCTTCCTCGGCCCCCTCTCCTCCTAGGGACGGGCGCTCTCGCGCCGCGGCCTCCTTGATCTGCTCGCCGACCCCCTGCAGCCACTCCCAGACGGCCGAGAACGAGGAGCCGCTGAAGATCAGCAGCCCCAGGATCGCGACGCCCGCGCAGACGATGCCGGCGCCGAGAGGCGAGACGACGCGCGACAGCGGCCACGCGGCCAGCGCACCGATCATGCCGGCGGCGTCCTCGACGCCGCTGAACCCGGACATGACCTTCGGGTTGCCCATCAGGATCGACGCGAGCCCGAGCCCGCCGACGACCAGCATCACGAACCCGATCGCCATCCGGACGCGCGACTCCTCCGCCTTCCCCAGGATCAGCAATACGCCCCAGAACAGGAGCAACAGTGGCAGGGCGATCGCGAACATCCCCATCGACCCACGCCCGACGAAGGTCAGGAAGCTCCCGAATGGGCCACCGGCCTCGAACCAGAGGCCGAGCATGCACAGCACCGCGACCACGACCAGCCCGACCCCGGCGGCGTCGCGCGCCCAGGGCGACAGGTGCTGGCGGACGGAGCCCTTCTTCGACGCGGGCCGCTTGGCGGGTTTCCGCCGAGCGGTCTTCGTCGCCATCACACCTCCATGATCACGGGGACGATCACCGGTTTCCTCTGGGTGATCTCCCAGAAGTACTTGCCGAGCGTTCGACGGACGGTCTGAGCCAGGACGCTACGGTCCGTGACCTCGTCCGCCGAGCTGCCTTCCAGAGCAAGCATGACGCGTTTCCGGGCTTCTTCAAGGATGTCGGCCGAAGTCTCCTCGTGCACGAATCCACGCGTGGATAGGTCCGGGCCGGCCACGAGCTGGCCGTGATGGGCATCCACCGCCAGGGTCACCACGACGATGCCGTCGTCCGAGAGCTTGCGGCGGTCCCTGAGAACGGCGCTGCCCACGTCCCCGATCCCGCTGCCGTCCACAAAGGTCATCCCGGCGGCTACCCGGTCCCCCAGGCGCACCTTCTCGCCGATCTCCAGGACGTCTCCGTCCTCGGCGATCAGGATCCGCTCGGACGCGATGCCGACGTCGCGGGCGAGCTTCGCGTGGTGGGCCAGGTGGCGGCGCTCGCCGTGGATCGGCGTGAACCAGCGGGGCTTGATCAGGTTCAGCATAAACTGCAGCTCGTCCTGGGCGGCGTGGCCGGACACATGCACCGGGTCCGCCGGAACGTGGAACACATCGGCGCCGGTCCGGTAGAGCCCGTCGACCACGCGGTGGATGCCCGGCTCGTTGCCGGGGATCAGCGACGAGGACAGAACCACGGTGTCGTCGGGGTGCAACTTTACCCATTTGTGCTCGCGCGCGGCCATCAGTGACAGAGCGGCGAACGGCTCGCCCTGGGAACCCGTGCAGATCACCGTGACCCTTGAGGGGTCGAGCCGTTCGAGTTCCTCGATGTCCACGATGTCCTTGTCCTCGACGTGCAGGATGCCGAGATCGCGGGCCACACGCGTCGAGGTATGCATCGAGCGGCCGAGGAAGGCGATCACGCGGCCCGACTCACGGGCGGCATCCGCCGCCTGCTGGATGCGGTGGATGTGGCTGGAGAAGCACGCGAGCACAACCAGTCGCTTGGCGTCCGCGACGATGTCGCGCAGCACCGGGCCCACGGACCTCTCGCTGGCGATCGTCCCGGGTTCCTCGGCGTTCGTCGAGTCGGACAGGAACACATGCACGCCCTTGCGCGCCTCTTCTCCCAGCCCCTGCAGGTCGGTCGCGCGACCGTCCAGCGGCGTCTGGTCCAGGCGGAAGTCTCCCGTGTGCAGGACGGTGCCGTGCGGTGTGTCGACCGCGACGGCGACCCCGTCGGGGATCGAGTGCGTCACCTGGTGGAAACGCATCGTGAACGGACCGACGCTCGCCGTCCCGCCGGCCCTCACCTCGTTGAGTTCGGAGCCCTCGAGGACCTCGTGCTCCTCGAGCTTGCCCCGCAACAACCCCAACGTGAAGGCGGTCCCGTAGATCGGGACCTGCCCGAACTCGCGCAGCAGGTAGGGCACGGCGCCGATGTGGTCCTCGTGTCCGTGGGTCAGAACGACCGCCTCGATGCG
Organism: uncultured Actinomycetes bacterium; assembly: GCA_964640385.1. Classification (GTDB taxonomy): domain Bacteria; phylum Actinomycetota; class UBA4738; order UBA4738; family JBBDHU01; genus JBBDIK01. The sequence goes on from CAZXFL010000013.1 coordinate 12,920, forward strand.
GTCCTCGTCGATCTCGACTTGGCGCAGGTACTCGAAGTCCGGGAGGACCAGATCGATCCCGGGCATCTCGCCGTTCGGGAACGAGAGCCCGCAGTCCATGATCAGGATGCGTCCGTCGATCTCGAGGCACGCCATGTTCCGGCCGACCTCCCCGACCCCCCCGAGGAAAACGAGCCGGGTGTTAGAGGAGTCCGGCATCGGCCAGTGCGCTCCTCACCGTGGCGCGTTCGTCGTCGGTCGCCGCGAACATCGGCGGACGCAGCGGACCACCGGGGAGGCCCAGCATCTCCAGGGCGGCCTTCAGCGGGATCGGACTGGTCGTGCAGAACAGCGCCGCGCAGAGCGGGGCGAGGTCCTCGTGGATCTTGCGAGCCGCCGCGACATCCCCCGACTCGACGAGGCCGATCATCTCGGACATGCGCTCGCCCACGAGGTGCGCGGCCACCGACACGACCCCGGCGCCACCCAGGCAGGCGTACTCGAAGGTCGACCAGTCGTCGCCCGTGTACACGTCGAACCCGTCGGGCGCCTCGCTCATCAGGCGGGTCGCGCCATCGAAATCTCCGGTGGAATCCTTCACGCCGACGATGTTCGGAACAGCGGCGAGTGTCAGCAGCGTCGCGTGCTCGATGCGCGTCGCCGTCCGGCCCGGGATGTTGTACAGGAGCACCGGCAGCTCGGTCGCGCCCGCAACCATCGAGAAGTGCTCGACGAGCGCGCGCTGCGGAGGCTTGTTGTAGTACGGGGTCACGACGAGGACGCCGTCGGCCCCGCACTCCTCGGCCAGGATGGTCAGCTCGATCGACTCGGCGGTCGAGTAGGTGCCCGTCCCGCACACAACCTTCTTGCCCTTGTCGGCGGCGACCCCGACGACCGTCTCCCACAGGATGCGCTTCTCGTCGATCGTGAGGGTCGGTGACTCGCCGGTCGTGCCGGCGGCCACGATCGTCTCGGTTCCGTGGTCGTAGAGGTGTGCGGCGAGCGTGCGGACGCCTGAGACGTCCAACGCACCGTCTGCGGTGAATGGGGTGGCCATGGCCGTGGCCACAGCTCCGAACCTACCGGGCATCGATCCTCCTCACCGGCGCCCGCGGAGCGGGGCCGTACGTGGTCCCTTATCCTAGCCCGGTGAAGATCTACACCAAGCGAGGCGACGACGGAACCACGGGACTGCTCTACGGTGGCCGCGTATCCAAGGCCCACCTGGCGACCCACGCCTACGGGACCACCGACGAAGCCGTGGCGGTCCTGGGCCTGGCCCGGGCCCTGTCCGGCGACGAGGCCCTGAAGGAGGAGATCCTTCGGCTGCAACGGGAGCTGTTCGTCGTGGGAGCGGACCTGGCCACGAACCCCCGGGAGCGGAAGAAGCTGGAGCCCGGCGTGTCCCTGACCACAGCCGAGATGGTCGCCCGCCTGGAGCACGAGATCGACCGGATCACGGCCGAGCACCCGCTCCCCCAGGAGTTCATCGTGCCGGGAGCGAACCCGGTGTCGGCGACCCTGGACGTCGCTCGCAGCACGGTCAGACGCGCCGAACGGCATGCGGTCCAACTGGAAGTTGCCGAGGACGTGAACCCGGAAGTGCTGCGCTACCTGAACCGGCTGTCGGATCTGCTGTTCGTCATCGCCCGGCGTGAGGCCGGAGAATCGGAACCGCCCAGCCGCTGATCAGTCGGGATCGACGCGACCCTGCACGACGTCCACCATCGATGGGTCAGTGACCGACGTCCCCTTGACCGCGCAATAGAGGGTGCTTCTCACTCCCTCATCGGCCGTGATCGACAGCCTGTAGACGACTGCATCGCCCGGCGCCAGCATCGGCGTCTTCTCCCTCCCTGCCTTGACATCACTCGTGACGTTGTCACCGCCCGTCGTATACCGAACCGAATATCGGGGGTTCCCTGAGCAACCCTTGACTTTGATCTTGTCGGGAGCCGTGCTGTCGTTCTGCACCAGAATGTCGAACCTCCTGGTCCCGCCCGGGTTGATGGACAATCGCACCGATTGGTCGGTGGAGTCGCTGTTGTAGATGTTGTCGCCACGATAGGCGCCTGCGCCCGACCGACGCACCATGAGGTCGGGTTGATAGGAGTCGGGCGGGATCGGATCGAAGGTCGCCGTGACGGTGCGGTTCTGATCCATCGTGACGACGCAATCGCCAGTACCGGCACACCCCGAGCCGCTCCAGCCGATGAATACATCGCCCGGATCGGCCACGGCAGAGAGGGTCACCACGGTTGCCGGCGCGAAGTTCGCACTGTCACTGGCACACGCACTCCCGCAACTGATGCCTGGGGGAGCAGACGTCACATCTCCGGAGCCCGCGCCGGCCTTGTTGACGGTCAGGGTGGCGACCGTGAACACGGTCCACGTCTGGCTTGCTGGGGACGGGTCGACGTTCAGGTTGACATCGACCGCTCGCACCCGGAACGTGTGGCTCCCCTCCGCGAGGCTCGACAGTGCACGGGGAGACGTGCACGCCGCGAACGCCGCTCCGTCCAGCGAGCACTGGAAGGTCGCTGCCGGATCGTCACTCGAGAACGTGAAGGTGGCGGTATCCACGTTCTCTACCGGGTTGGGCCCCGAGTTGATGAAGGTGTTCGGCGGAGTGAAGTCCACCGTCCACGTCGCCGACGCGGGCGTCGCATCCACCCGCCCGAACTGATCGACTGCTCGCACGTCGAAGGTATGCATCGAGCCGTCGATGAGCCCGGAGTACGTCTTGGGCGACGTGCAGTTGGTCCACGCACCGGCATCGAGACGGCATTCGAAGGTGGCGCTGCCATCGTCGGAGTTGAACGAGAAGCTGAAGTCTGTCCCCGACAGGTCCGGGCCGGACGTGATGAAAGTATCCGGCGCGACGGCGTCGACGGTCCAATCCCATTCCGCGGGCGTTGCGTCCACATTCCCGACTTCGTCCGTGGCGCGCACGCGGAAGTTGTGAGCCCCGTCCGCGAGACCGAGATACGCCTTCGGGTTCGTGCACGCCGTGAAGGCCACGCCGTCCAAGGAACACTCGAACGTCGCCAGCTCGTCCGCGGAGAACTCGAACGTCGCGTCAGCGAAAGCGGAGAGCGAAGAGGGTGCCACATCGATGGTCGTCTCCGGGGCCGTGGCGTCGACCCGCCACTGCCGAATCACCATCGTGGTACTCGCGTTCCCGGCTTGATCGGCGACGACCAACGACAGACGGTGCAATCCATCGGTAAGCCCGGTGAGCTGCAACGGAGACTCGCACAGGAACCAGTCCCCCTCACCGAGGAGGAGCGGCTCCGGTGGCTTTGCCGGCTGGGGCAGAGTGTCTTGCGTCTTAGGGAGCGTGACACCTACTGGCGGAGCCTCGAGGTTGCACAACAAGTTCACAGGCTCCGCAGGAGTCGCCGGTGGCGCGAACGTGAAGTTGGCGGTCGCCGAAGTGCCCTCCACGCCAGGCCACGTGAGGAACGTCGCGGACTCTGTCGGGTGAACCGTGTCGACGACGAACGTGACATCGTCGGGCGTCGCATCCGTCCCAACGCCGTTGATCGCTCGAACCTCGAGCGTGTGCGTGCCTTCGGGGACTCCAAACAGGCGGGTGTGCTGCACCGGCGTGAGCCCACTGCCGCAAGGGAACCACGGGTCAATCGTGTCGAGCCGACACGTGAAGGTCGTCGAGCCATCGTCGGCAGCGAATTGAAATCCGGGGGCGTTGTAGGCGATGGGCGCGAAGGGCGCCGACGCACAATCGATGTCGGTGTAGGAGGCATCGAACGCCGGTTCATCCCCAGAACACGGTCCCCTCTGGATGACGGTATCGGGCGGAACGGGAGCGGCCTGGGCGGCGGGTACAAATGTCGCCGTCACGGCGATGGTCGCCACTAGGACGAGCGCAGCACGTCCCATCGAAACTCTCGTTCCACTCATCTAACGATCCCTTTGCTCGGGGACGACCGCACAGCCCTGCCTCGCGACGCCCAAGTCTCGCATACGGGCCCCTCCCGTTCCACCCAACGCAGCTCGATGGGACGGCCTAGGCCGATAGGGGGCCGCGACATCACAGGGGGTCGTTCCCGTCCGCGGTCGGCAGGACCACGAGGGCTGAAGTCACCGCGCGCTCGTGACCGTCCGATGGCGTGTTCACGACCTTGCCCCCCACCACCATCGTGCTGGATCCTCCACCGTCGAGGTTCAGGGCATCGACGGCCCCGAGGCTCTTCATCAGCTTCGCCAGCCCGACGATCGTCGCACCACCCGACCGAAAGGACCTCCCATCGACGACCACCATCAGGATCTTGTTCTCCGCGGTCACTCCCACCGCGGTGCGCGGGTGCCGCAGACACAGGTACCGAGTGCATGCTTGGACAGCCACGATCCCATCCTGCAGCAATACCGCGCTCCCGCCGATGACGTCCAGTACTCCGGGCCATCCCACTCCCCATTCCAGGGTCGCTGCGTCTCCCACGCTGAGCAAGTTGATCTGATCCGCACCGCCACTTCCCGGCCGCGCTGCCAGAACCGTCCCGCCCTGCAACTCCATCGCTGCAGAACCACATCGCACGGCGTCCACGGTGTGGGAACGGACGATCCCTCGTTGATCCGGGGCCCACACTGGGTCACCTGCATCGATCAGCCGAACCGAACACGCGTCCGTCGGCGGCTCCGATACCGTCCCTCCGAACCGGGAGTACCCCGCGACCTCACCCGCTCTTGGGGCGCCCTCATTCCAACGGGCGACGTGGATCGCGCCGACAGCCGGGGGACCCCGGAAGACGATCCGGGGGCGGGGTCGTCCGATGTACGCCCCCGTTTCATCGGAGCGAACGGCGAACCCTCTCCCGACATCACCGAGTACGGAGGTCTGAACCAACTCCCCGTCGATCGCCATCAGGTGCCCGGGCCGTCCTGGGGGGACGCCGAAGTCCCCGTTCACTCCGGCAACGGCGCCCGCGTCCCTCACCATCCGGCTCGGCAGATCGTAACCGGGCATGGGGTCGCCAGCCAGAACGACGTCCACCTCGGCCGGCTTGGAGACGTCCACGGTCAGGACGTGAACGACACGACTCTGCTTGTCCTGCACGATCCGTCGGTAGGAAACGCCCGGCGCAACGGCGACTGCCGGCTCCGGCGCGCTGGGCTCGCTCGAGGCCGGGCCCGGAGGGAGCAGGAACATCGCACACAGGAGCGTCACGGCGGCGGTTCTCATCCTGACGCTGCTACGAAACGCGGATAGAGACATCACACCTACCTTCATACCACCGAACGACCGGAATGCTCCGGCCGTTCGGTGAATCAGGCTCGCGCGAGGATCACGTCGTCGCGGCAGTGATGGTTCTGTTCCCCGACATGGTGAACGCGCACGTAGTGCCCACAGCGCAACCAGGCGCCGGGACGCCTCCCCACGTCGTCGCACTGGTCGATGTGAGGGTGACAGCCGTTCCCGTCGTGTAGGTCCCCGTGCACGGACTCGTGCCGGCAGTGCAGGAGCCCAGGCCTCCGCCAGGCGAACTCGTCACGGTACCCGGACCCGAGACCGTCAACGTCAGCGTGTCCACGTCCACGAACGATGCCGTCACCGTTCGGGATGTGTCCAGCGAGAAGGTGCACGGGTTCGTGAGCCCCGGACAGGTGCCCGCCGGAGTGCCACTCCACCCGTTGAAGCCGAAGCCAGCGGCCGGGGTGGCCGTCAGGGTGATGCTGATCGGCACTTCAGTTGGGAAGAAGAACATCGAGCAGACGTTCCCCGTGGGCGACCCGTTCGTGCAATCGATCCCGAACTCGTTCAGGATCCCGATCGCTCCGCCGCTCGACACGTTCCCTTGTCCAGTGATCTCAACGTCCAGACGGATGAACCCATCGAACTCGCAGTTGATGGTCTGGGGACTGAGGGCGAATGACGGGCTGACGCACAAGTCGATGCCCTTCCCGCCGTCGTTCAGGTTCGTGGTGTCCGTATCCACCGAGAAGGTCGCCAACAGGTTGGCGAACGAGAACGTGCAATCGTCTGCGTCCCCGGAGAGGAAGTCGTCTTGGTCTCCTCCGCGGAGCGTGTTGAAGGAAGGACCACCACACAGCGTGTCTGATCCACCGTCTCCGAAGAGCGAATCGCCGCCGTCGCCACCGTTGATCGTGTCCCAGTCGTTCCCGCCGTGGAGGCTGTCACCGCCGGCTTCGCCCCACATCCAGTCGAGGCCGCCATCGCCCCACATGGTGTCGTTGCCGTCACCGCCGAAGAAGATGTCGTCCCCTCCGACGCCGGTCAGGGAGTCGTTGCCTGCGTCCCCCGTGAACGCATCTCTGCCTGGCCCGCCTTTCATATGGTCGGTACCGTCCCCGCCCAGCAGGACGTCGTTGCCCCGTTCACCGAACACGTCGTCGTTGAAGTCACCACCGTCCAGGGTGTCGTTCGAGCCCCCGCCGTGGATGGTGTCGTTGCTGTCGCCTGGGATCCCGCCGTTCCCCTCGCCCGGCGAGGAGAATCCCCCGAAGATGGTGTCCGCGCCGCCATCACCGTAGAGGTGGTCGGTGCCGCTCGCTCCCGTGAGGATGTCGTCCCCGAGGCCGCCCCACATGTAGTCGTCGCCGGTGACGCCTTCGAGGATGTCCACGCCCTTCTGACCCGCGATGTGGTCGTTGCCGGCGAGGCCGTACGCTTGGTCATCCCCGCCCCAGCCACAGATGAAGTCGTTGGCGTTCCCGCTGGTGATCGTGTCTCCGCCACCTCGGCCGATGATGACGTCCTGGCCTTCGGTGCCGTAGATCCTGTCCTCGTGCGGAGTACCCACGATGCCGGCCAGCCGCCCGAAACACCGCAGGCCCAACGCGCGGGCTGCAGCGCCGTACTTGACACCCGAACTCTGCTGGTGAGGCACAGGAGCTGCGGGCTGCGTCGCGGAGTCGTCTGGACCCTCTCCCTCATAGCCCGCGAAGTTGACGTCGAAGTCATCTGGCACTGCCGGCATCTCGACAACAGGCGCCCCGATGTCTGGGTTGTTGAATGCTTCATCCCACGCCGTCTGGCGAGCTTCGGTACTCGTTTGTTGAGACTGGGGAGCCGACTCTTCCTCCGCCCAAGCAGGGGCCACGAAAACGGTGAGCATGGCAAGCAAACTCGCCAGGAGGGCCAGCGTGGTGCGGGGAAGCTTCTTCGGGGAAGTCACAGTTTTCTCCAGTCTCTTTTAGAGAGAGATCGGTGCCTTTCTACCGTGCCTGAACAGGCAGTTCAAGCAGCGCGTGCGTGGTTTTCCACACAGGCACAAGGTTACTCCTCGGAGGGCGTAAAAGCTCCCCAATTGGCCGCACCGAACTCCAGGATCATCAACCCCACGTTGTTGGCGTCGAACCCCTCGGCGAACGTGAGCGTGAACTCCTTCTCCTGGCCGTCGTCCAGGGGCTCGGAAGCCTCCACCGTACCCCTTATCTCGTGCCCATCCCGTGCGTCCAGGGCATAGATGGCGGGCTTCGCGAGGCCTCCCCCGGTCCTATTGTCGATCTTCATGATGAAGGAGTTGCCGCCGTCGGGCTCGATCGTGGCCACGACCCCGTACGCGTTGTAGGAATAACCCTCTGCTGAGACGTCGGGCGGCGGGCTGGATGGGGGCGCCGTGGGCTCGGTCGGCGTGGGCGTCTGTGTGGCTTCGTCGTTCTTGCACGCCGTGGCACCCAGCGCCAGCACCAGCACCGCCACGGTTCCGAGCGTCATCCAGCGTCGCATCGTTCCTCCGTCGCCGCGGCCGGCGCCGCAGCGCCGCGCGGGTTCATCTGGCATCGGCCGACCAGTCTCCCAGACCGCGCTTCATCCGCCCAAGAGAGCGTCGAGACCGACGGTCAGGCCCGTCGTCGTCGAGACCGCCTTGACCGCCAGCACGACCCCCGGCATGAACGAACTGCGGTCCATCGAGTCGTGGCGGATCGTCAAGGTCTGGCCCTGTCCGCCGAAGATGATCTCCTCGTGCGCGACGAAGCCCGGGAGCCGCACCGAGTGCACGCGCACTCCGTCCAGATCGCCGCCGCGAACCCCCTCGATCGTCTCGGCGTCCGGCGCACGGTATGGCTCGGGCCGCGCGTCGCGGAGCTTGCGCGCCGTCGTCGACGCCGTTCCGGACGGCGCGTCGGCTTTCTGGTCGTGGTGCATCTCGATCACCTCGACCGCCGGGAAGTACTTCACGGCCTCCAGCGCGAACCGCTCTGCCAGCACCGCGCCGATCGCGAAGTTCGGTGCGACGAACACGTTGCTCTCGCCGCCTTCGTTCTCGAGTTGGCGTTCGATCTCCTTCAGGTCGTCCTCGGTCAGACCGGTCGTGCCGATCACCGCGTGGATCGCGTGCTCGATCAACCAACCGGCGTTCTCCTTGACGACATCCGGATGCGTGAAGTCGACGGCCACCTCGGCCTCGGCCTGCAGGAGCGTGTCCATCTCATCGACGACCTTAACCGTCAGGTCCGAACGCCCGATGATCGGCCCGATCGGGTCGCCCAGGTGAGAACGGTCGATCGCCGCCACCAGCGTCAGATCCGGATCGTCGGCGACCGCGCCGCAGACCATCCTGCCCATCTTGCCCAGCGCGCCGATCACGCCGACCCGGATCATGCAGAACCTCCGTGATGCGCGGCCTCGCCCAGCGAGGCGTCCATCGCGCCGAACGCGTCGCCGTCGAACGGTCCGACCACCGCCAGGGACATCGAACCGCCGAGGACGCGCTCCGCAACCCGACGCGTGTCGTCGAGGGTCACGGCGCCGACCCGCTTGAGGGCTTGGCTCACGGTCAGCACCTCGCCGCCCATGATCGCCGACTTGCCCAGCCGCGACATCCGGCCGCTGGTCTCTTCCATGGACAGCACCATGGACCCCTTCATGTGACCCTTCGCCTTCTCCAGCTCGGATTCGGTGATGCCGCTTCCGGCAACATCCTCCAACTGCTCGTGGACGAGTGCCAGCACCTCCTGCGCTTTCGAGGGTGTCGTGCCCGCGTAGACGGCGAACAGTCCCGCCTCGGCGTACATCTGGTGGTACGAATAGACGGAATAGGCCAGGCCGCGTTTCTCGCGGATCTCCTGGAACAGCCGGGAGGACATCCCCCCGCCGAACGCGTTGTTCACGAGGCCCAGAGCGAACCGGTCGGGATCGCTGCGCGCGAGACCGTTGGCCCCCAAGCAGAGATGCGCCTGCTCGGTCGGACGCCGGTGCACGACGCTTCGACCGGAGGCGCGTGGCACGTCACGGACCTGGCGCGTCGTCCACGGAGCTGGAGTTTTGGTCCGCCGGATCTTGCCGGCGTCGAAGTTCGCGCGAACCAGCTTGATCGCGTCCTCGTGCTTGACGTTCCCGGCGAGCGCGATCACGAGGTTCCCCGGTACGTAGTGCTTCCGATAGAACCGGCGCACCTGATCGCGGGAGGTTGACTCCACACTCTCCAGCGTCCCGAGCACCGCCCGGCCGAGCGGGTGGTCCGGCCAGAGCGTCTCGTTCATCAGGTCGTGGACGAGATCGTCGGGCGTGTCGTCACGCATGTGGATCTCTTCCAGGATCACCTGGCGCTCGGCGTCGAAGTCCAGCGACCGCAGCACCGAGTCCTGGATCATGTCGCCGAGGAACTCGATCGCCATCGGCAGGTCCCTGTCTCGAACGCGCGCGTAGAAGCACGTGTTCTCCTTGGCGGTGAACGCGTTCAGGTCGCCGCCGACGGCATCGAACGCCTCCGCGATGTCCTGGGCGCTGCGGGTCCGCGTTCCCTTGAACAGCAGGTGCTCGAGGAAGTGCGAAGCGCCCGAGAGGCGTGGCTGCTCGTCACGCGAGCCGGTACCGACCCAGATACCGAGCGCGACGGAACGCACGCCCGACATCCTCTCGGAGATGACGCGCAGGCCGGAGTCGAACTCCGTGCGCGCGACCGTCATCAGTCGCGGCGCGGACGGCGCTCCCGGCGCGAACGGTCCCCGCCCCGGTCGCCTCCACCATCACCCCGGCCTCGGTCCCGGTCACCCTCGCTGCGGCGCGGCGCCGGCTTCGGGTCCTCGCCTTCGGGCGTCTTCCACTCCGCACCGACGGGCTTCAGGCTGATCTTGCCTTGGGAGTCGATGTCCTCGATCAGGACCTCGATCGTCTCGCCCTCCTTGATGGCCTCCTCGACGCTGTTCAGGCGCTTGCCCTTGCCCAGCTTCGAGATGTGGACCAGACCGTCGCGGCCGGGCACCAGGTTCACGAACGCCCCGAACGTCGTCGTCTTGACGACGGTCCCGGTGTAGGTCTCGCCGACGCTGACCGGACGTGGGTTGGCGATCTCGTCGATCATCTTGGCCGCCTCGTCGGCGTCGCCGCCCTCGGTGGCCGCGACGAACACCGTGCCGTCGTCCTGGATGTCGACATCGGCGCCGGTGAGCGCGATGATCTCGTTGATCCGCTTGCCCTTCGGCCCGATGACCTCGCCGATCTTGTCGACGGGGATCTGGATCGTCAGGATGCGCGGCGCCCTGGAGTTGACCTCGCTGCGAGGCTCGGGGATCGCCGCGAGCATCACGTCGAGGATCTTGAGCCGCGCGTCCTTGGCCTGGTGCAGCGCCTTGCCCAGTTCAGATGCCGGCAATCCGCTGACCTTCATGTCCAGCTGGATCGCGGTGACGAACTCGGCGGTGCCGGCGACCTTGAAGTCCATGTCGCCCAGCGCGTCCTCGGCCCCGAGGATGTCGGTGAGGGTCACGTACGTCCCGTCCTCGGCGATCATTCCCATCGCGATGCCCGCAACCGGTGCCGCGATCGGCACGCCCGCGTCCATCAGCGACAGGGTCGAGGAACATACCGCAGCCATCGACGTCGAGCCGTTGGACGACAAGATGTCGCTGACCAAACGGATGGTGTACGGGAACTCGTCCTCCTTGGGCACGACCGGCACGAGCGCGCGCTCGGCCAGGGCCCCGTGACCGATCTCGCGGCGGCGCGGCGAGCCGACGCGGCCCGTCTCACCCGTAGAGAAGGGCGGGAAATTGTAGTGGTGCATGTAGCGCTTGGAGTTCTCGGGGTCGAGCGTGTCGATCATCTGGTTCATGCGCATCATCCCGAGAGTGGTGACGTTCAGGGCCTGCGTGTCGCCGCGCTGGAACAGCGAGGAACCGTGCGCCCGACGCAGCACGCCGACCTCGGCCGAGAGCGGCCGGATGTCGGTGGGCCCGCGACCGTCCAGGCGGATGCCTTCCTCGATGACGCGCTTGCGCATCACGCGCTTCTGCACCGACTTGAACGCCGGGGAGACCTGGTTCGCTTTCTCGGCGAACTTGTCCTCGCCCCAGGCCTGCGACAGATGCTCCCTGAGCCCTTCCTTGATCTCGTCCAGCTTGCCCTCGCGCTCTGTGCGGTCGGGAACGAGCGCGGCCAGGATCTTGTCGGCCGCATAGTCCTCGACGGCCAGCTGGGTCTCGTCCTCGAAGTACGGACGCGGCGTCCACGGCTTCTCCTCGACGCCGACCTGATCGATGAACTCCTGCTGGAACTCGAGCATCTCTGAGATCGCGACCTTGGCGGCCTCGAGGCCCTCGGCGACGACGTCTTCGGTGGCCGCCTGCGCGCTGCCCTCCGCGGCAAGCACTTCCCACGTGTTGTCGGGCGCCTCGCCCTCGATCATCAGGATGTCGACCCCGCCCTCGGCGTTGCGCTTGCCGGCGACGACGACGTCGAACGTCGCGGTCTCGATGTCCTCGTAGGTCGGGTTCGTTACCCACTCGCCCCCGATCAGGCCCATGCGAACCGATCCGATCGGACCTTCGAAGGGCAAGCCCGCGAGGCAGGTCGCGGCCGACGCGGCGTTCATGCCGGGGATGTCGTAGGGGTTCTTGTGGTCCACGCCCAGGATCGTCAGGATCACCTGCACGTCGTCGCGGTAGCCCTCCTTGAACGAGGGGCGAAGCGGCCGGTCGGTCAGGCGGCACGTGAGGATCGCGGTCTCACCCGGCCGGCCCTCGCGACGGAAGAACGAACCGGGGATACGGCCGGCGGCGTACATGCGCTCTTCGACGTCGACGGTGAGTGGGAAGAAGTCCAGCCCTTCACGGGGCTTGGACGTGGTGGTGGTGCCGAGGACCTGTGTGTCCCCGTAGGTCACGAGCACGGCGCCGCCCGCCTGCGGGGCGAGCCTGCCGGTCTCGAGGGTCATCTCGGCGGAACCGATGGTTCGTGAAAGCTTGGTGACGGCCATGGGCCTTGTCCTCCTCGTACGTGGGCGCGCAGGGTGCGCGCATCCGATGGTGTGGGTCGGTCGCGGGAGGAGGGCGGTGGGCCGGTTCTCAGTGGTGGGCCTCCGGCCGTCCGGTCGCTGTGTCTCCAGTCGTTCGGTCGGCAGCTCGCTACTGATAACTGACCCGCTGGGCTCCTCCTGCGGTGCTACAGGTGCGTCGTTCGCATCCCCCCTCGGGTTGCTATCGCCTCAAGCCGAGGCGCGCGATCAGCTCGCGGTAGCGCTCGATGTCCTCACGATTGAGGTAGTCGAGCAGTCGGCGGCGGCGGCCGACGAGCACCAGGAGCCCGCGCCGGGAATGGTGATCCTTGACGTGGGTCTTGAGGTGCTCGCTCACATCCGCGATGCGCCTGGTGAGCACGGCGATCTGGACCTCAGGCGAGCCCGTGTCGTTCTCGGCACGCCGGAAATCCCCGATGACCTGCGATTTCGCTTCGGTGGTGAGAGCCATGCGTTCCACAGAGGCTAGCAGGTCCCGAGGCTGGGTACGGGCCAACCTCGGCGGGCGCCGTCAGCGCAGGACCGGGTGCCCGTGGTCCACGATGGTCGCAGGCAGGAGCTTGGCCTTCTCGTCCCCGTCGGGGAAGACCGTGACCTCCGCCACCCCCGTGACCGAGCCCTCCCCCCCGTGGTTCGGCCAGACGAAGTTGCCCAGGCTCCAGTAGATGGGCTTGCCCTTGTACATCTCCATCGGCTGGAGTCGGTGGGCGTGCCCGCCGAAGATCATGTCGGCGCCGGCATCGATCATCGCGTGGCCGCGTTCCACGTCGTCAGGTTCGGGCTGGGTGTCCAGCTCCACGCCCCAATGGATCATCACGATGACCAGGTCGGCCTTACGATCGGCGCGCTTGACGGCCTTGACCATGCTGTCGATGTCGTCCCCGTTCGCCATCCCAGGGTTGTTCTTGGTCGCGAACCAGTCCAGCGATGGGTACACGCCGCCGAAGCCCAGCACCGCCACCTTCCACCCGTCGATCTCTAGGATCGCGGGTTCGTTGGCCTCGGCCGCATCCTTGCCGGCGCCGACGGGAGCGATCCGTTCGTCGATGAGGTTCTGGCGCGTCTCGAGCATCGCATCCTTGCCGTAGTCCTGCGAGTGGTTGTTGCCCATGTTGGCGACCTCGACGCCGGCCTTGCGCATCACCGGCAGCGCGTCCGGGTCGCCTTGGAAGACGAAGTCCTTGGGGTTGGGGACCCCGCCGGTCGCCACGGAGCACTCGAGGTTCACGATCGTGAGGCTGTCGTCCTTGAAGAGACCGTCCAGACCCGACCATGCGTAGCCGTAGCCCTCGCTGCGGTAAGTCGTGATGTAGTTCGGATCGAGGTTGACGTCACCGGTCGCGTGGATGACGAGTTTGCGGCGCCTCTCGTCTTCCTTCCCCGCCGCTGCGCCGGTCGCATCCGGTGCGGGTGATGGCGACGGCGACGTAGACGCGCGGGTCTTGGTGTCGGAGCCTGACCTCGCCTCAATCGGCGGCTCGGGTTCGCTGCGCGTTGCCACGACGGCGACGACCGCGACGACGAGCACCAGGACCGCTCCGACGGCGACGACCGCGACGCGCGGGCGGGAGGCGCGACGGTGCCTGCCGCTCACGGCCTCCCCCTCCTTACGTCGGCTGCTCGGACCAGAGATACTCTCGCACGGTCTCGTCACTCGCGTTGATCTGGGCCGCGCGCTTCGGTCCGAAGTATCGGAAGTGCCAGGGCTCGTAGTCGTAGCAGGTGATGTCCTCGGCCTTGCGCGGATAGCTCATCACGAAGCCGTACTCAGCCGCGTGTTCGGCCATCCACGCGCCCGCCGGAGTCTGCTCCCAGTCCTGGTCGACGTCGTCCGCGTCCTCGGAGCGGAAGTCGATCACCACGCCGAGCTGGTGTTCCGAGTGGCCGGGCCGAGCAGTCCGGGCCTGGGTCGCGTCGCGCCCGTAGAGCTTGACGCGCTCGTCGTAGAGGTCTTGCTGGGCCGCGTAGCTGCGGTAGGCGGCGACGATCCCGAGCGGGTTCCCCCCTTCCTCGGCGGCTTTGCGAAGCCGTTCGAGGTCCTTCAGGACGACCTTGCGCACCTCGAAGTCGCCCGCGAATCCGGCGTTAGATACCGGGTGCAGGTCGTCGGGCTCGTAGTCGGACGGGAGCGCGAAGTGCGTATCCACCAGGGTCTCGGGCCAGTCGTCGTAGGAGGTCAGCAGCGCGGTGTCCTCGCCCTTGCGGCAGTTCGCGAGCGGGCGGGCATCCGGCGATGGACCGCCCGTGGACGCCGTCGGCGTGGGCGTCCCCAGGATGGCTCCGGGGTCGGCGTCACGCGTCGCGACCATCTGAACGAGGATGACCACCGCGGTCACGATCGCCAGGGCCGCGACGAGGGCACGAGCCGGAACGGGCGACCGGCTGGGTGCCACGTCAGGCCGGAGGGACGATCGCCCGCGTTCGCTCGACGTCGTCGGCGATCTGTCGGACGAGCTCGTCCTCGGAGTCGAACTTCACCTCGTCGCGCAGCCTGGCCCAGAACTCCACGTCCATGTTCTGGCCGCGCAGGTCCCCGTCGAAGTCCAGGAGGAAGGATTCGATGTGCAGCGGCTCGGTCCCGAAGGTCGGGTTGGTTCCGACGTCGACCGCCGCGACGTGCGCGCCGCCGGTCACGATCCCGCGCCCCGCGTAGATCCCCCGACCAGGCAGGAGCAGCCGCGGCCACGTCCGAAGGTTCGCGGTCGGGAACCCGAGCCCGTGGCCACGTCCATGGCCCGTCACGACCTCGCCGTCCACGGCGAACCGCCGGCCGAGCGCCCGTTCGGGCCAGTCCAGATCGCCGGCGGCCACGGCCTCCCGGATCGACGACGACGACACCCGCTGCCCGTCGAGCTCGAGGAGGGGCAGGGTCTCAGCGGCGAAGCCTGCGGCGGTGCCGAGGTCCGCGAGCGTGTCGGGGGACCCCATCGCGCGATTGCCGAACGTGAAATTGGCACCGACCACCGTGTGACGCGCCCGGAGCCCGTCCGCCAGGATCCGGGACACGAATTCCTCGGCGCTGACGTTCGCGAACTCCTGGGTGAACTCGATCACCAGCATGACCTCGACCCCCAGCGCCTCGATCAGGTCCGCCTTCCGTTCGGTCGTCGTCAGCAGGCGCGGCTCCTTGCCCGGGGTAAGGATCTCGCGCGGATGGCGGTCGAACGTGACCGCGACCGGCGTCAGCCCTTCCTCGGAAGCCACGTCCACCGTCCGCCGGAGCAGTGTCTGATGCCCCAGATGCACGCCGTCGAAGAACCCGATCGTGACTGCGGAGCCGGCGGTGTCCAGTGGGAGGTCGGAGATGCCGCGCAACAGCTGCATGGTCCGGCAGCCTATCCGATGGGCGTTCTAGGGGATGCTCCTCTTCGTCTCGCAGTTCGCGGCACGGTCCCTGCCCGGGCCGCCGTTGCACTCGTCGTTGCCGGCCTCGCCGTTCAGGCGGTCGCGGCCCGCGCCGCCGAGGAGCTCGTCCTGGCCGTTGCCGCCGCACAGCCGGTCGTTCCCGCCACCGCCGCGCACCGTATCGTTGCCCCCGAGCGCGAGCATCGAATCCTGGCCGGCACCACCGGTCAGCGTGTCGACGCCGTTGGTACCGACCACGTCGACCCGAGTCCCTTGGCAGGTGACGAACTGGTACGCACCGACGTCGCAGCCGGGATCGGGACGGGGCACCCCGCGCTGATCCGTGTTCCCGCAGAGCGCGTCGTTGGCCGCTCCACGCGCATCGCTGCCCGCACCGATGGACACGGTTTCAGTCGGGCCGCCGTTGTCACCGAGGGCCCCGAGGTCCAGCATGCTGCTGCCGCTGAAGCTCGGGCATGCGCCAGGTGACTCCACCTGGTTGGTGCCCTCTGCCGTGAAGCCGCTCAGGGCCCCGAAGTTCCCGCACTCCCCGCTGATCGGGGATGAGTCCATCAGGACGTTGCGAACGACCAGGGGCCCTCCGTCGGCGTAGATGTGCCCCCCGGTTCCTGGGGATGCGCCGCCCTCGTTCAACGCGAACGTGACGTTCTCCAGCGTGGAGTCGTCCTGCGTGTACAACCCGCCACCGAGATCGCCGACCGTCCCGAAACCGTTGCCCGCGATCGTCGAATCGCGCACCAGGAGCCGAGCGTAGTTCACGATGCCGTCGCCCACGGTGGTCGACTGGTTGTCGAAGACCAGGGAGCGGTGGATGTCGATATCGGTGTAGCCGGTGCTGAAGATCCCTCCCCCGCCGGTCGCGTCGTTTCCGCTGATGACCGAGTCTTCGATCAGGATGCGGTGGTATTGCTGGTACATGGTGCCGCCCGAGAAGGCGAGTCCACCCCCACCGAACGCTCCGCTGTTGTTGCCGGTCACACTCACCCGCTGGAGCGTGAGATCGATCTCGGCGTCGGAGTAGATACCTCCTCCCGAAGTGCCCGAACCGCCGGTGATGGTGAGGTCGCGGAAGAAGGACGGGCCAGCCTGATGAACGTCGAATACGCGATCCCCCATGCCTTGGATGATCGTCTGCGGCCCCTGACCCTGGATCGTCATGTCGACACGGAGATCCAGATCACCGGTCGCGTTGAGGTCCTCTGAGGCACCGGAGAGGGAAAGCAGGTGGGTACCCTCGCCCAGGACGATCGTGTCTCCCGCCGCCCCCTGTGGACACCCACCGAACGCGCTGTTGCTATAGATACCGTGGATCGCCTCACGCAGCGAGCACTCCGCGCCAGTGCCGTACTGATCCGCGAGGGTGTTGACGGAGAGTGTCGCGGCCGACGCCGGCACGGCGAACATGAGCGCCGACGCCACGAGAGCCAGGACGAAAGCGACGCGAGCGGGTGCCCTCGGCAACATCAGGCGATTCTCCGCCTCCATGCGACCGCGCGCAAGGGTCGGTCTGCTAGGCGGAGGGGGCCAGGATCATCTCGGGCTTCGCCTTGGCGATGTCGTCCCGGTAGATGCCGATGAGCCTGCCGTCGGGTCCGTAGACGCCGTACGGTCCCTCGATGCCGGCCGGCCCGAGCGGCCGCCCGGAGCCGGCGGCCTCGGCTTCGTGTTCGTCCAGATCGAGGCGCGGCAGGTGCGCGACTGCCGCTTCGATCGGCAGCGGTGCGTCCAGTTCGTCGAGTACGCAGGCTTGCTCCAGACCGAACGGCCCCACGCGCGTGCGACGCAATCGAGTGAGGTGCGCCCCGCAGGCGAGCGTCCGCCCCACGTCGGCCGCCAGCGACCGGATATAGGTCCCCCCGCTGCACTCGACCACGAAGTCGAAGTCGCGGACCCCGTCGTAGGAGGTCACGTCGAAGCGATCGATCCGAACCGCTCGCGGAGCCGGGGCCACCTCGTCCCCACGCCGCGCCGCACGATACGCGGGCTCCCCATCGATCTTCACCGCGGAGTAGGCCGGCGGCACCTGCTGGATCGAACCGGTGAAGGTCGAGACGATGTCCAGGAGCCGTTCCTCGGTCACCGCCACGTCGTAGCGCGCCACGATCTGGCCGTCGGCGTCGAGCGTGTCGGTCTCCTCTCCCAGGCGCGCCGTGCCCTCGTAGGTCTTGTCGAGCCCGGAGAGGTAGCGCAGGAGACGGGTCCCTCGTCCGACGCACACGACCAACAGGCCCGTGGCCATGGGGTCAAGCGTGCCTGCATGGCCGACCTTCCGGGTTCCCAGAGAGCGCCGGACCGCGTCGACCACGTCGTGCGAGGTCGGACCCTTCGGCTTGTCGATGAGCAGCAGGCCCTCCGGCGGACTCACGCCGACTTCGAAGCCTCGCGCAGGGCCGCCGTGAGTTCGCCGAGCGTCTCGTGTAGACCGGCCTTCCCCGTGTAGCCGGCCGCGAGGCGATGGCCGCCGCCGCCGAAGCTCTGAGCAACGGCCGATACGTCGGTCGATCCCCGGGAACGCAGGCTCACCTTGAAGCGCCCGTCCATCTGTTGCTTGATCACCGCCGCGACGTCGGACTCGCGCGCCGTGCGAACGATATCGATCATGTCGTCCGTCTCGGACGGATGCACCTCGGCATCGGCGAGGTCCTCCCGCGTGAGGTAGGTCCACGCCAGGTCGGCCTCCGGGTCGAGGGTGATCCGGTGCAGCGCGGTCCCGAGCAGCTTGAGGTAGCCCACGGAATTGTCGTCGTAGAGCGCCTGGACCAGACGCGCGTGGTCGAAAGGCTGCGTACGGAGGTCGGCGGCCAGCCGCAGCGTGTCGGGGGTGACCGCCTGATACTGGAACCGGCCCGTATCGGTCACGAGTCCGGCGTAGAGGCACGTCGCCGAATCCGGGGTCAGTTCGCCGCCCATCGCCCGGATCAGCCGGGCGACCATCTCGCAGGTCGACGATGCGCTCGGGTCGATGACCGGGATCGTTCCGAGGCCATCGTTGCTGATGTGGTGGTCGATCCAGATGACCTCCCGCGCATGCTGGACCCGGCCGACCAGGCTCCCGAGGCGATCCAGCGACGCGCTGTCACAGGTGACCATGAGGTCGGGCGCCTTGGGGAACGCCGACGGCGGCACCATGTCGTCGCCGCCGGGCAGCAGCGCCGCCCACTTCGGGGGCTCGAACGGGTCGTTGCCGAAGGAACAGATGGTGGTGACGCCACGATCGCCCAGGAAGGACGCCAGCCCCAGCATCGAGCCGATTGCATCGGGGTCCGGGTTCATGTGACACGCCAGCGCAACGTCCGAGGCCGAGGACAGCACCTCGGCGGCGCGGCGCAGCCCCTCGTCAGACTCCATCCGTTGCCCCTTCCTCGTCCTGCTTCAGCAGTTCGTCGACGCGGCCCAGGTTCTCGATCCCCAGGTCCTCGTGGAACTCGAGTTCCGGAGTGAACTTGAGTCGCACCTGCTGCCCGATCACTTGGCGGAGGCGCGAACGCGACGAGCGCAGACCAGCGCGCGAGCCGGCCTTGGCGCTGTCGTCGCCATAGACGGTGTACCAAACATGCGCCTTGCGCAGGTCCGGTGTGACGTCCACCCTGGTCACGGTGATGAATCCGATGCGCGGATCTTTGAGGCGGGGGATCTCCTCCGCGAGGACCTCGCGGAATCCCTCCGCGACCCGCGCCGTTCGTTCGCTCATGAGGGTCCCGCCGCCTTACAAGGAGCGGGCAACCTCGCGGATCTCGTAGGCCTCGATCACGTCGCCCTCCTTGACGTCCTGGAAGCGCTCGAGTCCGATGCCGCACTCGAAGCCTTCCTTGACCTCGCGCACGTCGTCCTTGAATCGCCGGAGGGTTTCGACCTTGCCGTCGTAGACGACGACGCCGTCGCGGATCAGTCGCGCCTTCGCACCACGCGTGATCGTCCCCGATGTGATGTAGCAGCCGGCGGCCATCCCGACCTTCGGCACCTTGAAGGTGGCACGGACCTCGGCACGACCCAGTTCGGCCTCCGTCTCCCCCGGCGTGAGCATCCCCGACAACGCCGCGCGGATATCGTCGAGCGCTTCGTAGATGACCCGGTACAGCCGCAGGTCAACGCCTTCCCGGGCGGACAGTGCCTTGGCCTTCGGCTCCGGCCTGACGTTGAACCCGATCACGATCGCGCCGGATGCGACGGCGAGCTGGATGTCGCTCTCGTTGATGGCGCCGACGCCGCGGTGTACGACACGGACGCGAACCTCGTCCTGCGGGAGCTTCGTGAACTGGTCGGCCACGGCCTCGAGCGAGCCTTGCACGTCCGCCTTGAGGACGACGTTGAGTTCGGCGATCTCTGCCTCGCGCGTCGCGGCGATCAGATCGGCGAGCCCGACCGGCCGATGGGAAACGAGATCGGCCGCGCGGACACGCGTCTCGCGCTCCTGGGCCAGATGCCTCGCTTCGCGTTCGTCCGAAACCTCCCTGAAGTCGTCCCCCGCCTCGGGAACGGCAGTCCATCCCAGGACCTGCACCGGGCGGCTGGGACCGGCATGCTCGACGGGCTGCCCGTTCTCGTCGAGCAGCGCCCGGACACGGCAGTAGGTCGTTCCACAGACCAGCGAATCGCCCGCCTCCAGCGTCCCCCGCTGGACGAGCACCGTCGCCACCGGGCCGCGCCCCTTGTCCAGGTGCGCTTCGATCACGGCGCCACGCGAGCGTCCCTCCGGTGCCGCCTTGAGGTCCTCGAGCTCGGCGACGATGACCACCGTCTCGAGCAGCTTGTCCAGGTTGTCGCCGGTCTTGGCCGACACGTCGACGAACTCCGCGGTCCCGCCCCACTCGACCGGGATCATCTCGTGCTCGGTGAGCTGCTGGCGCACGCGGGTCGGATCGGCGCCCTCCTTGTCGGTCTTGTTCACGGCCACGATGATCGGCACGCCAGCGGCCTTCGCGTGGTTGAGCGCCTCGAGCGTCTGCGGCATGACCCCGTCATCCGCGGCGACCACCAGGATCGCCACGTCGGTGATCTGCGCGCCCCGCGCCCGCATCGCGGTGAACGCCTCGTGTCCGGGCGTGTCGATGAAGGTGATCACCTTGTCGTTCAGGTGCACCTGGTAGGCGCCGATGTGCTGGGTGATGCCGCCGAACTCGCCGGCCACAACGTCGGTCGTCCTGATCGCGTCGAGCAGCAGCGTCTTGCCGTGGTCGACGTGGCCCATGACGGTCACCACCGGCGGCCGCGGTGCGAGCTCGCCCTCCTCGACCTGTTCCCCGGGTCCTCCGATGTCCTCCTCGACGCCGACCCACTCGACGCGGTAGCCCAGATCGGCGGCGACGAGTTCCATCGCTTCCTCGGTGAGCGACATCGTGGCGGTCACCATCTCGCCGAGGGCGAGGAGAACCTTGATGACGTCGGCGGGCGTGCGGCTGGTCTTGTCGGCGATCTCCTGCGCCGTCGCCCCGGGCGCGAGCCTCAGAACAGGCAGGAAGGCGGCATCCGACGGATCGGCTTCGGGCTCCGGTTCGGGTTCTACGACCTCGACGACCTCGACTGCGGGGTCGGGTTCGGGAGCCGGCTTCGTCTTGGGCTTGGCGGCCCCCTTGGGCTTGGCGGCCGCCTTGGGCTTGGCCTTGGGCTTGGCCTTGCGCTTGGTTGCCGGTGCCTCGGTCGCGCCTTTGAGGGGCTTCGTGACCGGGACGGCCTTGCCGCCGGATGCACGCAAGCGCGGGACGGCCTCATCGGGGACCGACGACGACGCCGTCCGCCCTTCGAGGCCCATCTCATCGAGCGCAGCGATGATCTCCTTGCTGCTGACGCTCAGTTCCTTCGCGAGTTCGTGGATCCTCACGCGTGCACGATCCCTTCTATCTCCCGACGTAGCCTAGCCGCTTCCGCCTGACCCAGACTCACGCGCAGCGCCCCCGCGACCCTCCGGCCCTTGAACGCGTCCCGGATGCAGCCGGCGTCCGGATGGAGGTAGGCGCCGCGACCCGGCGCGTGCTCGGTCGGATCCGTCCGGATCGATCCGCCGTCCGCCACGAGCCGGATGAAGGCGCCCTTCGAGGCGACTCGGCGGCATCCCAGGCACATGCGCTCGGGTGCCATGTCGCCTCAGGCCTCCCCGTTCCCCTCCTCCGACGGTGCGGCGGCCTCCCCGGGCTGCGCGGACTCCGCAGGCTCGACGGCTGACGGCTCAGGCCCCTCGGCCTGCTCCGCAGCCTCCGACACCTCGGGCTCCGGTGCAGCCGCCGGCTCGGACACCTCGGGCTCCGGTACTGCAGCAGCCGCGGCGGCGCCTCGCACCTCTTCCAAGTGCTGCGTCTCCGACCGGATGTCGATCCGCCAGCCCGTGAGCTTCGCGGCCAGGCGCGCGTTCTGCCCTTCCTTTCCGATCGACAGCGACAATTGATAGTCCGGCACGATCACGTTTGCCGTCTCGGTCGCCGTGTCGATGTGGACCTCCTTGACCTTCGCCGGCTGCAGCGCGCTCGCGACGAACGTCGGCAGATCGTCGCTCCAGGGAACGACATCGATCTTCTCGCCCTTCAGCTCGTTCACGACCATGCGCACGCGAGCGCCCTTCGGCCCCACGCATGCCCCGACGGGGTCGACCCCAGGCTCGTTCGAAGCAACGGCGACCTTGGAACGGTGGCCGGGCTCGCGCGCGACACTCTTGATCTCGATGATGCCCTCTTCTACCTCGGGGACCTCTACCTCGAAGAGCTTGCGGAGCAGCCCCGGGTGAGTGCGCGACACGACGATCTGCGGACCCTTGCTCGTCCGGCGTACCTCGGTGATATAGGCCTTCAAGCGTTCGCCGTGCCGGTACGGCTCGGACGGAACCTGTTCCGCCTGCGGGAGCAGCGCCTCGACCTTGCCGAGGTCCAGGAGCGTGTATCGATGGGAGTCCTGCTGGATGATGCCGGTGACGATGTCGCCCTCGCGGCCCGCGAACTCCTCGTAGGTCATCTCGCGTTCGGCGTCGCGCAGCTTCTGGATGATGACCTGCTTCGCGACCTGTGCGCCGATGCGACCCTTGAACTCGTCGGTGACCGCCGTCGGCTCCTCGGAGACGACCTGGCCTTCTTCATCGAGCGTCTGGATCCAGACCTGCATCTCGCCGGTCTCCGCGTCCAGCTTCACGCGGACGTCGAACATCTCCTCGTCTAGGTCCTGGTGCTGCTGGTGGTACCAGGTCTTGTACGCGGAGGCCATCGCCTCCTCGAGACCACCGAGGATGATCTCGAAGGAGATGCCCTTCTCTCGCTCCAGCTCGCGGAGCGCCCCGATCAGCTCGGCGTTCACTTCGCCCCCTTCTTCCACTCGAAGACGGTGCGCGCGGCGTGGATCTCCCCGTAGGCGATGCGGCGCTCGCCACCGACGGTCTCGACGACGACAACGTCGTCGCCCGCGGACAGCAGCGTGCCGGTGATCGTCTCGGGCGCCGGCTCGGCGATCGTGACCTTGACCTGCTCCCCCACCTTGCGCTGGAAGTCGCGGGCGGTGCGCAGTGGCCGCTCGATCCCCGGCGAGCTCACCTCGAGTTGGTACGGCTCCCGGGAGACGTCCTCGAGGTCGAGCCTGCGCGACAGGTGCTGCGAGGTGAGCGCGATCGTGTCGAGATCGACCCCGCCCTCACGGTCGACGGTCACCCGGAGCACACGGCGACCCGACTCTTTCGCCATCGTGACCTCCACGAGCTCGAGCCCGTCGGCCTCGATTACCGGCTGCACCAGTGCCTCCAAGTCCATCCCTTCACCTCAAAGAAAAAGTGGGCCCCGCGGCCCACTCGTGGAAACGCTCTCTTTCGTCCAGTATACCGCCGCCATTCGCGGGGGTTCGTGACCCGAGGGTCGTGCCTAAAGAGCGCGGTGCTTGGCGCCCGGCGTGCTCCAGGCGTCGAGGGAGTTCATCCGGCGCGTCATCCGGGGATCCCACCCCTCGTGGACCACGATGCCGAGTTGCTGACCGGCGGCCTTGGCGGTCGCGTCCGACGGGAAGACCCAGCGGGTCCAGTTCCCATCGACATCGATCACGACCAGGTCCCACATGCCGTGGCCGATCCGCTGGAGTACCCCTTCGACCTCCGGCTGCAGCATCACGAACTTGCGCAGAGACGACGGGACGGTGCTCGCGCTCATGATGCGTCCGAGCCTAGCACCTGCGTCAGTAGGCCTGAGCCCACGTCGCCTCTTCGATCGCCGGGCTGCCGCAGACGGTGCATCCGCCCTCCACCTCGACGGGGTCCAGCGGCAAGTAGCGGATCGTCGCCTTGGTCTCGTCCTTGACTTTCGCTTCGCAGGCCTCGTCCCCGCACCAGCGTCCGACGACGAACCCACCTTCGTCCGCCACGAGCATCCGCAGGTCATCGAAGGACTCCGCACGGTGTGTGTTCGCCTCCGCGAACGCCTCGGCATCGGCGAAGAGCGCCGCCTGGATCTCATCCAGCGCCGCCACACAGTGCGGCGGGATCTCCGTGAGGTTCACCTGCGACTTCTCGGCCGCACCACGACGGACAACCGTCGCGACGCCGCCGTCGATATCGCGCGGCCCGAGCTCGATGCGGATCGGGACGCCGCGGAGCTCCCAATCGGCGAACTTGTAGCCCGGCCGATGCTCCTCGCGGTCGTCGACATGCACCCGGCACCCCGCTGCGCGGGTCCCCGCAACTAGCTTCTCGGCGGCTTCCATCACCAGCGAACGCTCGTCATCACTGTGGTAGATCGGAACGACCACGATCTGGATCGGAGCGACGCGGGGTGGCAACCGGAGCCCTTTCTCGTCGCCGTGGGCCATGATCAGCCCGCCGATGAGCCGCGTGCTCACCCCCCAGGAGGTCGCCTCGGCGAAATGTTCCTCGCCGTCCCGGCCGAGGAACGTCACCCCGTACGCGCGCGCGAAGTTCTGCCCCAGGTAGTGCGAGGTCCCCGCCTGCAAGGCCTTCCGGTCGCGCATCAACGCCTCGATGGAGAGCGTTTCGATCGCCCCCGCGAACCGTTCCGACGGCGATTTGCGGCCGACGCGGACCGGCATCGCCATGACCTCTTCGGCCACCGACCGGTAGCACTCGAGCAGCATCCGTCGCGTCTCGGCGAGCGCCTCCTCCTTCGTCTCGTGCGCGGTGTGACCCTCTTGCCAGAGGAACTCCGTCGTTCGGAGGAACAACCGGGGGCGCATCTCCCACCGGACGACGTTGGCCCACTGGTTGTACAGCAGCGGCAGGTCGCGGTAGCTCTGCACCCACCGCGAGTAGGCATCCCAGATGATGGTCTCGGAAGTCGGGCGCAGGATCAGCGGCTCGCCCAACTCCTCCCCGCCGGCATGGGTCACGACGGCGACTTCCGGCGCGAACCCTTCCACGTGTTCGGCCTCGCGATCGAGCAGCGACGCGGGGATCAGCATCGGGAAGTACAGGTTCTGGTGGCCCGTCGCCTTGATGCGCTCGTCCACGGCATCGCGGATGGCCTCCCAGATCGCATAGCCGTACGGTTTGATCACCATCGTGCCGCGAACCAGGGAGTTCTCTGCGAGGTCGGCCTGGCGGACGACCTCCTGGTACCAGGAGGGGAAGTCCTCGGATGGGTTCGGAAGCGCCATGGCGAGCAGGATAGACGAACGCTCGGGGGGCCTACAGGTCGAAGACGGTGGTCACGACTTGCTGGAAGTCATCCATGCTCGCGGCGTACTGGTTGACCATCCAGATGATGGTCCCGTCGGTGGGGTCGCGGTTGATCGCGTTGTAGTCGCCCCAGCGCTCCGGCCCCGGGTACGGAGCGTAGAGAGACATCCCGAACCCGAACTGGATCAGCTCCTCGGAGGCCTTCTTGCTGGGCTCGATCAGGGTTGCCCATGCGCCGAGGTACTCCTTGGCGCCGGTGACACCGCTGGCGCGACTGAAGGTCATGAACACGTTGCCCAACGAGTCGGTCGCCACCGCCGGCCACCCGGCGTCCTTCAGCGGCTCGCCGACATTCCCGCGGCGCGTGACTATCGAGCTCCTCAGCGCGCCCATCGGCTCGACCTCGTACCAGCGACCGACCGCCTCAACGTATCCGTCCCCGGGGTCCAGGTCCTTCGCCACGGCGTGACCGCCGTAGAGGCGGTTCAGATCTCCGTCGTAGAAGGCGTTCCCGAGACGCAGATCGCCGACGTCCCATCGCCCGTCTGCGTCGGACAGGGGCGCGCCCTTCTGGGTCCCGAGCGTCATCTCGACCGTCGGCACGCCGATCGTCGTCGCCGTCAGCTCCAGCCCCGCGCCGGTGTCCGTGACCCGGAACAACGTCAGCCGGTCGCCCGAACAGGAGAAGAAGCCCGTGCACTTCGTGTCGAAGCCGAGGAAGAACCCGCGCGGTGCGGGCCCGATCGAGGTCGGAGCCTGGAGGCTCTGGGACTTGCGCCCGTCCGGCAGCCGGGTGTCGTCGGTCGAGAAGGCGGTCCACGCGAGCGGCGCCGTGCAGTCGTACAGGTCGGTCTTGTCGAAGGCGATGATCTGGGCACCGTAGTAGTCGAACCAGCCCTGCCCGAACTGGTTGGTCGTGACGTACACGCGGTCGGCGTCGTAGCCGAGCCCGGGGAAGTCGGCGATCTGCTTGCCCTGTCCGCCTTGGTCCGCGCGGACCCACGATCCGCACCACGTGGGCAGCGCCGTCGCGGTCGCATCCGGGATCGAGACGACGTAGATCCGCGACTTGATGGGGAACGCGACGTCGTCCGCTGCGAGGAAGGCCAGGACGTAGGTATCGGTGTACTGGTCGTACACCACCTTGGGATCGAACGAGTCGGCGAGCGGGCCCGGTACCAGGCTCCCGATGTCGACCGGGGCCACCTCCTCGACGCCGGTCTTCGAGTACACAGCGAGCGATGTGTTCACCGCCGTGACCACGTGGGTGTCTCCGCCTGCGCCGGTGGGGTCGCCGGGCGAGAGCAGGTCCACGTTCCCGATCGCATCGAAGGTGGTACCGAAGCAGGGAGCTGGACAGCGCGGACGGGGCGCGGCATCGCCATCTCCAACGGGGACCGCGGGTGCCGAGCCGGTGGTGAGCTTGGGAGCGGCTTGCGCCGGTCCGGTCGGGCTGCGGAGCGGGATCTGCTCCGGATCCGATACGGGCGATGGCGCCCGAAGGGCTCCCGGGTCGACGAACGCGTGACCGGAGGCGGCCTTTCGGACGGCCGGCTCCGGGGTAGAGGCCGACGCTGCGGAGGCGGCAGCGAGGCCGACGACGACGAGCACCACGATGACGCTCGCCATCCGGCGGGACCCGCGTCTCATGCGCAGAGTCTGTCACGTCGGGCGTTTGACGGCGAAGCGCGGACCCGGGACAATCCCAACACGATGCGGTGCACGAAGCAGGATCGGCGCTGGTTCTGGGGCTCCGGGAGCCCGGCGCCGTCGCGCGCCTAGTATCCGCACCGCGGATCACCGGGCCCCGGGGGCAGAGCCCGGGGCTTTCGCATTTCCGGACGTGGGAACGCTCCACCGATGACCACGAGGAGGCACAGGGATGGAACTGAGGGTCCAGCCGGACCGAGAGACCTTCGACGCGCTCGCGCGTGACTGGCCGATGGTGCCGGTCTGGGCCGAGCTGCTCGCCGACGTCTCGACGCCGGTCGGACTGTTCCCGGGGCTCGCCGGCGAAGGCTCCGGCATCCTGCTCGAGAGCGTCGAGCGCTCCGAACGCTGGGGCCGGTACTCGTTCGTGGCCGGAGACCCGGCGGCGCTGATCGTCGGCGATGCGGACGGCCTGCGTCTGGAGCGGCAGACCCGCGAGCTGCCGGTCACCGATACCTCGGGTGACGTGCTGACCGCGCTGCGGTCGGTCGCGCACGACCTGCGCGCTCCCCGCGAACATGGCCTCCCCCCGCTCACCGGCGGATTCATGGGCATGCTGACCTACGAAGCGGCGCAGCTGCTCGACGGGCATCCGTTCCCGGCCGGCGACGAGGCGTTGCTCCCACCCATCCAGCTGCAGGTCGTCGACCGGGCGGTCGTCTTCGATCAATGGCAGCAGCGGTTGCTGCTGGTCGCGCATGTCCCGGCGGCCGGTGACGGTGCGTACCTGCGGGGGGTCGAGGCGCTCGAGGCCCTGGCCGATCGCGTGCTGCGGGCGACTCCACCGGAGCCCGAAGCGATCGAGGATCTCACCCGCTCGGTCTTCAGCTACGAGACCAACATGTCGGACGAGACCTACATGCAGATCGTGGCCACGATCAAGGAGCACATCCTGGCGGGCGACATCTTCCAGGGGGTCCCGTCGCGGCGCGTCACGCTGCCGGCGTCGCGCGGCGCGCTGCCGATCTACCGGCGGCTGCGGCTGACCAACCCTTCCCCGTACATGTTCCTGCTGCGGATGCCCGGACTCGAGCTGGCGGGGTCGTCGCCCGAGCCGCACGTCCGCGTCGACGGGCGCCGGGTCTCGATGCGGCCGATCGCAGGGACGCGCCCGCGGGGTGTGACCAACGAACGAGACCGCGAGATGGAGGCCGAGCTGCTCGCCGACCCGAAGGAGCTCGCGGAGCACGCGATGCTGGTGGATCTCGCGCGCAACGACCTCGGTCGCGTCTGCGCACCCGGCAGCGTTGAGCCGACGGAGCTGATGGTCGTCGAACGCTTCTCGAAGGTCATGCATATCGTCAGCACGGTGGAAGGTGACCTCGCGGACGGCCAGACCCCGCTGGACGCGCTGGCGGTCACGTTCCCGGCCGGGACCGTGACGGGGGCGCCGAAGCGCCGCGCGATGGAGCTGATCGCCGAACACGAGCCCACGCCGCGCGGGCCCTACGCCGGCGCGGTCGGCTACCTGACCTTCGCCGGCGACCTGGACTTCTGCATCACGATCCGCACAGCCTGCGTCGCGGATGGGAAGGTAACGGTGCAGGCGGGCGCCGGCATCGTGGCCGACTCGGACCCAGCGACCGAGCTGGCGGAGAGCAAAGCCAAGATGTCGGCGCTACTGCCGGCCATCGCGGGAGGTGCGACATGATCCTCGTCATCGACCACTACGACTCGTTCGTCTACAACCTGGTCCAGCTCATCGAGGGCTTCGGCGAGGAGACGGTGGTCGTCCGCTCGGACGAGAAGCCAGCAGACGAACTGCTGGCGATGCAGCCGGACGCCGTTGTCCTGTCCCCGGGCCCGGGAACACCCGAGGATGCCGGTTGCTTCATCGAAGTGCTTCGCGAGCTCCCGGACGAGACGCCACTGTTCGGCGTCTGCCTGGGGCACCAAGCGATCGGCGTCGGGTTCGGCGGACACGTGGCCCGCGGCCCGGTGCCCGTCCACGGGAAGGCGTCACCGATCTTCCACGACGGCACGGGCATCCTCGCGGGGCTCCCCAGCCCGTTCGAGGGCGGGCGCTACCACTCCCTCGTGATCATGGAGGACGACGTTCCCTCGGAGCTGGCGGTGACGGCCACCACTGAGGACGGCCTGGTCATGGCGGTCCAGCACACACGGCTGCCGCGGTTCGGCGTCCAGTTCCATCCGGAATCGATCCTGACTCCCGAGGGACCGAAGATCGTCGAGAACTTCCTGGAGCTTGTGCGGGGCTAAGGGAACGTCGTCAGGTCGACGGTCTGGCGGAAATCCTCCGTGGTGGCGGGACCGCCGGATCTCGCGACCTGACCGATGACCCACACCTGCGTCCCGTCGGCCGGATCGCGGTTCACGGCTTGGTAGTCGCCCCAGCGCTCCGGCCCGGGATAGTAGTCGTAGAGCGCGTTCCCGGACTGCAGCAGGAGCGTGTTCGCCGGATCAGGGACCGTATCGCCCGGCTCGATCACGGTCACGTAGGCCGACAGGTACTCCTTGGAGCCGGTCCTGCCGCTCGCCCGGCTGTACCCGACGTAAACATCGCCGGCGGTGTTGGTCGTGACAGCGGGCCATCCTGCGTCGGTGTCCTGCGTGCCGAAAACCCCCTTGCGGGACACGGTCGAGTTCCCCAGGATTCCGGCTGGTGCGATCTCGTACCAGCGCATCGCGACATCGATCCAGCCGTCGCCGCCGAGATCACTCTCCATCGCGTGCGCCGCGTAGACCCGATCGCGCACCGGATCGTGGAAGGCCTGCGCGAACTCGAGGTCGCCCGTGTCCCAATACGCGTCGGCGTCCTGCGGCGGCGCCCCCCGCTGGAGCCCGTACCCATAGTGCATCTTCGCCGGTCCCACCCCGATGGCGGTCTTGGCGAGCGCGAGGCCGCTCCCCGTGTCGCGGATGCGGTACAGCACCAGTGTCTTCCCCGTCCCGGCGTAGGACCCGAACGTGATGTCGTAGGCGACCAGGAAGAAGTCGGTCCCCGGAACGCCGCCGGCCATCGTCGCCGGTTGCAGCGTGAACCCCTTCGCGCCACTCGGGAACCGCGTCATGTTCGGGCCGAAGACGGACTTGGTCACCGTCGCCCCGCAGTCGTACAGGCCGGTCTTGTCGAACGCGAGCACCTGAGCACCGACGTACCCGACGCTCCGTTCGAACCCCCACTGGTTGGTCGTCACGTAGACGCGGTCGGCATCGAGGCCGAGCCCCGGGTAGTCGGCCCAGGTGGACGTGCCGTCGGAGACCTGGTCGGCTCTGAGCTTGCGAGCACACCATGTCGCGGGCATCGATGCCGTGGCGTCGGGGATGGACACGACCAACAGGGAGGCCTTGTCCTTCTTCCCGTAGTAGCTCAGGAACGACATGACGTAGTGAGCGTCGTACGGGTCGTACACCACCCGGGGATCGAACACGCCGCCTTTCATCGTCGGGAACAGACTGCGCAGCGAAGCGGGTCCCACCTCGGGCACCCCCGTGCGCGAGGTCAGCCGGTAGCTGACGTTGACGGCCGTCAGGACGTGGTTGTCGCCTCCGGCCCCCGTCGTGTCGGACGGCGACAGGTTGTTGAGGTTGCCGAGTCCGTCGAAGCCGGAAACGACCGACGTGCGCGGCGCCGGCGGAGTGGGAAGTCGCGCTGCGACGGTCGACGGGTCGCCGCGATCCGGGAGTGTCCACGAGCCCTCAGCTTCCTGTTCGATGCCACCGCCGGGCTCCCGGAGGATCGGGGCGAGCGGGCGCGGCGCCGAAGAGGCGCGCAGGGTGATCGACGCTGGGGACGATGCGCCCGCGAGGACGACGAACGCCGCGGCGGCGGCGCGGATGGCTCTGGACACGTCGGTTGCAACTCCCTGGCCGGATGGGTCCGCCGACTATATCGTTCGAAACACGAACGCGCGGCCGCTAGGGACAGACGGCTTGACCGGAGTCGGCGCTCACGCGGCACGGGGACACGTCGACCGCGACGAACTTTGAGGCCGGCACCGACTTCAGTTCGTCGAGGATGTCATCCGTCCAGTTCGCGTCCTGCGTTCCCTGGAAGTACCAGTCGCTCCCGTTGTCGGCCAGGATCAACCCGTACTCCTTCATCGCGGTCAGGATGACCTGCGCTTCCGGACCGAAGCCGCTGATGTCGAACCCGGCCCGCAGGCGGAACCGGGCTCCCATGGGCGGGCAGGTCTTGCCGCCGGTCGCCGCGTGGTGCCGCGCCGGCCACAGGTACCGCGCGCGGGTGCACGCGATCGTGAACCGGATCGCGTGGTCGATCGAGCCGGCCTCGACCTCGTCCCAGCGCACGAGCCCCGGGTAGATAGGCAAGCCGGCCGCGTCACCGCTCGTCCATCCTGCCGGACGGAGCGCGTTGGAGTTCAGATCGAAGATCGCGCCGCTCCCGGCCTTCGGGTCACCGCCGTTCCAGCGCGCGGCGTACAGCTCGTAGAGCAAGCAGGAGTCCTCGCTGATCATCAGGGCGTGCCGGTCCGATCCGCCCTCGATCGGCGTGTTCGCCGTCAGCGGGTACGGCCCGGCATCGCTTTCGTCCGCGTACTGGAAGTCGACCACAACCGTCGGCGTCGTATCGCCCACGACCTCGAACGGGAATCCGTAGGGCGCGTCGCCGAAGTCCGGATGCAGCAGGGTTCCTGCTGCGTTGGTGCTCTTGCGCCAGACGTCGTTCTTCGGATGCACCGGAAGACCCGCGACCGGCGTGTTCCAGCTGTTGTCGGCGGGAAGGACGTTGCAGGTTGTGCCGGGCACCGGTGCCTGCGATCCGGGAGAGGCACCCACCGAGCCCGCCATCGTCGCGATCAGGATCGCGGCCGGGAGCAGCCACACACGTCTCATGCGGTTGGTATCGGCGGCCCCCGGTACGCGTTGAGCATGGAGGGGGCGAACCCCCCGGAGTGACTAGTCGGGCGCTGTCGCGGTTGCCGATGCCCGCGAGGCGGCCAGGTCCTTCGCCGCGGCGATCAGGGCGGGGACGAAATCCTTCTCCGCCACCTTGTCCTTGACCTCGCCCTCGACGATCAGGAACCCCTGGCCCTTGCCGGCGGCGATGCCGAGGTCGGCCTCCCGGGCCTCACCCGGACCGTTCACCACACAACCCATGACCGCAACGCGCATCGGCTCCTTGAAGCCCTCGGCCTCCAGCGCCTCGTTGACCGCCTTGGTGAGTCCGAGCACGTCGACCTCCGCGCGGCCGCACGACGGACACGCCACCAGATCCAGCCCCCGCTTGCGCAGGCCGAGGGACTGCAGGATCCAGGTGCCGACCTTGACCTCCTCGACGGGGTCATCGGTCAGCGATACGCGGATCGTGTCACCGATACCCTCGGCCAGCAGCGCCCCGATGCCGACGGCGCTCTTGATCCCGCCCATGGGCATCGGACCGGCCTCGGTCACCCCGAGGTGCAGCGGGTAATCGCACTTCTCGGCGAGCTGCCGGTACGCCTCGATCATGACGCGGGGGTTCGAGTGCTTCACCGAGATCTTGATATCGAAGAATCCCTCGTCCTCGAGGATCCGTGCTTCGTTGAGCGCCGACTCGACCAGCGCCTCGGGCGTCGGGTTGCCGTACTTGGCCAGCAGGTCCTTCTCCAGCGAGCCGCCGTTGACGCCGATGCGGATCGGCACGCCGCGCGCCTTGGCCTCGCGCGCGATCAGCCGGACCTTGTCCTGGTATCTGATGTTCCCGGGGTTGATCCGCAGGCCCTGGATGCCGGCCTCCAGCGCCGCCATCGCGTACTTCCACTGGAAATGGATGTCGGCGATGACCGGGATCGTGGACTTGGCGGCGATAGCTTCCAGCGCCTTCGCGTCTTCCCAGTGCGGTACCGCGACCCGGACGATCTCGCAGCCCGTCGCCACGAGCGATGCGATCTGCTGCAGGGTCGCGTTGATGTCGGCGGTCTTCGTGGTCGTCATCGACTGGACGCGGATCGGGGCGTCGCCACCGACCGTCACGTTGCCGACCCGGACCTGCCGCGTCTGCCGTCTAGGGAGAGGGTCCATCACATCCAGCCTACCCGCGCGACCCTTACTCCCCCAGGACCTGGAAGGTCACGGTACGCGCCTTGGGTTCGTCCATCTCGAAGAAGATGAGCCGTTGCCACTTACCGAGCGCCGGCTCGCCGTCGGCAACGGGGATCGCCTGTGAGGTGGCCGACAGGACCATCGCCTTGACGTGTGCATGGCCGTTCACCCGCTCGTGTTCGACGTACCCCCCGAAGCGCTTGTCGTGATCGTCGTGTGCGTAATAGGTGTCTTCGGGCACCATAGCCTCGACGCGGGCGCGCAGGTCCTCCATCGCACCGTCCTCCCATTCGTTGATCAGCAACGCGCAGGTCGTGTGCGCACAGAAAGCGACCGCGATGCCGTCGGTGACGCCCGAGTCCTTGATGGCGCGCCGCAGATCGTCGGTCAGATCCCGGAAGGCGTACCGCGCCTCCGACGTGATCTGGATACTGGTGGTGGATGTCATCGTGCCTCCTGGTGATCGGTCGCGCCGGCGACGGGCAGATCGAAGCGGAACGCGCTGCCCTCCCCCATGTCGCTCTCTGCCCAGATGTGTCCCCCGTGCGCCTCCACCACCGAGCGGGCGATAGCCAGGCCGATGCCCGTGCCGCCGCCCTCCCGCGACCGAGCAGGATCCACGCGGTAGAAGCGCTCGAAGAGCCGAGGAAGATGTTCCGGCTCGATGCCCGGACCGGTGTCCGACACGGTCACGATGCAGCGGCCGTTCTCTCCAGACGCCGTCACGGTCACCTTCCCACCGGCGGGAGTGAACCGGACGGCATTGTCCAGCAGGTTGAAGAGCACCTGGTGGACCCGCTCGCGATCCGCCCGCACCCGGGGCAGTTCCGGCGGCACCTGGTTGCGTACCTCGACCTCGCCGGCACCCCGCGCAACCCCGACCTCGGACACGACCTGCTGAACCAATGGTCCGAGATCGACATCCTCGGGTTCCAAGGGCAAGTCACCCGACTCGAGCCGCGACAGGTCCAGCAGTTGGTCGACGAGACGGCCCAGCCGCTCGGACTGCTGGAGCATCACTTGGAGCGTCTCCGGGTCCGGCTCCTCGACGCCGTCGAGCAGGTTCTCCAGATGGGCACGCAGCGCCGAGATCGGCGTCTTGAGTTCGTGCGAGACGTTGGCGACCAAGTCGCGCCGCAGCAGTTCCACGGACTCCAGCTCGCCGCTCATCTTGTTGAACGCCTCCGCCAGCTGGCCGACCTCGTCGCGCGACGGCGTTTCCACGCGCTGCGAATAGTCACCCGTCGACATCCCTTTGGCTGCGGCAGCCATGTCGCGGAGTGGCTGCGTCATCCCCTTGGCCAGCAGCCGGGCCAGGATCAGCGCCACGCCTGCGGCGACCACACCGGCTGCGAGGAACTGCCACCAGAAGGTATGCAGGAAGCCGACGGTCGCCGACAGGCGCGCACCAAGCCCCTGCCCGGCCGCAGGACGCATCACCGCGATCGTGCCGCGGTACTGGCCGTCGACGATCTGGGGAACGACGACGTACTCAACGCCTTGCGTGATGCCCCAGTGAGCCTGCTGGTCCTCGAACGCCGGTGGATCGACACCGAGGTCCACCCCGCTCGAGGTGCGCTGCCCGAAGAGCGGGGCCACGATCACCTGCGTGTCCTCGGGCAGCCGGTCGAACTTGCCCTCAGCCGCGCGGCGGGCGGTCGCGAGCAAGGCCAGCACCTCGGAGTCGCGGGGCGAGTTCCGAAGCGCGTAGCCGAGGAGCAGGAACACCAGGATGAGGGTGGCGGCGACCGCGAACACGATCGTCGAACCGAGCTTCGCGCGGATCGACGGCAGCCGGGCGAGCGGGCGCACGTCTCAGCCCTCGTCGGCGAACGCGTACCCGACACCGTGGACGGTCCGGATGAGCCCCGACTCACCGCCGTCTTCGTCGAGCTTGCGCCGGATGCGCGCCACATGAGAGTCCACGACCCGCCCCCCGGCGTAGTCGCGATAGCCCCAGACACGGTCCATGAGTTGGTCGCGGGTCAGGACCACCCCCGGTTCGCGCGCCAAGGCTTCCAGGATGTCGAACTCCAGCGGCGTCAGCCCGATCTCCGCGCCCTCGACGGTGACCTTGCGCCGGGCCCCGTCGACGGACAGCCGCCCACGGGTGATGGGTTCGCTGGACGGGAGCTCGCGGACGCGTTCGACCCGGCGCAGGATCGCCTTCACGCGGACGGCCAGCTCGCGCAGGCTGAAGGGCTTCGTCAGGTAGTCGTCGGCCCCGACCGCGAATCCGGCAACCTTGTCGGCCTCCTCGGTCTTAGCCGTCAGCATCAGGACCGGAACCCAGTCGTTCCGCTGGATCGCCTTGCAGACCTCGAGCCCGTCCATCCCGGGAAGCATCAGGTCCAGGACCACCAGGTCGGGATGGTCTTCGCGCGCCCGCTCGATCGCGGTGGGACCATCGCCGGCGACGACAACCTCGTACCCCTCGGACAGGAGCCGGGCCCGGACGGCCTCGGCGATGGCCTCTTCATCGTCGACGACCAGGATCGTCTGGTTGCTCACGGGCCCATCGTAGTGCGGGGCTCGTGCCGGGGACCTGACAGGGGTATGGAGAACTTGTAGCGCCAGCCGGGGGCTGGGAGGGGCGCGGAGATGTCCGGCCCTACGGGGCGAACGAGACCGGCTTGACGAAGTCCAGGTACATGACCGTCAGCCCGAAGATGGTGAAGAGCACGAGCACGACGGCCGAGACCGGGATGAGCTTGCGCATGTCGACCGGCTTCTTGCGGATCTTCTCGATCACCAGGACCGCCAGGTGCCCGCCGTCGAACGGCGGGAGCGGCAGCAGGTTCATCAGGCCGATGAAGATGTTGAACGAAACGAACAGCAGGATCAGGCGGTCGATGTTTCCCTGCTGGGTGAAGCTCCCCGAGGCCTGTGCCGCACCGACCAGGCTCACCGGGTCCGTCTGCGCGCGCTGCGTATCCGTGAAGACGAGCTCTCCGAGCCTGCCGATGCCCTCGGGGCCGAAGACGCGTCCGATCTCTCTGACGATCAGCTTCGTGGCGTCGGCAACCCCCTGAGCCGCCGCAGCGGCCCCGCCGACCGGCCCGAGCCGTTCGCGTTCGATGACGGACCCGGGACCGAGCATCACCCCGAGCCGCGCCACCTGGGTCCCGTCCTCGTCGGTCGCAAGCATCGGCTGCACCGTGACCTCGACACGCCGTCCGTCTCGCAGCACCGTCAGGCGAACCTCCTGCCCCACGTGCGAGCGCGTGTGCTCGACGAACGCATCCGGGTCGAGCAGCCGTCCGTCGACGGCGACGACTTCGTCCCCCGGTAGCAGGCCTGCCTCGCGCGCCGGCGAGACCACGCCACTCAGTTCATCCTGGACTGCGGTGATCCGCGGGGTGACGGTCTGCGGCGCACCGATGAACCCGAGGTAGACCCACAGCACCACGAACGCCAGGACGAAGTGCGACACCGGACCGGCGAGGATGACGAGCGCGCGCTGCCACATCGGCTTCGCGCCGTAGGTCCGTGGGAGGTCCTCGGCCTTCGGCGTCTCGTACGGGTTCATTCCGGCGATCTTCACGTAGCCGCCGACGACGATCGCCTTGACGCCGTACTCGGTCTCGCCACGCCGGAACGACCAGAGTTTCGGTCCGAACCCAAGGAAGTACTCCTCGACCTTCATCCCGAACCGTTTCGCCACGAGGAAATGCCCGGCCTCGTGGATCATGATCACGAGAACGAGGATGACGGCGAAGCCGATGATGCCGGTGAGCATCTACGCCGGCCTTATACGTCGACGATGATCTGGGCGGCGCGGCGGCGGGCCCACGCATCCGCCCGCTCGAGGTTCACGACCGAGACCACCGACGGGGGTTCGTGTTCGTCGACGATCGCCGAGACGACCTCGATGATCACGGTCAGCGGGATCTTCCCGACCAGGAATGCCATCACGGCAACCTCGTTCGCGGCGCTCATGATCGCCGGGTAGGTCAGCCCCAGCTCACCGACCCGGTAGGCCAGGTCGACCGCCGGGAACGCCTCCCGGTCCACCGGCTCGAACGTCAGGCTCATGCCGGGGTCGCCCAGCGGCGGCGGCTCGATCCCGGTCGGCAGCCGATCAGGCCAGGCGAGCGCGAGCTGGAT
This sequence comes from uncultured Actinomycetes bacterium, assembly GCA_964640385.1. Classification (GTDB taxonomy): domain Bacteria; phylum Actinomycetota; class UBA4738; order UBA4738; family JBBDHU01; genus JBBDIK01. The sequence goes on from CAZXFL010000013.1 coordinate 49,898, forward strand.
CGGCAGCCGCATGTCGGCCTTGGCCATCTGGGCGATCATGCTGCCGTCGGAGAACTCCACCATGCCGTGCACGATGCCCTCGGGATGGATCACGACGTGTATCTCCGAGTACGGCAGATCGAAGAGGTAGTGCGCCTCGATCACCTCGAGGCCCTTGTTCATCAGCGTGGCCGAGTCGATCGTGATCTT
>CAZXFL010000014.1:0-40061 GCA_964640385.1 uncultured Actinomycetes bacterium
TCCGCGAAGGCGGCCGCACCGTCGGCGCCGGCCGAGTCACCAAGATCACGAAGTAACCGAGCGAGCGAGAGAAGAGAGAGAAGAGGAAGCGACGTGGCGGGCCCCAAGATCCGGATCAAGCTCCGCGCCTACGACCACCGCATGCTGGACACGGCGGCCCGCGACATCGTGGACCACGTGACCCGCACGGGTGCCAAGGTCGTCGGTCCGGTCCCGCTGCCCACCGAGCGTTCCATCTACACGGTGATCCGCTCGCCGCACAAGGACAAGGACTCGCGCGAGCACTTCCAGATGCTGACGCACAAACGCCTCATCGACATCGTGGACGCGACCTCCAAGACGGTCCAGGAGCTCCAGCGCCTGAACCTGTCGGCCGGGGTCGACATCGAGATCAAGCTATGACAGACGTGAAAGGGATCCTCGGGGAAAAGCTGGGTATGACCCAGATCTTCGACGATACGCGCGCGGTCCCGGTGACCGTCATCAAGGCAGGGCCCTGTTTCGTCGCGCAGGTCAAGACCCAGGAGACCGACGGCTACGAGGCTGTGCAGATCGCGTTCGGGGCCATCGAGGAGCGCAAGCTCACGAAGCCTGTCCAGGGCCACTTCGCGAAGCACGGCGAGAAGCCCGGGCGTCACCTCGTCGAGCTGCGCACGGACGACGCGTCGAGCTACGAGCCCGGTCAGGAGATCAAGGCCGACGTGTTCCAAGCCGGCGAGCGGACAGACGTCGTCGGCGTCTCCAAGGGCAAGGGTTTCGCCGGTCCCATGAAGCGTCACGGGTTCTCCGGCCTCGGGGCGAGTCACGGTGCCGAGAAGGTGCACCGTTCGCCCGGCGCGATCGGCGCGTGCGCGACGCCGTCCCGCGTGTTCAAGGGCATGAAGATGGCCGGTCATATGGGCAACGAGCGCGTCACGATCCTGAACCTGGAGGTCGTCCAAGCCGACCCGGAGCGCAACCTGCTCCTGCTCAAGGGTGCGGTCCCCGGCCCCACGGGGACCCTGGTGATGGTTCGGAGCGCCGCCAAGGCGCCCCTGAAGAAGGGGGGTGTCGCCTGATGGCCAAGGTCGCCATCGTCGACGCTGCCGGCAAGAGGGTCGGCGAGCGCGAACTACCCGCCGAGCTGTTCGAGGCGCCCATCAACGTTCCGCTGATGTACCAGGCGGTCGTGGCCGGCGCCGCCGCGATCCGCCGCGGAACGCACTCGACGAAGACGCGCGCGCAGGTCTCGGGCGGGGGCCGCAAGCCCTGGCGCCAGAAAGGGACCGGCCGGGCCCGTCACGGCTCCACCCGGTCGCCGATCTGGAGCGGCGGCGGCGTGGCCCACGGGCCGAAGCCGCAGGACCACTCCAAGCGCATGAACAAGAAGATGAGGCGCAGCGCCCTCCGCAGCGCGCTCTCCGACGCGCTGGCGTCCGAGAAGCTGGCGATCGTGAAGGACCTGACGTTCGACGCGCCGAAGTCCAAGGAGGCGCGCGCCGCGATCCAGGCGCTCGAGCTGCAGGGCAAGATCCTGCTGGTGCTTGCCGCGCCCGACGAGAACGTGGAGCTGTCGTTCCGTAACCTGCCTGACGTGCACGTGGCCTATGCGCCCAGCCTCGCGGTCTGGGAGCTCGTGAACGCCGACCGCGTCCTGCTGACCGGCTCCGCCCTGGACGTGCTCGAAGGCAAGGGCGGTGAGGCCGCATGAAGTCCCCGCGCGACGTCATCATCCGGCCGGTCGTGTCCGAGAAGTCCTACGCCGGGCTCGAGCAGAACCGCTACACGTTCCTTGTGAACAAGGGCGCGAACAAGACCGAGATCAAGGAAGCCGTCCAGACCATCTGGAACGTCCAGGTCACCAGCGTGAACACGCAGAACCGCAAGGGCAAGGTCAAGCGGCGCCGGTACGTGAAGGGCAAGCGCCCCGATCAGAAGCGCGCCATCGTCACCCTCGCCGAGGGCGACGCGATCGAGATCTTCGAGGCCAAGTAGATGGGTATCCGCAAGTACAAGCCGACGACCCCCGGACGCCGCGGCGCCAGCGTGTCCACGTTCGAGGAGATCACGCGCGACAAGCCCGAGCGTTCGCTGGTCAAGAAGGGCCGCAAGCGCGCCGGCCGCAACCACCAAGGCCGCATCACCACGCGGCACCAGGGCGGCGGCACCAAGCGTCGGTACCGTGTCATCGACTTCCGGCGCGAGAAGGACGGTGTCCCTGCGAAGGTCGCGCACATCGAGTACGACCCGAATCGCAGCGCGCGGATCGCCCTGCTGCACTACGCGGACGGTGCCAAGCGGTACATCCTGGCCCCGCAGGGTATCGCCGTCGGCGACACACTGGTATCGGGCGAGGGCGCCGACATCCGTCCGGGGAACGCGCTGCCGCTGCGCAATATCCCAACCGGCACGGTCGTTCACGCCGTCGAGCTGAAGCCGGGCGCCGGCGCCAAGATGGCCCGCTCGGCCGGGACCAGCGTGCAGCTCATGGCCAAGGAGGGGAAGTTCGCGACGGTGCGGCTGCCCTCCGGTGAGATGCGTTTGGTGTTCTCCACCTGCAAGGCCACCATCGGTGTCGTCGGCAATCCCGAGCACGAGCTGGTGCAGATCGGCAAGGCCGGCCGCAACCGCTGGAAGGGCAAGCGGCCGAGCGTTCGCGGCGTCGCGATGAACCCCGTCGACCACCCGCTGGGCGGCGGCGAGGGCAAGTCCTCCGGCGGCCGTCACCCGACGTCGCCGTGGGGCCAGAAGGAAGGCCGCACGCGCAAGAAGAACAAGGCGTCGAACAAGTACATCATCCGCCGGCGCGGGAAGGGGAGGGGCTAGTGGCACGTTCGATCAAGAAGGGTCCGTTCGTCGACGAGCACCTCATGCGCAAGGTCGACGATGCCAACAAGCGAGGCGACAAGCGGGTCATCCAGACGTGGTCCCGCCGGTCCACGATCATCCCGGACATGGTCGGGCACACGATCGCGGTGCACGACGGCCGCAAGCACATTCCGATCTACATCTCGGAGTCGATGGTCGGCCACAAGCTCGGCGAGTTCGCGCCGACGCGGACGTTCCGGGCGCACGCCCGCAGCGAGAAGAGCACGACGGTCAGGTAGGGATATGGAAGCCAAGGCGACGGCGAAGTACGTGCGGATCAGCCCCCCGAAGATGCGGCGGGTGGCCGACCTGATCCGCGGCCAGCACGTGGAGGAGGCGCGGCGGATCCTGCGGTTCTCGCCGCTGGGCGCTACGGGCAACCTCGAGAAGGTGCTGAACTCCGCCATCTCCAACGCCGAACAGCAGCCGGGAACCATCGCCGAGAACCTGTTCGTCAAGGCCGCCTGGGTCGACGTGGGTCCGACGCTCAAGCGCTTCCGCCCGCGGGCCTACGGCCGGGCGACCACCATCCTCAAGCGAACCTGCCACGTCACGCTGGTCGTGGCGCCGATCGGAGAGGAAGCCGCCAGTGGGGCATAAGGTCAATCCGTACGGGTTCCGCCTCGGGGTGATCTACCCCTGGAAGTCGAACTGGTACGCCCGCAAGGACTACGCGAACTCGGTGCACGAGGACGTGCTGATCCGCCAGTACATCCGGGGCAAGCTCTCGCGCGCCGGTATCTCATCGATCGATATCGAGCGCAAGGGTGACCAGGTGTGGGTGTTCATCCGCACGGCCCGCCCGGGCATCGTCATCGGACGCAAGGGCGCCGAGGTCGAACGTATCCGTAAGGACGTCGAGCGCATCACGCAGAAGCGGGTCGACGTCAAGGTCGAGGACATGAACCAGGCCGCCAGCGAGTCGCGGCCCGAGACCGACGCCGCGCTCCTTGCGCAAGGCGTCTCGGAACAGCTGGCCGGCCGCGTCTCGTTCCGCCGGGCGATGCGCCGGGCGGTCCAGACGGCGATGCGGTCGGGTGCGCTCGGGGTCCGCGTCCAGTGCGGCGGGCGCCTCGGTGGCGCCGAGATGTCCCGTCGCGAGTGGTACCGCGAGGGCCGCGTCCCGCTGCACACGCTGCGCGCCAAGATCGACTACGGCACGGCCGTAGCGAAGACGACGTTCGGCGTCATCGGCGTGAAGGTGTGGGTCTACCACGGCGATGAGATCCCGAAGACCGAGCAGGAAACCGAGCGGGCGCGCGCCCGCGCGCTGGCCGGGATGCCCGTCCAGGGTGCTGGCGGCGCATCGACCGGGGCGCTCATCACCGACGAGAAGGACCTCGTCGACGCGGTGGTCGAAGAGGCCACGGTCGTTGCGGCCGAGGCTGCCGAGGAGACCGCCGTCTCAGCCGAGCCGATGGCGTCTGCCGACGCCCCGGTTCCAGAGGTGCCTGCGGCCGCGGAGCCGGTGGTCAAGGCTGCGACCGACCCCGAGCCGCAACCGGCGCAGCCGGAAGCCGCGCCCGAAGCTACGCCCGAAGGCGGTGACGCCTGATGCTCGCACCGAAGAAGATCAAGCACCGCAAGCAGCACCGCGGCCGGATGCGCGGCAGGGCGAAGGGCGGGACCGAGGTGCACTTCGGCGACTACGGCTTGCTGGCGCTCGAACCCGCGTGGATCAGCAACCGTCAGATCGAGTCGGCCCGTGTCGCGATCACGCGCCACATCCGCCGCGGCGGGAAGGTCTGGATCAACATCTTCCCGGACAAGCCGGTGACCAAGAAGCCGGCCGAAACCCGGATGGGTTCGGGCAAGGGGAACCCCGAAGGGTGGGTCGCGGTCGTCAAGCCCGGACGCGTGATGTTCGAGCTGTCCGGGGTGCCCGAGGACGTCGCGCGCGCGGCCATGCTGCGAGCCGCGCACAAGCTCCCGATCAAGTGCAAGTTCGTGACCCGTGTCGGAGGCAGTGAGTAGATGGCCAGGAACAAGGAACTTCGCGAGTTGCCGGACCTCGAGCTGCTGACGCAGCTCGAGTCGGGCAAGGAAGAGCTGTTCAACCTGCGCTTCCAGCTCGCGACGGGCCAACTCGACAACCCGGCCCGGATCAAGCAGGTGCGGCACGAGATCGCGCGCATCCTGACGGTGCTGCGTGAGCGCGAGATCGAGCTCGCCGAGGAGCTTGCGGCGGTCGGCGCCGATGCCTCCGGCGGCGAGACAGACGGCGAAGGGGCTGACGCATGAGCGAGACCGAGACGACGACCCAGGCCAGAGGCGCGCGCAAGGTGCGACAAGGGCTGGTCGTGGCCGACAAGATGGACAAGACCGTGCTCATCCGGGTGGAGCAGAAGAAGCGCCACCCGGTCTACGGCAAGATCGTGCGGCGCAACTCGAAGCTGGCGGCGCACGACGAGACCAACGACGCGCACGTGGGCGATACCGTCCGCGTGATGGAAACGCGCCCCCTGTCCAAGACCAAGCGGTGGCGGGTCATCGAGATCGTGGAGCGGGCCAAGTGATCCAACAAGAAACGCGCTGCAAGGTGGCGGACAACTCGGGTGCCCGAGAGGTCCTCTGCATCCGCGTGCTCGGTGGTTCCGGTCGCCGGTACGCGGGCATCGGCGATGTCATCGTCGGCTCCGTCAAGGACGCCTTGCCGGGTGCCGGGGTCAAGAAGGGCGAGGTCGTGAAGGCCGTCGTCGTGCGCACCGCGAAGGAGCGTCGCCGGCCCGACGGGTCTTACATCCGCTTCGACGACAACGCGGTCGTGCTGATCAACGAGCAGCGCAACCCGCGCGGGACGCGCATCTTCGGACCGGTGGCTCGCGAGTTGCGCGACAAGCGGTTCATGAAGATCATCTCGCTCGCCCCGGAGGTGCTCTAGATGACCAGGGGCATCAAGAAGGACGACCAGGTGATGGTGATCGCCGGTAAGGACAAGGGCCACGTCGGCCGCGTCATCAACGTGCAGCCGGACAAGGGGCGGGTCATGGTCGACGGTGCCGGTCGCGCCAAGCGGCACGAGCGCGTCGGCGGCAAGCGTGCCAAGGGCAGCGGGCAGCAGATCCAGCAGGGCGGCATCATGGACATCGAGCTGTTCATCGACATCTCGAACGTCCAGCTCGTCTGCGTGTCGTGCGGCAAGCCGACCCGGATCGGGCATGAGGGCGAGGGCAAGGAGCGTTCGCGCATCTGCCGGAAGTGCGGGGCGTCGATATGAGCGTGACCCCTACCCCTCGCCTGCGTGACCGGTATCGCGCCGAGATCCGTCCGGCGCTCCTCGCCGAGGGTGGCTACCACAACCTCATGGAGGTGCCCGGTCTGGACAAGATCGTGGTGAACATGGGTGTCGGCGACGCGATCAAGGACGGCAAGGCGCTCGACGCAGCCATCGACGACATGACCGTGATCACCGGCCAGAAGCCGCTGATCACTCGGGCGCGGAAGTCCATCGCGGGGTTCAAGCTCCGTGAGGGGCAGGCGATCGGGGCGAAGGTCACCCTGCGCGGTCCGCGCATGTGGGAGTTCCTGGACCGGTTGGTGACGATCGCGTTGCCGCGGATCCGCGACTTCCGCGGGCTCTCGCTGCGGGCGTTCGACGGGCGGGGCAACTACACCATCGGGGTGACCGAACAGCTGATCTTCCCCGAGATCGACTATGACAGGGTCGCGCAGGTGCGAGGGATGGACATCACGATCGTGACGACGGCGACGAACGACGAGCAGGGCGCGTCCCTGCTGCGCGCGCTCGGAGTGCCGTTGAAGGAGCAGCGCGAAGCGGCCGAGGCCGCGGTCTGAAGGAGCAGAGATGGCGAAGAAGGCGTTAGTCAACAAGCAGCAGGGCAAGCCGAAGTTCGGCGTCCAGGCCTACACGCGCTGCGCGCGGTGCGGCCGGGCGCGAGCGGTGTTGCGCAAGTTCATGCTGTGCCGGATCTGTTTCCGTGAGCTGGCGCACGCCGGCGAGCTGCCGGGGGTGACGAAAGCGTCATGGTGATGGTGCGGACGAACGTCACGGACCCGGTCGCGGACCTGATCACCAGGATCCGCAACGCGAACCTGGCCTACAAGGAGGACACGATCGCCGCTGCCTCCAAGCTGAACGACGCGATCCTGGCCATCCTGCGCGCGGAGGGCTACATCGCCTCGTTCGAGCGCGAGGGCGAGGGCGTCGAGCAGGGTATCCGCATCCGCCTCAAGTACGGCAAGGACCGTGAGCGGACGATCACGGGCCTGCGCCGCATCTCCAAGCCGGGCCGTCGGATGTACGCGAAGCGGGGCAAGTTGCCCCGGGTCTTGGGCGGTCTCGGCATCGCCCTCATCTCGACGTCGCAAGGCGTGATGACCGACCGCGAGGCATCGCGCAAGGGCATCGGCGGCGAAGTCCTGGCCTACGTCTGGTAACGAGAGGGAGTCATGAGTCGGATCGGTAAACAGCCCATCGAGACCCCCAGCGGGGTCGAGATCACGATCAGCGGGTCGACCGTCGTCGTGAAGGGTCCGCGTGGGGAGCTGCGGCAAACGTTCAACCCCGAGATGAAGATCGTGCAGGAGGATGGTGCGGTCCGCGTCGAGCGCCCGAACGACGAGGCGTTCTACCGGGGACTGCACGGCCTGACCCGCAGCCTGATCGCCAACATGATGGAGGGCGTGACCAAGGGGTACGAGAAGAACCTGGATATCGTCGGCGTCGGATACCGGGCGTCCCTGAAGGGCAAGGACCTCGAGCTCCAGGTGGGATACTCGCACCCGGTCCTCGTTGCGGCGCCCGAGGGTGTCGAGTTCGAGGTTCCTCAGCCGACCCGCATCACCATCCGCGGGAACGACAAGCAGGCGGTCGGTGAGATCGCCGCGAACGTCCGCAAGGTGCGCAAGCCCGAGCCCTACAAGGGCAAGGGCATCCGCTACGAAGGCGAATACGTACGCAAGAAGGCGGGCAAGGCAGCGAAGGCGACGGTATGACGGACACCAGGCAGAAACACGAGGCGAGGCGGCGCCGACATCGGCGGGTCCGCAAGAAGGTCGGCGGGACCGCGGAGCGGCCGCGCCTGGCCGTGTTCCGCTCGAACCGGCACGTCTATGCGCAGCTGATCGACGACGTGCAGGCGCGCACGCTGGCGTCGGCGTCCGACCGCGAGACCGAGTCCGCCGGCGACAAGACCGAGCGCGCGACCGCCGTCGGCAAGCTGATCGCGGAGCGCGCGAAAGCGGCCGGTGTGTCGGCGGTCGTGTTCGACCGTGGCGGCCGTCAGTACCACGGCCGCGTCGCGGCCGTCGCCCAAGGTGCCATCGAGGGAGGCCTGAAGATCTGATGCGTCGCTACGACTCACAGGACAACAAGAGCCCATACGAGGAACGCGTCGTGACGATCAACCGCGTTTCCAAGGTGGTCAAGGGTGGCCGCCGGTTCTCGTTCGCGGCACTGGTGGTCGTGGGCGACGGCGCCGGACGGGTCGGGGTGGGCTACGGCAAGGCCAAGGAGGTTCCCGCGGCGATCGCCAAGGGCGTGGAGGTGGCCAAGAAGAAGATGTTCGATGTGCCGCTGATGGGCAAGACGATCCCACACCAGGTGACGGGTGAGGACGGCGCGGGAGTCGTGCTGCTCAAGCCGGCCGCGCCCGGGACCGGCGTCATCGCCGGCGGTCCGGTGCGCGCCGTTGTCGAGTGCGCCGGCATCGAGGACATCCTGTCCAAGTCGCTCGGGTCGGGGAACGCGATCAACATCGTGCACGCCGCCGTCGCCGGGCTGAAGATGCTCAAGCGCCCGGATCAGATCGCCAGGCTCCGCGGCCGCGAGCTGCACCAGGTCGCGCCGCGGCCGATGCTCGAGGCGGTCGCTGCGGCCGACGCGCGCATCCAGGCCAAGCGTGCCGCCGACTGGGGGGTGGATGGCGATGGCAAAGAAGCTTAGGGTCACCCAGCGCCGGAGCGTCATCCACCGGCCGAAGGATCAGAAGGCGACGGTCCGCCGGCTCGGCCTTCACCGCATCAACGACTCGGTGCTCAAGGACGACCGCCCCGAGATCCGCGGCATGATCTTCAAGGTGCAGCACTTGGTCGATGTCGAGGAGGTGGACGCGTGAAGCTGCATCACCTGAAGCCCGCTCCCGGTTCCACCAAGGACAGGACCCGGGTGGGTCGCGGTCGTGCGGGCGCACGTGGCAAGACGGCCGGCCGTGGGACGAAGGGCACCGGCGCGCGCAAGTCGATGCGGGCCGGGTTCGAGGGCGGCCAGATGCCCCTGATCCGGCGCGTTCCGAAGCGTCCGGGTTTCACGAACCCGAACCGGGTCGAGTATGCGGTCGTGAACGTCGAGGCGTTGGCCACGGCGTTCGGGGCCGGCGAAGCGGACCCGGCGGCCATGGTCGCGAAGGGTCTGACCCGCAAGGGCAAGCGCGTGAAGGTACTCGCCCGTGGGGACATCACCGAGGCCCTCACGGTCAGGGCGCACGCGTTCTCGGCGGCGGCCAAGGCCAAGATCGAGGGCGCGGGTGGCCGGGCCGAGGTCATCTCGTAGCGACGGAACGCCCGGGGAACCGGACGGATCGCGCGCAGTAGGATAGGGGACGCCGTGCTCAGGGCCTTCGTCAACGCATTCAAGATCCCGGACCTCCGGAACAAGATCCTGTTCACGCTGCTCATGATCGCCATCTACCGGTTCGGCGCCCATGTGCCGGTGCCGGTGATCGACCTGTCGATCTTGCAGGATTCGCTGAAGGATCAGCAAGGTGTCCTGGCGCTGCTGAACCTGTTCTCCGGCGGCGCGCTCGGCAACATGGCGGTTTTCTCGCTCGGGATCATGCCGTACATCACCAGCTCGATCATCATGCAGCTGCTCACCGTGGTGATCCCCAAGCTCGAGCAGTGGCGGAAGCAGGGTGAGGCAGGTCAGAAGAAGATCACCCAGTGGACGCGCTACCTGACGGTGACGCTGGCGCTCCTGCAGTCGACCGGCATCGCGTTCGCGCTGCACAACGGGCAATTCGGCATCGCCGATCCGTTCCCGCCCGGGGCCTTCACCCCGCCCAACGTCGCATTGATCGTGCTGACCCTGACCGCCGGGACCGCGTTCATCATGTGGATGGGCGAACTCATCACCCAGCGGGGGATCGGCAACGGGATGTCGATCCTGATCTTCACCAGCGTCATCTCTTCCCTGCCGTCCTTCGGGGTCACGATCTACAAGACCGCCGGGGGCCTCAAGCTCGGCATCTTCATCGGGATCATGATCCTGGTGATCGTGTCGGTGGTCTTCATGCAACAAGGCCAGCGGCGCATCCCGGTCCAATACGCGAAGCGCGTCGTCGGGCGCAAGATGACGGCGGGGCAGAGCACCTACATCCCGCTGCAGGTCAACCAGGCAGGGGTGATCCCGATCATCTTCGCGTCGTCGGTCATGTACTTCCCGGCCCTGATCGCCAACACGGTGCAGTCGGAGTGGCTGCAGGGACTGGTGAACGGCTTCCTGAACCCGAGCGGCATCGCCTACAACCTCGTCCTCGCGACCCTGATCGTCTTCTTCTCGTACTTCTACACGGCCGTCGTGTTCAACCCGGTCGAGACCGCCGATAACATCCGCAAGTACGGCGGGTTCATCCCCGGCATCCGCCCCGGCGCACCGACCTCCAAATACCTGAACGATGTCCTGGTCCGGATCACGCTTCCCGGCTCGATCTTCCTGGCCGCGATCGCGATCCTGCCGTCGTTGCTGCTCGCGCTGTGGGGCGTGCAGGACGTCTTCGGCGGGACCTCGATCTTGATCACGGTCGGCGTCGCGCTCGAGACCATGAAGCAGATCGAATCCCAGTTGCTGATGCGCCACTACGAAGGGTTCCTGAGCTAGCCATGCGGCTCGTCCTCTTGGGGCCGCCGGGGGCGGGCAAGGGAACGCAGGCACACCGCCTGTCCGAACGCCACCGGAACCCGCTCGTCTCTACCGGCGACCTGTTCCGGGAGCATGTCCGCGACGACACCCCGATCGGGCGGCTGGCGGTCGAGCACATGGGGCGCGGGGAACTCGTCCCCGACGACGTGGTCCTGATGGTCTTGATGAAGCGCCTGGGCGAGCCCGACACCGAGGAAGGCTTCATCCTCGACGGCTTCCCGCGCAACTTGGCCCAGGCCGAGGCGTTGGACAAGGCGCTCGCCGACCGCGGCCGGCCGCTGAACGGCGTGCTGCGGTTCGTCCTCGATGACGAGGTCGTCGTCAAGCGTCTAGCGGCCCGGCGGACCTGCACATGGTGCCAACGCACCTACAACCTCGAGATGAAGCCGCCGCGTCACGACATGGTGTGTGACGTCGACGGGTCGCCGCTGACCCAGCGGCCGGACGACGAGGAGTCGGTCATCCGGCACCGGCTGGAAGTGTTCCACCGGGACACTGAGCAACTCGCCAACTACTACGAGGCCTTCGGCACCCTGCGGCAGGTCGACGCCGACGGGACCGAATACGAGGTGACCGGTCGCGCGGAAGCGGCGATCAGCGATCTGGCGGAATCATGATCATCTATAAGTCGCCCGAAGAGATCGCCCGGATGCGCAGGGCCGGCGAGATCGTCGCCGCCGCCATCGCCGCGACGACCGCAGCGGTCCGGCCGGGCGTCACGACCGCCGACCTGGACCGGGCGGCGGAGGGCGTGATCCGCGACGCGGGCGCGACCCCGTCCTTCAAGGGCTACGGAGGAGGCGGCCGGCCTCCGTTCCCGGCCTCGATCTGCGCGTCGATCAACGAGCAGGTGGTCCACGGCATCCCCGGGAAGCGGGCGATCGCCGAGGGGGACGTCGTGTCGCTCGATTTCGGTGCGATCTGGGACGGGTACCACGCCGACGCCGCCGTGACGGTCTTCGCGGGCAGCCCGCCCTCGGAGGAAGCCGAACACCTGGTCAACGCGACGCGGGAATCTTTGGAGGCCGGGATCAAGCAGATCCAGATCGGCGGGCGGCTCAGCGATATCGGGCATGCCGTCGAGCAGGTGGTAGAGGCCGCCGGATTCTCAGTCGTCCGCGAGTACGTCGGCCATGGCATCGGACGGAACCTGCACGAGGACCCGCAGATCCCCAACTACGGGGCGGCGGGACGCGGGCCCGGGATCAAGCCCGGCCTGGTCATCGCCGTCGAGCCGATGGTGAACATGGGCGGCTGGGAGACCGAGGTCCTTGCCGACGACTGGACCGTGGTGACCACCGACGGATCCCTGTCGGCCCACTTCGAGCACACGATCGCGGTCACCGAAGATGGCCCGGAGGTCATCACCGCCCCGCGCTAGGCACGGGGCTCTGGCGGCGTCGGGTCGAGTCCGAACACCTGTTCGTTCTCGTGCCTGCTCGTGGACGAAAGCCCAGGTCGTCCCCTATACTTTGGCTTCGGCCCTGGACGGGCGTTGTCGCTGTGTCCCGGTGCAACCCGTTGACGAGGAACCGCGGAGCCATGGCGAAGAAGGATGCGATCGAGGTCGAAGGTACCGTGACCGAGCCGCTGCCCAACGCCATGTTCCGGGTTGAGCTCGACAACGGGCACAAGGTGCTCGCGCACATCTCGGGCAAGATGCGGATGAACTACATCCGGATCCTGCCGGGCGACCGGGTGCTGGTGGAGCTGTCGCCGTATGACCTGTCCCGTGGGCGGGTCGTGTACCGCTACAAGTAAGGGGAACCAAGGATGAAGGTCCGTCCGTCGGTGAAGAAGATGTGTGACCGCTGCAAGGTCATCCGCCGGCGCGGCCGCATCCTGGTCATCTGTCAGAACCCGCGTCACAAGCAGCGGCAAGGGTAAGAGAGGAGCAACCGCGTGGCCCGAATCGCAGGCGTCGATCTTCCGCGTGACAAGCGCGTGGACGTCGGACTTCGCTATATCTACGGCATCGGTGAGACGAGTGCGCGGGCCGTCGTGATCGGCGCGGATGTCGACGGTTCCACGAAGGTTCGTGACCTCTCCGACGAGGAGATCGTCCGGATCCGTGACTTCATCGATCGCACCTTCAAGGTCGAGGGTGACCTGCGCCGCGACGTCGCGCAGGACATCAAGCGCAAGATCGAGATCGGGTGCTACCAGGGCATCCGCCACCGGCGCAGCTTGCCGGTCCGCGGCCAGCGCACACACACGAATGCGCGCACCCGCAAGGGTCCGAAAAAGACCGTGGCCGGCAAGAAGAAAGTGACGAAGCACTGATGGCGAATCCCAAGCAGAAGAAGACCAAGAAGAAAGAGAAGAAGAACATCCTGCACGGGCAGGCGCACATCAAGTCGACGTTCAACAACACGATCGTCACCATCACCGACCAGCAGGGCAACACCCTGTCGTGGGCCAGTGCCGGAAACGTGGGCTTCAAGGGTTCGCGCAAGTCGACGCCATTCGCCGCGCAGCTCGCCGCCGAAGCGGCCGCGCGTCGCGCGCAGGAGCACGGCCTGCAGAAGGTCGATGTGTTCGTGAAGGGGCCCGGGTCTGGGCGCGAGACGGCCATCCGGTCGCTCGCCGCCACCGGCCTCGAGATCGTCGCGATCCAGGATGTCACACCGGTGCCACACAACGGGTGCCGGCCGCGTAAGCGTCGGCGCGTCTAGCAGATCTGCACCACCCCGTCGTCCCAGTCGGTCGCCGGGAGGCACAGCGGAGCGGGGCAGAAGTGGATGATCCCCCGTTCGAGGAGGTAGATGCAGTTGTTCATCGTCACCAGGCCGCAGATCCAGGAGGACGTCGTCGGGCCCTCGCGCTCGAAGTTCGTCATCGAGCCGCTCGAGCCCGGCTTCGGGTACACGTTGGGGAACACCCTCCGGCGTACCCTGCTCTCGTCGATCCCCGGTGCCGCCATATCGTCGGTACGGATCGAGGGCGTGCTCCACGAGTTCGCGACGATCCCGAAGGTCACCGAGGACGTGACGGACATCATCCTGAACCTCAAAGGGGTCGTGGTCCGTTCGGACCTGGATGAGCCGGTGACGGTGTACCTCAAGGCCAAGGGGCCCGCGGAGGTCACGGCCGGTGACATCGCGCCGCCCGCCGGGGTCGAGATCCTGAACCCCGACCACCACATCGCGACGCTGGGCAAGGGCGCCAGCCTCGAGATGGAACTCGTGGTCGAGCGCGGCGTCGGCTACCGGAGCGCCGAGAAGAACAAGAATGCTCGGGATCCGATCGGGGTCGTCCCGATCGACTCGATCTTCTCGCCGGTGCACAAGGTCTCGTACTCGGTCGAGGACACCCGCGTCGAGCAGATGACCGACCGCGACCGCCTGATCCTGGACGTCGAGACCGACGGTTCGGTCTCGCCCCGCGAGGCCGTCGCGTCCTGCGGCAACACGCTGCTCGAGCTGGTCCAGCTCTTCTCCGAGATGGCGGAGGCGCCCGGCGTCTCGATCGGCCCGGCGGAGTCGGACGAGGCACCCAGCGACTACGCGATCACGATCGAGGAGCTGAACCTGTCGGTCCGCTCGTACAACTGCCTCAAGCGCGAGGGGATCAACTCGGTCGGCGAGCTGGTCACGAAGTCCGAGCCCGAGCTGGTCGAGATCCGCAACTTCGGCCAGAAGTCCATCGAAGAGGTCAAGGCCAAGCTCGAGGAGCTCGGTCTGGGACTCCGGGAGGAATAAGTGCCGCAACCGAGCAAGGGGCACCGGCTGGGCTCCGGCCCGGCGCATCAGAAGTTGATGCTCGGCACGCTCGCCGCGCAGCTCTTCACCCACGAGAAGATCGACACGACGCATGCGCGCGCGAAGGCCCTTCGGCCGCACGCCGAGAAGCTCATCACGTTCGCCAAGCGTGGGGATCTCACGGCGCGGCGCGAGGTCCTCAAGGTCATCGAGGATCGCAACGTCGTCCACAAGTTGTTCGCGGAGATCGGCCCACGGTTCGCCGAGCGCCCGGGTGGCTACACGCGCATCCTCAAGCTCGAACAGCGCAAGGGCGACGGCGCGCCGATGGCCCGGATCGAGCTCGTGGAAAAGTCCGAGGACTAGGTTCCTGGCCCTGGGCGTGCGGGGCGAGGAGCCGTCCCGCTTTCCGTCCGTAGACTCAGCGCGTGAGTATCGTTCGGATGACGCTGGCGTATGACGGGACGGACTTCCGGGGGTTCGTGCGGCAGCCCCTGGGGCGGAGCCTCGAGGGGGAACTGCTGGGCGTCATCGATGAGGTCACGGGCGTCAGGCCGCGGATCTCGGTCGCCGGGCGCGGCGCGCCGGCCCGGATCAGGTCAACGGTGACGCGGCTTGAGGCGCGCCCGGAGTCCGGGCGCTGATCGGCTCGGCCGGCAGCGGGGCCAGGGTGCCGCCCGTGACGTTCAGGCGAGTCGAGTACATCGCCACGTCCATCGTCGAGCCGACCGGCGGCTGCGCCAGCGGGATCACGGGCACGGCCATGCCGTCCGGTGCGAACGAAACGGCTAGGTAGTCGCCGAACATGTGACCGATCGACGTCACGGGCAGCCACGGCAACCGCATCCGGTTGCCCAGACGCGTCTTGTTGCCCCAGCTCTTGCCGCCGTTCGTTGACGAGAGGTAGGCGGCATGCAGCCAGCACTGGTTCGTACGGCAGTTGGCCGCATCGAAGTAGTAGGTGAGCACAGCGAGGCGGGCACCGGCGCCGGTCGTCCCGGGCTGGACCTCGATCGCCGGGACCATGTGCTGGCGGTCGGCTCCGCGGCGGTTCACCGGGACACGACGGATCGGCGTCCAATCCACGCCGTTGGTGGACGTGCTCATGACGACGTCGTTGGCGGTGCAGTCGGGCTCGAACCGGCAGTCGGTCCAGACCACGTAGACCTTGCCGTTGTCGTCGATGGTCGCGTTGGGGATGACGGCGTTGCGCACGAACGCCCGGCCCGCGAACGTAAGGACGTCCGCGATCTTGACGGTGTCGCCCCAGGTCTGACCGCCGTCGGTCGAGCGGAACGCCGCCATCGCCACGGTCGGTTCGGACGTCGGCGTGGTCCGGGCGATCGGAACGATGACGTTGCCGTTGGGCTGCACGACTGGCTGGCCGCCGACCCCCAGTAGGTGCCCGTCAACGCCGGTCGCCGGGCCCCAGGTCAGACCGCCGTCGGTGGAGGTCCGCATCCGCACCGCCTGGTTCGGCGGCCCGGTCGCGATGTCGTACTCGGTGTAGCAGTTGCCGTAGAAGGGGCTGGTGGGGTGGTTGTCGCAGACGGTCCAGTTCTTGTCTAGGAACTTGGTCTGGGCAGGAACCGCGACCGGGACGGGGTTCTGCCAGGTCATAGCGGCGTCCGTCGAGCGCGACACGATGACGTCGACGCGGTTCGGGACCGGCGGGTTGCCGGTCAGTTCGATCCCGATCGTCGAGATCATCCAGACGTCGTGCAACGCGTCGTAGGCGACGACCGGGTCACTCACGCGCTCGTAGGTCCCGCCAGCGTTGACGGTGATGCCGGGCAGGAACCCGTTGACCCAGTTCACCCCGCCGTCGTCCGAGCGAGCCCAGCCGATGTTGGAGGCGCCCCCGCTCTGTGCGCGCCCGACCTGGAACGCGGCCACGATCGTGTTCCCGACCGAGAAAGAGTCCGGCTCGACCTCGGTCGCGTGGAAGCTGTCGGGGTTCACGTAGGGATCGGTGCTGACGACCTGCATGGGCGGGCCGGCTGAGGCCGGACCCGCGGGAACGCCTGAGGCGACGAGCGCCAATCCTGCCACGAAGGTCAGGAGTGCGGTGCGAGTCCGGCGGCGTCGGGGAGAGAGCATCCCGCATCCCACCACGAGCTGGGTCCGGCGCGCAAGGGAGCCGGCGCGGATAGCTCGTATGGGCTATCCACCTCGGGCCCCGGCCGACTGATGACTGATTCATGACCCTTGCCACCGCGCGCAGTCCGTACGAGATCCTCGGGGTTCCGGCGTCCGCCGATCCCGCAGAAGTTCGGCGGGCCTACCGGGGACTCGCGAAACCGTTCCACCCGGACCGATGGACGACGGCGGACCCGCCTGCGTCACCCACTCCTCCGCCGGCTCCGGCTCGGGACCGATGGACGCATCGGGCTGATCGCGGGGCTTGCGGTCATCTTTATCTGGCTGTGGTGGCCGTGGATCGGGCCCGCCGCGACCCAAGCGTGGCCCGCGATCGTCGTCGCTTTCACTCTCGGCATCCTCGTCGTCGCGGCAGCCGGCCTCACGGTGCGTCGTCCCTGACGACCCCCGGCTCCCGCCCAGGGTGGACGCCGGAGCGTTTCCGCAGCTAGACTCCCCTTTCGGCCGTCTCCGGCCGCCTTTTTTGTGATGAAGACCTACACACCGAAGCCGCAGGATATCGAGCGTCGCTGGTACGTCCTCGACGCTCAGGATGCCGTGCTGGGCCGGCTGGCCACCCAGGTGGCGACCATCCTGCGCGGCAAGCACAAGCCCATCTACGCCCCGCACGCCGACACCGGCGACCACGTGATCATCGTGAACGCCAAGGGGGTCGTGCTGACCGGCGGCAAGGAGTCCAAGAAGATCGCCTACCGCCACTCCGGCTATCCGGGCGGACTCCGCGAGACCAAGTACGACCGGCTGATGAGCACCCGGCCGTCCTTCGCCGTCGAGAAGGCGATCAAGGGGATGCTGCCGAAGAACCGGCTCGGCCGTTCGATGGCCGGCAAGCTCGCCGTCTACGACGGCGCCGAGCACCCGCACGCGGCCCAGAAGCCCGAGCCGTTGGCCCTAGGCGAGTTCCCGAAGTGGACTGGTCTGCCCAAGCCCGCTGCTGCCGCCCCGGCTGAGAAGAAGGCTGGGACCAAGACGGCGGCCGCGAAGGCCGGCGCCACCACCACCGCCAAGCCCAAGGCCGCGTCCACCGCAAGGAAGCCCGCCGCCTCGGCCGCCAAGCCCAAGGCGGCGACGAAGAAGACCGAGACCAAGCCGAAGAAGGCGACCACGGCCAAGAAGACCACCACAGCCAAGACCACCACGAAGAAGCCGGCGGCCAAGAAGACCACGACGAAGAAAGCGACCGCCAAGAAGCCTGCCGCCAAGAAGACCGAGAAGAAGGGGTAACGAGTGGCCACGACGACCGCGATCAGCACCACGGGGCGCCGCAAGGAATCCGTCGCCCGCGTCCGGCTCGTGCCGGGCACCGGGGAGTTCCAGCTGAACGGCCGGTCGCTCGACGACTACTTCCCCAACCGCGCGCAGCGCATGATCGTCACCGAGCCCCTCCGGCTGGTCGAGAAGGAGAAGGATTTCGACGTCATCGCCAGGATCCACGGTGGCGGCGTCTCGGGCCAAGCCGGCGCGCTTCGCCACGGCATCGCCCGGGCACTGCTCGAAGTCGACCCCGAGCTGCGTCCGGTCCTCAAGGCCGAAGGCATGCTCACCCGCGACTCTCGCGAGAAAGAACGTCGCAAGTACGGCCTCAAGAAGGCGCGGAAGGCGCCTCAGTTCTCCAAGCGGTAAGTCGAAGTCCGAGGCGCCGGGTGGCGTCCGGTGTCCGGTTCGATCTAGTTCTCTTCCGGCGTGGCTTCCGTGTCGCCCGCGCCCTCGAAGTCACCCTCCGCGACATCCTTGAGGATCTCGCGCGCCTTGGCCTCGTCCTCGGGCGCTACGAACAGGAACGAGCCGGCGGTGGGGTAGGGGTCCTCGCCGGGGCCCTTGAGCCACACGGAGATCCCGTCGGTCTCGAGCAGCCCCTTGGCGATCTGGCCCTCTGTCATCGACGCGGTCGAGAAGACCTGCACGAGGTCTTCCTCGTCGTCCGGTGCCTGCGGCGTCTGCGGGTCGTCGCTCACGGCCCTTAGGGTACCCTGCTCGCGATGGCGCGCCTGTTCGGAACCGATGGGGTGCGCGGCGTGGTCGGAGACGACCTGACCGCGGAACTCGCGACGGACCTCGGTCGTGCGGCGGCGCTCGTGCTGATGCGTCACGGCGACGCCGAACCGGTGTTCGTGGTCGGGCGGGACACGCGTTCGTCGGGCGCGATGCTGGAGGAGGCCCTGGCCGCCGGGGTCCGGTCGGCTGGGGGCGACGTGTTGCTGGCCGGAGTGCAAACGACCCCCGCGGTGGCGTTCCTGACCATCGACGAGGGTGCGGCGGCGGGCGTGGTCATCTCCGCCTCGCACAACCCGCCCGAGTACAACGGGATCAAGTTCTTCGGGGCGACCGGCCACAAGCTCGACGACGACCTGGAGGACGAGGTCCAGGCGGCGCTCCACGCTCCGGCGCCCGCCGAGGCCCCGCCAGGCGAGGTCCGCGCCCTCGAGGACGGCACCGAGCGCTACCTCGCTCACCTCGTGGGTGCCGCGGAAGCGCGCCTGGACGGCATGGCCGTCGTCGTGGATTGCGCGAACGGCGCCGCCAGCGCGGTATCGCCCGAGGCGCTCCGCCGTCTGGGCGCCACGGTCCACGCGATCTGCGATTCCCCCGACGGCACCAACATCAACGACGGCTGCGGCGCGCTTCACCCGGAGGTCGTCGCCAAGGAGGTCGTTGCCCGAGGAGCGGACGCCGGGGTGGCGCATGACGGTGACGCGGACCGGACCCTGTTCGCCGACGCCGAGGGGAACGTCATCGACGGGGACCAGGTCCTGGCTGCGGTGGCGATCGCGCTGCACGAGCAGGGGCGTCTCGCCGCCGACACCGTGGTCTCGACGGTCATGGCGAACCTTGGGTTCCGCAAGGCCATGGACGCCGCCGGCATCACCAACATCGCGGCGAAGGTCGGCGATCGCTACGTGCTGGAGGAGATGCGGCGGACGGGGGCGGTCCTAGGCGGCGAGCAGTCCGGCCACATCATCTTCGGCGAACATGCGACCACCGGCGACGGCATCCTGACGGCGATCGAGTTCCTGTCGCTGGCTGCGAAGTCCGGCCGGACGGTGGGGGAGCTCGCATCCTGCATGCGGCGGTATCCCCAGGTCCTGCTCAACGTTCGCGTGCCCGACCTGCGAGGCCTGGACGCCGCCACCGACATCTGGGACGCGGTCGCGGCTGCCGAGGCAGGTCTGGCCGACCGTGGACGGATCCTCGTCCGCCCGTCGGGCACCGAGCCGCTCGTTCGGGTGATGGTCGAGGCCGAGACCCAAGAGGAGGCTTCGTCGGTCGCCGAGTCGCTCGCCGAGCAGGTTCGGCGCGACCTGACCTGAAGCGCTCGCCGGGCGTGTGTACGCACGTCTCAGGCACGCGTGACGGGGGTTTTAGGTCCTCAGGAGCCCCACTGGTACCCTCGAAACCTCATGTGCGGCATCGTTGGCTACATCGGTTCCGACGAGGCGCTCCCGATCATCCTCGAAGGCCTGAAACGGCTCGAGTATCGCGGGTACGACTCGGCCGGCGTCGCGCTGCTCAACGGCGAGCTGCAGGTCATCAAGCAGGCCGGCAAGCTGGGCGCGCTCGAGGAGGTCCTGGCCACCCACACCACCTCCGGCACGGTCGGGATGGGCCACACGCGCTGGGCCACCCACGGCGAGCCGACCGACGGCAATGCCCACCCGCACCTGGACTGCGAAGGCCGCATCGCCGTCATCCACAACGGCATCATCGAGAACTTCATGGACCTGCGGGTGCGCCTGGAGAAGGAGGGCCACACGCTGCGCTCCGAAACCGACACCGAGTGCATCGCCCACCTGATCGAGGACAAGTACGACGGCGACCTGCGCGAGGCGGTCCGGGCGGCTGTCGCCGAGCTCGATGGGGCCTACGCGATCGTCGTGCTGTCCCTGGACCAGCCCGACCGGATCGTCGGGGCCAAGGTGTCCTCGCCGATGGTGGTGGGTCTGGGTGACGGCGAAACCATCATCGCCTCTGACATCCCGGCGGTGCTCGGCCGCACCAATACCGTCATCCCGGTCGAGGAGGGCTGGATCGTCGACGTCACGCGCGAGGGCGTCGCCTTCTGCGACTTCGACGGGCAGGAGCTGCACCCCGAGCCGATGACGGTCGAATGGGACGTATCGCGCGCCCAGAAGGGCGGCTACGACCACTTCATGCTCAAGGAGATCCACGAGCAGCCGCACGCGATCGGCGACACGCTGGTCGGTTGCACGGACCTGGCCGGGAACCTCGCGCTGGACGAGTTGCACATGAGCGAGGACATCTTCCGCGAGGTCGACAAGGTCTTCGTGGTGGCGTGCGGAACGGCGTTCCACTCGGGACTCGTGGCCAAGTACGCGATCGAGCACTGGACGCGCCTGCCGGTCGAGATCGAGATCGCCTCCGAGTTCCGCTACCGGGACCCGGTCCTGAACGCGAAGACGCTGACGCTGGCGGTCTCGCAGTCCGGCGAGACCATCGACACGCTGGAGGCCGCCCGCCACGCCCGGCGGCAGGACTCGCACGTCATCGCCATCACGAACACGGTCGGCTCGTCGATCGCGCGCGAGGCGGCGGGGGTGTTCTACACGCACGCGGGTCCGGAGATCGGGGTCGCGGCGACCAAGACGTTCGCGACGCAGATGGTCGCGCTGGACCTGCTGGCGCTCTACCTCGCGCACATCCGGGGCACGATGTTCCCGGAGGAGGCGTCCGAGGTCATCGAGCGGCTCCACGAGCTGCCCGGCAAGGTCGAGGAGACCTTGGCACTGGACGCGCAGATCCGCGAGCTGGCGGCGCAGTACGCGCCGGCGAACGATTTCCTGTTCATCGGTCGGCACACCGGATACCCGACGGCGCTCGAAGGCGCCTTGAAGCTGAAGGAGATCAGCTACATCCACGCCGAGGGCTATCCGGCCGGCGAACTCAAGCACGGGCCGATCGCGTTGATCGAGCCCGGCGTGCCGGTGGTCGCCGTCGCCACCGAGTGCCACGTGTACCCGAAGATCCTGTCGAACATCCAGGAGGTTCGGGCGCGCGGCGCCGAGGTGATCGCGGTCGCCACCGAGGGCGACACCGAGATCGAGAAGTACGCGCAGCACGTGCTGTACGTGCCCCAGACGCCAGAGTTGCTTTCGCCGGTCGTCGCGACCGTGCCCATGCAGCTCCTCGCGTACCACATCGCCGTCGCCCGGGGATGCGATGTGGATCAGCCCAGGAACCTGGCGAAGTCCGTCACCGTAGAGTAGAGCCAGCCGGGTCCACTAGGCTTGGTTCATGAACATCGTGTCCATCGGCACGGACGTCTGTGACATCGGGCGGATGGAGCGGGCGCTGGCCCGGCACCCGACGATGGCCCAACGCGTGTTCACGCCCGAGGAGATCGCCTACTGCGAGGGCAAGGCGCGGCCTGCCGAGAGCTACGCGGGGCGGTTCGCGGCGCGCGAGGCGGTCATCAAGGCCCTCGGCGGCTACCTCGGCAAGCGCTGGCAGGACATCAGCGTGACCCGGGCTCCGACCGGCGAGCCCTCGCTCCTGCTCACCGAGAACGCCAAGCGTCGGGCGGAACACGTTGGCGTCGACCGTTTCCTCATCTCGTTCTCGCACGAGCGCCACGTCGCGGTCGCGTTCTGTGTTGGGGTTGGCCGATGAGGCCGGTCCTGACGCCGGCCGAGGCTGCCGCGCTCGACCGCGCGTGCGAGGAACGCGGCATCTCGACATCGTGGCTGATGGAGAACGCCGGCGACGCGCTGGCGCGGGCGGCCGTGGACGAGGTGGGGGGCGTCTACGGGCGCCGGGCTGTCGTCGTCTGCGGCAAAGGCAACAACGGAGGCGACGGTTTGGTCGCGGCTCGTCTGCTGGACACGTGGGGCGTGCGGGTCACGGTCGTGGTGCTCGATGCGCCTGAGGCGTTCGGCGAACCGGCGGCGGGCAACTTCGCGCGGCTGGCCGAGACCAACGTCCGCATCCGGGTGCGGGATGCGCTGCCGCGAGAACTCGACCGCGCAGATGTTGCCATCGACGCGATCTTCGGGACCGGGTTCCGCGGTGTGGCCGAGGGCGCAGGCGCCGATGCGATCGATGCACTCAACGACTCGGGGGTTCCCGTCGTCGCGGCCGACAACCCATCCGGCGTCGACGGAGATACTGGAGCGGTCGATGGACCAGCGGTGCTCGCAGACGCCACCGTCACGTTCGGGGCATTGAAGCCGGGCGTCGTGCTGTTCCCGGGTGCAGCTTGTGCGGGCGCCATCGAGGTGGCGGACATCGGCTTCCCCGCGGACCTGATCGGAGGGGCCCTCTCCGTGACGGAGTCGAGGGATGTCGCGCAGCTACTGCCGGCACGCGCGCCCGACACGAACAAACGCGCGACCGGCGTGGTGCTGGTGGTCGGTGGGAGCCGCGCGATGACGGGTGCACCCGGTCTGGTTGCGACCGCCGCCTATCGGGCCGGCGCGGGCCTGGTGACCGTCGCGGTCCCGGAGAGCGTCCTGGCGGTCGTGGAGGCCGCGGTTCCGGAGGCGACCTTCATCGCGCTTCCCGAGACCGAGGACGGTTCGATCGCTGCCGACGGGTTCAAGGTTCTATGGGATCGGCTGGGCGATTTCGATGCCTTCGCGATCGGTCCCGGGCTCGGCCGCAACGAGGAGACCGCCGAGTTCGCCCGGAGCCTGGCCGCCGCCGTCCCGCACGCGCTGGTCCTGGATGCCGACGGGCTGAACGCGTTCGCGGGCAGACCCGAGGAGCTGACCGATAGAGGAGCGCCGGAACTGGTCATCACGCCGCACGCAGGGGAGTTCGCCCGCCTGGCCGGGGGCACGGCCGAGGATGCTACTCGGGACCGCGTCGCCTCGGTGCGCGCGCTGGCTGCCCGAACCGAGGCCACCGTCCTGCTCAAGGGCAGCCGGACGGTCATCGGTGCGCACGGGTTGCCGGAAACCGGCCTGGACGACGCCGCCGGCCACCCCGACCCCGTCCGGATCAACGTGACCGGCGGCCCCGCGCTGGCCACCGCGGGTTCGGGGGACGTGCTCACCGGTACCATCGCCGCGATGCTCTCTCGAGGTCTGACCGCATTCGACGCGGCCACGGTCGGCGCGTTCGTCCACGGCCTGGCAGGGCTGATCGCAGGCGAGGAACTTGGCGAAGGAACGACGGCCGGCGATGTCTGTGACCAGCTTCCCCGCGCGATCCGCGGGGTGGGCGCGTGAGCGGTCCGTACCGTCCGACCCGCGCGGTCGTCGATCTGGACGCCATCCGCCACAACGTCCGGATGATCCTGCCCGATGACGCGGACCTGATGGCGGTGGTCAAGGCGGACGCATACGGGCACGGTGACGCAGCCGTTGCCCGCGCGGCGCTCGAAGCCGGGGCGACACAGATCGGCGTCGCTTTGGTGGAGGAGGGTTTCGCGCTGCGTGCCGCGGGCATCGAGGCCCCCATCTTGTGTCTCTCCGAGTTCCCGCCGGGAGCAGAGGAGGATGCGCTGGCCGGGGACCTGACGCCGACCGTCTATTCGGATGGGGGATTCGACCGGCTGCTGGCGGCGATCCGCGAGCCGGCCGCCCAAGACCAGGTCCACGTGAAGGTCGACACCGGGATGCACCGCGTCGGCATGGAACCCAACGACGTTCCCGTATTCGTCGCCCGCATCCACGAGGCGGGGATCCGCACGACCGGGCTGTGGACGCATTTCGCCCGCGCTGAGGACGATCCGGACTTGACCAAGCACCAGCTCGAGCGCTTCCTTGAGGTTGCGGAAGCGGTCCGGGCCTACGGTCAAGAGCCGAAGCTCCACGCCGCCAACAGCGCGGCGACGATGCTCTACCCCGAGACCCATCTGGACATCGTGCGGCCGGGCATCGCGATCTACGGGCTGGCGGCGACGCCCGAACTGGCGGAGGCAGCCGGCCTGCGTCCGGCGCTAACGTGGAAGTCGGCCGTGTCGTTCGCGAAGCGTCTCCCCGCCGGGGAGTCGGTCTCCTACGGCCACACGCATACCCTCGAACGCGATGCGTGGGTAGTGACCGTCCCGGTCGGCTACGAGGATGGGTACTCGCGGCGGCTCTCCAACCGCGCCGACGTATCGATCGGCGGCAGGCGTCGGCGCGTGATAGGGAACGTGACGATGGATCAGATCCTGGTCGACTGCGGGGACGATGAGATCGCTGTCGGCGACGAGGTCGTGTTGCTCGGCGCCCAGGGCAACGAGCGCATCTCGGCCGAGGAGCTGGCCGAGATCAACGGCACTGTCCACTACGAGGTGCTCTGCGCGATCAGCGAACGCGTCCCCCGGGAGTACGTCGGGTGATCACCGACGTTCCCGGGATCCAGGTGGGCAACTGGTCAGACCCCATCGCCATGACCGGCTGCACGGTCGTACTCGCGCCGCCGGGAACCATCGGTTCCGGCGTGGTGCGCGGCGGAGGCCCGGGCACCCGTGAGCTGGCGCTTCTGCAGCCGGGCATGACGGCCGAAGAGGTGAACGCCGTCGTCATCTCGGGTGGGAGTGCGTTCAGCCTCGGAGTGGCTGACGGGGTCATGCGCTGGCTCGAGGAGCGTGGCATCGGGATGGACGCTGCGGGCTGGATCGTCCCGATCGTCCCGGAGGCGGTCCTGTTCGACCTCAATCTCGGGGATGCCTCCGTGCGGCCGGGTCCGGACGAAGGGTACGCGGCATGTGAAGCAGCGTCCGCGGACCTCACCGAAGGCAACGTCGGCGCCGGAACCGGTGCGACGGTGGCGAAGGTCAAGGGGCTCGAGCGGTGCCGCAAGGGCGGCCTCGGCAGCGCGTCGGCGCGCGATGGTGATCTGATCGTCGGAGCGGTGGCAGCGGTGAACGCCGTCGGCGAGATCCTCGATGAGGAAGGCGAAGTGCTGGCGGGTCCGATGCCCGGGGACGATGACGACGGCGCTACCGTGCTCCCGGGCATCAACACGACGCTCGCCGTGGTGGCGACCAACGCGACGCTGTCGCGCGAGCGGGCGAACCTCCTCGCCATCGCCGCGTCCGAGGGGCTGGTGCAGGCCATCCGTCCGGTGTTCACGGCGTGGGACGGCGATACCGTTTTCACGCTGGCGACCGGAGAGATCGAGGAGGAGCAGTCCCTGATCGAGGAACTGTCCATCCGGGTGACCGCCGACGCCATCCGTCGGGGGGTCCGGGCGGCTGCGGGCGTGCCGGGGGCGCCGGCCGCAGGGGACGAGCCGTGAGGACGCTCGAGGAAGCTGCGCTGGAGGCTTCGACCTGTACGAAGTGCCGTTTGGCCGAGACGCGCACCCAAGTGGTCTACGGGGTGGGCAGCCCGACCGCCGAACTGCTCTTCATCGGCGAAGGCCCGGGGTTCCACGAGGACAAGCAGGGCGAGCCGTTCGTCGGCGCTGCCGGACAGCTGCTGAACCGGATGCTCGGCGGCATCGGCCTCGAACGCGCGGACGTCTATATTGCGAACGTCGTCAAATGTCGTCCTCCGGGGAACCGCGACCCGCGGCCGGACGAGATCGAGGCGTGCACCCCGTACCTGCGCGAGCAGATCGACCTGATCGACCCGCGTGTCGTCGTGACGCTCGGCAACTGGGCGACGCGGTTCATCCTGGGAAAGCCGGAGCTGTCCATCAGCCGGGTTCGCGGGGGCAAGTTCCCATGGAACGGGCGCATCGTCATCCCGACGTTCCACCCGGCGGCGATCCTGCACGGCGGCGGCGAGAACTCCCGCCAGTTCCAGGCACTTCAGCAGGACTTCGAGATCGTGAAGAAGACGCTGGCCGAACGGCCCCAGCCGCCGGCGCCTTCCGAACGCACCGGCGTGGGCGCACCTGCCGACGCGGCCGCCGCCGGCGGACCCGATGAAGACCAGCTCGAGCTGTTTTGAGCGATCAACCCCGCATCGACCTCCGGTCGCCCACCGTCGACGACACCCGCGCGATCGGCGAGGCCCTAGCTCCGCTCCTGCGACCCGGCGAGCTCGTCTCGCTCACCGGCGAACTCGGCGCCGGCAAAACCGCGTTCGTCCAAGGCGCCGCTCGCGGGCTGGGGGTGCAGACCCAGGTCGCCTCGCCCACGTTCGTCCTGGTCCGCGACTACGACGGCCGCATCCCCGTGCACCACGTCGACGTGTACCGGCTCGGCAGCCTCCAGGAGGTGATCGACCTGGGGTTCGAGGAGATGATCGACGAGGACGCGGTCACTTTCGTCGAATGGGGGAGCGCCGTGGAAGCCTTGTTCGCCGACCACTACCTCGAGGTCGAGTTGGTCGCCTCAGGAGACTCGGACGAACGTCGCATCACGCTGACCGCTACCGGCGACGGGTGGCGCGACCGGTGGCCGGACGTCGAGCGCGCGCTCGAGTCCTGGAGCCCGGCATGATCGTCCTCGGTATCGAAACCGCGACCCGCCAGGCGAGCATCGCGCTCGGGACCGAGACCGGGACCCTGGGGTCGCTGACCTTGGCGGCACGGCCCACCCGCCACGAGGTGGTGCTGCCCGCGCTCGAGCACCTGACCCGCTGGACCGACACGGGCCTCGACCAGGTCGGCGCTATCGTTGTGGGCACCGGCCCCGGACTCTTCACCAGCCTGCGGGTCGGCGTCGAGGTGGCCAAGTCCCTCGCGCAGGTCCTGCGCGTCCCTATCCTGGGCATCTCCTCCCTCGATGCGCTTGCCTTCGCGGTCCGCCAGACCCCACGGCCGATCATCGCCATGATCGACGCCCGGCGGAGGGAGGTCTTCCTAGGGCGGTACCGGCCGGTGCCGGGCGGGGTCCAGCGTGAGGGGGAGTTGACGGTCTGCTCGCCCGACGCCGCGGCGGCCGAGGTCCAGGCGCTCGGTGAGGAAACACTCCTGACCGGCGATGGCGCTACGCTGTACCAACATCGGTTCGAAGAACTCGGGGGTCAGGTTGCCTTCGCACCACAGACGCATGCTCATCCCGATGCACGGGCGCTCATCGAGCTGGCGCTCCCGCGCTTCGAGCGCGAGGAGCACGACCGGCTGTTCGACGTCGTGCCGATCTACCTGAGGAAGTCGGATGCGGAGATCGCTTGGGATCGAAGAGGAGGCGCCGGATGAGCTTGAGATCATCCGGATGCGCCGGCGGCACGTGCGCGGCATCATGGCCATCGAACGCCAGGTGTACCCGCGTCCGTGGAGCCCCTCGCTGTTCATCTCCGAGATGGCCGACGAGGAAACCCGCGCGTATTTCGTCGCCCGGGTCGAGCGTGCGGTCGTCGGGTACGGCGGGTTGATCTGCTACGGCGAGGAGGCGCACATCACGACGCTGGCCGTCGACCCGGCGCGCCACCGTCAGAAGATCGGGACGCGGCTCCTCTACGAACTGATGCGCTCGGCGATCGACATGGGCGCGCGCGCTGTGTCCCTGGAGGTCCGCGTGTCGAACTGGAGCGCACAGCGCCTATACGGCGAGTACGGGTTCCGTCCGGTCGGTGTGCGCAAGAACTACTACCAAGAGGTGAACGAGGACGCGCTGATCATGTGGGTCGACGACGTGCATTCCGCGGTCTACCACGACCGCCTCGAGGACATCGTCGAAGCGATCCCGGTGAGCTTGCGTCCGGCCTCCGTGCGCCCGTGACCGCGCTGCGATGAAGGTCCTGGGCATCGAGACCTCGTGCGACGAGACCGCGGTCGCGGTGACCGAGGACGGCCGCACTGTACTGTCCAACCTCATCTCGAGCCAGGTCGATCTGCACGCGCGGTTCGGCGGTGTGGTGCCCGAGGTCGCAGCGCGGGCCCACGTCGAAGCGCTCAACCCGATGCTGGAGCAGGCCCTCGAGGAGGCCGGCCTCGGCTTCGGCGATCTGGACGGCGTCGCGGCCACGATCGGGCCCGGGTTGGTCGGCGCGCTGCTGGTCGGCCTCGCCGCAGGCAAGTCGATCTCGCTGGCGACGAAAGCGCCGTTCATCGGTGTGAACCACCTCGAAGGCCACATCTACGCGAACTTCCTCGAACACGGCGAGCCCGCTCCGCCTTACGTATGCCTGATCGTCTCGGGTGGTCACACGATGCTCGTACACATGCCGGCTGAACATACCTACGAGGTCCTCGGGCAGACGCTCGACGACGCCGCAGGAGAGGCGTTCGACAAGGTCGCGAGGTTCCTCGGTCTCGGATTCCCCGGCGGGCCGGCGGTGGATGCGCTGGCGAAGCAGGGCGATCCGGAAGCGATCCGGTTCCCGAGGGCGATGGCCGACTCCGGCGACTTCGACTTCTCGCTCTCGGGGCTGAAGACCGCAGTGATGCGCTACGTGAAGGCGGAGCGCGCCGCGGGCCGGGAGCCGGATCCCGCCGATCTGGCGGCGTCGTTCCAGGAGGCGGTCGTGGACGTCCAGGTCGCCAAGACGATCGAGGCCGCCGGAGCGAAGCGCGCGGGGACCATCCTGCTCGGGGGCGGGGTCGTCGCGAACACGCGGCTGCGCGAGCGGATGGAGGCAGCCGGACGCGAAGCGGATCTGCGGGTGGTGTTTCCATCCATGCCGCTGTGCACCGACAATGCAGCGATGATCGCATGCGCGGGCACATCGCGCCTGCTCCTCGGGGAGCGGACGCCCATCGAGCAGGGGGCCGATCCGGGCCTTCCCCTGGCGCTGGTGTCGTGACCAGGGTCCTGGTGACCGGTGGAGCCGGGTTCATCGGCTCGAACCTGTGCGACCGGCTGCTGGCCGAGGGGCACGAGGTGGTCGCCGTCGACGACCTATCGACCGGTCACATCGCGAACCTGGCCGAGGCCCGGAGCGCGGGCTCGGGGTTCTCGTTCCAGAACCTGGACGTTCGTTCGGACGCGCTCATGCCGCTCTTCGAGCACCACCGCCCCGAGGTGGTGATGCATCTGGCGGCCCGCCCGGGGGCCGATTCGATGCGCGATCCGATCGGCGATGCCTCGGTCGCGCTGATGGGGCTGCTGAACGTCCTGCAGTGCGCCGTGTCCGTCGGGGTCTCGAGGGTGGCCTTCGCGTCGTCCGCGGGTGCGATCTACGGAGACCTCAAGAAGAAGCTGCCGGCGAAAGAGAACGCGGCGGCAGGCGCCCATCCGCTCTCGCCGCACGGCGTCGGCAAGAAGCTGGCCGAGGACTACCTGCGGTTCTACCAGCGCTCGCATGGTGTGGAGTTCGTGTCGCTCGCGCTCGGGACGGTCTACGGCCCCCGACAGACGCCCCCCGGAGTGGTCGCGGCGTTCGCCGGCTCCCTGGTCGCCGGCGCGGCCCCGACCGTGCACGGTGACGGCGAGCAGACGCGGGACCTCGTGTTCATCGACGATGCGGTCCATGCGTTCGCGCTGGCGCTGGAGGGCGGCGGGGGGAAGCTCGTGAACGTGGGGACCGGCGTGGAGACGTCGGTCAACGACCTGTACGGCGAACTCGTCCAGATCACCGGCGTCGAGGTGACGCCCGAGTCGGACGAGAAGAAGCCCGGTGAGCCTCGCCGCGTGGTTCTGGATATCTCGCTCGCCCAGAAGGTGCTCGGGTGGCGGCCCTGGACCCACCTCGAAGATGGGCTCAAGGAGACGGTCGCCTACCTGCGCGGGGTCTAGAGGCCGAGCCCCGGTCTCGTTTGACGGCCCCGGCCTCGTTTGACCCCTGGCACTCTGCTGGTTATGCTGTTAGCACTCCCGTACGGAGAGTGCTAACCGACCAAGGAGGTTCGCAGCATGGCTGATTTCGGCCTGAAGCCGCTTGAGGACCGTATCGTCGTCAAGCCCGGCGAAGAAGAGGAGACCACCGTCTCGGGCATCGTCATCCCCGACACGGCCAAGGAGAAGCCCCAGGAGGGCGAAGTCGTGGCCGCCGGCCCCGGCCGTTTCGAGGACGGCAAGCGCGTCCCGCTCGACGTGAGCGTCGGCGATCGCGTGATCTACTCGAAGTACGGCGGCACCGAAGTCAAGTTCGGTGGCGAGGACTACCTGATCCTTTCGGCCCGCGACGTGCTCGCGGTGCTGGGCAAGTAGGGGGTCGCGCATGGCCGCCAAGGAGCTCAAGTTCGGCGAGGACGCCCGGCGCGCCCTCGAACGCGGTGTCGACAAACTCGCCGACACCGTTGCCATCACCCTGGGTCCCAAGGGTCACAACGTGGTCCTGGACAAGAAGTGGGGCCCGCCAACCATCACCAACGACGGCGTGACGATCGCCAAGGAAGTCGAACTGGACGACCCGTGGGAGAACATGGGCGCCCAGCTAGCCAAGGAGGTCGCCACCAAGACGAACGACGTGGCCGGTGACGGCACCACGACCGCGACCGTGCTCGCACGGGCGATGGTCAAGCGCGGCATGAAGAACGTCGCGGCCGGTGCCAACCCCATGGCCCTCAAGCGCGGCATGTCTGCCGCGGTCGAGGCCGCGGTCGAGGCCATCATGAACCAGGCCAAGGAAGTCGACGACAAGGCGGAGATCGCCCAGGTCGCGTCCATCTCGGCCGGCGACGCCACCATCGGCGAGACGATCGCCGAGGCGTTGGACAAGGTCGGCAAGGATGGTGTCGTCACGGTCGAGGAGTCCAACACGTTCGGCATGGAGCTCGAGTTCGTCGAGGGCATGCAGTTCGACAAGGGCTACATCTCGCCGTACTTCGTTACCGACCAGGAGCGGATGGAGGCTGTCTTCGACGAGCCGTACCTCGCGATCATCAACAAGAAGATCTCGAGCGTGCAGGAGTTGCTCCCGCTACTCGAGAAGGTCATGCAGGCCGGGAAGGCATTGGTGATCATCTCCGAGGACGTCGAGGGCGAAGCCCTGGCGACCCTGGTGGTCAACAAGATCCGCGGCACGTTCAATGCGGTGGCCATCAAGGCCCCCGGGTTCGGCGACCGTCGCAAGGCCATGCTCCAGGACATCGCCACCCTCACGGGCGGCGAGGTCATCTCCGAAGAGGTCGGGCTCAAGCTGGAGAACGCGGCGCTCGACATCCTGGGCCAGGCCCGCAAGGTCGTCATCACCAAGGACGACACGACCATCGTCGAGGGCAAGGGCGGCCAGTCCGAGATCGACGGCAGGATCAACCAGATCAAGGCCGAGATCGAGAACACGGATTCGGATTGGGACAAGGAGAAGCTCCAGGAGCGGCTCGCGAAGCTCTCCGGAGGCGTGGCGCTGGTCAAGGTCGGCGCCGCGACCGAGGTGGAGTTGAAGGAGAAGAAACACCGCATCGAGGACGCGCTGTCGGCGACCCGGGCGGCCATCGAGGAAGGCATCGTTGCCGGGGGCGGGGTGGCGCTGATCCGCGCCGAGTCCGCACTCGACAAGCTCGACCTCGAAGGCGACGAGGCTACCGGGGCCACCATCGTTCGCGAAACGCTCGCGGAGCCGGCGCGCAGGATCGCAAGCAACGCGGGCTACGAGGGCGCGGTGATCGTCCAGCAGATCCGCGCCGAGGGCGACGACCGCGGCTTCAACGCCGCGACCGGCGAGTGGGTAGACATGCTCAAGGCGGGAATCATCGATCCCGCCAAAGTCACCCGCTCGGCGTTGCAGAACGCCGCATCGATCGCCTCGCTCATCGTCACCACCGAGAGCGCGGTCGTCGAGAAGCCGGAAGAGGAAGAGGACGCCGACCCCGGCGGCCATATGCACTAGGGGTCGAGCGCCAAGGATCCACGGAGGGCCCGGGCTCAGCCCGGGCCCTCCTGCATGTCTAGCTCGGCGGGTGCTCCCGCCCAGCGCGACCGAGACCCCACAGGAGCGCGCCGGTGAGCGCGAGGTTCGCCGCCGCGACGGCCCACCAGAACCACGGAGCGGTGTTCATCGGGAACAGTGCCGCCTTCAGGATCGCGAAGCTGGTTACCGCGGCTTTCTCGATGACGAACGCCCAGGCCCACCACCAGGTCTCCTCGATATTCTGGGCCATCAGCACCGCCAGCATCGCCAGCGTCACGAGGACGATCCCGAGGAGACGCATCCAGGCGCGCTCCGGCTGCACCGTCGCGCCCCCGATCGACAACACGAGTCCGGGAACCACGGCGAGGACCAGTCCCATCGCGGCCCAGAGGGCCGCGAGCAGGTACAGCACTCGTCGGAGCAACGTCATGGCCCGTAGCCTATCGGTGGCCGCCAGCGGGACGTCGTCGGGTGGTTCCCGCCGTGACCTGCGGCGTCGTCGGCACCCCCTCTGAGCTGGTACGATGCGCTCCAGAGCCCCCGCGGACCACCCGGGCGGGCTCTTTTTCACGGAACGACTCCAGGGGAAGCCGGATGACCAACGACGTACGCGTGGCCGTGATCGGCATCGATTGCGGCACCCCCCAGATCCTTTTCGACGACCTCAAGTCCGAGGTCCCCAACATCGCCAAGCTGATGGAGGGGTCCATGCACGGGCCGCTCGCCAGCATCACGCCTCCGATCACCGTTCCGGCGTGGGCGTGCGCGATGACGGGCAAGACGCCCGGCCAACTCGGCATCTACGGATTCCGCAACCGCAAGGACAACACCTACGACGGGCTTTCCATCGCGACGGCGAGCGCCATCAAGGAGACCACGGTCTGGGATCGGCTGGGTGCGCACGGGAAGAAGTCGCTGCTGATCGGCGTCCCGCCTAGCTTCCCGCCGACGCCGATCGAGGGGTGGCGGGTCGGATGCTTCCTCACGCCGCCGTCCGCTCCCTCCTACGCGACCCCATCCGAGATCGAGGGCGAGATCGAGGAGGAGCTCGGGGGCCCCGGCCGGTACATCTTCGACATCCCGAACTTCCGTAAGGCCGGTATGGAACGCGTGATGGCCGACGTGTTCACGATGACCGAACGGCGATTCAAGGTGGCGCGCCGCCTGGTGCAGAACAAGCCGTGGGACTTCTTCATGCTCTGCGAGATCGCCAGCGACCGGTTGCACCACGTGTTCTGGGAGTACTACGACCCCAACCATCCGAAGTATGTGGCGGGCAACGAGTTCGAGGGTATGTTCCAGAAGTACTACCGGATGCTCGACAAGGAACTCGGCGAGCTCCTCGCGGTCCTTCCCGAGGATGTCGTGACCATCATCATGTCCGACCACGGTGCGCGGGCGATGCAAGGCGGCCTCTGCTTCAACGACTGGTTGATCGAGGAGGGCTACCTGACCCTAGGGACGCAGCCGACCGAGGTCATCCCCGTCTCCAAGGCCGACATCGACTGGTCCAAGACGGTCGCGTGGGGCGACGGCGGCTACTACGGCCGCCTGTTCCTGAACGTCGTCGGTCGCGAGCCCAGCGGCATCATCGACCCGGGCGACTACGAGTCGGTGCGGGACGAGATGGCGCAGCGCCTGGAGGCCGCGCCCGGCCCCGACGGCGAACCGCTCGGCACCAAGGTGTTCAAACCGCAGGACGTCTATCCGGAGGTGCGCGGCGTGGCCCCCGACCTGATCGTGTACTTCGGAGACCTGGATTGGCGCAGCGTCGGCTCGGTCGGGAACCGGAGTATCTACACCTACGAGAACGACACCGGCCCCGACGGGGCCAACCACGACCGGACTGGCATCTTCGTCATGAACGGGCTACGGAACCAGCCCGTCGGCTACACGGAGGGGATGCGGCTGGTCGACGTGGGACCCACCCTCGTCGACATCTATGGACTCGAGGCCCTCGAAGGGGCACAGGGAAGGAGCATGCTTCAGTGAGCGACCAACGAGGATTGACCGTATGGTTCACCGGCCTCTCCGGGTCGGGCAAGTCGACGATCGCCGAGATGCTCTACCACGAGTTCGAGGCGCGCGGCATGAAGACCGAGATCCTCGACGGCGACGAGGTCCGCAAGAACCTATCGAAGGGCCTCGGGTTCTCCAAGGAGGACCGCGACACGAACATCATGCGCATCGGCTACGTCGCCAACCTGCTCACCCGCAACGGCGTGGCGACCATCTGCTGCCCGATCAGTCCGTACAAAGAGACGCGCGACGCCTGCCGCGAGATGATCGGCGAGAGCTTCGTAGAGGTTCACGTGCACGCCACGCTCGAGGAGCTAGCGGAGAACCGCGACCCCAAGGGCCTGTACAAGAAGGCACTGGCGGGCGAGATCAAGGACTTCACCGGGGTCGATCCGAATTCCCCGTACGAAGCGCCCGAGGACCCCGAGCTGAAGGTCGACACCATGGTTCAGAGCCCCGAGGAGTCGCTCCAGTTCGTGCTGAGCCGACTGAAGGAGCTTGGCCACATCGAGAGCGCCGAGGTCATGGTCGAAGGCGACCGGGCCCACTCCGGTCTCACCGACCTGCGCGTCGACGAGTCCGGCACCGTCGTCAAAGAGTCCTAGCGCCAGGCACGCGCCGAAAGGGTTCCGAGGCACGGGAGACCCCTGGTAGCATCGAGTGATGAAGCTTCCGCAGGCGCCCGCCTTCCTCCGAAGAGGCGGGCGTTTCGCGTTCCGGAACAGGTAGCGAGGTAGGAGGGTCATGGAGATCGAGATCGGCGCGGGTAAGACGGCACGGCGGGCGTACGGGTTCGACGAGGTGGCGATCGTCCCCTCGCGGCGGACGCGCGATCCGGAGGACGTGACGATCGAGTGGGAGATCGACGCCTACACGTTCCCGCTGCCGATGATGGCCTCCGCGATGGACGCCGCCGTCTCGCCGGCCACCGCGATCCAGATCGGCCAGCTCGGCGGCCTGGCCTGTCTGAACCTCGAAGGTCTGCAGACGCGCTACGAGGACCCCGAACCGCTCTTCCAGGAGATCGGCGAGCTGTCCGATGAGAAGGCCACCCGTCGGATGCAGGAGATCTACCAGGAGCCGGTCAAGGACGAACTGATCGTCAAGCGGATCCAGGAGATCAAGGAGGGCGGGGTCATCGCCTGCGCCTCGCTCACACCGCAACGGGTCGAGCAGTACGCGAAGCTGGTCGTGGACGCCGAACTCGACATCCTGGTCATCCAGGGGACGGTGGTCTCGGGCGAGCACGTCTCCAGCCAGCACGAACCGCTGAACCTCAAGGAGTTCATCCCGGCGTTCGACATCCCGGTGATCGTTGGCGGGTGCGCGTCGTACGCGACGGCGTTGCACCTCATGCGTACCGGCGCCATCGGCGTCCTGGTCGGGGTCGGTCCGGGGAACGCCTGCACGACTCGCGGCGTGATCGGGGTCGGCGTTCCGCAGGCCACGGCGATCGCCGACGCAGCGGGCGCCCGCATGCAGCACCTGCACGAGACCGGCCGTTACTGCCACGTCATCGCCGACGGCGGGATGCGTACCGGTGGGGACATCGCCAAGGCCATCGCGTGCGGGGCGGACGCGGTCATGATCGGCTCACCGCTGACGCGGGCGGAGGAGGCACCTGGCCACGGCTACCACTGGGGGATGGCGACGTTCCACCCGACCCTGCCGCGCGGAGCCCGCGTGAAGACCCAGCAGGTCGCCTCGCTGAAGGAGATCCTGGTCGGCCCCGCGCACGAGAACGACGGCACGTTCAACCTGTTCGGCGCCTTGGCCACCTCGATGGCCACGACCGGCTACGCCACGATCAAGGAGTTCCAGAAGGCCGAACTGGTCATCGCGCCCTCGATCAAGACCGAGGGCAAGACCTACCAGACGCAGCAGCACGTCGGGATGGGCCACTGATGGGCGGGGCCTAGCCCGTGACCAAGGAGGCCCCCCGCCCGGTCCTCGTCGTCGACCTGGGGGCGCAGTACGCACAGCTGATCGCTCGGCGTGTACGTGAGTGTCACATCTACTCCGAGATCGTTCCGCATGACGCGGCGATCGACGATCTGAAGGCCATGCGCCCTGCGGGCATCATCCTCTCGGGCGGTCCGGCGTCCGTGTACGAGGAGGGCGCGCCGTCGGTCGATCCCGGCATCTTCTCGCTCGGCGTTCCGGTGCTCGGGATCTGCTACGGACACCAGCTCATGGCTCGGTCGCTCGGCGGCGAGGTCGAGGCGACCGGCCAGCGCGAGTACGGCGGGACGACGGTCTACGTGGAGGGCGCGGGCGTCCTCCTGCAGGATCTCGCTGCCGAGGAGCAGGTGTGGATGAGCCACGGTGACGCGGTGACCCGGGCTCCGGACGGGT
This sequence comes from uncultured Actinomycetes bacterium, assembly GCA_964640385.1. Classification (GTDB taxonomy): domain Bacteria; phylum Actinomycetota; class UBA4738; order UBA4738; family JBBDHU01; genus JBBDIK01. Next base: position 36,537 of record CAZXFL010000014.1, read on the forward strand.
TCCGCGTGACGTCCCGCACGGACGCCATCCCGATCGCCTCGATGGAAGACCCGGAACGCCGGCTCTACGCCGTCCAGTTCCACCCGGAGGTGGCACACACCCCGAAAGGAACCGCCATCATGAAGCGGTTCCTCTACGAGGGGTGCGGGCTGCTGCCCGACTGGACGCCGGCGAACGTCATCGAGCGCAACGTGGAAGCGATCCGCGCGCAGGTCGGCGACGCCGAGGTGCTCTGCGCGCTCTCCGGCGGTGTCGACTCGGCCGTCGCGGCGCTGCTGGTCCACAAGGCGATCGGGATGCAGCTCACCTGCGTATTCGTCGATACCGGGATGCTGCGGGAGGGCGAGCCCGAGCAGGTCGAGGAGACCTTCGCGAGGCACTTTAAGGTGCCGTTGGTCCACGTCAAGGCCGCCGATCGGTTCCTCGCCAAGCTCGAGGGAGTGACCGATCCGGAAGCCAAGCGCAAGGCGATCGGGGAGGAGTTCATCCGCGTGTTCGAGGAGGTCGCTCAGGACCACTCCGGCGCGCGATTCCTGGTGCAGGGAACCCTGTATCCGGACGTGATCGAGTCCGGGTCCAAGACCGCGGCCAACATCAAGAGCCATCACAACGTGGGTGGACTGCCCGAGGACATGGACTTCGAGCTGGTGGAGCCGTTGCGCGACCTGTTCAAGGACGAGGTCCGCGCGGTCGGCGCCGAGCTCGGGCTGCCCGAGGAGATCACCCAGCGCCAGCCGTTCCCCGGGCCGGGCCTGGCCGTGCGGATCGTCGGCGAGGTGAACCTAGAGAACCTGGCGAAAGTGCGCGGCGCCGATCACATCGTGCGCGAGGAGATCCGCCGCGCCGGGCTCGAGCGCGAGACCTGGCAGGCGTTCTGTGTGCTGCTCGCCGATGTCTCGAGCGTGGGCGTGATGGGCGACGGCCGCACCTACGAATCGCCCGTCGTGGTGCGCGCGGTGACCAGCGAGGACGCCATGACCGCCGACTGGGCCAGGCTTCCGTATGAGGTGCTCGACGTGATCGCGTCGCGGATCGTGCGTGAGGTGCCGGGCATCAACCGGGTCGCCTACGACATCACGAGCAAGCCCCCCGGCACGATCGAGTGGGAGTAGCCGGCGCATGACGACCACCTCGGGCGGAGCCGTCGCGCAGAAGGCGGCCACGAGTGTCCTGCTCACCCTGTGCGCCGCGCAGTTCCTGATGGCGTTGGACTCCTCGGTCATGAACGTTTCGATCGCGACCGTGGCCGATGACCTCGGGACCACGATCACGGGCATCCAGACCGCCATCGTCCTGTACACGCTGGTCATGGCAATGTTGATGGTGACCGGCGGCAAGATCGGGTCGATCATCGGGCGCAAGCGCGCCTTCATGATCGGGTGTGTCATCTACTGCTCCGGTTCGCTGACCACCGCGCTGTCGCCGAACCTGGGCTGGCTCATCTTCGGATGGTCCTTCCTCGAAGGCGTCGGCGCCGCGTTGATCATGCCGGCGATCGTGGCACTGGTGGCCGGCAACTTCCCGGCCGAGGGCCGGCCGCGCGCGTACGGCCTGGTGGGAGCGGCCGGCGCGATCGCCGTCGCGGTCGGTCCGCTCATCGGTGGGCTCGCGACCACGTATGCGTCCTGGCGGTGGGTGTTTGCGGGGGAAGTATTGGTCGGAGCCGGCATCCTGCTGCTAACCCGCAAGATCGCGGACGCACCGGTCGACGTCCGCCCACGACTCGACTGGCTCGGCTCGGTCCTCTGGGCGGCGGCGATGGGCCTGGTGATCATCGCCGTGCTCCGTTCCTCCGAGTGGGGCTGGATCCTTCCCGCCGAGGGCGCGCGGTCGATCCTGGGAATGTCGCTCGTCGTGTGGTTCGTCCTGGCTGGCTTCGCACTCATGTTGTTGTTCCTGCAGCACGTCCGGCGCCGTGAGGCGGCCGGGTCGGATCCGCTCGTCAGTCCGGGTCTGTTCGCGAACCGGCAGATGACCGGCGGGCTGATCATGTTCTTCTTCCAGTTCCTCGTGATGATGGGGCTGTTCTTCGCGATCCCGCTGTACCTGTCCGTCGCGCTCGGTCTCTCCGCAATAGACACCGGTATCAAGCTGCTGCCCATGTCGCTCACGATGTTGCTGGCGGCCGCGGGTGTGCCGAGATTCCTCCCGACCGCCTCTCCGAGGAGGATCGTGAACATCGCCCTCATTGTCGCCGTCGTCGGCATCGTCTGGCTGTTCACGGCGATGGATGTCGACGCGACCGCAGCGGTCGTGACGGGGCCGCTCCTGCTGATCGGCCTCGGCATGGGCGGTCTCGCCTCGCAGCTGGGCGCCGTGACCGTCTCGGCCGTGCCGGACAGTCAGAGCCCCGAGGTCGGCGGTCTGCAGAACACGGCGAGCCAGTTCGGCGCCTCATTGGGCACGGCGCTGGCGGGCTCGATCCTGATCGCGGCGCTGACCGCCTCCTTCCTGACCGGGATCGACCAGAACCCCGCCGTGCCGGACACGGTCGTGGAGCAGGCGAACGTGCAGCTGTCCGACGGTGGGGAGTTCATCTCCGATGCCCAGCTACAGACGGCGCTCGAGCAGGCCGGCGTCGACGAGCCGACGACCCAGGCGATCGTGGACGCGAACGAGCAGGCGCGGGTGGACGGGCTCCGCGCGACGCTGGCGCTTCTCGCGCTCTTCGCGTTGATCGCGCTCTTTTTCACCAGGCGGGTCCCGACGCAGCAGCCCGGTGCGCCGCCGCAGACCAGCGCCGCTTAGGCCCCGGGGCTCGCGACCAGGTTCGCCGTGACGATCAGCCGCTGGCTCGAGGCGTACTTCGGATTGCACGTCGTGAGCACGAGCGTCGGGTCGTCGGTTTGGGCGAGGACCTTGCCCGCGGTCTCCTCCGGCAGCACGAAGTTGGCCGTGACCTCGTAGTCGTAGCGCCCGTAGCGGGTCAGCAGGCTGATCCTGTCGCCGACCGCCACCTTGTCCAGGTCGAAGAACGGATGCAGGTAGGTCGTGCGGTGCCCGGCGATGCCGACCCGGCCGGTGCCGTCCCACGGGTCGGCGGTGTCCAGGTAGTGGCCGGGGCCTTTCTTCAGGGACTCGTAGTCGGTGCCCTGCACGACGATCATGTCGAGGCCGATCGAAGGGATCACGATCGCGGCGTATGCGTCGCCGGGGAGGACTCGTGGCGCTTTGCCGGGTGCCGGGATCGGCTGCGGGTCCGAGACCCAGGTCTGGACCGTCGGGCGGAGCTGATCCTGGGCCTGCTGGGTCTCCAGGCCGGTTCCCCACAGCAGCCACGCGACGTAGCCGCCGAAGTACGCCGCGCCGAGCAGGCAGGCGATGCCGACCCAGCGCAGCACGTGATGCGAGCGAACGCGGCGGGTGGTGGGCACGTCGGCGGGGACGGAAGTCACCCAGTCACGCTACCGCGGAGACCCCCCACAGGCCATCGACCGGAAGTCCCCCTTGGTAGGAGTCGAGCCCGGGCTCCACCGGATCGTTCTGTCGAGAAGGTGGCATCGGCCAGTCCCGGAGATAATGGTC
>CAZXFL010000014.1:40071-43377 GCA_964640385.1 uncultured Actinomycetes bacterium
CCGGGGCGTCGGCGACCCCGCCTAGACTGCATCCGTGAGCGTGACCTCGCCGCTGCTCGGCGGCCTCAACGACATCCAGCGCGAAGCCGTGCTGCACACCGAAGGGCCTGTCTTGATCGTGGCAGGGGCGGGCAGCGGCAAGACGCGGGCCCTCACGCACCGGATCGCGTTCCTGGTGCGGGAACGGAACGTTGCGCCCGGACAGATCCTCGCGATCACCTTCACGAACAAAGCTGCCCGCGAGATGCGCGAGCGGGTCGAGCTGCTGGTCGGCTCGGGCGCGGCCGGCGGCATGTGGCTCCTCACGTTCCACTCGATGTGCGCGCGTCTGCTCCGCCGTGAGCATCAGCATCTCGGCATCCCGTCGGCGTTCACGATCTATGACGACGGCGACACCGAGCGGCTGATCTCGGGCATCGTCCGCGATCTCGACATCGACCCCAAGCGGTTCCCGCCCAAGCAGATGGCGGCGGCGATCGGCCGCGCGAAGGACCAGGTGATCGACGCCGACTCGTTCACCGAGATGGCTTCGAACTTCTACGAGGAGATGATCGCCAAGGTCTATCGCGTCTACGAGACGCGCAAGCGCGAGGCAGGCGCGCTGGACTTCGACGACCTGATCACCGAGACGGTGCGGCTGTTCCGAGACCACCCCGACGTACTGCGTCACTACCAGGAGCGGTTCCGCTACCTGCTGGTCGACGAGTACCAGGACACCTCGCGGGCCCAGTACGAGCTGGTCAACAAGCTCGCGGACCGCTACCGCAACGTCTGCGTCGTAGGCGACGCCGACCAGGGCGTCTACTCCTGGCGCGGCGCCACGATCCAGAACCTGCTCGACTTCGAGCGCGACTACCCGGATGCGCGGGTCTTCGTGATGGCGCAGAACTACCGCTCGACGGGCAACATCCTGGCCGCGGCGAACGCCGTGATCGAGCACAACGCGCAGCGCAAGCCCAAGGAGCTGTGGACCGAGGCGGCGCCCGGCGAGCTGGTCACCACCTTCCGCGGCAACGACGAGCACGAGGAGGCCATGTTCCTCGCCGCAGAGATCGAGCGGCTGCGCGACGACGAGGGCTTCCGGTACCGCGACGTCGCCGTCTTCTACCGCACGAACGCGATGTCGCGTGTCGTCGAGGACATCTTCATGCGGGTCGGCACGCCCTATCGCGTGTTCGGCGGCGTGCGGTTCTACCAGCGCAAGGAGATCAAGGACGTGCTGGGGTACCTGCGGCTGATGCTCAACCCGCAGGACGTGATCTCGTTCCGGCGCGTGGTCAACATGCCCAAGCGTGGCATCGGCGACGCGACCGTGGCGGCGCTGGAATCCTACGCCACCTCCGAGGGCATCGACGTCGTTGAGGCCTGCCGCCGGGTCGACGAGATCGCCGTGCTCAACACGCGCGCCAGGGGCGCCGTGGCAGGCTTCAACCAGGTGATGGCCGCCATCCAGGCCCACTACGACGAGGGCGCCGGCCCCGCGCGCATGGTGGAGTTCGCTGCCCAGGAGTCCGGCTACCTGCTCGAGCTCGAGACCGAGCGCTCGATCGAGGCGCAGGGTCGCATCGAGAACCTGCAGGAGCTGTCCGGCGTGGCGATGGAGACCGCGGCGCGTGACCCCGAGGCCGGGCTCGCGGAGTTCCTCGAGCTGGTCTCACTGGTGGGTGACCAGGACGAGTACGACGAGGACGATTCCACGGTCACGCTGATGACGTTGCACATCGCAAAAGGGCTGGAGTTCCCGGTCGTGTTCGTCGTCGGCATGGAAGACGGCGTGTTCCCGCACTTCCGCTCGATGACCGACACCAACGAGCTGGAAGAGGAGCGCCGGCTTGCCTACGTCGGCATCACGCGCGCCCAACAGCGCCTGTACCTGACGCACGCCTGGAGCCGCACCCTGTACGGCCAGACGAACTACAACCCGCCGTCGCGGTTCCTCGGCGAGATCCCCGCGGCGTTGCTCGACGCCAAGGAGTCCGAGAGCCGCGTGCAGCGCTCGACACGTCGGACCGGCGGCGAAGGCGGCGGCTACTCGGTCGTCGGGCTGCCCGGTCGCAGCGACGCCGTGCAGGTGCAGCCGGGCTGGACGCCGCCGCAGCCGGCCGGCGTGCCCAAGCGCGACGCCCCCGCGATCGTGGCGGGCGACACGGTGCAGCACGAGCGCTGGGGCGAGGGCGTGGTGGTCACCACCAGCGGGTACGGCGACGACGCCGAGGCGACGATCCGCTTCTCCGAGGTGGGGGAGAAGCGGGTGCTGCTCGCCTACGCCCCGCTGCGCAAGATCGGCTAGCCCGCTCGCCGCTACCTAACCCTAGGTAAGACCATCGTTCCAACCTTCTGCCCGATGCGCGCGATGGCCCGGGCGGGCCATCATGAGCCTCCCCTCGGTACGGCTCGGAGGCAGCACGTGAAGAAGTTCCTGGCAGCGCTCGTGGTGACAGCGGGCGCCCTCTCGATCGCAAGCGGCGGCGTCGGTATCGCCCTCGTGGACTCGACTCCTTCCTTCGGTGACCGCGAGTTCATCTCGCTGGAGGGCGGTGGCCTGAGCCATCATCTCGACGACACGATCACGATGACCTGCACCCAGGGCGGCGTGACCGTGATGCACGACGCGTCGACGGCGGCCGGCTACGGCGCGTACTTCCAGCTCGGCCCCACCAACAGATGGACCGGAGGGGCCGCGGTGTGCACCACCAAGCTGGTGAAGTACTCGAAGTCCGGCACCCCGCGCGTGCTCGATGAGTTCTCCTTCGCCGCGGCCGGCTGAACACCTCTCTGCAGCATCCGCTCCATCCATGGGACTATCTCCTCCACATCCGTGAGAGGAGAGGTGCCGTGCGAGGGATGCAGCCTGACGACGTCTATCGGCTGATGGGCGCCGGGGACCCGCGCCTGTCGCCCGACGGCACGACCGCCGCCTACGTCGCTGCCTGGATCGACGAGGAACAGCACGAGCCCCGCAGCGCGATCTGGACGGTGCCGGCCGACGGGTCGGCGGCGCCGCGCCGGCTGACGTTCGGGGGCACACGCGACGCGTCTCCCCGGTGGTCGCCGGACGGACGCTGGCTCGCCTTCACCTCGGCCCGCGACGAGGACCCCCCGCAGCTGTTCGTGCTGCCGGTCGACGGTCCCGGAGAGTCGCGCCGGCTCACCACGCTGCGCGGCGCCATCGAGAACGTCGAGTGGTCGCCGGACAGCACGCGCATCGCGTTCGTGGCCCGCGCGCACGACCCCGCCGACGACATCGAGGAGGTGGCGAAGCGCCCGCCGCGGCGCTTCACCCGCCTGCAGTTCCGCCTGGACAAC
>CAZXFL010000014.1:43387-44752 GCA_964640385.1 uncultured Actinomycetes bacterium
GGGGTGGACCCAGGGACGGACCCACCATCTCTACGTGGTGGGTCTGGACGACGCGGAGCCCGTGCAGCTCACCGATGGCGACGCCGAGGACCAGATGCCCGCGTGGTCGCCCGACGGCGCCACGATCGCCTTCGTGTCGGCGCGTCACGAGGACTGGGACCTCGGGACGGCGACCGACATCTACACGATCGATGCCCACGGCGGCGTGCCCCAGCGCGTGACCGCAACGGACGGCTCCTGCCTGCTGCCGGCGTGGTCGCCGGCCGGTGACCGGATCTCCTACGTGTTCATCCCGGGTGAGTTCGACGAGCCGCGGCACGGGCGGATCGCCGTCCTCGATCTCGCCTCCGGCGTCCGTACGGTGCTCACCGAGGCGCTGGATCGCAACGCGGCGCCGTTCCCGGCGATGCGCGGCCCGATCTGGGACGGCGACCGGATCGTGTTCCCCGCCGAGGACGCCGGCACGATGCCGCTGTTCGAGGTGCCGGCCGACGGGGCAGGCCCCGCCGTTCGAAGGGCCGCCCCGGGGGGCTCGCTCACCGGTTTCGATCTGCTCGGCGAGCGCTTCGCCGCCACCGTCTCGACCCCGACCAGCCCGCCCCAGGTGTTCGTCGACGGACGCCGCGTGACCGACCTGGGCGCGGCGCTGGTCGCCGAGGTCGAGTTCGCCGAGCCGGAGCCGTTCGTCGCGTTCGCGCCCGACGGCGCCGACGTGCCGGCCTGGATCATCCGACCACCCGGCTTCGACCCCGACCAGCAGTACCCGGCCGTGCTCAACATCCACGGCGGCCCGTTCACCCAGTACGGCGAGAGGTTCTTCGACGAGTTCCAGGTGGAGGCGGGCGCGGGCTACGTGGTGCTGTATGCGAACCCGCGCGGCTCCTCGGGCTACGGGGAGGACTGGGGTCGCGCGATCCGCGGGCCGGTGGAGGGCGGGCCCGGCTGGGGGTCGGTCGACTACGACGACCTGATGGCGGTGACCGACGAGGCGATCAAGCGCTTCCCGTTCATCGACCCGGAGCGGATCGGCGTGATGGGCGGCTCCTACGGCGGCTATATGACGTCGTGGATCATCGGGCACACCGACCGGTTCCGCTGCGCGATCTCGGAACGGGCGGTCAACGAGATGGCGTCGGAGGACGGCTCGGCCGACTTCGCCGGGTTCTTCCGGGGCTACGTGGGCGCGCACCCATGGGAGGCGCCCGAGGCCTACCGGCAGATCTCGCCCCTCACCTACGCCGAGCAGATCACCACGCCGACGCTGATCCTGCACTCCGAGGACGACCTTCGCTGCCCGATCAACCAGGGGGAGCAGCTGTTCACGGTGCTGCGGGCGCTGAAGCGCGAGGTCGAGTTCGTGCGGTT
>CAZXFL010000014.1:44762-46899 GCA_964640385.1 uncultured Actinomycetes bacterium
CCCGGGGGAGAGCCACGAGCTGACGCGCTCTGGGAGCCCGACGCACCGGGTGCAGCGCTTCGAGCTGGTGCTGGCCTGGCTCGACCGGTACCTGCGGGACTAGCCCAGCCGATCGAGCGCGTTGCGCGTGATCCGGTCCACGGCCGGGTCCTCCAAGCCGTAGGCCCAGTCGGTCACGCCGACGTTGACCACCGTGCCGCCGCCCTCGATCGTGAAGACGCCGAGCACGGCGTGGTTGTTGGCGATCTCGTGCACGTGGTCGCGCCAGTCGGCGCCCCAGAGCGCCTCGGCGGTGTTCTCCAGCTCGCCGGGCTCGTGCGCGTAGCGCGAGGGCTGCTCCCGCTGGGCCCACAGGTGGGCGGGCGCGGTCGCGAGCACCTCGAGCGTCGCGGGCGCGCCGTCGGCGTGGGTCGGGACGGGGAGCCCGTCGGGCCCGGTGGCGAGCTCCACGCCGTCAACCTCGTACGCGACGATCGTGTGATCGAGGCCGAGCGCATCGCCGTAGCACAGGCCGGTGTCCTCGAAGAGCCAGTGCTCCGGACGGTGCACGGTGAACGCGCCAGAGGCGCGCGGCACGCCCAGCCCGTACCGCGAGTAGCCGCCGCGCGTGAACGTGAGGCCGATCGTGCTCGTCTCCGGCCATCCGATCCGTCGCTCGGACCAGGGGCCCGACAGCAGCCGGGCATCGGGGGTCGCGAGCACGGGGTCCTCATCGCAGCGGTACTTGAAGCAGGTCATCGTGTCGACGGCGTGATCGAACCGCACCTGCCAGTAGCAGGTGTTGCCGCTGAAGATCGCCGCGTTGCCGCCGGCGCCGGTGTGCGCGTCCAACGCCTCGCGCATGCCCCACGACCAGTACTCGTCGTGCCCGACGCACGCGAACAGGTGGTAGCCGTCGAGCACCCCGGGCACGGTCTCGAGGTCGGTGCTGATCGCGACGTCGAACCGGTAGCCGTTGCGCTCGGCCCAGTGGGCGAACGGGCGCTCCCAGTTCCACCAGCCGGCGCCGCCGCTCCACACCGATACGCCCAGCGGCTCCGCCCACTCGAAGAACCACAGCGCCTCGCGGTCGGGGTGCGGCTGCATCTTGCGACGGTGGGGCTCGGGCTTCGTCAGGAACCCGGGCGCCATTGGCCGCAGCATCGAGACCTGTGTGCCGCCGGTGTAGAGCGACGGGCCGCCCCAGTCGTTGTAGGCGTCGTACGTGCTGGTCGACAGCACCAGCAGGATCGGCGCGCGCTCGCGCCCGCCCGCCCGCACGACCAGGAATGCCTCGGCGCGCTCGTCGCCGGCGGTCAGCGTGACCGCGTAGTAGCCGCTGGGCCAGTCACCGACGGGGATCTCCAGGGACACCGGCCAGTCGCAGCCGTTCGCGCTGGCGTCGGTCGGGGTCGCGTGGTTGCCCGCGATGCCGGCGCCGCGCCAGACCTCGAGCGGCTCGGCGCCATCCCGCGTCACCGTGACCTCGAACCTGTGGGCGTCCGTGGAGGCGTGGACGCCGACGGACTGTCCGGGTTCGACGGAGCGCGGCCAGCAGTACGCCTTGAGCATCAGCGGGTGAGGGCCAGGTAGCCGGCGACGACGATCAGCGCGCCCACGAACACCGGGGCGATCACCCACGCGAGGCCGAGGCGGCCACGATAGGGGCCGAGCGTCCCGACCTTGGTGGTGGGCTTGAGGCCCGGCGGACGGATCGTGATCCTCTTGCGCGCCACGGCCCGAGTCTACGAGCCGAGCCCGCGCACGAACCCCTCGATCTGGTCGAGCATCACGCTCGTGTCGCCCGCCCAGAACGGGTGGTCGGCGCCCTCGAGCGGCACGAACCGAGCTCCCGCGATGTGATCGGCCAGCCACTGCACCTCGTCGAACGGGCAGAGCACGTCGTCACGCCGCGCGAAGACGAGGGTCGGGCAGACGATCGCCGGCAGCATATCGCGCACGTCGGTGGCGTACGTGAGGCGCGTGGCGGCGACGACGGTCTCCGCATCTGCCGACGCGGCCATCATCGCCGTGAACCAGGCGACCGCCTCGGGGTCGGTGGCGAGGCTCGGCGCCATCCACTCGTAGAACTCCTTCGCGAAGGCGCGCGTGCCCCACTCGGCGCGCAGCTGGTCCACCCACGGGTCGAGCACTTCCT
>CAZXFL010000015.1:0-17285 GCA_964640385.1 uncultured Actinomycetes bacterium
CACGCGACCCCCGCCGATCAGGACGACGACCTCGAGACCGGGGGCGGCGGCTAGCCACGTGGCACGAGCGGCCGGCCGTGCTTCGGGCCACGGCTGCCGGGCTACGGCAGCGTTCGACCGCGACATGAAGGTCCTCGTCTCGAACTCCGAGCGTCACAACGCCTACGAGGCGGCGCTTGCCCTACACGAGGTCGACGCGTTGGACAGGCTGGTCACCGGGACCTACTACAAGCCCGGAACCTCGCGAACGAAGTCGCTCGAGAGGATCTTGTCCGTCGCGGGGGGAGCAGGCGATCTCGCTCGGTTCCGCAGCCGCCGGCTCGACGGTTTGCCGGACGAACTGGTCACCTCGATCGGCTGGCCGGATCTGATCGAGCGTGGGTGGGCGGCGGCACGTCCCCTCCACCGCCTCCTGCCACCCGAGACCGTCACGTATTGGAAGAACGATATGTTCGACCGCCGTGCTTCGCATCGGATCCGCAACGTTGACGTGGTCCATGCGTTCGAGCAGTGTGCCGAGTTCCAGTTGAGAAGGGCGAGGCGGATCGGCGCCGTCCGTGTCCTGGACGAGCCGATCATCTTCCGCGGGCTCGTCGACCGGTTGGAGGCGGAGGAACGGGACCGCCTCGGCGTCCCCGCGCCCAAGTCGCCACCGGGGTACCGAAAGCACATCGAACGCAAAGGGCGGGAGCTGGCGCTGGCGCAGTACCTGTTCACGGGGCTGGACTTCGTGCGCCGCTCGTACGTCGAGGCGGGATTCCCCGAGGACCGCATCTTCCTCGTTCCCTACGGGGTCGACGTCGCCGCCTTCGCTCCACCCCGAGAGCCACCCGCGAGCGAGATCTTCAACATCCTGTACGTGGGGCAAGTCTCGTGGTGGAAGGGCCTGTCCTTCCTCTTAGACGTGTACGAGCAAGTCGACATCCCGAACGCGAAGCTCACCGTCATCGGTCTGCTGCATCCGGAGTGGCGCGAGTACTTCGATCGCCGGATGGCGAAGGTGACGCGTCCCTTCGACTACCGCGAGAAGATCCCGCACGCTCAGATGCGCGAGCAGCTGGATGCCGCCGACGTCCTCGTGTTTCCATCGCTGGTCGGTGGCGCCGGGTTGGTGACCTATGAGGCCATGGCGGCCGGCGTTCCCGTTATCACCACGGACGGCGATGTGGTCATCCGCGATGGTGAGGACGGCCTCGTCGCCCCCTACGGGGACATCGACGCCTGGACGACCGCACTCACGTTGCTGGCGCGCGATCGGGATCTCCGGTCGTTCCTGGGGCGTGCCGGTGCCGAGCGGGTGAAGGCCTTCACATGGGAGGCTTACCGCCGCGGCGTCCGCGATGCGTACGGCACCATCGCCGAACGCGAGGGGATCGGCTAGCCGAACGAGGCCCACCCTGCGTGGGCGATCGCGGCGAGTCCGGCGACGCCGAGCACGGCGACCAGCCACCCAGAGCGGCGCCGCATACCGACTGCGGCACCGAGGCACGCGAGTCCCACCGCGGCCTCGATCGCGTAGGTCAGCCCGTCACTCATACCGCCAGAGCCTACGGGTAGGCTGCCCCGGTGGAGATCGCGGTGGTCGGGGGGACCGGCCGACAGGGGTTCGGGCTGGCTCTGCGGCTGGCCCAGGCGGGCCATCGTCTGACCATCGGGTCGCGCTCGTCCGCGCGCGCGGATGAAGCGGCCGCGAGGGCGCTCGGGCACCTGGATCCCGGTGCCGACGTGCACGGTGCGGTCAACGCGGACGCGATCGCCGGGGCCGATCTGGTTGTCGTGGCGGTTCCGCCTGCAGCACAGGAGGACGCCTACCGCGACATCGCGCCGAACCTGAAACGGCGTGCGATCGTGGTCGATACCACCAACCCGATCGCCGCGGAGGTGAAGGCAGCCCCCGGCGAGATCAGAACGGAACAAACCCTGTCGGCCGCCGAACGTGCGGCTGCGGTCCTGGCCGGGCGTGGGCGGCCGGACGTGCGGATCGTCGCCGCGTTCCAGGGCGTCGCTGCGACCCGACTTAAGGATCTGGGGACGCCGCTGGAGGGCGATGTCCTCCTCTGCGGTGACGAGGCGGAAGCGAAGACCGTCGTCGGTTCCCTCATCGACGGGATGCCGAACCTCCGGTGGATCGACGCGGGCGGTCTGTCCATGGCGCGGGCGGTGGAGCGCTTTACCGGATTGCTGATCTCGGTGAACAAGCGCTACCGCATCAAGGGCGCGGGGGTGCGGCTGCACGGCCACCCGCGGTTCGGGCCGCCGCCGGACTCATCGTCGCGCTAGTCGATCACGGCCAGTGTCTGGCCGGCGTCGACGACCTGGCCGACCGCGATCGGAACCTCCGTAACCGTCCCGTCGCGGCTCGCCACGATGTGGTTCTCCATCTTCATCGCCTCGAGGACGCAGATCGCGTCGCCCGCTTCGAGCTCCTGGCCCACTTCGGCGGCGACCTTCAGGATCGTTCCCTGCATGGGCGCGGAGATGACGTCGTGGACGTGTTCGCCGTGGTGGGCCACGTGCTGGGCGGGCGGCGGCGGCGCCGTGGGCAGCCTCTCGTCCCAGATCTTCACGGGTACCCGCCGTCCTGCCACCTCGAGGGTGATCGTGGACGGGATGGGGTCCTTCGGACCCGCGATCGGCCCGACGATGACCGGAACCTCGGTCGGGGCGGGGATGGGGTTGTCGGCAAGCGCCTGCTCGACCCAGACGGTCGTGTGCTTCGCCTGGATGAACTCCGGGGTCTCCAGGACCCACCGGTGGAAGGGGATGGTGGTCGGGATGCCCTCGACCCGGAACTCGCCGAGCGCCCGGAGCATCCGCCGGCGCGCGTCCTCGCGGTCGCTCCCCCAGGACATCAGCTTGGCGAACATCGAGTCGTAGTCGGCCGGGATCTCCTTGCCGGCCACGATGCCCGAGTCGACCCGGACGAACGGGCCGCCCGGCTCGTCGTAGGCAGCTACGTGCCCGGGGCCCGGCTGGAAGTTCCTCATGGGGTCCTCGGCGTTGAGTCGGCATTGGATCGCGTGGCCGCGTGGGTCGGGGGTAAGTTCGAGGCGTTCCCCCAGTGCGACCTGGATCTGGAGCGCGACCAGGTCGTAGCCGGTCACGAGCTCCGTCACAGTGTGCTCGACCTGGAGCCGCGTGTTCATCTCCATGAAGTAGAAGTTGCCGTCCTCGTCGGCGATGCATTCGACGGTGCCGGCGTTCACGTAGCCGGTCTCCTTCGTCAGCGAGATGGCCGCCTGCTCGAGACGGGCTCGCATCTCGTCGTCGACGATGGGGGAGGGGGTTTCCTCGACCAGCTTCTGATGCCGACGCTGCAAGGTGCAGTCGCGCTCGCCGAGGAAGAACACGTTGCCGTGGGTGTCGGCGATGATCTGTGCCTCGATGTGGTGGGCGCGTTCGATGTAGCGCTCCATGTAGACCTCGGGGCGGCCGAAGTAGGCCTGCGCTTCCCGGCTGGCACCCTCGAGTGCCTCTTCGAGCTCGCCCGCCTCGTTGACGACGCGCATCCCCTTGCCGCCGCCGCCGAACGCCGCCTTGACCACCATGGGGAACCCGACGTTCTCGGCTTCCTTCAACGCCGTGGCCGGATCGACGGGTTCGACCGTACCCGGGGTGATCGGAACACCGGCCGCGTCCGCCGTCCGCCGCGCGGACATCTTGTCACCCATCCGCTCGATGGCGTCGGCGTTCGGACCGACGAACGTGAGGCCGGCGTCAGCCACGGCCTGCGAGAAGTGCGCGCGTTCGGACAGGAAGCCGTAGCCGGGATGGATCAGGGTCGCCTTCGACTTCCGCGCTGCCTCCAGGATCGCGCCGATCGAGAGGTAGGACTCGGCCGGTGCGGCGGGGCCGATGTGGTAGGCCGAGTCGGCCATCTCGACGTGCAGCGAGTTCCGGTCGGCGTCCGAGTACACCGCGACCGAGTGGATGCCGAGTTCCCGGCATGTTCGGATCACGCGGACGGCGATCTCTCCGCGATTCGCGATGAGCAGCTTCGGTTGGCGCAAGATCGATCTCCTGCTCGGTCCCTTGGAGTGGGCCTTGCCGGCCATCCTGGGGCGATATCAGGCTAGGAGTCAATCAGATGCGCGGCGCCACGGCCATGGCGGAGCCTACCCGGCGGTTGCTTGCGCGCGTGGACCCCGTGTTAGCGTTCGGCCATGACCTTCCCGAGGCGCCTGCTGACCGACAATGAGGAGCTCATCCTCGATCTGCGGCCGCACTGGATCGCCCTCACGGGACCAGTCCTCGTGACCCTCGCGGTGCTAGTGGGATGGGGCATGACCTGGCTGTGGACGGGCAAGACGGGGGTCGGCCCGGGGCTCCGCTGGGCGGGGCTGGGCATAGGCCTGGTGATCCTCGTGGCGTATCCGTTGCGCAGGTTCATCGATTGGGTCACCGACAACTTCGTGGTTACGACCGACCGGTTGATCCACCGGAGCGGCCTGATCGCGAAGAACTCGATGGAGATCCCGCTCGAGGCGATCAACGACGTTCGGTTCCGGCAATCGATCATCGATCGGGTGGTGGGAGCCGGTACGCTGGTCATCCAGTCGGCGAGCGAGCAGGGCCGCGAGGAGTTCCGCTTCATCCGCGACCCCGAGCGCGTCCAGAAGACGATCTACGAGGCGGGGGAAGAGAACCAGCAGCGGATGTTCGCGGGCGGGACGAAGCACACGGCCGCCGACGGGCTCACGGTGGCGGAGGAGATCCGCAAGCTCGACCAGCTCCGCGACGAAGGGGTCCTGACCGAGGAAGAGTTCGCCGCGCAGAAGAGGAAGCTGCTCGGCGGCGACGGCGGGACGTAGATCGAGCCGGGCGGCCATACTGGAAGGCCACATGATCATCGAACGACTCGACCACGTCTACTACTGGACCGCCGACATGGGGCGGGCGGTCACGTTCTACGGCGACGTCCTCGGCCTCGAACTCGCCCGCCGGGACGGGGATAATTGGGCGGAGTTCGATACCGGCACGGTCCGCTTCGCCCTGCACGGGGCGGTCGAGGGCCACCCGGTAGCTCCCGGGGGCGCGACGGCGACCTTCGAGGTCAAGGATCTGGACGTCGCCAGGCGCGGGCTCGAAGGGAAGGGTGTCGTCTTCCACGAACACGCGGGCGAGGTGGCCGGCTACGCGCGGTTCGCGTCCTTCTCGGATCCGGACGGGAACACCGTCCAGCTGATCGAGTACCAGCGCGCTGACGGGTAGAGTTCGCAGTGCGTCCGCAATCTGGCAGATGTGTTTGATTCGTGCCTGAAGCACCCCTATCGTTGACGCTCCCTATGAGCTTCCGGTACTAGATAGAGACCCCATGAGACCTTCCCCAACCTCTCATCGCGTATTCAGCCGCGCCTGGGGCGTGCTCCTCGCATGCCTCATGGTCGCCGCCGCCTTCTCGCCTGTCGTGGCCAAGCCGGACAAGGGCCCGAGCGAGAAGGACCTCAGAGAGGCCGAGCGGAACCTGGCCCGCGCCCAGGAGGAAGCCAAGGTCCTCGGGAACCAGATCGGGAACACCAAGGGTCGTCTCCAGCTGCTGCGAACCGACGTGGCGAACCTGCGCGGCGAGGTCGAGCTGGCGACCGCCGAATACGAGAAGGCAGCGGAGGCCTTGGCCGAGACGGAGGCCAAGCAGGGGGCGATCGAAGATGACTTCGATGACGTCCAGAGCATCATGGACGACCGCGCCCGGAGTGCCTACATCGAGGGTCCGACCGGCGGTCTCGAGGTGCTGCTCGGCTCGGCGTCCGTAGAGGACATGTCCGAGCGGAGCACGTTCCTGAACGCGCTGCAGGCCCAGGACGCGAACACCTCGCGCAAGCTCCGCGCGCTCGCGCACGATCTCCAGGCCGTCAAGCACGAACAGAAGGTCAAGGCCAAGGAAGCGCAGCAACTGCTCAAGTACCAGGAGGAGGAGCAGGATGCGCTCGAGGCGAAGATCGACGAGCAGAACGTCGCGCTGGCGGAACTCAACAAGCAGCTCCACCAGGCGCGCATGCTCGAGAAGAAGTGGGGCGTCCGGGTCGAGACGATCGCCGACAAGTTGAACACCGTCGTGGTCGGTGGCAACGGCCCGCTGTACGCGTGCCCCGTCCCCGACTACACGTGGATGTCCGATGATTGGCTCGCACCGCGGGTCGGGCACCTGCACCAGGGCAACGACATCGGGGGGGCCAACGGAGCGGATATCGTCGCGCCGTTCGACGGGGTCGCGAAGTCCACTAACAGCAGCCTCGGCGGTCTTTCGGTGTACGTGTACGGCAAGGACGGGTACGTGTACAACGCCCACCTGTCCCGGGTCGGCAAGCTCGGCCGCGTGGAGGCCGGTGATGTCGTCGGCTACGTCGGGACCTCCGGGAACGCCGCCTCCACCGCGCCGCACGACCACTTCGAATGGCACCCGAACGACGGGAACGCGGTCGATCCTCACCCATACCTGCTCGAGGTCTGCCAGAAGTAGCCGCGCCTGTCCCATGACCGGCGACGGGGCGGTGCCCGGTAGACTGAGCCCTCACTCAGTCGCGCAGGCGGGGCCGAGGACATGACGCGAAGCGAGCCGTGGATCTTCCGAACGTACGCGGGGTACGGAAACGCCCGCGTCACGAACGAGCGGTTCAAGCAGAACCTCGCAAAGGGACAGACGGGCCTGTCGATCGCGTTCGACCTGCCGACCCAAACCGGGTACGACTCGGACCATCCGATGGCTCGTGGCGAGGTCGGGCGGGTCGGGGTTCCGATCTGCTCGTTGGGCGACATGCGCACCGTGATGGACGGGATCCCGGTCGAGAAGACGAACACGTCCATGACGATCAACGCCCCGGCGATGTGGCTCCTCGCGCTGTACGTCGCGACGGGCGACGAGCACGAGGCTCCGCGAGGCGAACTGTCCGGTACGACCCAGAACGACATCTTGAAGGAGTTCCTTGCGCGCGGGACGCACATCTTCCCGCCCGAGGCGTCGATCCGGCTTGCGACCGACATGATCGCGTGGACGGTCCACGAAACCCCGCGATGGAACCCGGTCAATGTCTGTTCTTACCACCTGCAGGAAGCCGGGGCCGACCCCGTGCTGGAGGTCGGGTTCACGCTGGCGAACGCGATCGCCTACCTGGACGCGGTCCGAGCGTCGGGGCAAGTGGAGGACGACGTCTTCCCGCGGCTGGTCGGGCGCATCTCGTTCTTCCTGAACGCCGGCGTGCGGTTCGTGGAGGAGATGGCGAAGGTTCGCGCGTTCACGCGCCTGTGGGACCGTATCGCGCTTGAGCGCTACGGCGTCGAGGAGGAGAAGTACCGGCGGTTCCGCTACGGAGTGCAGGTGAACTCGCTGGGGCTGTCGGCGTCGCAGCCGGAGAACAACATCTATCGGATCATGCTCGAGATGCTCGCGGTGACGCTGTCCAAGGACGCGCGGGCGCGCGCCGTGCAGCTCCCCGCGTGGAACGAGGCGCTCGGTCTGCCGCGCGCATGGGATCAGCAGTGGATGCTGCGCGCGCAGCAGGTGCTGGCGTACGAGACCGACCTACTGGAGTACGGCGACCTGTTCGAGGGTTCGAAGGTCGTCGAGGGGCTCACCGAACGGATCGAGACGGAAGCGTGGGAGGAACTGCAGCGGGTGCTGGATGCGGGTGGGGCGGTGGCGAGCATCGAGTACATGAAGGAGAAGCTCGTTGCGGCGAACGCGAAACGGCTTCGCGAGATCGAATCCGGCGAGCGGACCTGGGTCGGCGTGAACGCCTGGACCGAGACCGAGCCGTCGCCCCTGGAGGGCGAAGAGGCGCCGTTCGACCGGGCGGATCCCGATCACGACCGAGAGCAGCTGGAGCGGCTCGATGCTTGGCGCGCAGAGCGCGATTCGGCCGCCGCGACGGGCGCACTGGACGAACTCCGCCGGGCGGCCGCCTCAGACGAGAACCTCATGCCGGTGTCGATCGACGCGGCGAAGGCGGGCGTGACCACCGGCGAGTGGACGCAGGCTCTCCGCGAGGTGTCCGGGGAGTACCGCGCACCGACGGGGCTCGGCGCCCGCGCCGCCGCGGTGGGTTCGGGTGAGGCCCTAGAGGGCGTTCGTGAACGGGTCGAGAAGGCGGCCGAGGCGATCGGCGTCGCGAAGATCCGGATGCTGGTCGGCAAGCCCGGGCTCGACGGTCACTCGAACGCGGCCGAGCAGGTGTCGCTCCGTGCCCGCGATGCCGGGATGGAGGTCGTCTACCAGGGCATCCGCCTCACCCCCGAGGAGATCGCTCGCGCGGCGGCGGACGAAGACGTGCACGTGATCGGCCTCTCGATCCTGTCCGGGGCGCACGCGATGCTCGTGCCGGAGGTGCTCGAACGGCTCCGCGACCAGGGCGTGGATACCGGCCGCGTACCGGTTGTCGTCGGCGGGGTGATCCCGGATGACGATGCGGAGGTGCTCCGCGCGGCCGGCGTTGCGCGTATCTACACGCCGCGTGAGTACGACCTCACCGAGATGATCGGTCAGATCGCGGATCTGGTGGCCGAACGCGGGGAACGCGGATCATCGTGAGCGCCGCCGGCGACGGTGGGGACGGCGACGCGCAGGACAAGCCGTTCTGGCGGACCTCGATCTCGCAGGTGAAGCCCAACGATATCCGCGTCCGCGGCTATGACCTGTTGGAGTTGATCGGGAACCGGTCGTTCGGTGACGTCGTGTACCTGCTCCTTTCGGGAGAACTGCCCGACGGCAACGAAGGCAGGATGATGGACGCCCTGCTGGTGTCGGCGACCGAGCACGGCTTGATGGCGCCGTCGGTGGACGCGACCCGGTTCGTGGCCAGCGGTGGCGTTCCGCTGCAGGCGGCGGTGGCGTCGGGCATCAACGCGATGGGCGAGTTCCACGCGGGGGCGGTCGACGCGAGCGCCCGGCTGCTCTTGGAGGCCGAGGCGCTTGGGCTGTCGGCCGCCGAAGCCGGGCGCGAGCTGGTGAAGACCTTCCGCCAAGAGAAGCGGCTGCTCTCGGGGTTCGGTCACAAGGTGCATCACCCCGACCCGCGGACGGCGCGGGTGATGCAGGTCGCGGAGGACCTTGGGTTCTACGGCAGGTACTGCGAGCTGGGGTTCGCCATCGAGAACGCGACCGGGGAGTTCTTCTCGAAGCGGATCCCGATGAACATCGACGGTGCGATGGCGTGCATCATGCTCGAGCTCGGGCTCGATCCGGCGCTCGGGAAGGCGTTCTACGTCATCGGACGAGCGCCGGGGCTGGTCGCGCACGCGCACGAGGAGCAGACGCGCGAGGGTCCCTACCGCGACATCGGCTGGCAGAACGTGACCTACGACGGTCCCGAGCCTCGGAACCTGCCCGAGTAACGGCTCCTAGAACTCCGCGACGAGGCGGGCGACCCAGTCGTCGAAGCGCCGTTCCCTAACCGGGTCGTCCTCGCCGGGCGGGCCGAATGGCAGCGAGTCGGCGCAGTCGACGAGTTCCCAGTAGACGCGATCCTCGGTGCCCGGTCCCCCGAGGCGCTCGTAGTGCCGCAGGAACGCCTCGGCGACCTCCGCGCTGTAGTCCCAGGCAAGGTTCTGGCGCATGCGTCCGATGTCGACGGCCGGGGGTCCCCATGCCGCCGAGTTCCAGTCGACGACCCCGGTGAGGACCCCGTCTTTCCACAGGGTGTTCCACTGGTGGTAGTCGCGGTGGATGAAGATGCGGCCTGAGGCGGGTTCGGGGCCCGACACGATCGCGAGAGCACGTTCCCATGCGCCGGCGCGCCGGGCGCGATCCGGAACCGAGAGTCCGTCGGCATCCGTATACCGGCGGTAGTCGGGCAGGCCTTCCGGTCGCTCAGTGGTTGCCACCTGGTGGATGCTGAGGAGGTGCTCCGCTAGCTGCCGGGTGAAGTCATCGAAGTCGGTGATGTCTTCGGGAGGCCCACCGGGAAGCCGGGTCGTCAGGAGCGCCGGCACGTCACACCCGCTGCCGTCCGGGTCGGCGGCGAGGACGACCGGCGCCGGTACCGGGGTCGGCGCCAGCAGCTCCATCGTTCGAGCCTCGTTCGCCGGGATGTACCAAGGGTCGCTGCCGAGACGTTCGGCGTCGGTGTACCTGCGGAGGGCGAGGCTCTCGGTTGCTCCTCTGGACGTTTCCACATCGATCAAGTGCACGGATGTGGAGGAGACCTGTACCGGAGTTACCGCCAGCACGCGTGCGCCGGTCTCGCGTTCGACCCACGCCAGCGTGGCCTGCGGAACACCACCCTCTCGCGACTCGGACACAGGGTCGCCGTGCACGAGGTTCAGCGGCGCGAGCCGCGTACGACCAGGCCGGAGAGGTAGCCCACCATCTTCGCGACGTCGGTGAACGCCATGAGCGCCGGGACGGCCGCGACGGCGGCCGCTCGTTCCTTGGGGTCGGAGAGCAGGCGGAACGCGCGCTTGATGGGTTTCCACACGTAGGCGACCCCTGCCGCGAGGATCAGCAGTTTGCCCCAGCGCGAGCGCAGGAGGAGTGGCAGTGCCGCGTACACGCCGAACCGGAGCGCGTGGCGCTTCGGCCACATCCCCGCCATCGCATCACCCTTCGCGTAGTTGAAGTACTGCCTCCAGGTCGCCTCCAGCGTGGGGCGAACGCGCCAGAGCGTTACGGCGTCGGGAACCAGGATCATCACCGCGCCACGTTCGCGGAGCCGCAGGTTCAGGTACATGTCCTCGCCGACGTCGAGCCACTCCGGATAGCCGCCGGCGGTCTCGTAGGCCTCGCGGGTGAAGGCGACCGAACGCGACGACGGCATGAACGTCGCTTCGTCCAACTCGTCGGCGTCCGGAACGTGCGTCGCCGCCGAACACGCGTCGAAGAAGCTGCCGACGATGGGGCGGTAGGAGCCCATCGCCACGTCGGCGCCGCCCTCGATGGCGCTCGCGAACAGCTCCAACCAGCGCGGGGTGAGGACGCAGTCGGCGTCGGACACCGCGATGACGTCGTGGGTCGCCGCGCGGATCGCGGCGCTGCGACCTGCCGGGATATTGGCGCCGGGGCTCTCGATGAGGGTGATGTCGGATGCGGCCCGGAGCACGTCCAGCGTACCGTCGGTCGAGCCGCCGTCGACGATCACGACCTCGTCCGGTGGCCGGGTCTGCGCCCGGACCGAGTCCAGGAACTCGCCGATGAACGGGCCGGCGTCGCGTACGGTCGAGATCAGGGTGATCTTCATGACCCTTCGTATACCTCAAGCGTGCGGCGTGCGGCGGTATCCCAACTGAATCTTCGCGACTGCTCCATACCTGCAGTGGCGAGGTCCGCAGCGACGTGCTCGTCGGCGAGCACGCGCCGGATGGCGTCCGCCATGTCCGGAACCGAGGTCGGGTCGACCAGGAGCGCGCCCTCGCCTGCCACCTCCGGGACCGACGAGGTGTTCGAGCAGATGACCGGCAGGCCCCGAGCCATGGCCTCCAGGACCGGCAGTCCGAAGCCTTCGTAGACGGACACGTACGCGAACGCCCATGCGGCCCGGTACACGACATCCAGGTCCGCGTCGGAGAGACGCCCGGTGAGGATCACGCGGCCGGGCCCGCTGGCGTCCACTTCCCGCATCAGCGCTTCGGGCTTCCAGCCGGCGGGCCCTGCCAGGACCAGCGCGTGCGGCAGGCCGCCCTCGACGACCGCCTTCCGGTAGGCCTGGATGAGCCGCACCAGGTTCTTGCGGGGCTCGAGGGTCCCGACCGAGAGCAGATACGGCTGCTGCAGGCCCAGCCGTGCTGCAACCTCGTCCGGATCTCCGTCCGAACCGGGGAGCGATGCTGCCTCGGGGATGACCTCGATCTTGGAGGCGGGGACCCGCGCGTGCGCCAAGATGTCGTCGGCCGTGGATCGCGACGGCGCGATGATGGTGTCCGCGCGCTTGGCCGCCGCCCGCATCCCCATCCGGTACAACCGTTTCCACGTCGACGGGAACATCTCAGGCTCGTGCTCGAAGGCGAGATCGTGGACGGTCACGACGAGGCGCTGGCCGTCGCGGGCCGGCGGGATGGCCGCGGGGAGCGGGGCATGGATCACGTCGGTGTCGGCGATCGGGGGCGGAAGCGCGGGGCCGGCGAACAGGTTCCACCGCGGATACAGGGATCGGATCGTTGCGGACAGCTCGACGTCCGGGTAGGCGCGCATCCAGTCCTCGGGAACATCGGAGCCGAACCGCGCGTGGAACAGGCGGATGTCGAGGTCCGGCGCCGCGCGACCGAGCGCCGGGAGGAGCTGGCGGATGTAGGACCCGATCCCGCCGGGCGCGTCGCCGTAGAGCTGATCCGTGTGGACGGCCACCGACGCCACCGTCATCGGGCCGCCTCCACGCAGACGACACCGTCGGGGCCGACCGTCGCGGCGTGGGGGGTGTGCGGCTCGATCTCGAGCCGGTCCCCAGGTGCCATCGCGATATCGCCGTCGTCGGTATGGAACACGATGGCCCCATCTTGGCAGTACAGGACCTTGCGGTGCGGATGCTCGTGCGCCCCATAGGTATCGCCGGGTCCGTTCGACCACCAGCGCGGCGTCAGGCCCTCGGATCGCAACGCCGTGTCTAGCGCCTCGCGGTCGGCGGGAGCGCCGATGCCCGGGGTGAGCGTTGTGCCCATCAGTGCGGCGTCCCGGGGCGCGCCCTCAGATCGCGCCCTCAGATCGCGCCGTCTTCCTCGAGCCGCTTGAGGTCTTCGTCGGACAGACCCAGTTCCTTCTTGTAGATCTCCTCGTTGGCCGCCGCCCGTGGCAGCCCGGCGTGACGGATGCGGCCCGGCGTCTCGGAGAAGGTCGGCTGGGGCTTGACCAGCGGGATGTCACCGAGTTCGTCGTCGGGGACGTGGATGATCGTGCCGCGCGCCTTGTACTGCGGGTCCTCGTAGATCTGCGCGATGTCGTAGACGGGCGCCAGCGCAGCGTCCTCGCGCTCGAAGATCTCGATAACCGCCGCGAGATTGTGCTGGCTCATCCACTCCTGGATGAGGCGGTCGAGCTCCTCGACGTTCTCCAGCCGGGCGCTGTTCGTCGCGAACCGTTCGTCGGTGATCAGCTCGGGATGCCCGATCGCGGTGATGATGCGCTCGGCGACGGACTGGGCGGTCCCCGAGAGGGCGACCCACTTCCCGTCGCGCGTCTGGTAGGCGCCGCGTGGCGCGGCGAAGTTCAGTCGGTTGCCGCGGCGCTCCTCGACGATGCCGAGCTTCTCGTAGGCCGCTGCCTGCGGTCCGACGATCTGGAACAGGGACTCGAACAGCGAGACGTCGATGACCTGGCCGGGCCCGTCGTGCACGTCCCGGTGGTATAGCGCGACCATGACGGCGTAGGCACCGAGCATCGCGGCGATCTCGTCGGCCAGGGCGATGGCGGGCAGCACGGGTCCCCGGTCGGCGAAACCGGTCATGTGTGCCAGACCCGAGATCGCCTCGGCGAGCGTCCCGAAGCCCGGCCGCTTCGCGTACGGGCCCGTCTGGCCGAACGCCGAGTTCCGCAGGATCACCAGCTTCGGGTTCCGCTCGTGCAGCACGGCCGGCGGGATGTTCCACTTCTCCAGCGTCCCGGGGCGGAAGGACTCGACCAGGACGTCGGCGCTCTCGACGAGCTTCATCAGGATCTTCTGGCCCTCGGGGTGGGACAGGTTCAGCGTGATCGGGCGCTTGTTCCGTGAGATCATCTTCCACCACAGTGCGACGCCCTGGACCTTCCATCCGAGGTTGCGCGTCGTGTCGCCGATCTTCGGGTGCTCGACCTTGATCACGTCGGCACCGAAGTCGCCGAGGCGCGCACACACGCCGGGCCCGGCGATGACGGTTGCGATATCCAGGACGCGGATGCCTTCGAGTGGGAGCGGGGTGTTGCCCTGGTCGGTCATCGGGACCCCCTACCGGGCGTCGCCGCGGCCGTGGAGGTGCGGATAGGACCGCTGCGCGAGCGGGTATCGCAAGGCGTTCTGCCAGGCTCGCGGAGAGGTCCTGCGGACATGTAGCGGCAAGGTGCGCGTGTTCGCCGCGCGGCTCGAGACGGTCCACGCGTCCGGTGGCCGGCTCTCGTCCGTGAAGTACCGCTCGAGCGCCGCGATGGCCGCCCGCTCCTCCTCCGGGGTCAGGTCGTCGGGGAGCTCGTACCTCATAGCGGGATGTTCCCGTGCTTGCGCGGGGGGACCGGCTCGCGCTTCGTCTCGAGCATCCGGAGGGTCTTGATCAGGCGCGGCCGCGTTTCGGACGGCTCGATCACGTCGTCGATGTAGCCGCGTTCGGCGGCCACGTACGGGTTCGCGAACTTGTTCTCGTAGTCGGCGATCAGTTCCGTGCGCTTGGCGTCCGGGTCGTCGGCCTTCTCGATCTGCTTGCGGAAGATGATGCTGGCTGCGCCCTCCGAACCCATGACCGCGATCTCGGCCGTCGGCCACGCGAACGAGGCATCGGCTCGAAGGTGCTTCGAGTTCATGACGACGTAGGCCCCGCCGTAGGCCTTGCGCGTGATGACGGTCATCTTCGGCACCGTGGCCTCTGCCCACGCGTACAGGAGCTTGGCGCCGTGACGGATGATGCCGCCGTACTCCTGGTTCGTCCCGGGCATGAACCCGGGCACGTCCACGAACGTGAGCAGCGGGATATTGAACGCGTCGCAGAACCGGATGAACCGTGCCGCCTTCTCGCTAGACTCGATGTCCAGCACGCCGGCCAGGACCTTCGGTTGGTTCGCGACGATGCCGATCGAGCGGCCGTCCAGACGCGCGAAGCCGATGTTGATGCTCATCGCCCAGAACGGGAATACCTCGTAGAACTCGCCGTCGTCCACGACGCGCTTGATGACGTCCTTCATGTCGTAGGGCTGTGACGAGGCCGTCGGAACGATGTGGGTCAGCCCTTCGTCGCGGCGTTCGGGGTCGTCGGTCGCCGTGAACTCCGGAGGATCTTCCATGTTGTTCGCCGGCAGGAACGAGAGTAGGTAGCGGACCTGGGCGAGACAGTCCTCCTCGTCCTGGGCCACGAGCGAGGCGACTCCCGAGCGCGAGGCATGGGTCATCGCGCCGCCGAGTTCCTCGGCAGTCACGTCCTCCCCGGTCACCGTCTTGATGACCGACGGGCCGGTGATGAACATGTGCGCGGTCTCGCGGACCATGAAGATGAAGTCGGTGATGGCCGGGGAGTAGACGGCGCCACCGGCGCAGGGGCCCATGATGACGCTGATCTGCGGGACCACACCCGAGGCCCGCACGTTCCGGTCGAAGATCGTTCCGTAGCCGGCGAGCGAGGCGGCGCCCTCCTGGATCCGCGCGCCGCCCGAGTCGTTGATGCCGATCACCGGCGCCCCGGTGGCCGTCGCCAGGTCCATCACCTTGCAGATCTTCTCGGCCATCACTTCGCCGAGCGAGCCGCCGAAGACCGTGAAGTCCTGCGAGAACACGAAGACCTTGCGCCCGTCGATCGTCCCGAAGCCCGTGACGACGCCGTCGCCGGGCGGTCGGTTGCGGTCCAAGCCGAAGTCGTGGGCGCGGTGGATGGCCATGCCGTCCAGCTCGACGAACGAGCCCTTGTCAAGGAGCAGGTCGATCCGCTCGCGGGCGGTCAGCTTGCCGCGTTCGTGCTGCTTACGGACGGCGTCCTTGCCGCCGGGCTCAAGCGTGGCGGCCTTGCGTGCCCGGAGCTCCTCGATGCGCTCCTCGATGGTCAGCGGGCGGGGCTCGGCCGCGTCGTCCGACACGTGCTGATCGGTCTTAGCCATGGTTGTGCTGAGTCTAGCGTCAATGCCAAACCGGCAGCCCCACCTCCTCGTCCAGTTCACGCACGGGCGCGGGGCCGTCCAGCACGCGGAAGTACGCCTCGATTATGTACACGGTCGTGCCGTCCATCAGGTGACCGCCAACCGCCTCTGCCGTGCGCGTCGCGCCGTTCACGTGGATGTGTACGAAGGGCTTCCCGTCCTTGAGGGAGATGTTGCCGACACCGCCGGCGATCTCCATGCCCTCGTCGTAGCGATGGAAGGAGAGGTACTCCTTGGTCTCCTGATCGAAGTAGGCGACGACCAGGTTCTTCACGGCGCCGACGATCTGGACGGTGCCGGCCTCGTAGCCCAGGTCGGCCGCGGCCTTGTTCAGGCCCCCCAGCAGATCGGTGCCGGGCAGGAGACGGACCATCGCGGCCTTGCCATCGTCGGAACGGAAGATCACCACTGCGGACTCCCTAGGTTCGTCGGTCGCAGTTCGAGAAGGTGCCTAGCATACCCAGGCGTGCCTGCCGCGCCGAGGAACCAGCGGTTGCGCGAACGGAGTCTTCGGGGCATGCTGCTCCCACACACGCACGGATATCGAGGAGCGAGATATGGACCAGTCGATGAACCCCCCGCAGCAGCCGATGCCGCAGCAACTGCCCGTCACGTCGCCACCGCCTTCAGGCGGGCGGTTCCGGCGAGGTCTCCACCTTTTGGGGATCAGCTGGGGTGTGGTGATGTCGGAGAAGTCGCTACTGGTACTTCCGCTGGTCTCGATGTTCACGGGCCTCCTGCTGTTCGCGGGGCTGGCGGGCATCTTCTGGACCACCGGGACGTTCACCCGCGTCGGCCAGGCTTCGTCGGGAGCGAACTTCTATACGCAGCTGACGCCCGCTGACTACGGCCTGCTCGCGCTGTACTACTTCCTAGCGGCGTTCATCACGGTGTACTTCAACGCGGCCATCATCGCGATCGCGATGAAGCGGCTCGGCGGCGAGGACGCCAAGCTCTCCGACGGGTTCAAGATGGCGAACAAGCATCTCGGCAAGATCGCGGGGTGGGCGCTGCTGACGGCCACGGTCGGATTGATCCTTCGGTCACTCGAGGAGCGCGCCGGGATCATCGGCCGCATCGTCATCGGCATCATCGGGCTCGCCTGGGCCATCATCACGTTCTTCGTCGTGCCGGTGCTGCTCTTCGAAGAGAACGTCGGCGTGTTCGGTTCCGTGAAGCGCTCGGCGTCACTGTTCAAGCAGCGCTGGGGCGAGCAGCTCACCGGCACCATCTCCATCACCCTGCTGTTCGGCCTGCTCGGCTTCGTCGCCGTCGCGATCAGTGTCGCGGTCGCGTTCGTCGTTCCGCTGGCCGGGATCTTCCTCGCCGTCGCGTCGATCCTGGTGATGACGGCGCTCTCGGGTGCCGTCTCGGGCGTGTTCAACGCCGCGCTGTATCGCTACGCCACGACCGGTCAGGCGGGCGGTGGCTTCACCGAGGGCGACCTCAACGGCGCGTTCTTCGCCAAGAAACGGTTCGGTCGCAGCTAACCGGGAGGGCGCAGCCCGAGCGAACGGGCGGCCCAGGGCAGTGCGGTCCGCAGCTGCGTGAACTGCAT
>CAZXFL010000015.1:17385-46097 GCA_964640385.1 uncultured Actinomycetes bacterium
GCCGGCCACCGGCGGCGTGCCGCGTGGGGGCGCCGACAACGCCAGGTCGTATAGGCTCCCCAGGACGGCGTCCACCGTCGGCTGGTCCCAAGGGGGAGGCTGCCGCAAGCCGGACAGGTCCTCGATCGCGAGTGTCGGCGCTTCGCCGTCGTCGTCCCAGCCGAGGAGGCGCGGAAGGAATGATCCGCTCACCCCGACGTAGATCCGATGTTCGTCGCGCACCCATGCCGCGGCGTCCTCGTTCGCGGCGATCTTCACGAACGCGAACGAGCCGTCCAGGAGCTGGACGACGTAGCGGCGATGGCTCTGATTGCCGGTGGTGACCGGACGCCAGCCGGCCGGGCGCTGGCCGAGCGCGCGAGTGACCCGTTCGATGTCCTGTGGCGAGGGTGGCATTCCGAGCAACAACGTACCCGAGTAGGTCACCGTTGCCCGGTTGTCGGTGTCGTCGTAGCTCGCCTATCGTCGGGGCCGGTCCTCCGACACGACGATCCGGTGAGGGGTGGAAGCATGGGTAAGGACCTATACGAGATCGGTGAGATCCCGGCCGTGGGGGAGCTCCCTCCGAAGATGTACGCGAATCTGATCCGGCCCGAGAACTACAACGAGACCGAGCCGGGCAAGGCGTTCACGGTCGAGGTGGTCGACACCCCGCAGCCAGGCCCGAACCAGGTAGTCGTCTCCGTGATGGCCGCGGGCGTCAACTACAACAACGTCTGGGCCGCCAAGGGCATCCCGGTGGACGTCACCAAGGTGCAGGCTTCGATCGGGCAGCCGAGCGAGTTCCACATCGGCGGCTCCGACGCGGCGGGCATCGTGGCCGCGGTTGGCGACGGCGTGACCAACGTCAAGGTGGGCGATGAGGTCGTCATCCACTCCGGATGGTTCGATCCGGAGGACCCGCAGGTTAGGGCAGGCGTGGACCCCGGGTTCACTCCCGTCTACAAGATCTGGGGATACGAGACGAACTTCGGGTCGTTCGGGCAGTTCTGCCTCGCCTACGAGCACCAGGTCTTGCCGAAGGCGAAGAACCTCACCTGGGAGGAGGCGGCCGCGCCGACCCTGGTGGGCGGCACCGCCTATCGCATGCTCATGGGCTGGCCGCCGAACACGGTTCAGGACGGCGATCCGATCCTGATCTGGGGCGGCTCCGGCGGGCTCGGCTCGATGGCGATCCAGATCGCGACGTACGCGGGCGGCCGGGTCGTCGCGGTCGTCTCGAGCGACGAGAAAGGCGAATTCTGCAAGAAGCTCGGTGCGGTCGGGTTCATCAACCGCAAGGAGTTCTCCCACTGGGGCGTCCCGCCGCACTGGACCGAGGCCGAGAAGTGGGGCGAGTGGTTCCAGGGAGCGAAGGCCTTCGGCAAGGCGTTCTGGGAGGCGCTCGGGGAGAAGGCGAGCCCGAAGATCGTCTTCGAGCACCCCGGCGAGGACACGATCCCGACGTCGATCTTCATGGCCGATTCGGGTGGCATGGTCGTGATCTGCGCCGGGACCACCGGCTACAGCGCGACCGTCGATCTGCGGTACCTGTGGATGCGCCAGAAGCGGCTGCAGGGCTCGCATTTCGCCAACGACGGGCAGGCGGCGGCGTTCAACCAGCTGGTCGTCGACGGCGTCGTGGATCCGTGCGTGGGCGAGGTGTTCTCGTTCGCGGACATCGGGAAGGCGCACCAGCTCATGAACGACAACAAGCACGGCGAAGGGAACATGGTGGCGCTCGTTTCGGCTCCCGAACGAGGCCTCAAGACGTTGGCCTGATGAGCCCCGAGCGCGATTACTCCCACCGGTTGCTGCTCGATAAGCTCGGCGTGACGCCCGGGATGCGCGTGTCGGTGATCGGCGTGCGCGATCCGGGCTTCGTTCGCCTGGTGGAGAGTTCCGGCGCGGACGTATCGAGCCGCAAGCGCAAGGACACCGACCTGTTCTTCCTCGGCGTCGAGTCCTATGCGGACATGGAGCGGCTGGCCCCGCTCGAGTCCTCGATGGTCCGCGACGGCGGTATCTGGGTCATCCATCCCAAGGGCCGCAAGGACGTCTCGCAAGCCGAGATCATCCGGCTCGGCGTTGCCGCTGGTTTCGTCGACAACAAGGTCAGCGCGTTCAGCGAAACCCACACGGCCCTGCGCTTCGTGATCCCAAAGGCCCGACGGTAGCCCAGCTTCTCAAACGCCGTGGGGCTTGCCGCGTTCTTCGACGAGTTCGACGAGGACGCCGTCGAACCCACGGGGATGGATGAACGCGATCGTGTTGTTCATCGAGCCGATGCGCGGCACTTCGTCGATCAGCGGGACTCCTTCGGACGCCAGATGCGCGAGGGTCGCCGCTACGTCATCGACCCGGTAGCCGACGTGATGCACGCCCTGTCCGCGCCTCGCGAGGAACGCGCCGACCGGCGTGTCGGGATCGAGCGGCTCGAGCAGCTGGATGAACGAGGAGCCCGCCTCGAACAGCACCTCGCGTACTCCCTGGCTCTCGATCGTCTCCGAGTGGTGCGGCGCGAGACCGAGGGTCTTGCGGTAGTGCTCGACCGCCTCATCCAGGTCGGTGACCGCGATGCCGATGTGGTCGATATCGGTGAGCATGCTGGCTATGCCCCCTTCTTCACGGGGCTCTGCAGGCGGGCGATCAGATCCATCGCGTTCGTCACATGGAACGCTGGCAGCGTGAGCGCCTTCACCACCGCCGACACGGCCTCGTGACGGATCTCGAAGGGCGCTCCGGACACCTTGAGCGAGTAGAACTCGACCAACTCGAGGAACTGGGGGAGCGACGGTACGAGCCCGCCGCGCTCGTAGGCGTAGATGGTCTGTCGGGCGGGGCAGCCGGGCCGGTCGGCAGCCGCCTGCACGGCCCGGAGTCCGGATGCCTGCCGCAGCCCGCGCAGCAGCTCACCGATGGTGCGGGCGGAGGTGCGATCGACGGGCAGTTTGCTCTTCCTGGGCATGGGTCCAGCACCATACCGGGTGCACACCGGAGCGGACATCTCGGCAGGTCGCTACGCACGGACCCCGGTTGGGCGTTCAGCTCTCAGGCCGGAACGCCGATGTATCAGATGAACGGTTTCGGCGTACGATGGGCTGCGCCGAGCCCGCATAGCCCCCGCAGGAAGGCCCCAGTTGAAGGACGATCGCGCGACCGACGCCCAGGAGTGGGCGGGAGCTACGTCGGCACTCCCGCTCGGGAAGCTCGACGTCGCCAGGATCCGCGAGCGGAACCGCAAGAAGCGCCTGGGGCGGCTGTTCGTGTTCCTGCTGGTACCGTTCACGTACCTGCTCTACCGGCAGTTCACGAACCCCATCCAGTTCCCGAAGATCTCTCCGCAGCTCCTGCTGGTGCTGCCCATGCTCTTCATGATGATGCTCTTCATGGGCTATGCCCTTTACCTGCTCATGACCACGCGCTCGCCGCACGTGCTGGTCCGGCCCGAGGATATCGAGGTGGGGCTCGACGAGGTCCGAGGACTCGATACCCAGGTGAGCGAGGTGCAACGCACGCTCGATGTGTTCCTGGGGTACGCCTCCTACCGGGAGCAGCTCGGCGGGAACCCTCGCCGGGCGGTCCTGCTCGAGGGCCCCCCGGGGACCGGCAAGACGTACCTCGCGAAGGCCACGGCGAAGGCGGCGAGTGTGCCGTTCCTGTTCATCTCAGGTCCCGCGTTCCAGACGTTCTGGCAAGGGATGTCGGCGATGCGCATCCGCAGCTACTTCCGGACCCTGCGCAAGCTGGCTCGGCGGGACGGCGGCGCGATCGGGTTCATCGAAGAGATCGACGCGATCGGTAGCGCCCGGATGGGGGTCGCGAGCGTGTCGCCCGACCGGCTCTCCTCCGACGGCGAGCCTCGCGGCTACGGGCCGGTGGCTTCGCGCTTCATGGGCGGCGGAGACTCCGGCCTGATCAACGAGTTGCTGATCCAGATGCAGTCGTTCGACCAGCCACGTATGCTCCGCCGGATCCGGAACCGACTCGTCGAGTGGATGAACGGATTCCTGCCGCGCGAGAAGCGGATGAAGGTTGGTAAGCCCGAATACCACAACATCCTGGTCTTCGCGGCCACGAACCGCGCAGATATGCTCGACGCCGCGCTGTTGCGGCCGGGGCGTTTCGACCAGCGGCTCTACTTCGACCCGCCGACCCGGCGTTCCCGTCGAGACCTGATCGACTTCTTCCTCGACCGCCGCTCGCACCACGAGCAGCTGGACTCCGAGGAGGTCCGCGATCAGCTCGCGCGCGACTCGCTCGGGTACACGCCGGTGATGATCGAGCACTTGACCGACGAAGCCCTCTTGGTGGCTATCAAGAACGGCCGACGGTCGATGAACATCGAAGACATCTACGAAGCGAAGCTGAACGAGGAGATCGGGCTCAAGCAGCCGGTGGTCTACACGGACGGCGAGCGGGAGGCGATCGCCACCCACGAGGCTGGGCACGCGACGGTTGCCCATTTCCTCGGCAAGGACCGCAAGCTCGAGGTCCTGTCCATCATCAAGCGGCGCTCGTCGCTGGGTGTGCTTACGCACGGCGACACCGAGGAGCGGTTCACGAGGACGCGATCCGAGATCGAAGCGCTGATCGCGATCGCGCTGGGCGGCATGGTCGCGGAAGAGGAGTTCCTCGGGGAGTCGGGAACCGGGCCCGCATCCGACCTGGCGGCCGCGACCGAGCTGGCGACCCACATGGTGGGGTCGCTCGGGATGGCGGGGTCGCTCATCTCCTACGACGCGATGATCGACGGGCCCCTGTCGAGCAAGAACCTGACCGGTAAGGTTCTGTCGGACCCCGATGGGAAGGCCCGCGTTGAGCAGATCCTCGATGGACAGCGTTCACGCGCCCGCGAGGTCCTGACGCAGAACCGCACCGTTATCGAGGCCCTCCGCGACGCGCTGGTCGAGCGCGACGAGCTGGTGGGTCCGGAGATCACCGATGTGATCGAGGCAGCGATGGCGATCCGGTCCGTCGAGTCGTCCGCGGACCAGACGGCAGGGCAGATCCGTCTCGGTCCACCCGAACCTTCGTAGCGCCTGCGAGGCACGCCGACCGTCTCCGCACTACACTGGCTCCTCCCCGAACGAGGAGTAACTGATGACGACATCCGTGATCGTCGGCGGAGCCCGTCCGCCGATCGCCAAGTTCTCCGGTGCGTACAAGAGCCTGTCGGCCGTCGATCTGGGCGCGCACGCCATCGCCGAGGCGTTGGCGCGGTCCGGTGTTGCGGCCGACCAGATCGACTACACGATCATGGGCCAGGTCCTGCAGGCCGGCTGCAGCCAGAACCCGGCGCGCCAAGCATCCATCGCCGGAGGGATCGCCAAGGAGACCCCTGCCATCACCGTCAACAAGGTGTGCCTCTCTGGCATGAGTGCGGTGTCGATGGCCGACCAGATGATCCGCGCCGGAGACATCGAGGTCGCCATGGCCGGCGGCATGGAGTCGATGACCAACGCCCCGTACCTGGTCCCGTCGGCTCGCTTCGGCTCGCGCCTCGGGGACGCGAAGCTCGTCGACTCGATGGTTCACGACGGGCTCTGGACGGTCTTCTCCGACCAGCACATGGGCGACGCATCCGACGATGTGAACAAGGATCTCGGTATCACGCGCGACGAGCAGGACGCTTGGGCGGCGGGTTCCCACCAGAAGGCGGCGGCCGCGTGGGAGGCCGGCGGGATCGCCGACGAGGTCGTCGAGATCGAGATCAAGCAGCGCAAGGGTGATCCGATCGTGTTCGACCGCGACGACGGCATCCGTGCGGACTCCACGGCCGAGGCGCTCGCGAAGCTGCGCCCGGCGTTCCAGTCTGACGGCACGATCACGGCCGGCAACGCTTCGCAGCTCTCCGACGGCGCCGCGGCGATGGTCGTGATGAGCAAGGCCAAGGCCGACCAGCTCGGCCTCCAGCCGCTGGCCGAGATCGTCAGCACCGGGATGTCCGCGGAGCGCTTCGCCTATCTGCACACCGTGCCGGCCCTGGCGCTGGAGAGCGCGGCCAAGAGGGCTGGCATCGACGTGCACGACTTGGGGGTGATCGAGATCAACGAGGCGTTCGCCGCGGTCGCGGTGAACTCGACCCGGATGCTCGGGGTCTCCGAGGATGTCGTGAACCCCAACGGCGGCGCGGTCGCGCTGGGGCACCCGATCGGGGCGAGCGGCGCTCGGCTGGTCCTGGCGACGCTGTTCGAGATGCGCCGCGAGGGCTACGACCTCGGCGGCGCCGCCATCTGCGGCGGTGGCGGCCAGGGCGACGCGATCATCCTGCGCCGCGTCGCGTAAGGCGGTGTTGCGAGGGTGAACCAGGGCGCCTCCAGCGCCCGCTACTCCTGGCCCAGTTCCTGGCGCGCCAGACGAAGTTCTTCCTCGGCGCGCATCGCGCGGAGTTCCACCTGCAACATGCCTTCCTGCGCGCGCCGCAGGCGCGCCTCGGCTTCCTCGGCCTGCTCCTGTGCCAGGCGGACCTGCTCCTCGGCTTGGCGGGCGCGTTCCTCGGCCTCGCGGATGCGCTGCTCCTCCGCGGCCATGATCTGCTCGCGGGTCATCTGGGCCTGTTGCTCCGCCTCGCGCGCTCGGTCCTCGGTCGTCAGGCGGCGCTGCTCGGCGGCCTGTACCTGTTCCTGCGCGGCGCGGAGCTGCTCTTCCATCTGCTGAACGCGCGCTCCCGCCTCGGGTAAGGGGGCGGACGACTGGGCGGCGTTGGCGACCTGCTCCTGCATCGCGCGCATCTGCCCGGCGGTCACGCGCGCCCGCTCCTCAGCTTCGTGCACCTGCTGTTGGGCGAGGATCATCTGCTCCTTTGCCTGCCGCTGGCGCTCTTCTTCGGCCTCCACCAGCTTCTCCTCGGCGGCCCGGGCCTGATCCTCCGCTGCGGCGGCGCGGTCTTCGAGGGCGACGCGCTGTGTTTCCGCGACCTGTGCCTGCTCTTGCGCCAGGCGAACCTGCTCCTCGGCTTGCCGGATCGATTCCTGCGCGGCCCGCTGTTGCTCGTCCTTCGTCGTCGCCATCTGCTCTTTCGCCTGGCGAGCTTCCTCCTCGGCTTCGCGTGCACGCTCCTCGATCGCCTCGCGTTGCTCCTGGGCCTTGCGCGCCTCTTCCTCCGCGCGCTGCATCGCCTCTTGCGCCTGACGGATCCGCTCCTCGGCGTCGCGCGCCGCCTCCGCCGACGCCCCCTCGCGTTCGTTCTGGGCGGCCTCGAGAGCTTCGCGCGCCTTCCGAGCCTCGTCTTCCGCCCGCTTCGCTCGTTCTGACTGCGCGTCCTGCTCGGCCTGGAAGGCGTCGATCTGCTCCTGGGCCGCGGCCTGCGCGGAGAGTGATGTCTTGAGCTGCTCCTCGAGCTGCGCAGCGAGCTCGGTCGCCTTCTTCTCCTGTTCCTCCTGCGCCTGCTTCATCTCCTCGCGGACCTGGCGTGATTCCTGTTCCGCTTCGCGGGCACGCGCCTCGATCTGCTTGCGCTCCTCCTGGGCCTTGCGCGCCTCTTCCTCGGCTTTCTCGGCCTGGCCCTCGGCCGCGCGGATCTTCTCCTGCGCTATCTTCATCTCCGCTTCGGCGGCCTTGGCCTCCTCCTCGATCTGGCGCTTGGTGTCCGCGACCGCCTGCTTCGCACGGTCCTCGGCCTGGCGCGCCTCTTCTTCGGCTTGCTTCGCGCGATCCTCAGTCGCACGGCGTTCCTCCTCGGCCTTCCGCGCCTGTTCTTGGGCCGCTGCCACCATCTCTTGCGCGCGACGCATCTCCTCTTGGGCCTCTTGGAGCTGGTCCTCGGCGCGGCGTCCCTGGCTACCGGCCGTGGTGCCGAGCTCCTCAGCCCTGCGCATCCGCTCCTGGGCCTCCTGGGCAACGGCCTCGGCCTGTGCGATGTGTTCAGCCGCGGTCTTAGCCTCCTCTTCCGCCTGGCGGGCCCGCTCCTCGATCTCGGCCCGCTCGCGCTCGGCGCGCTCGGCCATGTCGTGGGCACGCTGCAGGAGGGTTTGCGCCTCCCGCTTCGCCTCCTCTGACGCCTCTGACGCCTCCTCCTTCTCTTGCTCCAGTTGCGCTGCACGCTCTTCGAGCTGCTTGGCGACGTCTTCGGCGTGCTTCGCGCGCTCCTCCGTCGCCTTGCGCTCCTGCTCCGCCTGCTTCGCCTGCTCCTGGGCCTGCGCGATCAGCTCCTGCGCCTTCTGCATCTCCTCTTCTGCCCTGGCGGTCTGGTCCGCGGCCCGGCGGTCAGGGAGCTCCCCGGCGGCGCGCGCGGCTTCGGCGGCCTTCATGCGTTCCTCCGCCTTCCTCGCGATGTCCTCGGCCTGACGGATGGCGTCCTGGGCCCGCTGCGCTTCGCCCTCAGCCTGCTTCATCCGCTCCTCGGTTTCGTGTCGCTTGCGTTCGGCCTCTTCCGCCTTGTCCTGCGCTTGCATCGCCAGCATCTCGGCTTGAGCCCTCGCTTCAGCGGCCTCGCGCTCGGCCTGTTCGCGGGCCTGGCGGACGCGCTCCTCGACGTTGCGGGCCTCATCCTCGGCTTGCTGGCGCTCGATCTCGGCCTGCCGCGCCGTTTCCTCGGCCTTGCGGGCGCGTTCGTCGAGGGCGTGGCGTTCCTCTTCGGCCTCGACCGCGCGGAGCTCGACCTGCAGGAGGCCCTCTTGCGCCCGACGGAGCCGTACCTCGGCATGTCGCGCGTCCTCCTCGGCCACCTGCGCGCGCTCCTCGGCCTCCTCCTTCGCCTTGAGATCGATCTTGCGCTGCTCGGGCTCGCCCTCGCTGAAGAACTGGATCGTCTTCGGAGGAGGCTCCTTCATCACGATGGGAAGACCACCGAAGGCGACGGCGAGCGCGAGGACGATCAGGACGATCATGGCTAGGAAGAACGGCTTGGAGGCGCCGTCCACCGATCCCGGATCCTGGTCAAGCTCTGCGACCGCGACGGGGGAACCGCCGACCTTGAAACGGAACGGGACGAAGATCTGGAGTTGCTTGGGGTCGTCTTCCTTCGGGTTGAGGGGGAAGGCCGTTCTGGTTTTCGGGGTGCCGGAGAAGACCGGCTCGATGAAGCCCTTCTCCGCAGCGAACGTCGTGCCGATCAACGATGGGGTGGACGAGTAGACCACGGTGCCGGCCTGGTTCCAGACGGTGAGACCTAGGACGTCGTCCTTGATCCGTCCCTTGATCGCGCTGGTGATCTCCTTGGCGCGGTCGGATATGACCGGGTCGGCGATATCGGCGGTGGTCAGGGCACGCGCGAGGGGGCCGTTGGCGATCTCCTCGGCGCGTGCCACCGCCTCTTGCGTGGCCCGCTCCTTGGCGCCGCCGCTCTGGAAGTAGGAGGCTACCGCCCCGGCGATGAGCACGAGCACGAGGAACGTCCAGGCGAGCCGCTTCGTGCGCGCGGGCCCCTGGTAGAAGGCGCTCAGGCTCGCGATGCGTCTCTCCTTCCTCGTGGTCTCGTGGGGTCGGGCAGGCAGGCAAGTGTATGTCGCTGCCTGCGTGGGCGCCACTCTTCGTCTCTGAGCCATCGGCAGGTCCGACCGTTGACTTCGGCCTTCCGGTCCCGCGGGTGTCGGAACCCCGGGCTATCCTGCCCCCATGCGTGTGGGGGAGCCTGGGGCCGCGTCGCCGGTCGCCGCCGAGGACCTGATCGGCGCCGACCGAGTGAGGAGCGGGCAGCTGGACGAGGCCGCCTCCTTCGTCACCGGCCTGTTGGACGATCCCGGCGGTGACATCCGGGTCGTGGGCGGCCAGCTCGAACTCGGTGATGACCTGGTGGTCCCCGGGCATCCCGACGGTTTCGAGCTGACCCCGATCGAGGCCACCGACCCCGGGACCGTCTGGGCCATCGACGGGGGTTCGTGTCTCGTCGCGGACGCGCGGTCCTTCCAGGTCGCCGCCTATCGTGCGGCGCGGGTTCGGTTCGCCGCCGGCGCTACGGTGCTGGTCGACGCTCCCGCACTCGAGTTGGTCGCGGCGTCCCGTGAACGCATGCCGGAGATCGCGAGACGCGAGTTGACTGATCTCTGCGGCGAGGAACCCGAACGGCTTCCCGACATCCCGCGGCCGGTCGATGCGATGCGCGAGTGGGCGGAGTGGCGCGAGACGCTCCAGACCGTTCGCGAGGCCGAGGCCGGGGACTTGGTGCTGGTCGATGGCTCCTTGCACGGCGGTCCGCTTGTCCCGCCGCCGGTCGTCCGGCGCGTGCACCGCGAAGCCAACGAACGCGGTGTCTCGCTCGCGGGAGTGGTCAAGGCCTCCACGCTTTACTGGGGGCGGAACGCGCCCCTCGTGACCCTGCTGAAGCGGCGCGGCGATCGCGAGGTCGGGCTGCAGTGCTGGGCCGCCCGCATCTCGACGGATCCGGTATTCGGGCGGCTCTACGTCGGTGACATCTTCGTAGCGCACCTGGCCCCGACCGCGCCGCACGCGTTCCGGGTGGATCTGGCCGAGGGCCCGGAGCCGCCCGAGGTGATCCTCGGACGGCTGGCCGGACTGTCGCGTGACCCGGCGTTCGTGGGCTATCCGTACCCGCTCGCGCGCGCGCATCAGGCGGCGCGCGTGACCGGGTTCGCGGTGGTTGATGTGCGACGGGCGTTCCGCGATTCGCTGTCTCGGCACGGGATGTCCGAGGACGACGTTGAGCTGCTCTTCCAGGATTTCCACGAGGTGCTCAATCGGAGCTGATCCGCGAGGCGGGGGATGACATGAGCGAACACGACTACAAGGGAAGGATCTTCGGCAAGAGCGTTCTGGAGGCGACGTTCCGGTCGTTCTACGGGACGGATCTGTTCCTCGGCGAGCTCCTGGCGGCCGAGGATCCTGAACGCGTGCGCCGGTTCCTGTTCCGGGTCATCGACGTGACCTACGGCTCGGACTCGTCGGACCCGGGATGGGCCGAGCGGACGGCGGGGGCCTTCATGTCCGGCGACGTCGCCGCGACGCCGTACCAGCTGCACGATCCGGAGCAGCGGCTCTACAAGATCGCACGGTGCGCGCCGTTGGGCTACATCGACGCCGCCGGCGAGTTCCGCAAGCCGAAGTCCCTGCCGGCGCAGTTCGCGCGGGTGACCGCGCCGACCGCCGACGACTTCGCCTTCCTCCGTGAGCGGATGGGCGACATCCGGATCGGGAACCTGCGGTCGGGCGAGGACACGATCGACCTTGAGGTCGGGGTCAAGGGCGAGACGCTGACCTCGCATGTCGGTGTCTTCGCGACGACCGGGATGGGCAAGTCGAACCTGATGAAGGTGATGGCCGGCCAGATCCTCGCCTCGCAGGGGCGCTACGCCTGCTTGCTGTTCGATCCGCACGGCGAGTATCTGGAGGGCGGCGGAGGGACGCGGCGGGGGCTTCGTGACCATCCGTGGGCCGCCGAACGGCTGAAGGTGTACGCGACCCGGGCATCGGGCGCGGGCGCAACGGCACTGCGGCTTTCGCTCGCGGAGCTGACGCTGGGTGACCTGCAGACCGCGTACGAGTGGAGCCATGCGCAGGAGGACGCGATCTGGCGGCTGGTCCGCTTCTTCGGCGACGAGTGGATCGTGAAGGCGGGCGAGGAACAGGACGCACAGTCGCTGGCGGAGGATCTCGGCGTGGCGACGTCGACCGTGCAGGTGATCCAGCGCCGGGCGCAGCGGATCCTGGCGATGCCGTGCATCAGCCGCGACCCGTCCCAGCCGTCACTGTCCGAGCGGATCGTCGACGAGTTGATGAACGGCTACTCGGTCCTGGTCGACACGTCGGGGCTCTCCTCGATGGAGGAGATCCTGGTCGCGTCGGTGATCACGCGTCGGGTGCTCGAGACCTACGCCGGCTTCTACCTCGACGACCGCGAGCGGTTCGCGCAACTGCCTCCGACGCTGGTCGCGCTCGAGGAGGCGCAGCGGGTGCTCTCCAAGGTGAAGCGTTCGGACGAGAACGTGTTCCCGCGGGTCGCACGTGAGGGCCGTAAGTTCAAGGTCGGGCTGTGCGCGGTCTCGCAGCAGCCGAAGCTGATCGACGATGAGCTGCTCTCGCAGTTCAACACGTTCTTCATCCTGGGACTCGCAGACGAGAAAGACCGGAACATACTGCGCGGATCCTCCAAGCAGGACATCTCGGACCTCGGGCCGGAGATCCAGACGCTG
This sequence comes from uncultured Actinomycetes bacterium, assembly GCA_964640385.1. Taxonomy (GTDB): domain Bacteria; phylum Actinomycetota; class UBA4738; order UBA4738; family JBBDHU01; genus JBBDIK01. The sequence goes on from CAZXFL010000015.1 coordinate 29,454, forward strand.
ATGCCCGGCGAGGCGATCGTGACGAACCTGGAGGCGCCGTTCGCCCTTCCGGCGCACGTGTTCCTGTACGAGGACTACTTGAAGTCGGTGAAAGGCCCTGCACCGCTACCCGACCGCCCGGAGGACGCGGGCGCGGGGTTCGCCGACTAGTGGCGCGGCTGGTCGCGTTCGGCGACGCGCACCTGGGCCGCTCGCACCTCGCGCACCTACGTGACGATCAGGGTCGCAACCTCCGGGAAGAGGACTTCCTCCGGTCGTTCGCCTGGGCCGTCCGAACGACGATCGAGCTGGAGCCCGACGGGTTCCTGTTGCTCGGGGATATGTTCGATCACGCCCGGCCCACCTACCGCACCTTCTCGAAGGTGCTCGTCGGGCTGAAGGAGTTGAACGCGGCGGGACTGGAAGGCGTCGCGATCTCGGGCAACCACGACACACCGCGGGTGCGGGGGACCGGCTCGCCGTACGCGGCGCTCGAGGAGATCTTCCCGAACGTGGCGTTCGCATGGAACCTGCAGGCGCGGTCGGTCGACCTCGCAGGCGCGAGGATCCACGCGGTGCCCCAGACGCTGACGGTCGCCGACTTCCGGGAGCAGTTACAGCGGGCAGGCGATGAGATCCGGACCGATGCGGTCAACGTGCTGCTCGCGCACGTCGCCCTCACTTCCCTACCGTCCCGCGAGTGGCGCGACATCAACGAACTGGAATTGGAGGAGGGGGCGTTCGACAAGCGTTTCGATCAGGTCCTGCTCGGCCACTACCATGTCTTCCAGAATGTTTCGAAGCGAACGTGGTACGGGGGATCGACCGATTCCTTCACGTTCGCCGACGTGCCGTCGGGGTCGGGCCCGAAGGGGCTGGTGCTCCTGGACACCGACGCCGGAACGGTCGAGCACGTCCCGAACCCGGGCGAGCGGCCCTTGGTCACGTTCGGCGTGGCGACGGCCGGACTCGGTGCCGGCGAGATCGTGTCTGCCGTCGCCCAGATCACGACGGAGGTGCCCGACGGCGCCGTCGTCCGGGTGTTCCTGAACGAGGTCGACCCCGCTGCATTCCGGCAGATCCCGAAGGAGGAGTTCGCCGAGGTCGTGCCGGGAGCCGTTCACGTGCAGGCCGAGGCCGATTTCGGGCCGGAGGCATTCGCCGTGCAAGGGGGACCCGAGATCGGCTCGCTCGAAGCCGAATGGGCCACCTACGTCGAGACGCAGGACCTCACGGGTTTGGACCGCGACCGGGTCGTCGAAGCGGGGCGCCGGCTCCTCGAGGATGCGCGCGGGGACACCGTATGAACATCCGCGAACTCTCGCTCCGCAACTACCGGGTCTTCGAAGAGGTCGACCTTGAACTGCCGGCTCGTGTCATCGGCATCTTCGGTCCGAACGGGTCGGGCAAGTCGACGCTGATGGAGTCGATCATGTTCGCGCTCTACGGCAAAGCTCGGACGGCCAAGAACGAGATCCGGACGCAGGGGCTGTTGACCGACTGCGAGGTGCGCTTGGTGTTCGATCACGGCGGCAGTTCCTACGAGGTCCGGCGCTCGATCCGGGGGAAGAACCACGCGACCAACGCCGAGCTGTTCGTCGGGGAGCTGCAACTTGCCGCCGGGGTCACGGAGGTCGACGCGGAGATCCGCAAACTGCTGCGGATGGATCAACAGGTCTTCCGTGCATCGGTGTTCGCGGAGCAGAAGCAGTTGGACGCGTTCTCGGACGTGACGTCCTCCAAGCGCAAGGAGATGGTGCTGCGGCTGCTCGGTATCCGCCCGGTCGACGACGCCCGTACGGCCGCCCGCAAGGGCGCGCGGGCCCAGAAGCAGAGCGCGGAACAGCTCACGACCGCGGTGGCGGATGTGCCGGCGATGGAGGCGGTGCTCGCGGACCAGACCTCCGCGCTCGAAGTTGCCGATGCGGCGGTGAAAGACTCGGCCGCGTCGCTGACGGCCGCTCGGGCTGCCGCTACCGCGGCGAGAGCCGAGTTCGAACGGATCGACGCCGTTCGCGAGCAGGCCGAGAAGCTGGTCGTGGAACTGAACGCCAAGACGCAGGAGCGCGACGGGCTCATGGTCCGCCGCGACGAACTTGCGTCGCGCATCGAGCAGCTGGCCGCCGACCTGGAGCAGGTGCCCGTCCTGGAGGGGGAACTGGCGTCCCTGTCGGACGCGGAAGAGCGGCTCCGGACCGCCGATCGGCTCGTGGAGGTCACGGCCCGGCTGGCCAAGCTCGAGGGGCGCTTGGCGCGCCTTCCGGATGCCGATGGGGAGGAGGCTGCGGTGGCGTTGAAGCAGGCGCAGGCCGCCGAGAGGGACGCGGGGAAGGCACTCGCGAAGGCCCAGGCTGCGGGCGACCGGGAGGCCGACGCGCTCGATGCGGCGCAGGAGCGGCTGGAACGGGCTGCGGAGGCGGATCCGACGCAGCCGTGTCCCACCTGCGGGCGTGAGCTGGGCGACGGGTTCGCCGGTTACGTGAAGCACTGCAAGCAAGAGATCGCTGCCGCGAAGAAGGCGTCGGCGGAGGCCACGAAGGCGTCGAGCGCCGCCGAGAAGCTGCACGCGAGGTGCGGGAAGGAATTGGAGCGTGCCGAGCGGGTCGCGGAGGCGGCCCGAACGGCCGGCGCGGAACGCGCCCAGGTCTTGGCGCAGCTCGAGGAGTTGCGTGCGTCTGCGGCCGAACTCGCGGAGCCGTTCGAAGGGAGCACGCCCGATCTCGAGATCTTGCGCGACCAGGTTCGGCTGGCGAAGGAGCTGGGGAAGCGGATCGCCGAGCTCGGCGTCGAGCAGCGGCGCCGGAAGGAAGCGCAAGGAGACCTCTCGGGTGTCGAGGAGCAGCTCGCGCGAACCACCACGCAGCTGGAGCAGCTCGTCGCTCGCTCGGAGGAGCTCTCGTTCGATGCCGAAGCCCACGCCGCGGCGGCGGCTGCGCTCAGGGATGCCGATGCAGCGGTGGCTCAGGCCGAGACGGCCGACCGAGCGGCCGCCGCTTCGCACGCCGAGGTCCGGTCGGTAGTCAGCCGGCTCCAGGGCGAGGTCACGCAGGCGAAGGAGACGGCGGCGCGTGTCGAGGCGCTCCGGGACGAGGCCCGGTACGGGGAACGCCTCAGCATCCTGCTCGACGGGTTCCGCGATCATCTGGTGGCCCGCGTGGGGCCGGAACTCTCGCGCGAGGCCGAGGCGCTCTTCCGGGAGCTGACCGCCCACGGCTACGACGACCTCAAGATCGACGAAGAGTCGCTGACGATCAAGATCGCGGACGGCGAGCAGTACTTCGACATCGACCGGTTCTCGGGCTCCGAGACGGACCTCGCGAATCTGGCCCTGCGCGTCGCGATCTCCTTGCACCTGTCACGGGTCTCCGGCGCCGACGTCGGGATGATGGTGCTCGATGAGGTGCTTGGCTCCCTGGACGCCGAACACAAGGATCTGATGGTGCAGGTGCTGGGTCGGCTCTCGGACCGGTTCCATCAGCTGTTCGTGATCACGCACTCGGAGCAGATCAAGGACCAGTTCCCGGCGTCGATCGAGGTCCGGTCGGTCGGGCGCCGGCGCAGTGCGGTGGCGTTGGCGTAGCTTCCGGCCTTCCGCAGGCTCAGTTGGCCGACGCTTCGCCCTCCGGCGAGCAGCACGCGTGCTCGGCTCCGGCACCGACGACGGTCTCCGCCAGTCGGCGGCGTTCGTCGAGGTCGTGCGTCTCGATGAGCCGCTGGATGAGCCGCTCATGGCCTGCGGCCTGCTTGCGGAGTCTGGCGACTTCCCAGGCGATCCCCTCGCGCGCCTCTGAGCGGTCGGTGATGTCCCGGGCGGCGGCGAACAGATGGACGGTCGAGTCGACGCCGACCACGTGGGCCGAGAAGCTCGCCCGCCGGACGTCTCCGGTCTTCGTCCGGATCGGGACCTCGTGGACACTCACCGCTCCGCGGTGCAGCACCTTGCGCACCATGTGGGCGCGGTCGGCCGCGTCGGTGTAGAGGCTCAGGTCGGTATCGGTCATCGGATGCGTCTTCCCTCTCGTGGGCCCGGCGGGAGAAGGGCCTGTGGCTCGGTATGGATACGTTGCCGGTAGGCGCGAGGTTCGGGCCGGCGGGTGGGAGGTGCTCTCCATAGTGCCAGGCGAGTGCTAGGCGCGGCGGCCACGACCCCTCCGCGTTGCGGAATCTCCACAACTCGGGGAGGCGCGGGCAGAGCCGTTAGCATCGGGGCATGACGAACGCGTGGGGGCCTCCCGGATGAGCAGCGAACTCGCGGGTGGCGCCCGTGCTGAGTTGACGACGGATGCCGGAGTGATGGGGATCTACCGGCTGCGCACCCTCCCCCCGAGCGTCGGAGACTCGGTCGAGCGCCTCCCGCACACGGTCAAGATCCTGCTCGAGAACCTGCTCCGGCGCGCGGGAACCCGTGACGTGCAGGATGCCGACGTGCTGGGGCTCGCCCGTTGGCCGGAGCGCAACGAAACCGACATCGCGTTCATGCCTGCTCGCGTTCTCATGCAGGACTTCACGGGCGTTCCGGCGGTCGTGGATCTAGCGGCGATGCGGTCGGCGGTGCAACGGGCCGGAGGGGACGCCGCGGCGATGAACCCGCTGGTACCGGTCGACCTGGTCATCGATCACTCGGTCCAGGTGGATCTGTTCGGGTCGTCCGAGGCCTACGCCGCCAACATCGAGCACGAGTACCGCCGCAACGGCGAGCGGTACGCGTTGCTCCGCTGGGCGCAGCAGGCGTTCGACGGCTTCACAGTGGTGCCGCCCGGGCGTGGCATCGTGCACCAGGTCAACCTCGAGCACCTCGGCCGCGTCGTGCGGGTCACACCGGACGACGTCGCCGTCCCCGACACGCTGGTGGGCACGGACTCACACACGACGATGATCAACGGGCTGGGATGCCTGGGTTGGGGGGTCGGCGGGATCGAGGCCGAGGCGGCGATGCTCGGCCAGCCGATGTTCTTGCCCTGGCCGGTGGTGGTCGGCGTCGAGGTCACCGGTGTGCTTCCGCCGGGAACGACCGCCACCGACCTGGTGCTGACGCTCACGCAGATGCTGCGGGCACACGGCGTCGTCGGGTCGTTCGTGGAGTTCTTCGGTGACGGACTGTCGTCGCTGTCGCTGGCTGACCGGGCGACCCTCGCGAATATGTGTCCCGAGTATGGCGCCACGTCCGCCTACTTCCCGGTCGATGCGGAAACGCTGCGCTACCTGCGCGGGACGGGGCGCGGCGACGTGACCGACCTGGTCGAGCGCTATACGAAGGAGCAAGAGCTGTTCCGGTCCGACGGGGATCTGGCGCCCGCCTTCAGCGAGACGCTGCGGCTGGACCTGGCTGCCATCGAGCCGAGCCTCGCCGGTCCGCGCCGCCCCCAGGACCGCGTCGCGCTTCCGGACGTATGGGACTCGTTCGTGGCGGCGTTCCGCGAGCATCTCGAGGAGGACGCTGTCGACCGACTCGAACTCGAACGGATGGAGGACGAGGGCGACACCGACGGGCTCGCGATCGCTGCCGAACCGGCGGGCAATGTGGCCGATGCGCCTGCTGCGTCGAACCAGCTCGGCCACGGCTCCGTCGCGATCGCATCGATCACGAGCTGCACCAACACGTCGAACCCGTCGGTGATGCTTGCTGCGGGCCTGCTGGCCAAGAAGGCGGTCGAGGCCGGGCTGCAGACCCGGCCGTGGGTCAAGACCTCGCTCGCCCCGGGTTCTCGGGTGGTCACCGACTACCTGGATCGCGCCGGACTCACGCCGTACCTGGAAAAGCTGGGGTTCGACCTCGTCGGCTACGGCTGCACGACCTGCATCGGGAACTCCGGCCCGCTGCCGGACGATGTGACGCGCGCGGTGGAGGAGGACGATCTGGTCGTCGTCGCGGTCCTGTCGGGGAACCGTAACTTCGAGGGGCGGATCCATCCGCTGGTGCGCGCCAGCTACCTCGCGTCGCCGCCCTTGTGCGTGGCGTACGGGTTGGCCGGCCGCGTGGACCTGGACCTGACGACCGACCCGCTCGGGACGGCGCCGGACGGAACGCCGGTGTACCTGCGTGACGTATGGCCGTCCCCCGACGAGGTGCGTGCGGCGGTCCTGCAAGCGGTGACGGCGGAGCAGTTCGACGTCCAATACGCCGCGATCTACGAAGGCGACGAACGGTGGAAGGCGTTGCCCTCACCCGAAGGCGCGCTCTACGACTGGGATCCGGCGTCGACCTACGTGCAGGAGCCGCCGTTCTTCGTGGGTTTGGCGGACGAGATGCCGCCGATCGAGGACATCCTCGATGCTAGGTGCCTGGTGATGGTGGGGGACTCGGTGACCACCGACCACATCTCGCCGGCGGGCGCGATCAAGGCGGACTCGCCCGCGGGGCGGTACCTGCAGGAGCACGGTGTCGAGCCGCGCGACTTCAACAGCTACGGCGCGCGGCGCGGGAACCACGAGGTGATGCTGCGGGGGACCTTCGCCAACATCCGGCTTCGCAACCAGCTCGCGCCCGAGACCGAGGGTCCGTGGACCGTTCACCTTCCCGACGGGGTGCAGATGAGCGTCCACGACGCCGCGCAGCGCTACCGCGAGGACGGCGTTCCACTGCTGGTGATCGCCGGCAAGGAGTACGGGTCGGGGAGTTCGCGCGATTGGGCGGCGAAGGGCCCGGCGCTGCTCGGGGTCCGGTTCGTGCTGGCGGAGACCTACGAGCGGATCCACCGCAGCAACCTGGTCGGGATGGGCGTGCTGCCGTTGCAGTTCGCCGATGGCGAGTCGGCCGCGTCGCTCGGCCTGACCGGGACCGAGACGTTCACGATCCGCGACGTCGCGGGGCAGGTCGCACCTCGCGGGGACGTGACCGTGCAGGTACGGCGCGCCGAAGGCAACGAGTTCCAGTTCCGCGCGCTGGTCCGGGTGGATGGCCCCTCCGAGATGGACTACCTGCGCAACGGCGGCATCCTCCAGATGGTCCTCCGCGATCGCCTCCGGTAGCTCGGGGGTTAGCGGAGGTCCAGGTAGAGGATCACGTCGCGAAGGGTCTTGCCGCCGACTTCCCAGGTGTGCTCGCCGAACGGTCGCAGCCCTACGTGCGCGTAGAAGGCGATCGCGGGCAGGTTCTGGTCCCAGACACAGAGCCAGACGAACGAACGACCGTCTCGCCGCGCATACGCAACCGTGTCGTCGAGCGATGCCCGACCGACGCCTTGACCTTGCCATGACGCCAGGACGTAGAGGCGGTGCAAGTGCAGTCCTCGGCCAGGGATGCCAGGGTCGCAGCCGCCGCGGATCGGGTCCTCGTCCGTCTTGGGTAGGCGATGGGTTCCCGACCCTCGATCACCCAGCGGTAGCGCGTCCCGCGCCCGTCCATCTCGCCGGCGATGACAGCCGCGTCGAACGCCTCGGCGGCGTCGGCGCGGAACGCTTCCGGGTCGCCATCGTCCGCGTAGTTCTCGAGGCGGGTCCGCAGTCCCAGCCCAGCTAGGCTCTCGACACCGTGTAGGGCAACATCCTCGATGAGCCACGGTTCCCGCTCCGTCCGCTCGTTCGGCATGCCCATGATCCTGTCAGTTCGGCGCTCTCGAGCCTTGGCGAACCGCTGGTCGCGGGTGGTACCGTTCCACGCCGTGAAGACCGTCGGCGTACCCCGCGAGACCTCTCCCGGAGAGCGGCGGGTCGCGGTGACCCCGAGCGTCGTGGCGGCCCTGGCGAAGGCGGATATCCAGGTTCGCGTCGAGTCGGGTGCGGGGGCCGAAGCCGGGTATCCGGACGAGGCCTATCGCGACAAGGGCGCGATGATCGTCGCGTCGCGGGACGAGGCGTTCGCCGCCGACGCGGTGCTCCAGGTCCAGACCCCCGGAGCCGCGCCCGAGTCGGGGCGCGACGACCTGAGCCGCATCCGCGGCGACAAGATCGTGATCGGCTTCGCGAACGCCCTTGCGGCCCCCAAGATCCTGCGCGAGGTCGCCGAAAGGGGCGCGACCCTCTTCGGCATAGAGCTGATGCCGCGCATCACCCGCGCACAGAGCATGGACGCGCTCTCCTCCCAGGCCTCGATCGCCGGCTACAAGGGCGTGCTGCTGATGGCCGAGACGCTCCCGAAGGTGTTCCCGATGATGACGACCGCCGCCGGCACGATCGCGCCGGCGAAGGTGCTGGTCATCGGTGCCGGCGTCGCGGGACTGCAGGCGATCGCTACCGCGCGGCGTCTTGGCGCGGTCGTCGAGGGTTACGACGTCCGGCCGGAGGCCAAGGAGCAGGTCGAGAGCCTCGGCGCGCGGTTCGTCGAACTGGACATCGACACGAGCGAGGCTCAGGGCGAAGGTGGCTACGCCAAGGAACAGAGCGAGGAGTTCCTCAAGGCGCAGCGCGAGGCGATGGCCAAGGTGATCGCGGCGAACGACTGCATCATCACCACGGCGCTCGTTCCCGGCAAGCGCGCCCCGGTCATCGTGACCAAGGAGATGGTCGAGGGGATGGCCCCAGGGTCGGTGGTCGTGGACCTTGCGGCCGAACAGGGCGGCAACTGCGAGGCGACCGTTCCCGGTGAGACCGTCGAGATCGACGGCGTCACCGTCATCGGCATCCCGAACCTGCCGACGACCGTCCCCCACGACGCCAGCCAGATGTACGCGAAGAACATCAGCACGTTCCTCCTACACCTGGCGAAGGAGGAGCCGCTGGTTGACCTGGAAGACGAGATCACACGCGAGACCCTCGTGACCCGCGGGGGACAGATCGTCCACCCGAGGGTTCGACAGGCCTTCGGACTGGAACCGCTCGAGACGCCTGCGGCGGAGCCGGAAGCCGCGACCGCCCAGGAGGGGTAGGGGATGGAAGGGCATTCCATGGACCTCATCTCCGGCCTGTTCGTGTTGGTGCTCGCCGGGTTCGTCGGCTTCGAGGTCATCCGTCGCGTTCCGCAGATGTTGCACACGCCGCTGATGTCGCTGACCAACGCCCTGTCGGGCATCGCGCTGGTCGGGTCCATCACCATCGTCGCGACCGCCGACTCGACCCTGGCTACCGTGCTCGGCGCGATCGCGATCGTCGCCTCGACCATCAACGTGGTCGGCGGCTTCTGGATCACCGACCGGATGCTGCGGATGTTCAAGAAGCCCGAGCCGAAGAAGGCCGGCCGATGACGGCCGCCGTCCAGCTCGCCTATCTCATCGCAGCCATCCTGTTCGTGCTGTCGCTGAAGTGGCTGAGTGCCCCGGCGACAGCGCGCCGGGGCGTGCTGGCCGGCGAGATCGGCATGGCGATCGCGGTCGTGTCCACGATCTTCGCCATCTGGCCGCCGGCGAACCTGGGCTGGATCCTCGCGGCCCTGCTCCTGGGAACCGCGATCGGCGCGCCGATGGCGATCTTCATGCCCATGACCGCGATGCCTCAGCGGATCGCGCTCTCGCACGCGTTCGGCGCGCTGGCCGCTGCGCTGGTCGGGACCTCCGAGTACTACCTCGCGGTGGGCGAGGGCCGTCACGTGTCGGCGTTCACGATGGGCGCGCTCGGATTCGAGGTCCTCCTCGGGTTCCTGACCTTCACCGGTTCGCTGATGGCCTTCGGCAAGCTCCAAGGGGTCCTGCCGCAACGGCCGATCACCTACAAGGGCCAGAACGCCGTCAATTTCACGCTGATGGGCATCGCGATCCTCGCGCTGGTCTGGTTGATCGTCGACCCGACGCAGACCTGGCTCTTCCCGGTCCTGATCGTCGGTGGCCTTCTGTTCGGCGTGCTGCTGATCATCCCGATCGGCGGTGCTGACATGCCGACCGTGATCTCGCTGCTGAACTCCTACGCCGGACTGGCTGGCGCAGCCATGGGGTTCGTCCTCGGCAACCCGCTTCTGATCGTCGCCGGTGCACTCGACGGCGCGTCGGGCTTCGTCCTCTCGGTGATCATGTGCCGCGCGATGAACCGTTCGTTCACCAATGTGCTCTTCGGCGCGTTCGGTCAGGTGACGGCGAGCGCCGGGCCGGACGAAGATGACGACCGGATCGTGCGGAGCGCGTCCGCCGACGAAGCGGCCATGGTCTTGGAGGCCGCGCGCAAGGTCATCATCGCTCCCGGGTACGGCATGGCGGTCGCGCAGGCCCAGCACAAGGTGCGCGAACTCGCGGACCTGTTGACCAAGAACGGCACCGAGGTCCTGTTCGCCATCCATCCGGTCGCCGGCCGCATGCCGGGTCACATGAACGTGCTGCTTGCCGAAGCCGATGTCCCATACGACCAACTCAAAGAGATGGACGAGGTCAATCCCGAGTTCCCGCAGGCGGACGTCGCTCTCGTGATCGGGGCGAACGACGTCACCAACCCGGCGGCGCGCACCGACGAGTCGAGCCCCATCTACGGGATGCCGGTGCTCGATGTCGACAAGGCCGGCACGGTCATGGTGATCAAGCGTTCCATGAGCCCGGGGTTCGCCGGGATCGACAACCCGCTCTACTACAACGAGAACACGATGATGCTCTTCGGGGACGCGAAGCAGTTCGTGGCCGACATCGTTGGGGAGCTCTCCCGCTCGGCCGCCAGCGTCTGACCCCGGGAAAACCGCCCGGGAGCGTCTTGCCGCGCAAGGCTCCTGACGCGCGACTCAGGGATGTCTAGGCTTCCGGGGCGCCCGATCCCATCCCGGCCCATCGGCCCATCGGGGCTGGTCCGCGGCGTCGCGGCGGAGCTGGCGCGCGACCGGGAGGTGGGCGCAGAAGCGGAGGCCTCGCTCCGCGTGAGAGTCGGGCCGAGGGAGCCAGCGACGGCGTCCCTCGACGCCGCCCGGGTGGAGCGCATCGTCGAGAACCTCATCCGCAACGCCCTGCGCCACACGCCGCCCGGCACGCAGGTGGATATCCGCGTCGATCGCACCGATGACGGCGTCGCCTTGCTGGTCGAGGACCGGGGCCCGGGGGTAAGCGACGAACTGAAGACCACGATCTTCGAGCCGTTCATGCGCGGGGACAGCAGCGACGGGGGCGCGGGGATCGGATTGTCGCTCGTTGCCCGGTTCGCCGAGCTGCACGGCGGGACGGCCGGCGTCGAGGATCGCGAAGGCGGGGGAGCCTCCTTCCGGGTCTTCCTGCCGGACCCCGCCTAGGTCTGTCTCCACAGGAACGTCACTTGGTCGTCCGCTCCGGCCCGCGCTCGCACGGGTATCGTTGAGCCTCATGACGCAGACTCAACCCGGCTCCGGACGGTTCCGTCGCGCCGCCGTCGCTTTCGTGGCATCACTGGCGTTGCTCATCGGCCTCGCGAGCGCGGGGGCGCTCGCAGCAACGGTCTACGTGCAGGGCAAGCTGGGCGACACCGGCATCGCACTGGCGACCGATACGGGAGGCACCACTCCCGCTCCGGGGAGCGCGACGCCTGTGGTCGGCGGGCCGTGCTTCAAGGACGCATGCAACTACCTCGTGCTCGGCAGCGACTCGCGATCCGGCCTATCGGCCAAGGACCAGAGGGGGTTCCAATCCGACGCGGAACTCGGGGGTGGGTTCCGCTCGGACACGATCATCCTCGTTCACGTCGATGCCGAAACCCGCGAGGCGACCATCATCAATTTCCCGCGTGACCTGGTCGTCAACATCCCCGGTCATGGCAAGGACCTTATCAATGCGGCGTTCACGATCGGCGCGGAGAACGGACGTGGGATCGCAGGCGCGATGTCTCTCTCGGCGCAGACCGTTAGCAGCCTCACCGGTCTGCGGGTCAACCACGTCATCGTCGTGGACCTGGAGGCGTTCAAGGCCGTGGTCGACGCCGTCGGCGAAGTTCCGTACTGCACGCCGGTTTCGCTGAAGGACGATCCGCAGGCGTTCGGCGAAGGACCGGAGAACCAGGGTTCCGGGCTTGACCTGAAGGAAGGATGCCACGAGCTCGACGGCGACACGGCGCTCGCACTAGTCCGTGCGCGCTACGTCGTGGCCGGTGGCCGGAAGGATTGCATCTCCGACTATGCGCGGATCTCCCGCCAGCAACAGTTCATGCGGGCGCTGCTCAACAAGATGCTCTCACCCGCGATGGTTCCCCGCCTCCCGGAGATCGTCGATGCGGTGACCAGGCAGGTGACGACCGACGACGAGCTCGATGCGCTGGACGTGGTGGACCTCGCCAAGAACATGCAAGGAGTGGCCAGCGGGAACGCGGATTTCCGGACGGTCCCGACCGAGCTGGACGCGCAGAACATCCACCTGCTGCTGACCCCGGATGGGCGCACGTTCCTGGCCAAGCTCCGAGCCGGGGAGCCACTCGGTGACCTCGGAACCTCGTTGGCCTACCAGCCCCCGTCGCCGGCCGAGATCGCGGTCCGCGTCTTCGACGATGCCTCGGAGGGTCACGCGCAGGACGACGTGTACACGGCACAGCTCTCCAATGCCGGGTTCAAGATGCTGGCGACCGGCGCCGAGCCGGCCGGCGATCTGGCGGGTGAGGGGAGCGCCATCCTGTACGCGCCGGGTCAGAAGGAGAAGGCGCAGGTACTCGCGGGATACGTTCCCGGGGTGAAGATCAGGGCTGCGGAGGCGGGGCAGCTCCCCGAGGACACGGATGTCGGGGTCGTGGTGGACGCCACGTACGAGTACCACGACCCGGGCGAAGGCAAGGCGCCGACCGTCGAAGAGAAGTGTCCGTTCACATGAGGGCGCTGATCCTGGCCGGTGGTGAGGGGTCGCGGCTCCGCCCCATCACGCACACCAACGCCAAGCAGCTCATCCCGATCGCGAACAAGCCCATCCTGTTTTACGGGCTCGAGGCGATCCGCGACGCCGGCATCCGGGAGGTCGGGATCGTGACGGGCTCCACGGCTCCCGAGATCGAGGCGGCCGTCGGCGATGGGTCCGCGTGGGGCGTGGATGTCACCTACATCCCGCAGGAGGCGCCACTCGGTCTCGCGCATGCCGTCAAGATCGCCGAGCCGTTTCTGCGGGGCGAGCCCTTCGTGATGTACCTGGGCGACAACGTCCTGCTCGAGGGCGTGACGCGATTCGTCCGGGAGTTCGAGCGGCACGGTCCGGACGCGCAGATCCTGCTGATCAGGGTGCCCGAGCCCGAGCGGTTCGGTGTGGCGGTCCTCGAGGGCGACCGCGTCACCCGTTTGATCGAGAAGCCGTCGGAGCATGTCTCGGATCTCGCCCTCGTCGGGGTGTACCTGTTCGACGACTCCGTCTTCGACGCGGTGAACGCGATCGCTCCCTCGGACCGCGGCGAACTCGAGATCACCGACGCGATCCAGTGGCTCGTCGACAACGGGAAGAACGTGCGTGCGGAGATGGTCACCGGGTGGTGGAAGGACACGGGGCGTCCCGAGGATCTGCTCGAAGCCAACGAGATGATGCTCTCGTTGCAGTCGGGCCGCGTCGACGGCGACGTCGATGCTGCCTCGCAGCTCTCCGGGGAGGTGGTCGTGGAGCGCGGCGCCAAGGTCGTCCGCAGTGAGATCCGAGGCCCTGCCGTGATCGGGTCCGGCGCGGTGGTCGAGGATTCGATCATCGGGCCGAACGCGTCGATCGCGGCCGGCTGCTCGGTGCGCGACTGCGAGGTCGTCTCGTCCGTGGTGATGGACGGTTGTGCGATCGAGGGCGTCCGGCGTCTGGTTGATTCGCTGCTCGGCAACGGGGTCGAGGTTCGCCGTCCCGCCGGTGCCGCCACCACCGACCTGCGCCTGGTCGTCGGTGACCACGGTCGCATCGAGGCCGGCTGAGGGGTTCGGATAGACTCGCGCCATGGCTGAGCACATCGACGGCGTCTGGACGAAGTCCCTGAAGGTGGTCCCCGATGAACGGGGTCGTCTGATGGAGATCCTGCGGGCCGACGACGACGGGTTCAAGCGGTTCGGACAGGTCTACATGACCACGAACTACCCGGGTGTCGTGAAGGCCTGGCACTTCCACGAGGTGCAGGACGACAACGTCACGTGCGTCCGCGGGATGATTAAGCTTGTCCTCTACGACGACCGCGAGGGCTCGCCGACCAAGGGCGTCGTCAACGAGTTCTTCGTCGGCGAGCACAACCCGCTGCTGGTCCAAGTTCCCGCCGGCGTGTACCACGGATGGAAGGGCATCTCGACGGAGGAATCGATCGTCATCAACATCCCCAGCGAGACCTACAACTACGCGGAGCCGGACGAGCATCGCAAGCCGTGGGATACGCCGGACATCCCCTACGACTGGGACATCGTCTTCCAGTGAGCACCGACCGCCACGTCCTCGTCACCGGGGGAGCGGGGTTCATCGGGTCCCATCTGGTCGACCTGCTCCTCGAGCACGCCGGCACCAGGGTCACCGTCCTCGACAAGCTGACCTACGCCGGGACACTCGCGAACCTTGCGGCTCACGAGCCCGACGAGCGGTTCACGTTCGTCCGTGGCGACGTCACGGACCCGGGGATCGTCGCCTCGCTCGTTGCCGTGGCGGACCACGCGATCCACGCCGCGGCCGAGACGCACGTCGATCGTTCCATCACGGGACCGCAGGAGTTCCTGCAAACCAACGTCATCGGGACCCAGGTCATGCTCGAGGCGTGCCGGGAGACGGGGACCCCGATGCTGATGGTCTCGACCGATGAGGTCTATGGAGCCGGCGACCCCGGCGGCGGATCCTTCTCCGAGGATGACGCGCTACGTCCGCGGAGTCCGTACGCGGCGAGCAAGGCGGGCGCGGACCTGCTCTGTCGCGCGTATCACGTGACCTACGGCGCGAACGTGACCGTGGTGCGGGGGACGAACGCGTATGGTCCGCGCCAGCATCCGGAGAAGGGGATCCCGACCTACACGCTCGCGGCCTTAGACGGCCGTCCGCTCCCGGTGTACGGCGACGGCACCAACCTGCGGGAGTGGCTCCACGTGAGCGACTGGGTAGCGGGATGCCTCGAAGTGCTGGATGCCGGGGAGCCCGGCGTCGTCTACAACATCGGAGCGGGCACCGAGCTGGAGAACGTGGAACTTGCCCGGCGCGTCTGCGAACTTGCCGGGGCGCCGGCGTCGTTGGTGACGTTCGTCGAGGATCGCCCGGGGCACGATTTCCGATACGGGATCCGCTCGGACCGGTTGGAGGGGCTCGGCTGGAAGCCATCGGTCGCTTTCGACGACGGCCTCCGCGAAACGGTCGAGTGGTACCGCGATCATCGCGACTGGGTCGCGAACATGCTGGCGGCGGTGTCGTAGATGCGGTTGCTGGTCACGGGGGCGGGCGGAGGATTGGGGCGGGCGTTCCTGGACGTCGTTCCGCGGCACCACGACGTGGTGGCCTTGACCCATGAGCAGCTCGATATCGGCAATCACGACGCCGTCATTCAGACGGTGGTTCCCCTCCGTCCCGACGCCGTCCTGAACCTGGCGGCGATGACGGCGGTGGACCGCTGCGAGACGGAGCCCGAGCTGGCGTTCCGCGCGAACGGCCTCGCGGTACAGAGTCTCGCTCTGGCCGCGCGCGCGTGCGGCGGGATGCTCCTGCACGTCTCGACCGACTACGTCTTCGACGGGGAGAAGGGTACCCCATACGACGAGCTGGACAGGCCGAACCCGCTGTCCACGTACGCCCGGAGCAAGCTGGCGGGTGAGACCTTCGCGCGAGCGCTGCTGCCCGAGCACTTCCTCGTCCGGACGGGGTTCGTCTACGGCGGTGGCAGCGACTACCTCTCGGGTGCCGTTCGGCGGCTCGCCGACGGCGAGCAGGTCGGTGGTCTCGCCGATCGCGTCGGCTCGCCGACCTATGTTCGCCATCTGGCCGAGCGGCTCGTTCCGCTGCTGCTGACCCACCGCTTCGGGACGTACCACCTCGCCGGTTCGGAGGCGACGACGTGGTTCGACGTGCTCGGTCGCGTGAAGGCCATCGACGGCCTCTCGGGGGAACCGCTGAAGCAGACGGCGGACGAGCTCGCCCTGCCGGCGCCGCGGCCGAAGAACTCTGCCTTGGTCTCGCTGTACGCCGCGGCAGTGGGGCTGGAACCCATGCCGACCCTGGACGCCGCCCTCGAGGAGTTCCTCGATGCCCGGTGACATGGAGACGCAGTATCCCGACGGTCTGAAGGGCGACCTGGCGCGGCTCTTCTCCAAGCGGGGGCTGCACGAGGGCAAACCGACCCTCGGCCGAGCCCTCGGACGCGTTCTGACGCGTCCGGGACCCTTCGCCGTCCTGCTTTACCGGCTCTCCCACCGTATCTGGAACCAGGGGCTCGAGTTCCCGGCGGAGCTGATCTGGCGGATCAACCTGTTCCTGACCGGGGCCGACATCCATCCCGGCGCGATCATCGGCGGAGGTTTGCGGCTGACCCACACGAGCGGCGTCGTGATCGGCCGCGGAGTCAAAGTCGGCAGCAACGTGACGCTCCTGCACGGGGTGACGCTGGGCGGCAGCGCGAAGGGCTGGTTCGACGGGGTGTTCGAGGATGGCTTCCCCGAGATCGGCGACGGTACCGAGATCATGGCCGGGGCATGCGTCCTGGGGCCGATCGTGGTCGGCAAGGGCTGCTTCATCGGGGCGAACGCGGTCCTCGCGCGGGACCTGCCGGACGGTGAGGCCTACACCCCCGGCCGGGAGCTGAAGGAGCTCCGTACGCGGGTCCAGGAGCTTGAGGATCGGTTGGAGGACCGCGGGAAGCGATCGCCCAAGGGCGACTGACGCAGGCGGCCCGGTAACCCGCCCCCGGATCCAGCCCGGGAACCCCTACGCCTTCACAGGCCCGCCACAACGCCCTTGCTAG
>CAZXFL010000016.1:0-41711 GCA_964640385.1 uncultured Actinomycetes bacterium
CTCACCGCGCTCACGATCGGGATCCCGGCCACCGCAGCCTTCTGGACGATCTCGAACGACACCCGACCGCTGACCTGCAGGACCCGCTCCGACAGCGGGACCTGACCGGCCATCAACGCCTCGCCGACCAGTTTGTCGACCGCATTGTGCCGGCCGACGTCTTCCCGAAGCGACAGAAGCCCGCCGGACGCATCGAACAGCCCAGCCGCATGCAGTCCGCCCGTCTGGTCGAACAGGCGTTGTTTGTCGCGGAGCGCGTCCGGCAACCCGCGGATCACCTCCGCCGACACAGCCGGTCCCGGCGCAACGGCGTTGCAGCGCACCTCGACGTCCTCGATGGACGCCTTCCCGCAGACCCCGCACGAGGACGTCGCGTAGAAGTTCCGCTTGACCGACTCGGCGTCGAACGGTGCCACCGTCCGGACCGTGACGACGTTGTAGAGCTGTTCCTCGTCGTCCAGGTCTTCGCAGTAGCTGACCTGCTCGATCGCGTCGCGGCCCGCGACAAGCCCCTCCGTGAACAGGAACCCCGCGGCCAGCTCGAAATCGCCGCCGGGCGTGCGCATCGTGACGGCTATCGGCCCCGCCACCTGACCGGGTCCTCCGACGCGGATCTCCATCGGTTCCTCGGTCGCCAAGCGGTCCGGACGCTCGGAGGACACGCCGTGGTTGTAGGCCACCACGCGCACGCCGGTAACGTTCCTTCGTAGGTCGGAGACGGATTCAGCCATCCCTACCAGTCTAGGCCTGTGGCAGGATGGGCGGGATGGACGGACCCGAAGGCGTCGACCCCGAGGACCTGCCGGAAGGCTGGAACAAGGAAGTCGAGTGGCAACGGCTGAACCGCGAGCTGCTGGAACTGATGAACGAACTCCGGATCGCCCTCCCGGGCGTGACGGTCCTCTTCGCGTTCTTGCTCACACTTCCGTTCACCAGCCGTTTCCCCTCCCTGACGGGGCTCGAACGCACGGTCTACTACCTCACGTTCCTGTCCACGGCGATCTCCGCCGTCCTGCTGATGGCGCCCTCGGCCCACCATCGCATGCGCTTTCGCCGCTACGACAAGGACCGGCTGCTTCTGATGGCGAACCGCCTCGCGCTCGCGGGGATCACCATGCTGGCTTTGGCCATCGGCGGTGCGGTGTTCCTGGTCACGGACATCCTCTTCGGCATCCCGATCGCCGCCGCGGTCGCCGGAGCCGGGCTGTTCGGGGTCGGTTTCCTGTGGTTCCTCCTGCCGAACCAGGGGCAGGACTGAGGCAGGTCTCAGGCGCCGATATACTGGCGCGCCGAGTCGCCGTTCGCCCTCACGAGAGGAAACTTGGATCGCGGGTCACCCGCCCGCCGGAGCGTAGGGGTGCAGATGAAGTCCGGACTGGAGATCGCGCAGGAAGCAGTACTCAAGCCAATCACCGAGATCGCTGCCGCCGCCGGCATCCAGGACGACGAGCTGGAGCAGTACGGCAAATACAAGGCGAAGATCGACCTGTCCATCCTGGATCGCCTCAAGGACAGGCCGGACGCCAAGGTCGTCATCGTCACCGCCATCACGCCGACCAAAGCCGGCGAAGGCAAGACGACCACATCTCTTTCATTGACCCAGGGCCTCGGCAAGATCGGCCAGAACGTAGTGCTCGCGCTGCGTGAGCCATCCCTCGGACCGGTGTTCGGCATCAAGGGCGGTGGCAACGGCGGCGGCTACGCGCAGGTACTCCCGATGGAGGAGATCAACCTGCACTTCAACGGCGACTTCCACGCCGTAACGACCGCGCACAACCTCCTGGCTTCCGCGATCGACCGCTCGCTGTACTGGGGCAACCCACTCGACATCGACATCAACGCGATCACGTGGCCGAGGACGATGGACATGAACGCGCGGGAGCTGCGCAACACGGTGATCGGCCTCGGCGGCAAGGTCCACGGCATCCCCCGCCAGAACGAGACGGTCATCACCGCGGCCTCCGAGGTTATGGCGATCCTCGCGCTGTCTTCTGACCTGCAGGATCTCCGCAAGCGCCTCGGCGCGATCGTGGTGGCCTCAGCCACTGACGGCAAGCCCGTCACCGCCGAGGAGCTGGGCGCGGCCGGCGCGATGACCGTCATCCTCAAGGAAGCGATCAAGCCGAACCTCGTCCAGACGATCGAAGGACAGCCGGCGCTGATCCACGCCGGGCCGTTCGGCAACATCGCCCATGCGAACAACTCGATCATCGAGGACCGCGTCGCGATGAAACTGGGCGACATCGTCGTGACCGAGGCCGGGTTCGCCGCCGACCTCGGGTTCGAGAAGTTCTGTCACATCGTCTGCCGGGCCGCCGGGATCAAGCCCAGCGCCGGCGTGCTGGTCACCACGATCCGGGCCCTGAAGTCCCACGGAGGCATCCCGTTCAAGGAGCTCAGCCAGCCGAACGACGACGCGATCCGTGCCGGCGCCGAGAACCTCCAGGCGCACATCGAGCTGGTTCGGGCGTTCAACCTGCGCTGCATCGTCTCGATCAACCGCTTCCCCACCGATACCGACGAGGAGGTCGCGCTCGTGCGCGAGCTCGCCACCCAGGTCGGGGCCGAGTCCGTCGTCGTGAACGACGGGTTCGCGAACGGCGGCGAAGGCGCGATCGAACTCGCCGAGGCGGTCGTGAAGGCGATCGACGGCCCCATCACCTACGAACCGCTGAACCAACCGGGCGACAGCATCAAGCAGCAGATCGAGACGATCGCCACCCGGATCTACGGCGCCGACGGGGTCGACTACCTGCCGCAGGCCGAGAAGGACATCGCCCGGATGGAAGAGCTCGGATTCGGCGAGTACCCGGTCTGCATGGCCAAGACGCACCTATCGCTGTCGCACGACCCGCTGCTCGGCGGCCGGCCCAAGGGCTGGCGCCTGCCGATCCGCGCCGTCGTCCCGTCCGCCGGTGCCGGCTTCGTCGTGGCGCTGTGCGGCGACATGCAACGGATGCCCGGCCTCGGCAAGACCCCTGCGTACCTCGACATCGACATCGACGAGGACGGCAACACCGTCGGCTTGTTCTAGCCAGGGTTTAGACCGGAGCCTCCAGACGGCGAAGGGCGGGGCCGAAGCTCCGCCCCTGCGTGGTCCGCGCCCTCCGCACAACCTAGCTGCGGGGGCGCTCCTTCTTGGTGTCGTAGATCGGGAACGGCGCCACCTTGGCGGCGCGGCCGTCGACCTCGACCTCGGTGCCCTCGGTCGCCAGCTCCTCGTCGATCGACGCCATGGTGATCGCACCGAACTTGGGGCTGACCGTCGGGCTCGGGGCAACGCCGACCTCGGCGCCGGCCTTGGTCACCGTCGCGCCGTACTCGGACTCCGCGTCGCCTTCGACGGTGAGCGTGACGTAGCGGCGTTTGATGTTCCTCGACAGGTCCTCGGCGGCCGCGCGTCCGACGAAGTCATGGTCGAACTTGATGTGTGGATCGAACGAGATGTCGTACGGGTTCGTCTCGCCGGCCTCGTAGTCGACGCCGATGACGTACAGACCCGACTCCGTCCGGTAGATCAGCACCGCGTCGAGACCCTGCGGCACGCATCCCTCGTTCCGCACCGCGTCGTAGACCTTCGGGCCGTCCTCGGGGTTCATCAGGAACACCTCGTAGCCCTTCTCCCCCGAGTACCCGGTCCGCGCGAGCATGACCTGCGCCCCCGCGAACGTGACCGGCTCGGTGATGAAGTTGAAGTACCGGAGGCCGCTGATGTCGACATCGGCCAGCTTGGAGGTCACCTCAAGCGCACGTGGCCCCTGGATCGCAAGGTTCGGCATGTTGCGGGCCTCATTCGTCACCTCGACGTCGAACTGCGCAGTGTTCTTGGCGATGTGATCCTCGAACTCCTCGCCTTCGCTGTTCATCATGATCCAGACCCGGCCATCGTTGACCTTGTAGAGGGTGCCCTCGTCGAGCATCATCCCGTTGTCGTCGAGCATCGCGCCGTAGCGCACACCACCGTCCTTCAGCGTCACGATGTTGTTCGTCTGGATGAAATCGGCCGCCTTGGACGCGTCCGGGCCCTCGAACTTGTACTTGATCAGGGGTGAAACGTCCCAAACGCCGGCGCCCTCGCGGACCGCCTCGTACGCCTTGATGCCACCTTCGTCGCCGGCGAAGCTGTTCGCCCACAACCAGCCGCTGTCCTCTTCCCACTCCGCGCCAAGCTCAGATTGCTTGTCGTAGAACGGAGACTTCCAGGCATCTGTCATGACCTTGACTCCTCACTCAGGAACGGGACAGCACTATACCGCCCCTGACCAGGGGTCAGGCAAGTCGCGACGGCCGAACGGGTCCCACGGTCGCGTCGGGTCGCCGCCGACTACATCCGAGGACGCTTCTTCTCCGGGTCGTAGATGCCCCAGGGATGAACGGTCGCTCTCTGCCCATCGACCTCGACCGTCTCACCGTCCACGGCGACCTCCTTGTTCAGGATCGCCCCGCCGATGTTGCCGAATGCGAAGCTCTCGACGCCGCAGCGGAACACGCCGACGTTCTCGCCGTCCTTGATCACGACGGCCCCGTCCTCGGGCAGGTCGCCGTCCACCTTCAAGGTCTTGTAGCGGCGCGGCGGGTCCTGCGCGACCGGCTCCAGGGCGCGCCGCCCGAGGAACTCGTCCTTGTCCATCCGCACGAACCGGTCGAGCGAGACGTCGTAGGGACTCGTTTCCCCCGGATCGTAGTCCAGCGTCGGGATGAGCAGTCCGGCTTCCAGGCGCAGGATGTAGATCGCCCCCACGCCGAAGGGGGTGACGCCTTTGTCCATCAGCAGGTCGAAGAGGCCGCCGATGCCCTCAGGATTCGTGAAGAACTCGAACCCCAACTCGCCCGAGAACCCGGTTCGCGCGAGGTAGCCCGTCGCGCCGCCGAGCTTGACCTTCTCGGGGATAAAGTTGAAGTACTTGAGCCCAGCGACATCCGCGTCCGTCAGCGACGCCACGATCTCGCGCGACCTCGGTCCCTGGATCGATAGGTGCGGCATCCGGCGCGCCACGTTGGTGATCGACACGTCCAGGCCGGACAGGTGCTCGTCCCAGTACGGTCCGTGGTCCTCCCCGTTGGTCATCACCAGCAGGTCCTCGTCGGAGAACTTGTAGATGGTTCCGTCGTCGACGACCGCGCCCTTCTCGTTGAGGAAGGGTCCGTACTTCACCTGGCCGGGCTTGGCGCCCAGGATGTCGTTGCCGTTGACGAAGTTGGCGGCCTCAGCGGCCTGCGGCCCCTTGAACTCCCACTTGATCAGCGGTGAGAGGTCCCAAACCCCGACGCCCTCACGGACGGCGTCGTATTCCTTGCGGATATCGCCGAGGGTGTCGATCCAAAGCCAGCCGCCGTCCTCTTCGAACGTACCGCCCATGGCCTCGAGCCTCTCGTGTAGCGGTGTGCGTGTCGGTTGTGCCATCTCGATCGTCTCCTCAGCTCGCGTTAACCCCTTGTACCGGGAACGCCGCCTCCGGCGCAAGCGCGAGTCTACGCGTCCCCGGCACCGCGGTAGCACTCGATGACCTCGCGGTCGGTGACCACCAGATCGAGCGCCTCGTCCAGATGGCCGCGCGGGACCTCATCGACGACCTGCTCGCGGAAGCAGATGCCCACGCGGAGCACCGCGGCCGGAACTGACCGCAGGAGCCGGTCGTAGAACCCGCCGCCGTAGCCCACGCGGTAACCGTCCTGGTCGAAGGCCAGTCCCGGGACGATCACGGCACCGATCTCTCCGTGCGGAACGGGCCGGTGAGCCGCCGGCTCCCGGATCCCGAACACCGCCTCCTCGACCGGGTCGCCGGGTGCGTACTCGAGCGGAACGATGACCTCGCCCTCGATGTGCGGCACGGCCAGGCGCTTGCCGGCTGCGTGCAGCCGCTCCGCGATCCCGTCGGTCGGCAGCTCGTTCCCGAACGACAGGAACGTCATGACGGTTGAGACGTCGCTCAACAGGTCGGCCACCCGGTCGGCTACCAACCCGGCAAGTCGTTCGCCCTCTTCCGGCGGGATCTGCTCGCACACCTGCTTCATGCGCGTGCGGAGCTCGGTCTTGGCCCGCTTGATGGCCTTGTTGCTCGTCAAGGCCGCACCCGGTCCAGCGCCGCCGCGATGACCTCGATCCGGTCGGCCGGGCCCGCGGGAACGAAGATCGCCCAACTCGCGCCGGCTACCTCCAAGCGATGCAGGAACGCCCGGAACTCGCCGACGGTTCCCGACCACACGCCGCGGTCGGTAAGGCCCGTCTCCCGCCGTCGCTCGAGGAGCGCATCCACGCTCGGCCGGTCCTCTCCCACCAGGGCGATCCCGCCCCAGTTCGGCTCGACGCTTCGGCCCGTTGCCTCCGTCTGCACCGACAGTTCGACCGCTCGGGCAGTGAACGTCTCCACGTCGATGCCCCAGCCATTCCAACCGTCGGCAAGTTCGGCAGCCAGCCGCACCGCCGCGTCCCCCTTGCCGCCGATCCAGATGGGCGGTCCGCCGGCGCGCTGCGGTGGCGGGGCGAGTGGACCCTCGAGCGGCGGAACCAGGTCGCTTCCGGCCCACGTCTCTCCGCGCAGGAGCGCCCGAACCCCCCGGACCGTGTCGGCCAGCAGCTCGTACCGCTCGCCCTGCGTCTCGACGTGCTCGAATCCGAACGTCTCGGCCTCTGCCCGGCTCCGCTCGTCGCCGGCGCCGAGACCGAGGACGAACTTCCCGCCGCTCATGTCATCGAGCTGCGCCGCCATCTTCGCCAGCATCCCCGGCGCGCGGACTCCCACCCGAGCCACCAACGTTCCGAGCGTCATCCCGGGGCAGGCAACCGCGACCGCCGAGAGCATCGTGAACGCCTCGAGGCTCGCTCGCTCCGCCGACGTGCCCGGCGGGAAGAGGTGATCGAACGCGAAGAGCCCGTCGAAGCCGAACCGCTTCGCGCGCCCTGCGAAGTCCATCACGCGCGCCGCATCGCCCGAGTACAGCGGCAGGACCAGGCCGAGCTTCACCCGAGGCCCAGTTCGTCCAACGCCATCGCCGCCGCGCCGACCGCACCGGCATCGTTCCCGAGCGTCGCGGCGAGCAGCGGCACCTCGGGCCTGTGCTCGGGTGCCTCGATCGCATCGACGAACGCCCGGCGCGCAGGGTCTAGAAGCAGGTCACCGGCGGCGACCACACCCCCGCCGACCACCACCACATCTGGATCCAGGATGTTCACGAGTCCGGCGATGCCTTGGCCGAGCCGGCGGCCGGCTTCCCGGATGATGCTCTTGGCGACGTCGTCATCTTGCTGCGCGGCTTCGGTCACGACCTGCCCGGTGACGCGCCCGGGATCCCCGTCGGCGAGCTTGGAGATGAGCGACTCGGGATGGTCCGGGACCGCCTCCCGGCCCGCGCGCTGGATCGCGCTGCCGGACGCGACCTGCTCCCAGCACCCGATGTTGCCGCAGCCACATAGCGGCCCGTTCGGGTCAACGATCACGTGTCCGATCTCGGCCGCGAACCCATGCGCCCCGCGGTACATCTTGCCGCCGGACACGATACCGCCGCCGATCCCGGTTCCCACCGTGACCAGCAGCATGTCCTGGGTTCCCTTGCCGGCGCCGAACCGGTACTCGCCCCATGCCGCAACGTTCGCGTCGTTGTCCAGGACGCAGGGGAGACCGATCTCGCGGGTGATGCGCTCCACGACGCCGAGCTCGCGCCACGGAAGGTTGGGACCGTAACGCAGGACGCCCGCCGCGAAGTCCACGATGCCCGCGGCCCCTACGCCGACGGCAGCCACCTCATCGGTCAGCACCGCGCGAGCCACCTGCTCGGTCGCGGCCAGGGTGGCCTCGGTGTCGGAGGCAGGCGTCTCGACGGTCTCCCGCGCGAGGATCTTGCCCTCCGCGCTCACCCGCATGGCGGCGATCTTGGTGCCACCGACATCGACCCCGATCGCGTGGGCGCTCATCGTCGCGTGGCGGCTCCGGCTCGCGTCATCGGGCTAGCTTAGTCCGGTTCCCCGGCACGCTCCGGCCGATCTCAGGCGCCCGACAGCGGCGGCCCGGGAACGGTCGTCGGCGTCGACGTTTCGGGCCGGACACCGAGGGAGAGCGCGACGACGAGGACAACAGACAGACCGAACAGCGCCACGAATCCCCAGATGATGAGCCGGCCCGCGAGCATCTGCGGTTCCCCCGAGGCGATCCGGTAGCACTCCATGGCCGATTCCCCGACGAGGAAGATCACCGCTACGAGATAGAGCGAGAGGATCAGCAGCCGTGACGTGCCGCTGCCGGAGACCGAGAGCAGGAACAGGAGCGCCATCCCGAGGCATCCGGCGAACGCGAAGGCTCGTGCGAACGCTTCGCCGCCCTGGCCAAGCTTGTAGTGGCCGAGCCCCGGCAGGAGCCCGAACATCGCGGCCCGGTTGGGCTCCATCGTCGGCTTCTCTTCGGGCTCCTCGAACAGGCGGCCGAAGGGCGTCCCGCACATCATGCAGGTGTTCGCCTCCAGCGGGTTCTCCTCGTCGCAGACGGGGCACTGCCAGACGGTCGACGCCGCCGCTTCCTCCTCGGCTGCTTCGCGTTCGGCGATCTTCGAGCCCGGCGCCGGACCGGCCACGGCGGGCTCGGGCACGGCAGGCTCGCTGTCCTCGACCTCCTCGATATCGACCTCGATCTTGACGAGGTCAGAGACCGGGGACGGACCGGTTCCCGCCGGCACCGACTCCTCGGTGGCCTCGGCGGCAGCAGGGATCTCGGGTTCCGGCGCCTTCAGCGACGCGAAACACAGGTTGCACCACTCGGCGTCCGGGGAGACGAGCGCCCCACAGTTCGGGCAGCGGCCCTCCGTGCCCTCGACCCTCTCGGGCGGCTGTTCGGTTTCCATCACCTCCGTATCGTCGGCTACCCGGCGGCTTCCCTCAACCACCCCGCGTACCGCCTGGCCACGGCGGCCCAGGCCAGCTCGCGCTCGGCACGCACGCGGCCGGCCTTGCCGAGGTGCTCGGCCCGGAACGGGTCAAGCAGGAGCCCCGAGACCGCTTCGGCGACGGCCTCCGTCTGGCGTCCGTCCACGACTAGCCCGGTCTCCCCGTCCACGACGGCCTCCGCGGCTCCTCCAGAGCGCCCGGCGACCACCGGCTTGCCCGTCGCCGCGGCCTCCGTGAAGACCATGCCGAATCCCTCGGCTTCGAGCCCGAAGGCGCGTGAGCGGCAAGGCATCGCGAACACGTCCGCGGCGGCGTGGTACATCGGCAGTTCCTCCTCCCAGATCACGCCGGCGAACACGACCGACCGGTCGGGCGCTTCCCGAGCCAAGCGAACGATCCGGTCGTGATCCGGGCCGGTCCCCGCCATGAGCAGCACCGCATCCGGCACCCGGCGGACGACCCGAGACATCCCGCGCACCAGGACGTCCTGCCCCTTGCGCTTCACGAACCGCGACACACAGACGACGAGCGGACGGTCGAAGATCTTGTGTCGTTCACGGACCGGATCGCCGTCGATGTCGGGCCGGAACTTCTCGGTGTCGACGCCCGGATGGCAGATCTCGAGCGGAACGTCGCCCGGCACGCCGCGGCCGATCGCCCGGGCGGTGAACCGGCTGATGGCGATCACCCGGGATGCCCGGCCGAACGCCGCTCGCAGGAGCGCGGGTCCGCCGGGGACCAGCGCGATCCAATGCTCGATGCCGTGCGTCGCGACCATGTAGGGCACCCCGCGATCCGCGAGCGCCGGTCCGGAGACCGCCGCGGGATACCCGCTGGCGAACAACACGGCTTCCGCGCCGGTCTCGCGGATGACCTCCTCGATCCGCGCCGTAAGCCCTCGACCGGGCCAGAGCCATTTCGTCGGGACCCGGAGGACCCGGAAGGGCTGGGTGGCGTCTGAGGCTTCCCACCCCTCGTGGGTGGAGGTCAGGACCGTGACACGATCCTCGGGCAGGTGATGAACCAGGCTGTGCACGTATTGCTGCACGCCGCCCACCGTCGGGGGGAAGTCGGCGGTCACGATGAGCGTGCGCGGGATATCGGGCGCGGTCTGGGCGGTCACGCCGCCTATGCTCTCAGGTGATGGAGCCCGTTGGGAAGTTCCTAGAGGAAGAAGTCGCGGCGCTCGAGGAGGGCGAGGCGTTCGCTGATCTCACGGCCGACCTGCGTGCGACCGCCGTGACCGGGACCGACGCCGAGGGCTGGCTGAACGACCTCGTCACGGCCGGTATCGCCGGCATGGAACCGGGCGAGGCTCAGCGATCCCTCCTCCTCTCGCCCACCGGTCACATCCGTGCGGACTTCCACGTCGCGCGGACCGAACAGGGGTTCGCGCTCATCCAGGACCGCGACCAACCCGAGGCCATCGGCGACCTTCTCGCGAAGTACGTCCTGTCGTCGGATGTCGCACTGGCCGACGTCGATGGGCATGTCACGTTCTTCGGGGTGCCGCCCGGAGCCGAGGTTCCCGATGCGATCTGGACGAGTTCACCGTGGGAGCCGTTGGGACAACTCGTCGCGACCCCATCGGATCCAGAGGCCCGGTTCGACCTCATCGCCGCTCTGGCCGAGAGGCTCACGCTGATCGACGACGAGGCCCTCGAGATCTGGCGGATCCGCCACGGGGTCGTGCGCTTTCCGATCGATCTGACTGCGGAGTCCATCCCGGCCGAGGACCCCGCCACGGAAGCCACCATCGATACAGCCAAGGGCTGCTTCCTCGGGCAGGAGAGCGTCGCGAAGGTACGCAACCTCGGCAGGCCCCCTTTCGTGGTCGCCCGGCTCTGGACCCACGCGGGCGTCGGCGTCGGCCAGGCCGTCTTCACCGACGGCGCCGAGGTGGGCATCATCACCAGCGCCGCGCTCGATCCACCGGCGACCAAGCTCCTCGCACGCATTCGCAACTCCGACTCGGTCGAACGCACCTTCCACACCGGCGACGGCGAACCGCTCGACCTCGTCCTTCCCGACTAACCCCGCGGCCCCGGACCGGACCGGCCTCGCCCCGGATGGCACGGACAGGCGACAGAACCCTTGATTCTCGAACGTATGTTCGGTACGCTAGGTCCCCACGCCGGCCCCCGGGAAGACGGATCGTGCAGACAGCTGAGGTGTTCCAGACCACCCTCGATCAGGGGGTGCCGCTTTCCGAGGTGACCTTCTGCGTCGTCGATCTCGAGACGACCGGCGGCTCTCCGGCGTCCTCCGCCATCACCGAGATCGGCGCCGTGAAGTATCGGGGCGGCGAGCTGCTCGGGACCTTTTCCGAACTCGTCGATCCGGGCGTCGCCATCCCGCCGTTCATCACGCGCCTCACCGGTATCGCCGACCGCGACGTGATCGGGATGCCGCCGATCGAGGCGATCATGCCCCAGTTCGTCGAGTTCGCGCACGACACTGTGTTCGTCGCCCACAACGCGCGCTTCGATCTATCCTTCGTCAACGCCGAACTGCTGCGGCTCGACTACGAACCGATCCCGCCGCCGCCCGTGTGTACCGCTCGGCTCGCGCGCCGGGTCGTCTGGCCCGACGTCCCGAACGTGAAGCTCGCGACGCTCGCCCAGTATTTCCGCGTCGCCGTGCAACCTTCGCACCGCGCGCTCCCGGACGCGCAGGCCTGCGCCGAGGTGCTCCACGGCCTGCTCGAACTGGGCGGACGCCTCGGGATCCTGACCCTGGGTGATCTGCACAACGCGGTCCGCGCGCGCGGCCGTCCGAACTTCCACAAGATCCGGATGACCGACGACCTCCCGCGCTCCCCCGGCGTCTACCTGTTCCGAGGACGCGACGACCAGATCCTGTACGTCGGCAAGTCCAAGGACATCCGCCAGCGCGTCAAGACCTACTTCTACGGCGACGGCCGCAAGAAGATCGAGGATCTGCTGGCCGAGGTGACGCGGGTCGAAGCCCGTCCGTGCACATCCGAGCTGGAGGCGCTGGTCCTGGAGGCCCGCCTCATCGGCGCCTGCGAACCCAAGTACAACCGGCGCGGCAAGACCTGGCGGCGATACGCTTACCTGAAGCTCGATACCACCGAGGCGTTCCCCCGCTTCAAGGTCGTCTACGACGCGCTGGGCGGCGAGGGCCTGCGCTTCCTCGGGCCCTTCCGGTCGTCCTCGCAGGCCCGGCTGACGAAGGAAGCGCTCGAAGAGGTGTTCCCGATCCGCCGCTGCACGAAGGCGATGCGCGAGCGGACACGGTTCGCGCCGTGCGCCCTGGCCGACATGGGCCGCTGCCTCGCGCCGTGCGACGGCCGCACGGACCGCGACGGGTACCTGGCAACCGTAGAGCGACTGCTCGACGCGCTCTCCGATCCCGACACGCTCCTCGAGATGCTCGAAGTCCGGATGAACGTTCTCGCCCGAGCCGAGCGCTTCGAGGAAGCCTCACTCGCGCGCGACCGCCTCCGCGCCACGATCGACGCACTGACCCGCGAACGGACGAACGACTGGCTCCTGCAGCCGGGACACTTCGTCCTACGGGATGCGACCGGAGCGCAGTTGATGTTCCGGGATGGTCAACTCGCGGTGGACCGGACCGATCCCTCCCCGATCCCGGCTCCGGTCCCCCGCGAGCGGGCCGACGAGATCGCCGAGGTCCGGCGCTGGCTGGCGCGGAACCCGGTACGGCTGGAAGCATCCGACCGCGCGATCGCGGAACCCATCGCGGAGCCGGTCGCCGGCGGGGCCGCGCTGCAACGACTGCGGGTCATGTTCGCGGCAGCCGAGCGTGTCCGCGAGGACGTTCGAGCCCGATAGCGCGGGTACCATGGGTGCCATGGGTTCTGCGGTCATCATCGAGGGCGCTCGGACGCCGATCGGGAAGTTCCTGGGTTCCTACGCGAAGGCGTCGGCGGTCGACCTCGGTGTCGCCGCCACCCGGGAGGCGCTGAAGCGCGCGAACATCGAACCCGACCAGGTCCAAGAACTGGTCTACGGCCACGCGCGCCAGGCGGGTAACGGACCGAACACCGCACGGCAGGTGCTGTACAAGAGCGGCATCCCACAACAGGTGAACGCCTACACGGTCAATATGGCGTGCGCTTCCGGCTCGAAAGCCGTTCAGCTCGCCGCCGACCAGATCATCCTCGGGAACGCTGAGGTCACGGTCGCCGGCGGGATGGAGAACATGACCCAGGTCCCGTTCCTCCTGCCGAACATGCGGCTCGGGTACCGCATGGGTGATTCGCCCGTGGTCGACGCCATGTATGCGGACGGGTTCACGTGCCGACTGTGCGGCCTGATCATGGGCGATACCGCCGAGAACCTCGCGCGCCAGTACGACATCAGACGGGAAGAGCAGGACGAGTTCGCGCTCGAGAGTCAGGCCAAAGCCGAGGCCGGCAAGCAGCGCCGCGCGGCGGAGATGTTCCCGGTCGAGGTCCCTGGACGCAAGCGGGGCGAGACCGCGACCGTCACCGAGGACGAGCACCCGAAGGCGGACTCCGCCATGGAGGGGCTCGCGAAGCTCCGTCCCGTCTTCGACGAGGAGAACGGCACCGTCACCGCTGGCAACTCATCCGGCATCACTGACGGCGCCGCGTCCCTCGTGATGATGTCCGAGGAACGCGCGAAGGCCGAGGGTCGCGAGCCCCTCGCCAAGATCGTCGCCTACGCCTCCGCGGGCGTCGACCCGGCGTATATGGGCATCGCGCCCGTCCCGGCGACGAAGAAGGTGCTGGAGGCGACCGGGCTGTCCCTAAGCGACTTCGACGTGATCGAGATCAACGAAGCCTTCGCGGCGCAGGTCCTGGCGTGCGACCGTGAACTGAAGTTCGACCGCGACAAGGTGAACCCGAAGGGGGGCGCCATCGCCGTCGGTCACCCGATCGGGATGAGCGGCGCGCGTATCATCCTGTCGGCCGCATACGAGATGCGCGACCAGGGCTACAGCCTGGGACTGGCGACGCTGTGCGTCTCCGGGGGCCAGGGCATGAGCTTCGTCCTCGAGCGCACCTAGCGCTTAGCCCGCCGCGAACCCCTCGGGCAGGTCGATGGCGACCGTCGCAGCCGTCTGTTTCCACTCCTCGAGGTCGCCGCTGTAGCGCGGTTCGTACTTGTCGAAGAGCAGGTCGCGGACGCGGGCGTCCTCCTCGGGGTCCACGACCAGCCGACCGGCGGCTGCGTACGTCGAGTCCCCGA
Organism: uncultured Actinomycetes bacterium; assembly: GCA_964640385.1. GTDB lineage: Bacteria > Actinomycetota > UBA4738 > UBA4738 > JBBDHU01 > JBBDIK01. Next base: position 14,077 of record CAZXFL010000016.1, read on the forward strand.
TGCGGACGTTCACCTGCGGATCAGCCGCGAGGTTCTGGACCCAGTCGGCCTTCTCGCTGTTCGCGAGGAAGTAGAGGGATGAACCCCACAGTCCGAACCAGATCTCGATCTGATGCGGCTGGCCGGTCGAGCGTCCTCGGGTGGTGAGGTAGCAGAAGTCGAGATCGCCGATGGGTGTCGGATCGGGCGCCCCGGTCACCGCGTCGCCCAATACACCAGCGCGCCGATCACCGCCAGCGCGGCGATGAGGTACACGATGTCCGCCGGCTTGATCTTGCCCGGCTGTCTGATGTTGAACCCCACGTCACGCCTCGGTTACGACAGTTGACCCGCGTCGCGCACGATCGCGCCCACGATGGAGCGCTCGTCTAGCCGGAACCCGGGTCGCAACTCGGCCATCTTCTCGAGAGCGTTCTCCAACGTGGCCCCGGCGCTCTGCGCCGCCATGATCGAGTCCACGAGCACCGCCGCGTAGTCCTTCTGGAAGGTCTGTCCGCACCACGGACAGTGGCCGCCGGTCTCCACCACCTGCTCCAGCAGCAGCTCCCGGTCGCAGTTCTTGCACGTCGCCTTGATCTTCACGCGGTCTCCTTCACTTCCAACAACTCAACGATGCGGGCGGCCAGCTCGAACGGGTCGACCGGCTTGACGAACCAGGCATCCGCGCCCGACCACTTAGCCAGCCACGTGTCTTGCTTGCGGTCCAGCAGCAGGGCGATGACCCCCGGGAACGGCCGGTCGGCGCCACGGAGGTCCCGTGCCAGCGCGAACGCTCCCATCCGTGACGTGATCTCGTCGGCGACGACCACCTCGGGCAACTCCCGCCACGCCGTCGCCACTCCCCGTTCCCCGTTCGGCTCCTCGAGGAACTCCAAGGAGCCGGCGCCTTGCCGTTCGATGTTGCCGATAGCCAATCGCATCATCTCGCGGGTCTTCGGATCCCAGGACACGAGCAGTACCTTCACGAACGGCATCCTAGCCGATGGGATGCGGTGCCCTGCGTCCGGGGCGGCGCGGCGGGACATCCGTCGCGTAGACTCTGGCCGACCCGCCCAGTTGCCGCCGGGACGGCTTCCCCACTTCCCCGCTTCTCCGATGCTTCAACATGAACGAGAACCGAGGGAAGGAGTCTGCAATGGAGCCGATCTCGCGAGCGTGGATCGCCGAGTTCATCACAACCTTCTGCCTGATCTTCATCGGCGCGGGTGCCGTCGTCATGGCCACGAACGATCTGAGCGGAGCCGGGCTCGTCGCCGTCGCGCTGGCGCACGGCATCGCCCTGGCGGTCTTGGTGTCGATCACGGCACAGATCTCGGGCGGCCATGTGAATCCGGCGGTGACGATCAGCCTGTGGGTCACCGGCAAGGTCGAGAGCACCCGGGCGATGTGCTACATCGCCGCCCAGCTGGCCGGAGCGGCCTTCGGAGCGCTGGCGCTGAGCATCGTGGTTCCGAAGACGCTGTGGGAGCAAGCCATGCTCGGGACCCCCCAGCTCAACCGCGACCTCGGGGTCGGTGCCGCGCAAGGGGTCGCCATCGAGGCGATCCTGACGTTTTTCCTGGTGTTCGCCGTTTTCGGGACGGCCGTCGATCCTCGCGGGGCGTTCTCGAAGCTGGCGGGCTTTTCGATCGGCCTGGTCCTGACCTTCGACATCCTGATGGGTGGCCCGCTCACCGGCGCCGCGATGAACCCCGCGCGCTGGTTCGGCCCAGCCCTCGTCTCCGGAACGTGGTCGGACTGGTGGATCTACCTCATCGGCCCGATCGCCGGCGGGGTCGCTGCGGCACTGGTCTACTGGGCAGCATTCCTGCGCGGGAAGCAAGACGAGTTGGTCGTGTTGGAGAAGGCCGGCTAGCGGGGGTCGCGTCAGTACTTGGGCTTGGCCGTCGGGCCACGCCACGGATGGCCGATCGTGTGCTGCCAGCAATTGGGACCGGGGTTGTACTTGGAGAGCTTGGTTTCGCAGATCTCACAGCGTCGCTCGGACGCCTGCGAGGAAGCCGTCTGCTCCTGCTGCCTGGGTATCTCCGCTGCGCTCTCGGCCATGGGGGGAAGCTCCAGATCGGACCGACATCGTGCTCGGTTGCCCATGATACCATCCGGCTTTCCCCTGTCTAGCTGGGGTTTTGGCGTTCGGAGTCCCGCTCGATGAACCCGCAGACCTATCTGGATCATGCTTCCGCGACCCCGGTCCGCGCGGCGGCGGCAGCCGCCCAGGCAGCCGCACTGGAGGCATCCGCGGACCCCTTGCTGAGCCACGCGCCCGGCCGCCACGCCGCCGCGGTGCTCGAGGAAGCTCGGCAGACGATCGCCGAGGCGATCGGCGCCCAAGCGGACGAGATCGTCTTCACTTCGGGAGGGACCGAATCGGTCGCCCTCGCCCTGAACGGTGTGGCCCGGGCCCGCCGCAGTGACGGCAACCGCATCGTGATCAGCGCGGTCGAGCACCCGTGCGTCGGGGCCGCGGCGCGTCTGCTTGCCGAGGACGGGTTCGAGGCGGCAACGGTCCGCGTGGATGAGCACGGACGGCTCGACGCCGACGCGTTCATGGCCGAGGTCCGCTTGCCTGGAACGGTTCTGGCCAGCGTGCAGCATGTCAACCACGAGGTCGGAACCCTTCAGCCGGTCGCCGAGGCCGCAAAGTTGGTGCGGGAGGCTGGCGTGACGATCCACTCTGACGCGGCCCAGACCGCCGGCCGTCTCCCGATCGATGTCCACGCGCTCGGCGTCGACCTGCTCACGATCTCCGGCCACAAGTTCGGCGCGCCGCCCGGCATCGGCGCGCTCTACGTCGGGCGCGGCGTCCCGTTGGTCGGATTCCCGCCGGGCGACATCCGCGAACGGCATCGCCGAGCGGGCGCCGAGAACCTGCCCGGCGCCGTGGCGATGGCTGCGGCGATGACCGATGCGCTCGCCGAACTCGCCGATCAGGCGTCGGCCCAATGGGCGCTGACCGATCTCCTGCGAGCAGGGCTCGATGCGATCACGCTCGTCTCGACGCACGGCCACCCGACCCAGCGAGCTCCGCATCTGGTCTGCTTCTCGGCGGAGGGCGTGGATCCCGACGTGTTGCTCATGGCCCTGGACGAACGCGGGTTCCACTTGTCGTGCGGATGCATCGAACGAGGCCTTGCCGGCGAATCCTCCCCCGTCCTAGAAGCGATGGGCGTACGGAACACCGTCGGGTTCCGGGCGTCCGTGGGGCCGGAAACGACCCGGGAGCAGATCGAGCGGTTCCTGGCCGAGATCGCGCCACTGATCGAAGAGCTGCGCCGCGTCGAGCACGCATCGCGCCGGTCCCTCGCCCGCGGCGACGGCAACGACCGAAGCGCTACGTGACCTCCCAGGTATCCCCGCCGTGGAGCAGGGCCTCCAGATCGCCCGTCCCGAGCCGCTCTGTGGCCGCCGCCACCTGTGCTTCCATCAGCTCGCCGTAGACCGGCCGCTCCTCCTCCCGGAACACCCCGATGCAGGTCGGCTCGGTCGGACCGCGGGAGATGTGGGCAAGCGCGAACGCGAGCGACGGCCGGCCGTGCACATCGTGGACCACGATCCGGTCCGGATCGGTCTCGGCGACCTCCGTGATCACGAACCGACCATTGTCCCCGACCGACACGCACCGCCGGCCGTCGTCGAAGACGATCGACTTGCCATGCTCCAGCCGGATCTGGTTGTGCACCCCTTCGGACTTCTCCCGCAGCGCATCGAACGCTCCATCGTTGAAGACGTTGCAGTTCTGGTAGATCTCGACGAACGCAGAGCCGCGGTGGGCCACCGCCTGTCTGAGGATCTCCGTGAGGTGCTGACGGTCGTTGTCCATCGAGCGGGCGACGAACGACGCCTCGGCGCCTAACGCGAGCGCCACCGGATCGAACGGGTGATCCAGGGAGCCGAACGGCGTGGATTTCGTCACCTTGCCCGCGGCGGACGTCGGCGAGTACTGACCCTTCGTCAGCCCGTAGATCTGGTTGTTGAACATCAGGATCTTGATGTTCACGTTGCGGCGCAGGGTGTGGATCAGATGGTTGCCGCCGATCGACAGCGCATCGCCATCCCCGGTGACGACCCACACGGACAGCTCGGGGTCCGCCAGCGCGATCCCGGTTGCAAGCGCCGGCGCCCGTCCGTGGATGCCGTGGAGCCCATAGGTGTCGGTGTAGTAGGTGAACCGGCCGGAGCACCCGATCCCCGACACGAACACGATGTCGTCGGGCAGCACGCCGAGTTCCGGGAGGAACGACTGCACCGTCGCCAGGATCGCGTAATCGCCACAGCCCGGACACCAGCGCACCTCCTGGTCGCTGGTGAAGTCCTTCTTGGATAGTCCCGTGGGGCGCTGTTTGATCGCCGCAGCGGACGCCTTGGCCGCCTCCGCAGTCTTCGACGGCTTCGCCACCTTGGGGTGAAGGCCGTCGCGATCCTCCGTACCGTTCGAACTGCTGTCGCGCGTGCCGTCGCCCGGGCCGGTCATCGTAGGATCGTCTCGATCTCGGCTTCCAGCTCGTCGGCGAAGATCGGAAGCCCTTGCACCTTGTTGAACCCGATCGCGTCGACGAGGAACTCAGCACGGATGATCTTGGACAGCTGCCCCATGTTCATCTCGGGGATCAGGACCCGCGGATAGGCGCGCACCACGTCGCCCGTGTTGGGCGGCAACGGGTTCAGGTACTCGAGGTGCGCCGTCGCCACCTTCAAGTGCCGGTCGCGGATCCGGCGGGCGGCCGCGCGGATCGCCCCGAAGGACGATCCCCAGCCGAGCACGAGCACCTCCGCATCCCCGTCCGGATCATCGACCTCGAGCGGCGGCAGGGACTCCCCGATCTTGGCGATCCGCGCGGCCCGCAGATGCGTCATCCGCTCGTGGTTCAGCGGTTCGTAGCTGATGTCGCCGGTCACGTCCTCCTTCTCGAGCCCGCCGATGCGGTGACGGAGGCCGGGCGTTCCCGGGACCGCCCACGGACGCGCGAGGTTCTCGTCGCGTTCGTAGGGCTGGAACACCTCGCCCTCCCGCAGCCCCCCGGCGAACTTCGGATCGATGGCCGGATAGGAGTCGGTATCGGGCAGGAGCCAGGGCTCCGACGAGTTCCCGAGGAAGGTGTCCGAGAGCAGGATGACCGGGGTCCGGTAGGTCACGGCGATCCGTACCGCATTGAAGGCAACATCGAAGCAGTTCGACGGCGAACGCGGCGCCAGGACCGGCAACGGCGATTCACCGTGACGTCCGTAGAGGGCCATGAGCAGGTCCGATTGCTCGGTCTTGGTCGGCAGCCCGGTCGACGGTCCGGCTCGCTGCACGTCGACGATGAGCAGCGGCAGCTCGAGAGCGACCGCCAGCCCGATCGTCTCCTCCTTCAGGTCCATCCCCGGGCCACTGGTCCCGGTCACGCCGAGCTGACCGCCGAACGACGCCCCCAAGGCGATGTTGCACGCCGCGATCTCGTCCTCGGCCTGCAGCGTCTTGACGCCGAAGTTCTTCAGGCGGGCCAGCTCGTGGAGCAGCTCCGAAGCCGGCGTGATCGGATAGCTGGAGTAGAACATCGGCAGCCCGCTCTTAACGCTGGCGGCGACCAGTCCCCAAGCCAGAGCCGTCGCGCCCGTCACGTTCCGATAGGTGCCGGGCTTGGCCGGCGCGGCCTTGATCTCGTAGGAATGCTCGAACAGCTCGGTAGTCTCGCCGAAGTTGTAGCCGGCCTTGAACGCGGCCACGTTCGCCTCAGCGACGAGTTCGTTCCCGGCGAACTTTCCGTTGATCCAGTCGATGGTGACGTCGGTCGGCCGCCCGTACATCCACGAGACGAGCCCAAGCGCGAACATGTTCTTCGAGCGATCGACGTCCCGCTTGGGGAGACTCATCCCCTCCAGCGCACGAGTGGTGATGGACGTCATCGGAACGCGATACAGCTTGTAGCCGTCGAGGGTCCCGTCCTCGAGGGGGTTGGTCGTGAAGCCGGCCTTGTCGAGGTTGCGCTGGATGAACGCGTCCTCGTTGACGATGACGGTGCCGCCCTTCTCGAGGACGCCCAGTTCCGCCTTCAGCGCGGCCGGGTTCAGGGCGACCAGCACGTTCGGATGGTCGCCCGGCGTCAGGATGTCCTCGGAGGCGAAGTGGATCTGGAACGCTGAGACCCCGGCGATCGTGCCGGCGGGTGCACGGATCTCTGCCGGGAAGTCCGGGAGGGTTGCGAGGTCGTTGCCGAGGACGGCGGTGGCTACCGTGAAGCGATCACCGGTGAGCTGGATGCCGTCGCCCGAGTCGCCGGCGAACCGGACGACGACGTTGGTCTTCTCCTCGACCGTCTTGGCTTTCGTCACTGATCGCCCTCGATACCTCCATGCTATCGGCTCTCGGGGACTCCATCAGGCGGACCGTCCATCGGCCGCGCGCATGCGTTCCAAGGCTTTGAACGCCCATAGCTCGGCCGCCACCTCGGACCGGCGCATCCCCATCCGGAACTGTTTGACGTGATATGCCTCATGCGCCGCGACCGTGAAGACCCGCTCGCGCCAGTCGCGGGCGGTGAACGTCGGCGCGGTCTTCAGCCGCGGGTACCGCCACTGGAGCGGGTACCCGTCGGCCGGTGGGCGGGCGGGCATGACGATCTCGACCAGCCATCGCGTTTCCGCATCGGTCGCCCGGCGACCCGGGGGCTCCGGCCACGCCTTGCCGGTGAACCGGGTCGGGCTGCGGGTCGCGGCTACCTGCACCTCGACGCCCTCCTTGCCGATCCCGCGGAATGCTTCGCGCACCAACCCCTCGACCTCTTCATGGTCGGCTCTGATCAGATGCGAGATGACGACGAGCATGCGCGAGACGGTATCGCACCACACCCCGTCCGCGGGTCTCGATCAGGCGGGAACGTCGCGGAGCTTGGTGCCCTTCGGGTCGTAAGGGGGTTCGGGAAGGATCTTCGCGGGCCGCGGGTCGCCCACGACGGAGACGGTGAGATCGGGATTCGTCTCGGCGACATCCCGGTCGACGGAAGCGAGCGCGAGGCTCTTGCCGACGTGATGCCCATAGGCGCCCGAAGTCACGAACCCGACGCAGCGGTCCCCGATCCAGATCGGCTCGTCCATCGACGCGTCCGCATCCCCGGCGTCAATATCCAAGAGGATGAGCAGCCGCTTCGCGCCCTCGTCCCGATCCCGTAGCGCACCATCACGGCCGATGAAGTCCCCCTTGTCGAAGGCGACGAAACGGTCGAGCCCTACCATGCTCGGCGTACAGTCCTGCCGGAACTCGGCGGACCAGATGCCGTAGGCCTTCTCGAGTCGAAGGCTATCGACGGCCCGGTCCCCGATGAGCCGGAGTCCGCTCTCTGCCCCGGCGTCGCGCAGCTGATGCAGGAGGGTCCGATGCCGGCTGGCTTGAACGACGATCTCGTAGCCCAGTTCGCCGGTCAGCGAGATCCGCCCCACCACAGCCTCCGCGGTCCCCACGTCCATCAGGCGGACCCCCAGGAACGGGAACGCATCGTTGGACACGTCATCGTGAGCGAGCCGCTCCAGGATCTCGCGAGACGCGGGTCCGGATAGCGAGAAACCCATCCAGTACTCGGTGATGTTCTGCAGGTCGATCCCGGACCCGGGCAGGTTCTGGCGGAACCAACGCTGATGCCAATCCTGCAGGTAGTACGAGCCCGTCAACCAGAACCGTTCCTCGTCGATCCTGGTCACGGAGAGATCGCCCATCAGCTTGCCGGCGTGGTTCAGCATGGGCGCGAGCCGGATCTGACCGACCGTCGGGATGCGGCTGGCGACCACCTGATCGAGCCATGCCTCTGCCCCGGGACCGGTGACCTCGTAGCGCGCGTACTGCGCGATCTCGTAGGCACCCGCGGTGGTCCGGACCGCTTCGACCTCCTTCGCCACGATCGGCTCGGCGTTCGAGCGCCCGAGCGTCCAGTTCTCTTCGAAGTCCGGCGTCGGCGCGAAGTACAGCGGGACCTCGAGGCCCCAGTTCTGCGTGAACCGTGCGCCCTCAGCCGCGAAACCGTCGTAGCACGGGGTAGTCTTGAGCGGCCGGCCGGCGGGGAGCTCTTCGTTCGGATAGGCCATCACGAAGCGGCGCGCGTAGAACTGCGCCGTCGTGGCACGCAGGTAACTGTCGTTGGACGCGTACGGACCGAAGCGAGCGACATCCATGCCGAACACGTCATAACCGGGGTCGCCGTCCACGATCCAGTTCGCCAGCGCCAGCCCGATGCCCGCGCCCTGGGAGAACCCGGCCATGCAACCACACGCCGCCCAGTAGTTGGGGATGCCGTCGACGGGGCCGACCAACGGGTTGCCGTCCGGCGTGAAGGTGAACGCGCCGTTCACCCACCGCTTGATGCCGACCTCCTGTAGGGCGGGGAAACGCTCGAACGCCAGCGTCAGCTCGGGGGTGATGCGTTCCACCTCTTCGGGGAACAGCGTCATGCCGAACTCCCACGGCGCACCCTCCACGCTCCAATGTTTGGGGTGCTGCTCGTAGATCCCCAGCAGTACGCCGTTGTGCTCTCGTTGCAGGTAGGTGAAGCCCTCCAGATCGGTCACCGCGGGCATGAGATCGCTACCGAAGCCCGCAACCTCGGGGATGTCGTCGGTGACGAGGTAGTGGTGCGGCATCGGCACCAGCGGGTGGTCGACACCCACCATGCGTCCGACCCGGCGCGCCCACAGCCCGCCCGCGTTGACGACGTGCTCGGCGACGATGGTGCCCTTCTCTGTCTCGACGTCCCAGTCGCCGTCCGGCCGGCGGCGCAGGTCGAGCACCCGGTTGCCGAGGATGACCTCCGCGCCCCGCGCGCGCGCCGCGCCGGCGTAGGCGAGGGTGGCCCCGTTCGGATCGAGGTTCCCTTCCTCCGGATCGAACATCGCTCCCTTGAGCCCCGCCGGGTTGATGATGGGCACCAGCTCGGCAGCTTCATCCGGAGTGAGCAGGTACGCCTCCGGGTGACCCATGCTGCGGAGCCACGCCAGGTCCGACTTCAGGTACCGCCACCGTTCCTCCGTGCCGGCGAGTTCGAGGCCGCCCGACATCTTCAGCCCGACGGCCTGGCCGCTCTCCTCCTCGATCTGGGGGTAGAGATCGATCGTGTACTGCTGCAGCTTCGAGATCCGCAGATCGGAGTTGAAGATGTGGAACCCGCCCGCGGCGTGCCAGGTCGAACCGGAGGTGAGTTGATCGCGCTCGATCACGGCGACGTCGGTCATGCCGCGGAGCGTCAGGTGATAGGCAACGCTGCAGCCGACGATGCCGCCGCCGATGATAACGACCTGGTACCGATCCTTCATCTGTGTACCTCCATCAGTGCGTGCCCGCCGAGGCGGCGTCGGGGACCATGCGGTCGTTTCGGAAGCGGTCGGGCGAGAACGGCGCGGTGATGGCGGGCATCGTGCCGGTAGCGATGTACTCGGCCATCGACTTACCGAAGATGGGCGCGCCCTTGAATCCCCACGTTCCCATCCCCGCCATCAGGTACAGGTCTCTGACGTCGGACTCGCCGAGCAACGGCGAGGAGTCGGGACTCATGTCGCACAGACCCGTCCACGCGCGCATCGTGCGCGCCTTCGCCATGAAGGGCAGGATCTGGATCGACCGTTTCGCGGCCTCGGACAGGAACTCGAAGGTAGAGCGCGTCGAGTAGGTGTTGTACGGCAGCACCTCGGCGCCGGCCAGCAGTTCCCCGCGAGCGGTCTGCGACACGTAGATGTACAGGTCCATCGAAGAGACCAGCCCCTCGAGCACCGGCCGGTACGGTTCGGTCACGAACGCCTGCAGTGCCATCGTCTCGATCGGCAACCGCAGCCCGGCCATCGCGGCCACGACGCTGCTGTAGCCCGCCACGGCGCTGACCACCCGCCCCGCGGACACTGGGCCGGCGTCGGTCTGCACGCCGGTGCAACGGTCAGCCTGCACATCCAGCCCCGTCACGGCCAAGCCCTCGTGGATCTCGACGCCCAACCGCTGCGCCGCGACGGCATAGCCCCACACCACCGAGTCGTGGCGCGCGAACGAACCGGGCGGGTGGTAGGAGGCGCCGACCACCGGCAGCTCCCCCCCGGCGGTAAGGTCGACGAACCTGCACACCTTGAGCACCTCGTCGGGGGTCAGGATGTCGGTCTGCACGCCGTACGCGCGGTTCAACAATGACTTGGCACGCTCGACCTGCAACGAGTCGTGCGTATGGCACAGGTCCATCTCGCCCTGGTTCGTGAACAAGATGTTGAAGTCCAGCTCCTGCGACAGCGTGCGGTACATCCCCAGGCTGGCCTTGTAGAGCGGGACCGTCTCGGGCGTGTTGTAGTTCGCGCGGATCACCTGGGTGTTGCGACCGGACCCGCCCGACCCGATGTAGTTGCGCTCGATGACGGCGACGTCCCGGATGCCGTGCTTGGCGGCCAGGTGGTACGCCAGCGAGAGCCCGTTGACTCCCCCCCCGATGATCACGACGTCGTAGCGCGGCTTCAGCTCCGTCTGCTTGAGGAACTCGGTCCGTCGCAGGAGGCCGCTCATCGGACCGCCTCCACTGGCTCGGCCTCACGCACGCTGAAACGGGCGCAGTCGGCGAGGACCCGCTCGCGGAGGTACGCCCCCCACATCGCGGGCACGAACAGGCGCAAGGCGTCGGGCTCGACGATGACCCGCACGGGGACCTCGGCCACCGCGCCCTGGATGAACCCTTCGGAGCCCGGCAACTCCAACTCCGACAGGTAGGAGAACGCCTCGGCGACGGTATCGCCCCGCAGGGCCCACGCCGACCAGCCGTCCGTCGTCTCGACGACGATGCCGTTCCGATCGGCGGCTCCGACCGATGCCTCCAGCGCCGCGAAGAGCTGCTCGCCCTCGCCCGCCGCGCCGACGACCATGGCCTCGTCCGGCGCGATGCGGCACACCGTGGCCGGTCCGGCATGGACGGCGGTGACGGCGTCGGGCGACGCGAACACGCCGACGACCGCCACCTCGAGACGGGTCAGCTCAAGCACGGAGCCTCGCCCCCTCCGGGTCGTAGAAGGGAGCGGGCGTCACCCACACCGGCACATCGCCGGCCCTGAGCGCCGACGGCATCTGGCCGTCGGCGCCGATCCGCAGCCAGCCGAGCCCGACTCCGTAACCGAGCACGTCCGACCGCTCGCACGAGGTGATCCGTCCGGCCAGCGCGTCGCCGGTGTACAGCGGCATCCCGCGCAGCGCGGCGATGTCGAGTGCGTCGTCGGGATGTCCATCGCCGTTCCGATCGGGGCCACGGCCGTCGATACGCAGGCCGACGAGCCTGCGTTCCAACGGCATCTGCGCCATCCGCTCCAAGGCAACCTTGCCGACGAAGTCCGCCTTGTCCATCGCCACCGCCCAGTCCATCCCGAGCTTGGCCGGCGTGTCATCGGGCATCGTGTCCTGGGCCAGGTAGACATGTCCCTTCTCGAGCCGCAGCAACTCCAGCGCGTCCAAACCGTGCGGCCGGATGCCGAACTCGGTCCCGGATGTCATCAGCGCGTCCCACAGCTCGACGCCACGCGAACGCGGGTGGTGCAGCTCGTACGCCAGCTCTCCGACGAACCCGACCCGGATCGCCCGGCACGGTACACCCGCCACCGCGATCTCGTGGTGTTCCATATACGGGAACGAGGCACCGTCGAGCGGATCGCTCGACAGGGTCTGCAGCAGGTCGCGTGCGTGCGGCCCCGCCACCAAGATGGCCCCCAGCATCGGCGTCTGGTTCACGATGTGCGCATCGAGCTCCCAGCGATCCGCCCACTCGCGGAGCCACCGCTCCATCCCGTCGGCACCGCCCGACGTCGAGGTCAGGTAGTAGCGGTCGTCGTCCAGCGCACACACCAGCCCGTCGTCGAAAACGTAGCCGGCCTCCCCCAGCGCAAGCAGGTAGCGCGAACGGCCGGGCGCGAGGTCTTCGACCCGAGTCGGGAAGACGCGGTCGATCAACGCCCTCGCATCGCGGCCGCCGATGAGCATCTTGCCGAGCGTGCCGACGTCCATCAGGCTCACGCGTTCGCGGACCGCGCGGTACTCCTCCCGCCAGTCCCCGTAGTTGAACGGCCGCTTCCAACTCCCCGACCAGTCGAGGCGGGCGCCGGCAGCGAGGTGCCGCTCGTGCAACGAAGTGCGCTTCTCGATGACCTCGTGCACAGCACCGGCCAGCGTCTCAAGTGAGACGGGCCGGGCAGGCGGGCGTGATGTCGTCCGCGTGCCGGCCTTGCGCGAACCGCCTGAGCGCTTCTTCGAGAAACATGCTAGGTGCAAGCCGCACATCGCGCCCTGGCAGGGGCCCATCGTGGCGGTCGTGTAGCGCTTCAGGATCTCGGAGTTGCGATAGCCCTCGTCCCATGCGCGGTACAGATCCTCGACGGACACATCCTCGCACAGGCAGACGGTGCCTTCGGCGCCCATCGTCGGGCACGCGGGTCCGTGGGTCGCGTCCTCGGCGGCGTCGTCAGCGCTCTCCCCCGCGCCCGCACGGCGGCCACTCTCGACGGCCTCATCCAGCGAGCAACCGGGGATGACGACATCGCCCGCACCCGTCACCGGATCCTCGGGACCCATCCGCAGCAGGTCGTCGCGTGGCGCGAAGCCGAGCGACAGCACGAGCGCTTCGCACGCGAAGCGCTCGCGGCCCGCGCCGGTGTCGACGGTTACGGCGCGTACGGATTCACCGCCGTGGGTGCGCACGATGCGCCCGTCCGCGATGAACCGCACCCCGTCGGGCACCAAGCCCCCCTGATCGGAGGCTGCAACGACCGCGGCGATGTCGACTCCGGCCGCCATCAGCGTCCGCACGTGCTGCGCGCCCTCCTCGCCGGAGATCGCCGCCACGGCCCGCGCGCCGGGGAGCAGCCTATGCACGCCGGCCAGCCGAGCAGCGCCGCGCCCCTGCCAGACCCCCGGCACGTCGTTGCCCTTGAAGACCCCGTGGAACTCAACCGCCCCGACCGCGACAACCACTCGCCTCGGGTGGACCTGCACCAGCTCATCGTCGCCGGCAAGGGCCACCATCGGCCCGTCGTACATCCCGATCGCGGTGTGCCGTTCCAGCACCGTCACCGCCGGGAGGGCACGAACCCCTGCTTCCAACACGCGGATACGGTCCCGCGTCGGGCCGGGCGCGACCCTTTCGCCGATCACGCCTTCGTCGCAGAGCAGGACGCGGTCTCCTCGTTCCTCTGCTGCTGCTGCTGCCGCCAGTCCGGCGACACCCGCTCCGACCACCAGGACGTCCGGATGCACGTGTCGGCTCGGGCGGATGTCGGTCGCGCCATCTTCAGGGAGCCGTCCGAGTCCCGTGATCTTGCGGATGATCTTCTCAGCCAGCGGCCACGCGAACCGCGGATGGATGAAGGTCTTGTAGTAGAACCCGACCGGCATCAGCGGATGCGCCGCTTCGGTGGCGCGCAGCAGGTCGTGATCGGTCGACGGCCACCCGTCCTCGCGCTCCACGACCATCCCCGGCTCGGCCGGAGTCGAGCAGGACCGCGTTCCGGGAACCCCGTCGACGCTCACCAGGCAGTTCGGGCAGTCACCGGTCATGCAGTAGAGCCCACGCCGCCGGTGCAGTTTCAGCGACCGTGTGAAGGTGCGGACGCCGGCGCGATACAGCGCGGACGCAACGGTGTCGCCTTCATGGATGGGAACCTGCTTCCCCTCGAGAGCGAAGGACGGCGCCACGTCAGGCCTCGATCCGGTTCGTCACCGTGTCGCGGCGCAGCGTGAACCAGCGTCGGCACCCCATCGCGTGGTACCAGCGTTCCTCCTGAGGACCGGCCGGGTTCTCTGGCAGGTAGACACGACGGAAGTCCCCTTCGATATCGGTGGCGCCCAGCGGGCGCAGTTCACCGCCGAAGGAGAACTCCGTATACGAACGCGATCCGCAGTTCGGACAGGGAACCTTGAGCGCCAACCCGGACCTTCCTCCCGCTCCTTACCGCTTCCGATTCAGATGTCGCAGGACCTCGTACTTGCGGGCTCCCGGAGCCGTGATGTAGTCTGACCTAAAGTCATTCTCGCCGACGATTCGCCACGTATGTTTACCACAAGTACGCACGGCCCGCACGATTGGGGAGGAAACCAGTGGCCAATGACCCGCGGTTAGGAACCCAGGATCTGGGCGATCTGCCGTCCGACGCGCCGGCCCGGTCTCCCCGGACCGAGGCCAAGCGTCAGCAGATCATCGACGTCGCGATGCACGCCTTCGCCGAGAACGGCTACCAGGGCGCCCGCGTCGAGGACATCGCATCCGAACTCGGGATCGCGAAGGGCTCGGTGTTCCAGTACTTCGGGACGAAGGAAGGGCTGTTCCTCGCGACGTACCGCAAGGCCCTGATGACCTCGATGACCTACTTCGACGCTCCGGAGAAGACCTTGGACGCCGGGTTCTTCGCGACGATCCGCTACTGGCTGAACCAGACCGAGCACCTCGTGCGCGAGGACTGGATCCCGTACCGCGTGCTGCTGATAGGGAACTACGGGACCGATCTACGCCTGAAGCGCGAGATCAACCGGCTGCTCGCCGACGATCCCTACGGCACGGTCGCGTTCGTCAAGTACGGCCTCGAGACGGGCGAGGTCCGTGACGACATCGAACAGGAGATGCTCGTGTCGATCGTCGACTGGCTGATGGAACGGTTCCAGGACGCGCTCGTGACGGAGGAGCTAGACCCGGGGCTCTTCCACCGCCGGGGCGACACGGCCGAACGCCGCGAACAGCGCATCGAGCAGTTCATCGAGCTGATCTGCAGCGCCGTCGGCTCGAACCAGGCGAAGGAAGCTGCCGCCGCAGGTACGTAGTTCAGCGAGAGGCGTCGAGGCCGGCGGTCAGTCCGTCCACCATCTCCGAAAGACCGGCTTCGTCGATCACGAGCGACGGCGAGATCTGCAGAGCGCCCGTCGCGAGCGCGCGGGTGAGGACGCCGGCCTTCCGGCACTCCCCCACGAGCTTGAACGCGAACGTCGGGTCGGCGGCCAGCCGGACGGTAGAGAGCTGGACCGCGGCCAGCACGCCGGTCCCGCTCCGGATCTCCTCGACCAGTTCATGGTCGGCGAGCGGCGCCAGCGCCTCGGGGAGCTCCTTCTCCAACTCGAACGCGCGATCGCAGAGGCCCTCGCGGTCGATGATGTCGAGGTTCGCGAGCGCTGCTGCAGCCACGGCCGCATGCCCCGAATACGTATAGCCGTGCCGGAACAGCCCGGCTCCTTCGGCGAAGAAGACGTCCGCAACCCGCGGAGCGGCGACAATAGCCCCCAGCGGCAGGTAGCCGCTCGTGATGCCCTTGGCGCACGTGATCAGGTCCGGATCGAGTGCGAACCGACTCGACGCGAACCAGTCTCCACACCGCGCGAACGCTGTGATGACCTCGTCGGCGATGAACAGCGCGCCGGTCTCCCGGCAGATCTCGCGCACCGCGTCGAGGTAGCCGGGCGGCGGCGGGAATACCCCGCCCGCACCGATCACCGGCTCGCAGAAGAACGCGGCCACGCGTTCGGCCCCGACGCGGCGGATCGTCTCTCGCAGCGCCTCCGCATCGTCCCAAGGAACCTGTTCCACATCGCCGAGCAGTTCCCCGAACCCCTCGAGGTTCGACGGGATGCCGGCGAGCGACGTCCCAGCGGCGTGCATCCCGTGATACGCGTGCTGCCGCTTGATGAACACCGTCCGGCCCTGCTGCCCGTTGAGCTGCCAGAATCGTCGCGCGATCTTGGTCGCCGAATCGATGGAGTCCGACCCGCCGCTGGTGAAGAACACCTTGGAACCGGACACCGGCGCCATCGATGCCACGCGGTCGGCCAGATCCTCGGCCGGGCGGTTCGAGAAGTCGCCGAAGGTCGAGTACGCGGGCAGCTTGGCCATCTGTGCGCGCGCGGCGTCGGCGATCTCCTCGCGTCCGAAACCCACGTTGGCGAACCAGAGACCCGCCGTGGCGTCCAGGTACCGTGTCCCGGCTTCGTCCCAAACATGGACGCCCTCGCCGCGCTCCAGGACGAACGGGCCCTTCGCTGAAACCGCGTGCATATCCGCGAACGCGTGCCAGAAGTTCGTCATCAGGCGCCCAGGCTAGCACCGGCTGTCGGCGCAAGGCGACGGCTCCCGAGCCGGCGCTGGACGCCCTACCCCGGTTCGTAGGCGAGGTTCGGGCGCAGCCACTTCTCGGTCTCGGTCCTCGGCTGGCCCTTGCGGCGCGAGTACTCCTCGACCTGGTCCTTGCCGATGCGGCCGACGTTGAAATAGCGCGACTCTGGGTGGGCGAAGTACAGCCCGGACACGCTCGAAGCCGGCGTCATCGCGTACGCGCTCGTCAGCTCCATCCCGATCTCCCGCGCGCCGAGCAGCGTGAAGAGCTTCTCCTTCTCGGTGTGGTCCGGGCACGCCGGATAGCCGAACGCCGGGCGGATCCCTCGGTATTTCTCCTCGGCCAACTCTTCCGCCGAGAGCGACTCGTCGGGCGCGTACCACAGCTGCCGCACTTCACGATGCAGCCACTCCGCGAACGCTTCCGCCAGTCGGTCTGCCAGGGCCTTCGCCATGATCGCCTTGTAGTCGTCGTTCTCGGCCTCGAAGCGCGCCACCAGCTCTTCGCAGCCGATCCCGGTTGTCACGGCGAACGCACCGATATGGTCCTCGACGCCGACGTCCGGCGGCGCGATGAAATCAGCGAGCGATCGGTTCGGGCGATCGTCGTTGTGCTCGGCCTGCTGGCGGACCATGTTGAAAAGCGTCCCGTCGTCCAGCACGATGTCGTCGCCGTCGGCCTGCGCCTTCCAGAACCCGTACACGCCGCGCGCCTGCAAGAGCTCCCCCGCGACGATCGCGTCGAGCAGCTCCTGCCCGTCGGCGAACACCTCGCGAGCGGCCTCGCCGTGATCGGGGTGATCCAGGATCGCCGGATACCGGCCCTTCAGCTCCCACGCCGTGAAGAAGAACGTCCAGTCGATCAGCTCGCGAAGGACCGCGAGCGTCGGCTCCGCCGTCTTGGTCCCGAGGAATGGCGCCGGCGGCACCTGCGAGGCGTCATACGTCAGCACCGTCCGGTTCGCGAGCGCTTTGCGATACGGGAGCAATGGCGTCTTGAGCTTCTCCTCGTGGAGCTTGCGGAGGCGGTCCTGATCGATGCGGTTCTCCTCATCGAGCTTCTTCTTGCGATCAGGGTCGAGCAGGTCCGACACGACCTGAACCACCCGCGAAGCATCCAGGACATGGACAACCGGCTGCTCGAAGGCCGGAGCGATCTTGACGGCGGTGTGCTGACGAGATGTCGTCGCGCCGCCGATCAGAAGCGGGTGCGTCATGCCCCGACGCTGCATCTCGCTCGCGACGTTCACCATCTCGGTGAGCGATGGCGTGATCAGGCCCGAGCAACCGACGATGTCGCAGCCCTCCTCGATCGCCGTGTCGAGCAGCACGTCGGCGGGAACCATCACGCCGAGGTCGATGACCTCGTAGGAGTTGCAGTTCAGCACCACGCCGACGATGGACTTGCCGATGTCGTGCACGTCCCCCTTCACGGTGCACAGCACGACCTTGCCTTGGGACTGCCCGACCGTCCCCAGCGAGATCTTCTCCTCCTCCATGAACGGCTCGAGGTGCGCGACGGCGCGCTTCATCGCCCGCGCGGACTTGACCACCTGCGGCAGGAACATCTTCCCGGCACCGAACAGATCGCCGACGATGCGCATCCCATCCATCAGCGGGCCCTCGATCACGTCCAGCGGCCGGTCGTACTGCAGGCGCGCTTCCTCGGTGTCGTCCACGATGAACTCGACGATGCCGTGTACAAGGGCGAACGAGAGCCGCTCCTGCACCGTCCGCTCGCGCCATGACAGGTCGAGTTCCTTCTTCTTGGTCTCGCCCTGGAAGGACTCAGCGAACTCGACCATCCGCTCGGTCGCGTCCTCGCGGCGGTGGAAGATGATGTCCTCGACGTGCGCGAGCAGCGCCGGCTCGATGTCCGTGTAGACCATGATCTGGCCGGCGTTCACGATCGCCATGTCGAGCCCCGCTGCGATCGCGTGATACAGGAAGGCCGAGTGGATCGCCTGGCGGACCGGCTCGTTCCCGCGGAACGAGAACGACAGGTTCGACACGCCGCCGCTCACCTTGGCGCCCGGGCACTTCATCTTGATCTCCCGTGTCGCCTCGATGAAGGCCTTGGCGAACTCGTCGTGTTCCTCGATGCCGGTCGCGATCGCCAGGATGTTCGCGTCGAAGATGATGTCTTGCGGCCGGAACCCGGCCTCGTCGATCAGCAGCCGGTAGGAGCGCTCCGCGATCTCCACCTTGCGCTCGACGGTTCCCGCCTGGCCCTGCTCGTCGAAGGCCATCACCACGACCGCGGCGCCGTAACGCTTCACCATGCGCGCGGCCTCGAGGAACTTTTCCCTCCCCTCCTTCAGCGAGATCGAGTTCACGACGCCCTTGCCCTGAACGCACTTCAGGCCCGCCTCGATGACCTCCGGACGCGACGAGTCGATCATCACGGGGACCTTCGCGATCTCGGGCTCGGTCGCGATGTAGTTGAGGAACGTCGTCATGGCCTCCTCGCCGTCGAGGAGGTCGGCGTCCATGTTCACGTCGATCATGTTCGCGCCGTTGGCGACCTGTTGCGCGGCGACCTCGACGGCCGCCTGCCAGTCGCCCGACTCGACCAACCGCCGGAAGACCGCAGAGCCCGTGACGTTCTGGCGCTCGCCGATAACGACGAAGCCCGTATCGGGCGTGACGATGAACGGCTCCAATCCGCTGTAGGTCGAGTACTCGTTCTCGACAGGCTTGATCTCGCGCGGGGCCACGCCGCGGACGGTGTCGGCGATCATGCGGATGTGGTCGGGCGTGGTGCCGCAGCAGCCGCCGACGACGTTCATCAATCCCGCATCCGCGAATTCGCGCAGCAGCGAACTGGTGATGTCGGGCGTCTCGTCGAAACCTCCGAACGCGTTGGGCAGACCGGCGTTCGGGTAGCACGCCACGGCCACCGACGCGACCCGAGAGAGATCCTCGACGTGCGAACGGATCTCACGCGCGCCGAGCGAGCAGTTCAGTCCGACGATCAGCGGCTCGGCGTGCTCGATCGAATACCAGAAGGCTTCTAGCGTTTGACCGGAGAGCGTCCGCCCGCTCTTGTCGATGATCGTCGCCGAGATCCAGAGCGGCAGCTCCGGCGCGACATCCTTCGCGGCGGCCACCGCCGCCTTCGCGTTCAACGTGTCGAAGATCGTCTCGATGAGCAGGATGTCCACACCGCCGTCGCGCAGGCCGCGTATCTGCTCGGCGTAGGACTCGTATACCGCGTCGAAGTCCACCGTCCGGAAGGACGGGTCGTCCACCTTCGGCGACATCGACAGGGTGACGTTGAGCGGCCCGATCGACCCTGCGATGAACCGACGGTCGAACTCCGCAGCAGCGTCCTTCGCGAGACGGGCACCCTCCACGTTCATGTCGTAGACGGCGTCCTGGAGCCCGTAGTCCTGCTGCCCGATCGAGGTAGCGGTGAACGTATTGGTCGTAGAGATGTCGGCGCCGGCGTCGAAGTACGCGCGGTGGATCTCGGTGACGATCTCCGGATGCGTGAGGTTCAGCAGGTCCGGGTCGCCCTGGACGTCGCGATCGTGATCGGCGAAGCGTTCGCCTCGAAACTCGGCCTCGGACAGCCCTCGGCCCTGCAGGAGCACACCCCAAGCCCCGTCGAGCACCACGATGCGCTCGGCCAGGAGATCGGTAAGGCGTTTCCGCACGTCGTCAGGCATCGGCACCTACTGTAACCGTGGGTCCCCCGCTGGAGTTCCACCGCGCTCGCAGGGGGCGGGACGCGCGTGGCGGGCTTTAGTGGAAGCTGTTCCCGCAGGCGCAGGTGCTCTGGGCGGCCGGGTTGTCGATCGTGAACCCGGAGGCCTCGAGGGAATCGACGAAGTCGATGGTCGCCTGCGAGACGTAGGGCGAGGACATCTTGTCGACCACGAGCCGAACGCCGAACTGCTCGACAGCCTCATCCTTCTCCGAGACCTGGTCGTCCAGGTACATGGCGTAGCGGAGGCCCGAACAGCCACCGGGCTGGACGGCCACGCGGAGGGCGACCTCGGTCTGGCCCTCCTGCTCGAGGAGTTCCTTCACCTTGCCTGCTGCGATCTCGGTCAGCGTGATCATGTGCCTGTTCCCTCGCTGTCGGTCGTGCCTGTCAGTCTACCGCGATTCCGGGCGAATCCTATGTCCGGAGTGGGAATAGCGGATCGGGCCGATGCCCACCTATCTCAGCGAAGCCGCAAGGCCATCCGCGAGGTCCTCGAGCGCCAGGCGGGTATCGCCCATCGCCCGCTCCTCGCCGTACGCATCCACGAGCGAACGAACCTCGATATCCGGCGATGAGGCGTCCGCCCGACCGCACAGGATCGCGACATCCGCTCCGGCCTCCCGGGCCGCGTTCACCACCCCGATCGCCGTCTTGCCGTGCAGCGACTGATCGTCGAACGATCCTTCCCCTGTGATCACCATTTCGGAACCGGCGACGCGTTCGCCGAGGTTCACCGCCTCCATGACGACGTCGATGCCGGGACGCAGCCGCGCCCCGAGGAACGCGATCAACCCTCCCCCGAGACCGCCGGCGGCTCCTGCGCCCGGCGTGTCGCGGATGTCCAAGCCGAGATCGCGGTGCAGGACGGCAGCATAGTGACCGAGTGCCCGGTCGAGGACCGCGACGTCTTCGGGGGTCGCCCCCTTCTGCGGCCCGTAGACGGTCGAGGCTCCCTCGGGTCCGCACAGTGGGTTGTCCACGTCGCACGCGACGAGGAACTGGAGGCTGCGGAGGCGCGCGTCCAGTCCGCTCACGTCGATCGAGACGAGGTCCAGCAGGGCCTCACCGCCCGGACCGATCTCGCCACCACCGGACCCGGTCAGCCGGACCCCCAGCGCCTGGGCCATCCCGGCGCCCCCGTCGTTGGTGGCGCTTCCGCCGATGCACACGATCATCCGGGAAGGCTCGTGGGCCGCGGCGGCCAGGATCAGCTCCCCGGTCCCGCGCGTCGTGGTCCGCCGTGGATCGCGGCGTTCCTCGGACAGGAGCTCCAGACCCGACGCCCTGGCCATCTCGACGATCGCAATCGTCCCCTCTGCGGCCGGAGCGAACCCGTAGTCGGCATCGACAGCCTCACCGAGTGGCCCGGTCACCGTGGCGGTGTGCCGCTGCCCGCCGAGCGCCTCGACCAGGGCATCCAGGGTTCCCTCTCCGCCGTCGGCCAACGGCACCTCGTCGATCTCGTCGTCCGGCCGGACCCGCCGCCAGCCGGTCGCGATCGCCCGGGCGGCCTCACCGGCCGTCAGGGTCCCCTTGAACTTGTCGGGCGCCACCAGGACTCGCACGCGCTGAGGGTACAATCCCGGCCGCAGAGGCAACGACTCGTAGGCTGGTGAATATGGACCGGGAAGAAATGCTGGCGACGGCGCGCGCGGAGCGCGAGGCGCTCGGGCGGACGATCCAATACGCCAACCTCGCCCGCTGGGACGATCCCAGTGCCTGCGAGGGATGGCGCAACCGAGACGTGGTCGCGCACCTCGCCGCCTCAGATGCGGGCGGCGCCCTCCTGATCGCGGGTGAGCCCTGGCCCGAGCACGAGGAGCACCCCGAGTTCGACGGCTTCAACGACTGGGCGGTTGCCCGCCGGGCGGACCTCCCATTCCGCCAGATCGTCGGCGACTGGGGCGCTGCGGCCGACGCCCTGCTCGTCAACGCCTCGACGGTCGATGCGGACGACTGGTCCGAGCGCACGTTCACGTACTTCGGCGACGAGTGGACCGTCGGCGACTTCGTAGAGATGTGCGTCGGCGAATGGTGGGGACACGGCGAGGATATCCGCGCAGGCGTCGAACTCGCCCCACGCATCGAGCACCGTCCGATCTGGGCCGTGAACGACATGGCGATCCGCCTACTCCCCCGGACGCTCGCGGAGACCCGTCGCGATTACCTCGGCCACTCCGCCCGGTTCAACCTCCCCGGGTGCGGCGGCGGGACCTGGCACGTGCGTCTTTCCGCCGGGCCCGTCCCCGACGAGCACAAGCAACCCGACGTCTCGATCGAAGCGGAGGCGCCCGCGTTCGCACTGGTCGCGAGCCGACGGATCTCGGCGGACGTGCTGATCGACAACGGCCAGATGCTCCTCGGCGGCAACGAAGAGATCGCCTACGACATCCTCGAGAACATCCGTCCGTACCTGTAGGGGCGCTGATCCGCGCCGACGCGGCTCCTAGCCGTGCTTCGATATCTGCAGCCGCATGAGCCTCCGCGGCTGCGCCCCGAGGCGGTACTTGTACTCGAGCCCGCCCTTGAGCATGTCGAACGTGTGACACCTCTCCTCGATCGAGCGCCGGATCAGCTCCCCGACCAGGACCATTCCCGGCGAGAGCGACCGCCACTCGTGATCGAAGGCCGAGTTGTACAGCGAGAACGTCCCGTGGAACACGAATCCGATCGCCCCGGCGATCCGCTTTCCGCCGATCTCAAGGAACGCCAGCCGGAAGATGCCGTCCTCGAGGAAGGCCTCCCCCAGCCGCCGGAAGAAGATCTCCATCCCGGGCTGCATGAACTTGCCCTTCGGGCCTTCACTCGAGCGATGCAGCTGAACGAAGCGGTCCAGGTCGTCCTCGAGACGGTCGGCATCCGAGAACACGATCTCGTACGCACCGGCGTCGTTCTCGAGTTTGCGCGGCTTGCGCTTGACCTCGTGGCGCAGCTTGGACGGGAGGACCGCGAGGTACTCGCCCCAGGTAGCGGGGAGGGCCAGCCGGGGCGTCACGTCGCTCTCCTCGGCCTGCGCCCAGAACCCTTGGGCTGCAGCGGCCTCAGAGAGCGCCGGGACCCAGGCACTGTCCTCGGCCAGCCCGAGGAAGTCAGCCAGGGTCCAGTCCGGGACACCGCCGAGTGCTTCCAGCATGCCTACGGCGACGGCCGATTCGTCACCGGCCCGCGCGACCGGTCCCATGTAGTCCGTGACCTCCGTTCCCCCGAGGAACCGGATCGTCTGGCCGGTATTCTCGAACGCCGCCGCGCCCACCGCGTGACCGTCGTCAGATGCGAGTGCCAACGAGAGCGAGGCCTTGTCCCCGAACTCCTCCCAGTAGAGCTTCAGGTAGCGCGGCGTCTGGAAGAAGGTGCCGTGCGGGTCGGCCAGCACCAGGTCGGTCCAATCACGCCGGATGAAGTCCCTACCATCCTGGGAGAGCTCTACGTCCATCAGGACCGATCCAGGACGAATAGCGTGTGCGGGTAGGTCTTGAGCGTCGGCCACATCGGCCGGTAGGTCTCGACGGCGGCGAGCGAGAGATCGCGTTCCTTGAAGATCGGCGTCCACTCGGCAACGTTCCGGAACGTGAACGGCGTCGGCACGCCGTGGCGCCGGTTGAGCAGCCAGTCCCATCCCGTGTTGAAGATCCGGTCGGTCCGCGTTCGCGGCGTGTCCTCTGTGATGATCACCCGTCTGCGCGCGATCCGGATCGCTTCATCCAGGAGCAGGAACTGATCCTCGTACGGCTCGATGTGGTGGAAGACGAACATCAGCAGCACGACATCGAAGGCGCCGTCCTCGACGGGCACCGTGAACGGGTCCTCCTGCTTGATGAACGGGATCGAGCGGTCGCGGTTCCCGTATTCCACGACGTCAGCGGTCGTCGGGACGACTCGCGTTCGTTCACGGAGCCATCGCGCCATGAATCCGGTCCCGGCCCCGAGGTCGAGCACCGTCTGCCCGGCCGCCAGATGGGGAGCGATCTTGGACCCCTCTTCGTTCTCCCGCAGGAACATCGCTACTCGTTTCCCCTCACCACGAACTGCCGCCTCCGCCTCCGCCGCCACCTCCGGAGAAGCCGCCCCCGCCGCTGAAGCCGCTGCCACCCGAGCCGGCCGGAGTCGAGACGAGCGTGCCAGCCGTCACGACCGAAAACCCGTCGATCGAATCGCAGAACGTGTTCACGTAGAACGGATGGGTTCCGTAGTAGAAGTTGTTCTCCGGCAACTCGTGCTCCAGCCCTTCGAAAGCCTTGGCCCATTTCTTCGTCGCTCCGAACACGATCGCGTAGGGCAGGTATTCCGTGAAGATGTTGTGGTCCTCGGCGAACCTGGCCCGCACTGCCTCCGAGTCCTCGATGAACATCTTGAACCCCATCGTTCGCCGCAGGAGGCCGGTACCTTTGGCCGTTCGACGAGGCATCCATCGGGAGCCGATCCACAGGAGCAGGCCAGCGATGGGCAACGGAGCGGCCACGAGCGCGAGGTGCGTCCAGACGAGGGCCGCGATGAAGATCCCGAGGCCGGCGAAGAACGCCAGCGCCCCGATCCCCGCCCACTTCCGCCGCACCTTGTGCGGCCGTCCCGCGAACCACTTCCGCGTGGTGGCATCGATGTACAGGGCTTCCTGAACCTTGCCCACGCGCTCGGCGAACGTGTCGCGCAGATCCGTGAGTTGGACCTGCTCCCCGTCCTCGAATAGGCCGTTCAGCAGCGTGCGTTCGTACTGGAGCAGTTCATCGTGCTCGGCTTTGAGTAGCGTCAACTTCCAGTCCGGCTTGCCGAACAACCCCTCCTTGGGGATCTCGTCGATCCGGAGGTACCCGCGCGCCGCCAGGTCGACGATCGTCGCCGTGACATCCAGCGGATTCGCGACCTCGTCCACGAGCGTGCCGATCTGTCCCGGGCGTAGGTCGTCGGGCGGGGCGAACTCGACCGGCGATGCCTTCGACTCGAACACGCCGACCGGCACTTCCTCGGCGCCCTTCGGAGGGAAAGCCACATCCACCACGTCGCCGGCCGCGCGCCGGTCCCGCCCGTTCCGCATCATGAGCAACCCGAACCCTCCCACGAGGAGTACGAGCAACCCCAGCGCCCCGCCAACTTGCCAGGGTTTGGCCTCGAACGCTCGCTGCGGGCTCCAGCGCTCGTCCAGGATCGGCTTCGGAGCCGGAACGACGCCCCCGGGGAACGCCACCACCACACTGACTCCTTCGTACGGGCCGAGTCGGTCCTGGGCGAACGTGGCGGTGTCACCCTTGGACGAGTGCTTCGTGCACGGGGCCTTGCTCTGGAGCGCGCCGGCGAAACATGCCTCCCGGAGGATCTTCGCCGGCGCCCGAACCGTTACGGTCGCATGGTCGATCGGCACGTCGAAGTACTGGCCGACGGCGTTCCAGTACAGCTCGTCCTGCCCGCGGAACGTGTTGAGCGCACCCGCGACCGTGTAGGTGATGACGTAGGTATGGTCCCCGGTGATGGTCTCGTCGGGGTCGCCGATCTTGATGCGCTTGATGCCGCCTTCCATATCTTCGGTCTCGACGTGATCGGGCGTGCTGTGCGGCCAGGCCTCGACGGACTCGACGTCCAGGGGCATCACGCGTTCGAAGCGTTCGTCGTAGTCGAAACGCACGGGGATATCACGGAAGATGCCGTGACGGTAGGTAGAACCGAAGTCGTAGCGGATGGTCTCGACGACGTGCACATCCCCGTCGACCCGAATGCTGATCCGTGCGTCGTAGTCGATGATGTGCTCGTCTTCGAAGTACTGCGCCCAGACCGGCGCGGCTGGCAGAATCAGAACGGACGCGATGGCGGCAGCAAGAAGGAGGGTACGGCGCATCCGTCTAGCCTACGCCGCAGGGCTAGTGAGCCGCGGCTCCGGCGGCCTCGCCAGCACCGTCGAGGGCCTCTTGGAGCACGTCCCAGGCTAGGACCGCGCACTTCACGCGGATCGGGTACTTCACGACGCCCTTGAGGGCGACGAGTTCCCCGAACGTCTCGTCGTCGGGCTCGACCTCGCCGGCCATCATGCCGCGGAACTTCGCGGTCAGGTCGAGAGCGTCGCCGACGCTCTTGCCGTTGATAGCCTCGGTCATCATCGAGGCCGACGACTGCGAGATGGAACACCCTTGGCCCTCGAATGCCACATCGGCAACCTTCCCATCCTCGAGGTGCGCGAAGACGGTCAGTTCATCCCCACAGAGCGGATTGTTCCGCGAGCAGGACAGTTCCGCCCCCGGAACCTCGCGCTTGTTCCGTGGGTTCTTGTAGTGGTCGAGTATGACTTCCTTATACAGATCGTCGAGCGCCATCAGATCCTCCGGTCCTGCAGCTTACCCAAAGATGTCCTCCGCTTTGCCGAGCGCCTCGATCAGCGCGTCGACCTCGGGCTTGGTGTTGTAGACGGAGAAACTCGCGCGCGTCGTGGCGGGAACGTTGAACCGCCGCATCAGGAGCTGTGCGCAGTGGTGGCCGGCGCGCACCGACACCCCTTCGGCATTCAGGATCTCGGCCAGGTCGTGGGGGTGCACGTCCTGGTACGCGAACGAGATCGCGCCGCCGTGGACGGAAGCCTCTAGCGGCCCGAAGATCCGGGCGCCGGCGTCCCGCAGGCGTTCGAGCGCGTAGGCGGTCAGTTCCTCTTCAGCGTCGCGAACGTTCTGCATCCCGAGATCCTCGAGGTAATCGATCGCGGCCGCCAGACCAACCTCCTGCGCGATGTTCATCGTGCCGGCCTCGAACTTGAACGGGACCTCGTTCCACGTCGCGTGGTCCTCGAAGACCTCGCTGATCATCTCGCCGCCGCCGAGGAACGGATCCATCGACGCCAGGATCTCGCGTTTGCCGTAGAGCCCGCCGGACGCGGTTGGCCCGAGCATCTTGTGCCCGCTGATCGTCAGGAAGTCGCAGTCGAGCGCTTGGACGTCGACCGGCGCGTGCGGCACCAGTTGCGCCCCATCGACGAGGATCACGGCACCGACGGCGTGCGCGGCATCCGCGAGCTGCCTGACGGGATTCAACGTACCGAGGACGTTCGACATGCCCGTGACCGCGAAGATCTTCGTGCGCTCGGTGAGCAGCGACTCCAGCTGCGAGAGGTCCAAGAGCCCGTCGTCGGTCACCGGGATGTAGCGCAGCGTCGCCCCGGTCGCCTGCGCGGCGAACTGCCACGGGATGATGTTCGAGTGGTGCTCCATCTGGGTGATGAGGATCTCGTCACCCTCCCCCAGGAACTTCCGGCCCCACCCGTGCGCCACGAGGTTCACCGACTCCGTCGTCCCCCGGTTGAAGACGATCGTGTCCGGGCCGGGTGCACCGATGAACCCGGCGAGCTTCGCCCGCGCACCTTCGTAGAGGTCGGTGGCTTCCGCCGCGAGCTCGTACACGCCCCGGTGCACGTTCGCGTTGTGCTGCTCGTAGAAGCGGCGCTCGGCGTCGATGACCTGCTGGGGCTTCTGCGAGGTGGCAGCCGAATCCAGGTAGACCAGCGGCTTCCCGTTGATCGACCGGGACAGGATGGGGAAATCCTTCCGGATCCTGGCTACGTCGAGCGGCGCCGGCCTCTGCTCGGTCACGCCCGCCATGCTCTCACCTCACTCCGTCGACGCGGCGACCGGTTCCTCCAGCCCCAGCTCTTCGCGGATCCCTTCGTAACCCTTGGTCTCCAGCTCGGCGGCGAGCTCCTTGCCGCCGGACTTCACGATCCGTCCGTCCATCATCACGTGGATCATGTCCGGCGTGATGTAGTTCAGGATGCGCTGGTAGTGCGTGATCAAGAGCACGCCCAGACCCGGGCCGATCAGCCCGGCCACCCCGCCGGCCACCGCCTTCAGCGAGTCGATGTCCAGTCCCGAGTCGGTCTCGTCCAGGATGGCGATCGC
>CAZXFL010000017.1:0-40767 GCA_964640385.1 uncultured Actinomycetes bacterium
AAGAGCGCCGGTGAGTACATCAACCTCGACGGCACCCTGTTCACCAGCATGACCCGGCGCGAGCCGCTGGGCGTGACCGTGGGGATCTGCCCGTGGAACTACCCGCTGATGATGGTGGCGTGGAAGATCGGTCCGGCGCTGGCAGCCGGCAACACCTCGATCATCAAGCCGGCGGAGAACACGCCGCTCACGGCGCTCAAGCTGGCCGAGGTCGCTGCCGATATCTTCCCGCCCGGCGTGCTGCAGGTGATCACGGGCCAGGGGGCCGTCGTCGGTGACGCGCTGGTGCGGCACCCGGACGTTCGGCTCGTATCGGTGACCGGCGACACGGCGACGGGCAAGAAGATCGCAGCGGCCGCGGCCGACACGGTGAAGCGCGTGCACCTCGAGCTGGGCGGCAAGGCGCCGGTCGTCGTCTTCGACGACGCCGATGTCGAGAGCCTGATCGGGATGCTGACGTTCGCCGGCTACACGAACAGCGGCCAGGACTGCACGGCGTCGTGCCGGATCATCACCGGTCCCGGGATCTACGACGACGTGCTGTCGGCACTGGTCCCGGCGGTGGAGGCCATCAAGGTCGGCGCGATCGACGACCCCGAGGTCGAGATGGGGCCGCTCGTGTCCGAGAAGCAGCGCGAGAGCGTTGCCGGGTACGTTGACCGGGCCCGCGAGGCCGGGGCCGAGGTGGTGACCGGCGGCGAGGTGATCGACGGGCCGGGCGCCTACTACAAGCCGACCGTCGTGGCCGGGCCCGATCAGTCCTCGGAGATCGTGCAGAAGGAGGTCTTCGGCCCGGTGGTGTCCGTCCAGCGGTTCACCGACGAGGAGCAGGCGATCACGTGGGCCAACGACGTGGACTACGGCCTCGCGTCGTCTGTGTGGACCAAGGACACGGGTCGCGCGATGCGCGTGGCACGCCGGCTCGAGTACGGGGCGGTGTGGGTGAACACCCACTTCGTCATCTCCCCGGAGATGCCGCACGGCGGGTACAAGCAGTCCGGCTACGGCAAGGACATGTCGATGTACGCGCTCGAGGATTACACGCAGATCAAGCACGTCGCGATCTCGCTGGCCGAGTAGTCGCGCGCGCAACGCAACGGGGAGGGCTTCCTTCGGGAAGCCCTTTCCCGTCGAAGGAGTGAGGAAACGATGAGCAGCAAGCCCTTCCTCGTCGATGGCGAGTGGCGGACCGGCGAGGGTACGTTCGAGGTCACCAATCCCGTCAACGGCGACGTCGTGGCCGAAGTCGGGGTCCCGACGGCCCAGGACATCGAGGATGCAACGGCTTCGGCGGCGGCCGCGTTCGAGGAGTCCCGGACGCTCCCGATATGGGCGCGTGCGGAGGCGCTTGACCTGATGTCGGCCCGTATCGCCGAACGAGGCGAGGAACTGGGCAAGCTCATCGCCCTGGAGGGCGGGAAGCCGATCAAGTGGGCGAGCGTCGAGGCAACCCGCGCGATCTCGACCTTCCGGTGGGCGTCGGAAGTCATCCGCCACGGCGATGACGAGGTGATGCGCCTGGATACCGAGGCCTCGCTCGGATCGCGGCTGGCGATCATCCGCCGGTTCGCCTATGGTCCGGTGCTCGGCATCACACCGTTCAACTTCCCCGTGAACCTCGTGGCGCACAAGGTCGCTCCGGCGATCGCGGCCGGCGCTCCGATCGTGATCAAGCCTGCCACCGCCACACCGCTCGGCTCGCTGGCGCTCGCCGAGATCTTCATGGAGACCGACCTGCCGAAGGGCATGTTCCAGGTGTTGCCCGTCTCGGGCAGCCTTGCCGAGGGGATGGCGAAGGACCCTCGGTTCGCGAAGATCTCGTTCACCGGGTCGCCCGCGGTCGGCTGGCACCTCCGCGGGGTCGATTCGAGGAAGCGTGTCACGTTGGAGCTCGGCGGGAACGCCGGCGTCATCGTGCACTCGGACGCCGACCTGGACCACGCGGCGGCGCGGATCGCGTTCGGCGGGTACTACCAAGCCGGGCAGAGCTGCATCTCGGTGCAGCGCATCCTGGTCCAATCCGAGGTCTACGACGACTTCTGCGACCGATTGGTCAAGCAGGTCGAGGGCCTCAAGACCGGCGACACGCTGGATCCGTCGACCGACGTCGGTCCGGTCATCGACGCAGGATCGCTCGAGAGGATCGATACGTGGGTCCAGGAGGCCGTCGCGGACGGCGCGAAGGTGCTGACCGGCGGCCGGCGCGAAGATCCCTACTACCTCCCGACGGTGCTGGTCGACACCAAGTCGCACCACAAGGTCCGGTGCGAGGAGGTCTTCGGGCCAGTCACGACCGTCACGCCGTACCAGACGTTCGATGAGGCCATCGCCGGGGTGAACGACTCGAAGTACGGCCTGCAGGCGGGCGTGTTCACCCGCGACCTGGAGCGCGCGTTCCAGGCGCACCGCGATCTGCAGGTCGGTGGCGTCATCATCAACGACCAGTCGGCGTTCCGCGCGGACCAGATGCCCTACGGTGGCACGAAGGACTCGGGCGTCGGCCGCGAGGGATTGCGCTGGGCGATCGAGGAGATGACCGACCCGCGTCACATGGTCATCTCCAACATCCCACTGTAGTCGGAGGATGCCTACCGGGCTCGCGATCCGCGACCCGCTTCCGTGGCACGAACTGGTCCTGACCGCAGAACTTGCGGAACGCACCGGCTACGAGACGCTCTTCGTGCCGGAGATCGCCGGGCGGGAGGCGTTCGCGTCGCTCGCCGGTCTGGCCCGGGCTACCTATCGACTGCGGCTCGGGCCGGGCGTCGTCCCCCTCGGTTCCCGGAGCCACGAGGTCCTCGCGATGGGCGCCGCGACGGTCCAGGAACTCTCGCAAGGCAGGTTCATCCTCGGTCTCGGCGCGGGAACCCCCAGTCACGGCTCCCTTGACCGGGTCCGGCGCGCGGTCGGGTTCGTGCGCGCCGCGTTGATCGGCAAGGAGGTTCCGTTGGACGACGATGAGACCTTCAAGCTCACGCTTGACCCCGGCCCGCAGCCCGTCCCCATCTGGCTCGCGGCGCTCGGGCCGAAGATGATGCAGCTGGCGGGCGAGATCGCCGATGGGGTCCTGCTGAACTGGTGCCCGCCGGAGCGGGTGACCGAGGCCCGCCGTCTTGTCCAGGAGGGCGCCGAGGCGGCCGGCCGCGACCCGGCCGACGTGACGATCGGCGTGTACGTCCGAGCATGCGTCGGCCAGGAAGAGTCGGTGGCCCTCCCGGCGCTCCGCGAAGCCGCGGCGGGTTACCTGGACGAGCCGGCCTACCGGCGGCAGTTCGAGTCGGTAGGTCTGGATCCCGGCCACCACGACGATGTCGTTCGGGCGGTCTGCGCCTTCGGGGATGCTGCAGCCGCGAGGGCGCATCTGCGGGCGTACCGAGAGGCGGGGGCCGACGTGCCGGTCGTGTATCCGGTTCCGGTCCTGGACGCCGTCTCATCCATCAACGGGACCCTCCTGGCGCTCGCCCCGGCTCCTGCCGTCGAGCACTGAGACGTGCTTGTCAGGCTCGGCTTGCGCGGTACACTTCGGGCGGCGGTACCAGCATGAAGCGATACCTAACAGGAGAGACACAGGATGACCTACTCGATCTGTGAGCCCTGCATCGACGTGAAGGACCGCTCCTGCGTCGATGAGTGCCCTGTCGACTGCATCTACGAGGGCCCTCGGATGCTCTACATCCACCCGGATGAGTGCGTGGATTGCGGCGCCTGCGAGCCGGTGTGCCCCGTGACGGCGATCTTCTACGAAGACGACGTTCCCGGAGAGTGGAAGAACTTCAACGCGGTCAACGCCGAGTACTTCGAGGTCAGTGGCGTCGGATCGCCGGGCGGCGCCGCCCAGGTCGGACCGTCGACCACGGACCACCCCGCGGTGGTTGCGTGGGAGGCGGCGGTCTAATTCTGTTCCTCGGCGCCCGGCCACCGGGTGCGTTGCTTCGTCGCCAGCTTCGACAACAGTTCCAGCGCCTTCGGATCCTCCGTACCCGGACGTGACTCGATCACGCCGTCGTCGATGGCGCGCCGCCAGATGTCTTCCCCGAGGTCGGTCCGGATGACCGTCAGCGTCCAACCGTCGTTCTGACCGAGCCCGCCGAACGACAGATCTCCGTGTTCGGCCGCGAAGTCTGGGCACTTCAGGCAGCCTGGCCGCGTGAACTGGTGCGCCTCTTTCAGAGGGAACGAGATCTCGTCGCCGTTCCGCGTGTAGAAGAGCAGCTTGCCCTTCACGTTGACGCGGGCGATGTCGTCGAGCTCCAGCCCCAGGCGGTTCTGCGCGATCTCGCCCATCAACCCGTCGTAAGTGAACGTCTTCGAGCACAGCAGCCCGAACGTCCACGCGATCCGGCGGCGCCACTTGTTGACACGGCGGGATTCCATGACGCCCGTCACACTGGCCTGGCACGACATCCCGACGAGCGCCACCTTCGACAGGCCCATCTCGGCCGCCTTGGTTAGTGCGAGTGGGTTCGCGGAGTAGGTGTATCGGGACCCGGCGGTTGCCAGGACTTCGTCGGCCGTCGTGACGACCGCGGGTTCGGCGTCCCACGGCCGCTCCTCCGAGATCTTCGACGTCAGCGCGCCGTCGATGTCGCCGTTACGCAGCCCCCAGATCAGTAGGGCCGATACGACGCCGCCGTCCTGTCCTTGCATCAGTGACGCCGGGTCGGTCGCCCGGCCGAGGACGATGTCGCGATGGATGCCGATAACCTCGTCCAGGCCTTGCGTGCGCCCGTGCAGGAGCTGGTCGATGTCCGACTCCCAGTCGCGGAAGCGCGGACAGGCGCGGGTGCAGATGTCGCACCCGCGGTCACCGTGGGTGCACGAGTCCAGGCCGCCGTCTTCGAGTTGGACGGGCTTGTCGTCCTCGTAGCCGAGGACGTGGAAAGGGCAGACCACGACGCAGGCCGAGCAGCCTGTACAGAGCCCCGTGGTGACGACCTCGTCGTAGAGGTCTTTCCACTGGGTCTTGTCGGGCGCCATCGAGGGAAGCGTATCGGGTCCGGGCAGTGAACAGGCGCTAGATCGAGAACGAATCGCCGCAGGCACACTCGCTCACGGCCTGAGGGTTGACGACCCGCAGGCCCCCCCCGAGCATCGCGTCGTTGAACTCGAGGGTCGAGCCCTCGACGATCGGAGCGCTGGTGGGGTCGATCAGGACGGTGGCGTCTCCGACGCGGATCACGTGGTCGTCCGCGGCCGGCGCGTCCTCGAAGCCCAGCCGGTAGGTGAACCCCGAGCAGCCGCCGGCGAGTACGCGCAGACGAAGGATGGCCTCATCGCGGCCCTCCTTGGTGGCGAGCTGCTTGATCTTGGCAGCCGCCTCATCGGTGACCGAGACGACGGTTGCGGTGTCGTTGCTCACGCCTCCCATGATACGGCCGTCCGCGCGTTCTCACCCCTCTTCGAGCTGCAGGAACGCGCTCTTCACGGACTCCGAGAGGGTGGGGTAGGCATGGATCGCGTCCCCGACGAGGTTCGTGGGGACCCGCCCGGCCATGGCCGCTACGATCTCGTGGATCATCGCACCGGCCTCCTGGCCGACGATGTGGCCGCCCAGTAACTCGCCGGTGCGCGCGTCGGCGACGACCTTCACGAGTCCGACCGTCGAGCCGTCGATCTCGGCCCGTTCGTTCCACTCGAAACGGGCGACGCCGGTCTTGACCTCGTGACCTGCCTCGCGCGCACCGTCCTCCGTCAGACCGACACTGGCGATCTCCGGGTCGGTGAACGTCACGCGCGGGACGACGCGGTAGTCCTTCACGGTCCGGCGGCCGAGGATGTCTTGGACGATGATCTCGGCCTCGTACCCGCCGACGTGAGTGAAGAGCAGGTCGCCCGTCGCGTCGCCGCCGGCCCAGATCCCCGGCGCGGTCGTCCGGAGCGTCTCGTCCAAGATCGGTCGCAGCGTCTCGTCCAGCTCGACGCCGGCCGCCGCGAGGTCGTGTTCGTCGAAGCAGGGCTTGCGTCCCGTGGCGACGAGCAGCTCGTCGGCCCTGATGTCGTCGCCTTCCTCGATGTGGACCTTCCACGTCCCGTCGCCCGAGTGATGGATCTCGCACGAGGTCGCGCCTTCGCGGATCGTGATGCCGTCCTCCTCGAGTGCCGGGACCATCGACGCGGCGGCTTCGGCGTCCTCCAGGGGCAGGATGTGCGGTGCGATCTCGACCTGGGTCACTTCTGCGCCGAACCGCGCGTAGATCTGCGCGAACTCGGTCCCGATCGCGCCGGTCCCCAGGACGGCGAGCGAGCGCGGGACCTCGGTCGGCGTCCAGATGGCTTCCTTGTTGGTCCAGAAGGGCGTTCCCTCCAGTCCCGGGATCGGCGGACACGTCGCCTCCGAGCCGGTGGCCAGGACGATCTTGTCGGCGAGGATCCGGCGCCCGTCGGTGACCTCCAACTCGGTCGGTCCGATCAGCCGTACCTCGTCCGTGATCACCTCGATGCCGTTGTCAAGGAACGGCTTCTCCTGCTCTCCCGACTGCGCATCGATGATCGCGCGGGCCCGGGCCATGACCGCCGGGAAGTCCAGCGAGACATCGTGCACCCGGACGCCGAAGCGCCCCGCCGTCCGCGCGGTCGCCGCGACCTTCGCGCTGTGGAGCATCACCTTGGTCGGGACACAGCCGTAGTGGTTGCATTCGCCACCGAACTTGTCGCGTTCGGCGATGCAGATCGACAGACCTGGATCCTGCCGCCGCAGCGAGAAGGCCACTTCGGAGCCGGTCCCGCCGCCGCCGACCACGAAGACGTCGTATCGCTGATCCACCCCGCGCCACCCTCCGAGCGTCCGATGTCGCCCCGAACGCTACCCTGAACCCAGATGAGCGGCGACCCATTCCTCGACGGCTTGCGCGATGCGCTGGAGCCCGATCCCCGGCACGAGCCTCCGGAAGGTGACCGGCTGGCCGCCGTCCTCGCTCCGATCCTCGTCGAGCAGGACCACGCGGTGGTGTTCACCCGCCGGCCGGAGGGGATGTCCCGCCACCCGGGGCAGATCTCGTTCCCGGGCGGGATGCTCCACGAGGACGACGCGACCCTGGCCGACGCGGCTCTCCGCGAGACGCTCGAGGAACTTGGGCTCCCGCCGGAGGATGTGGAGGTGCTCGGGTCGCTGCCGCCCGTCCACACGGTCGTCAGCGGCACGCTCGTGGTCCCGTTCGTCGGCGTGGTGCGCGGCCGGCCGGTGTTCGTGCCCAGCGCTGCGGAAGTGGACGAGGTTTTCGAGGTTCCGCTCGCCCGGCTCATCGAGGTCGAAGCCGAGGAGGAATGGGAACGAGGGGGGCAGCGGTTCACTACCTATGTCTACGAGGTGGACGGGCGGACGATCTGGGGCGTCACCGCCCACATGTTGCACGACCTGCTGGAGATCGTGAGGGGCTGATGGAGGCAACCGAGTACCTGCCGAGCGACCAGGAGCTGCGCTCGATCCTGGGCGACGCCCGAACGATCGCGGTCGTGGGCTTGTCGTCGAACGCCGACCGCGAGTCGTTCGCCGTCTCGAAGTACCTGCAGGACAAGGGATACCGCATCATCCCGGTGAACCCCAGAGAGACCGAGGTGCTGGGGGAACGAGCGTACGCGCAGCTTGCGGACGTCCCCGGACCGATCGATGTCGTGGACGTGTTCCGGCGCGCGGAGGATACGCCGCCGGTCGCCGAGCAGGCGGTCGCCAAGGGAGCGAAGGTGCTGTGGCTGCAGGACGGTATCGTGAACGAGGACGCACGTAGCATCGCCGAGGATGGTGGCATGACCGTGGTGATGGGCGTGTGCATCCGACGGACACGCACGCGCTTGGAGGGGGAGTCCTGATGCAGAAGTGGGAGTACTTCGTGGCACCGCTGCTGGAGCACAACCCGGGCGAGATCCTGAACACGTTCGGTGGGGAAGGGTGGGAACTCGCGTCGGTCGTGCAGCAGCAGACGCCCGCCGGTGGGGTCTCGCTGATCGCGTACCTGAAGCGACCTACGGGCTAGCGTCGCGGGGCGGCTCCGGTGGCGCCGGGGCTCCCGTTCGGCCGGCCACCTTGCTTGCGCTGGATCGCCCGGAACCAGAGGCCGCCGGCGATCACGACCACCAGGATGAGACCGCCCGCGATGAACCCGATTGTGCGGACCGTGTGGCCGCCCCCGTCCGCCGGAGCGGGCGAGGTAGGCGGACCGCCGGACACTGATCTCGAACCCGCCAGCGCCGCGAACGGGTCGAGCCGCCAGATGGCATCGGGGGTCGAGGCCAGGACCGAGCCGTCTGGACCGAACTGCAGGTCGGTGATGCCGCTCGGGAACGAGGCCACCAGCGAATCCCGGGGCCGCGCTTCCTCGAAGAGGTGCAGTCGGCCCCCGAAGTCCCCGAAGACGACGACGCCGTCGTCCGCGAGGCACCCCGTCGGCACGATGGTCTCGGGGAAGTCGATCACGGGTGGGGTGAACTCCGGGTTGCCGGAGGCTCCCGACTCGACCGGCCAGCCGTAGTTCCCGCCCGCCTCGATCAGGTTGGCCTCGTCGTTGCTGCTCACGCCGTTCTCGGTCTCCCACATCGTTCCGGTCGTCGTGTCAAAGCAGATCCCGAAGGAGTTCCGATGTCCGAGCGAGTACACCGGGCTGTCCGGTCCGAACGGGTTGTCCTCCGGGATCGAGCCGTCGTCGTTCAGTCGGAGGATCTTGCCACCGACGCTGTCGGGGTCCTGCGCCAGGACCGACTGGTGCGCATCTCCCACGGTGATGTAGAGCTTGCTATCGGGTCCAAAGGCCAGGTCCCCACCGTTGTGGTACGCGTTCGCGATCGGCAAGAGGGTCATGAGGTCCTGGAGCTCGTCGCCCCGGTTGCCGTCGGCTCGAACGCGCGCCAGGTGGTTGGTCTCGTCCGCGGCCGACGAGTAGTACACGTAGACCCATGGCTCATCGGGGAAATCCGGGTGCATGGCGATCCCGAGCAGTCCGTTCTCGAGGTTGTTGGTGGTGGAGTTGAGCTCGACGAACGGTGCATCGAGGACCTCACCGCCCTGCATGATCCGGATGCGCCCGGTGTCCTTCTCGGTGAAGAAGACGCGGCCATCGGGGGCGACCGCCATGTTCGTCGGGAACTCGAGGTCTTCGGCGACAAGCTGTGGCGTAACGGAATCGGGGGTCGGCATCTGCGCGGATGCCGTGCCGGAACTCGACGCGAAGGCGGCCGCCGCGACGAACGCGAGCGCTCGTCTCACAGGTCGCGGACCTCTGACGGAAGCTCCCATCCCCGGCGCTTCAGCTCTTGCACAGCCTCGTCGCCGCTGCGTACCAGCTTCCACAGTGCCGACTTCCGCTTCGCGTCGTGCCCGGGCGCGAACTCGCTGCGCGTGAGCTCCGTGCAGTCGGGTTGGCCGCATGCGCACGGCGCGAGTCCCGGCAGGTGCAGCTGGGCGTCGGGTTCGGGGATCTCGACCCCGCGCCGGTAGGTGGTCGCCGGCAGCGTCCGCGTCGGGATGACGATGACGCCCTCCAGCGGATCGCCGAGCGCCGTGAAGCGGCCGCGGAGGGCGAACACTCCTGTCAGTGCGGCCAGCGCGGCATCGACCTGGTCGATCGAGCGCAACTCATCGGCGGCGACGTCGTGCGCCCGCAGGATGGAGCGCCGCCAGACGCCCTTAGACACCCCGGCCGGAGGCAGGCACTCCGCCAGTACCACGGCCGACGCGTGCGGGAACGCCTCGATCGCCGTGCCGCGGACCGGTCCGTTCTTGTAGCGCGGGAACATCGGTGCGATGGCCTCGAAGGCCGCGATCCCCACGCCCATCCACTCGTAGAACGCGTTCTTGGCCTTCTTCGGGTCCGACGGGGTGCCGTAGGACTGGATGCCGAACCGACGCAGTTCTTTCTCGGTGCGGCGCGATCCCCCCGTGACGCCCCACGCCGGCGGCGAATCGATGGCGACGACATCGGGCTTCGCCGTCTCGGCGATGCCGGGCAGCTCCGAGGGTGCGACCCGCTTGTGGGTATCCAGGATCGTGGCGTCCTCATCGAGCAGGACCAGATCGAGTCCACGAGTTGCCGAAACATCCACCCCAAGTGCCCGCACGGCCGTTATCCTCTCACCCCCGCCCGGGCTCGTGCCGTGCCCGGGCGGTGGCATGCCGCCGGACCTCCCGAGGATCCTGGCCCAGAGACGGGTCGCGGATATTCCTCGGCCAGAGGGCTTCAGTCATCCGGCGGAGATGCCGATGGCATATGAACAACGAGGGGGACGTCGAAAGGCCTATGAGCGATGAGGCGACGCCCGAGGCTGCCGAGGAAGCAGGACCCGGGCCCATCGAAACGATCCTGGTCGTGGACGACGACCCGATCATCGCGCGCCTGCTCGAGATCGAACTCCTCTCGGCCGGCTACGAGGTGAAGCTCTCCACGAACGGGGACGACGCCCTCGCGATCTCGCGGGAGAAGCGGCCCGACCTGATCCTGCTCGACGTGATGTTGCCGGGCATGGACGGGTTCGAGGTGGCCAGGCAGCTTCGCGCCGATCCGCGGACGGTCGCGGTTTCGATCATCATGCTGACCGCCACCGGGCTGTCGGCGAGCCGCCTCGAGGGACTCTCGGCCGGTGCGGACGACTACATCGTCAAGCCCTTCGATACTCCTGAGCTGCTGGCGCGCGTCAAGGGCGTCCTTCGCCGGGCTCGCGACATGCGGTCCCATTCGCCGCTGACCGGGCTCCCCGGCTACATCCGGATCGAGGAGGAGATCGAGCGGCGCATCGAGGCGGGCGAGGAGTTCGCGGCCCTCTACGCGGACCTGGACAACTTCAAGGCCTACAACGAGCACTACGGGTTCGACCGAGGGGACGCCGTGCTCCGGACCGCGGGCAACATGATCCGGGACGTCGCCGGCGAGATCGGCGGCACGGAGACCTTCGTCGGCCATGTCGGTGCCGACGACTTCATGATCGTGACGACCTCGGACCACGCTTCCCAGATCGCCGACCGGCTCATCGAGGTGTTCGACGGCGAGGCGGGTTCCTTCTACGACGAAGCGGACCGCGAGAACGGTTTCATCGAGGTGGAGAACAGGCGCGGCGACATGCAGCGCTACCCGATCGTGTCGATCTCGATCGGCGTCTCCTCTACCGACCGGCGCGAGTTCTCGCACTACGCGGAGGTCGTGGCGGTCGCGGCCGAGATGAAGGAGTTCACGAAGCGCACGCCGGGTTCGGTGTGGGCGGCGGACCGCCGCACCAACTAGCGGGTTTCCACGCCCGTCGTATCGTCCAGCGCCAGGAACGAAAGTCGGAACGTGCTGCCCTTGCCTTCCTGCGACGACACGTCGATCGACCCGCCGTGTGCGCGCATGATGCGCCGCGCCAGGTAGAGCCCGATGCCCAGCCCCTGGTGCGTGCGCGTGCTGGAGGCGTCGGCCTGGGTGAAGGCGTCGAAGACGCGCCGCTGCGCGTCCTCGGAGATGCCCGGGCCGTGGTCGGTCACGCTGATGTCGACGAACCCCTCGCGCTGGCGGACCTCGATCTCGACCGGTGCGTCCTCGTCCGAAAGGGCGACGGCGTTCTCGATGAGGATCACGAGGGCCCGCGTAGCCAGCTCGGGGTCGGCCCAGAGTCGCAGTCCGTTGTCGGCGGGCATGCGCAGCCTCTCGGCGTTCGCCCCGAATTCGCTGCTGGCTCGCTGGATCAGCTCGGTCGCCTCGACCGGGCGCGTCGGGGCCTCGACCCCTTCGCGGTCCAGCCGCGCGAGGGCCGCGAGGTTCCCGACCAGGCGCCGGATCCGGTTGCTCGCGCGCTGGACTCCCGAAGCCAGGGTCCGGATCTCTTCCGTCGTGAGATCCTCGCCGCGCTCGGAGACCGTGACGGCGAACCCCTGGATCGCGGTGATCGGGGTGAACAACTCGTGCGAGAGGATCTGGATCAGCTCGCGCTTGGTGCGGTCGAGCTGACGGAGTTCGCGGGTCATGGACTCGGAGCGTTCGAGGAGCTGTGCGAGTTCCTGGATCACATCGGCGGTGACCTCAACCGAGAGGCTGCCCTGTCCCTGCATCGAACGGCGGATCGTGAAGAGGATTTCCTCCGCCGGTGTGCCTTTCACGATGTAGCCGACGACGCCGGCGCGCAGCATCTCCAGGACGGTGCGCCGGTCCTCGTACGCGGAGATGGCGACGACGTGGGTCTCGGGGCACAGGCGCCGGATCTCGCGGGTCGCCCGAGGGCCGCCGCCGTTTGGCATCTTGACGTCGACGAGGGCCACATCCGGTTGGACGCGTTCGGCGACAGCGATGGCCTCGTCGGCATCACCGGCGGTTCCGACCACGTCCATCGCGCCGTCCGAGCTGATCAGGTCCTCGAGTGCAGCGCGCACGTCGGGCTCGTCTTCGGCGATGAGGACGTGGATGGGCTCCATCCCTGCGAGTATCCGCCTGCCCATCCCGGGCAACAAGTCGGGAGAACGGCCCCAAGAGGGGGCGGGAAAACGGGCTCAAGTCTCGAGGGGGAGCGGCCGATGCTCAGAGGTGGAGGCTGCCGCTTGCCGGCCGCCGCAGCGGCGCATCGATCGGGCGCTCGGGCGCTGCGTATCGGGAGGGGGATTCCTTGCGGGCAGTCCCCCTCCCGCTTCCCTTTCCCCTGGTGGAGTTAAGGATGCGCTTCCAGCTCGATGCCGAGTTTCCCCAGCCGCCAGAAGACCTGTGGCGGCGCATGCTCGTGTGGGAGGATCAGGCCCGCTGGCTCAAGGACGCGGCGTGGGTGCGTGTGCGGTCGGCGCAGCGCGAGGGGATCGGGACGCGCATCGACGTCAAGACGCTGCTGTTCGGGGTGCCGGCATTCGTGGAGCCGATGGAGGTCATCGGGTGGGATGCGCCGTGCCGGCTGGTGATGCGTCACGGGAGGTTCGTGAAGGGAACCGGCGAGTGGCTGCTCGAACCGGCAGGGGACAGCAGCGGTTCCCGGTTCACCTGGATCGAGGACATCTCGCTGAAGATCCCGGTGATCGGCGCCGTGGCGGTGCGGATCTATGCGAGGTTCATGCGCTACCTGATGCGCGGATCGCTCGCGAACCTGCGGCGGTTCCTCGCCGAGGACGCGGTACAGTAGCGCCCGACAAGGGGAGCCCGGCGTCACCGGGCTGAGAGGCCGCCTGCACAGGCGGCGACCCTCAGAACCTGATCCGGGTAATGCCGGCGAAGGGAGGCTCATCATGGCGACCGTAGGCGAACGCCTCGAAGGCACCATCGACGAGGCGCCCTCCTGGGGCATCCGCCCCGTTCCGGACGAGCACCGCAGGTTGTCGGGGCTCGATCTTGGTGTCCTCTGGGGCGATCTGTCCGTCGGATTGCTGGTGCTGGTCACCGGCGCGCTGCTGGTCCCGGCGCTGGGACTGGCGGAGGCGCTCCTGGCCATCGTCGTCGGCAGCGCGATCGGCTGTCTGCCGCTGGCGCTGGTCGGGTTGGCAGGTCAACGCGAGGGTGTCCCTTCGATGGTGCTGTTCCGGCCGCTGCTGGGGACGCGCGGCTCTTACGTGCCGACGGTCCTGAACCTGCTGCAGCTCGTCGGGTGGACGGCGGTCGAGTTCTGGGCGATGGGCCGGGTCGCGAACGCCGTCTCGATCGAACTGCTGGGTTTCGACGCCTACTGGTTCTGGCTGCTGGTCTTCGCGGCGATCTGCACGGGGCTCGCGCTGGGTGGTCCGGTCCTGGTGGTGCGCCGGTGGCTGGAGCGCTTCGGCGTGTGGGTACTCGGCGCGGCGGGGCTGTGGATCACCGTCCAGATCTTCACGTCGGGCAAGCTCGGCCAGATCTGGGGAACGCCGGGGACCGGCGGCTGGCCGACCTTCTGGACGGGGGTGGACGTCGTCATCGTGATGCCGATCTCATGGCTGCCGCTGGTCGCCGATTACAACCGGTTCGCGGGGCGCAAGGCGCGCGGGTTCGCGGGGACCTACGGCGGGTACCTCGCGGGCAACGTCTGGTTCTATGCGCTGGGCGCGATGCTGGTGCTGGTCGCCGCCGCGTCGCCCGACGTGGTCGGCATCGGCGGTTCGGTCATCGCGCTGGCGGGCGGGGCCGTCGTCGTGCTGGTCCTGCTGGCGGGCGAAACCGACGAAGCGTTCGCGAATATCTACTCGTCCGCGGTCTCGGCGCAGAACCTGTTGCCGCGCGTCTCGCAGCGGACGTTCATCATCGCGACGTCGGTGGTCGGGTTCGTGCTGGCGCTGCTGCTGACCATGGATGCATACGAGGTGTTCCTGTTCCTGATCGGGTCGGTGTTCGTGCCGCTGTTCGGGGTCTTCGCGGCGTCGTACTTCGTGTGGAAGGTGCGCGATTACTCCGAGCGCGACTTGTTCGAACGCGAGGGGGCGTCGTGGGTCCGCGGGGGCGTGCGGTGGCTCGCGATGGTGCCGTGGCTCGCGGGGTTCGCCGTGTACCAGTGGTCGACGCCGACGGGGCCGGACGCCTGGAAAGCCGGCGTCGAGACGGTGCTGCACGGGTGGCTGAAGCTGCCGGTCCCGCTCTTGGGCGGGGCGATCGGGGCGAGCATCCCCGGGTTCCTGGTGGCGTTCGTCCTGGGAGTGGTGCTGCTCAAGCCTCGGGGTCGCCGGGCGGAGGCTCGTCCGGAAGTCCCGACGGCGGGGGAGCGGTGACGACCAGGACGACGGCCGGTTCCGGGCCGGCGTTCTTGACGTAGATCTCGGTCCCGGCGGGGGCGACGACCGATTCCCACTGCTTGAGGCGGTCGCGGGACTTGCCGACCATCAGCATCACTTCCCCGGCGAGAACCACGAAGAGTGCGTCGGCCTCGGCGTCCGCGATCGGTCCGATCTCCTGCGCGCCCTGCAGGCACAGGACCTCTGACCACAAGTGCTCGGCCTCGGCGAGCGTCGCGCGCCGCGGGGAGTCCTCGTCGAAGCTGAGGAGGTCGGTGATGTTCCGGCTCTTCACGGCCCGAAGCCTAGCGCGGCAGGTGCTCGATAGACTGGCGCCTCTGTTGCCGAGGAGGAGCCTGTGCTCACGTTCACGCCGTCCACCGAGAGCATCACCGACGTCAAGGCCGACCTGCTGGTCCTCCCGGTCTACGAAGGCCCCGAGGCGGGCCCGGGCGTCCGTGACGTGGGCAAGGCGATGGGCGTGGACCTGCTCCACGCCTTCAATGACCAGCGGCTCAAGGGCAAGCGCGGCGAGATCCTGACCGTCCCGACACTGGGAACGATCGCCGCGTCCACCGTCTTGCTCGTCGGCGTCGGCAAGCGCGGCAAGGTCACCGCCGACGATCTGCGCCGCGCCGCCGGCAAGGTCGCCGGCGCGATGAATAAGGTCAAGCGTGTCGCAACGACGCTTCCGCAGTGCGTCCGCAACGCCGAGCAAGCCGTACAGGCGACCGTCGAGGGCGTGCTCCTGGGTTCCTACACTTTCGACGGATACAAGAGCAGCAAGGGCGACAAGAAGGAAAACGCGCCGAAGCTGAAGGACGTTGTCCTCGTCGGCAAGAGCGCGGACGCGCGCCGCGCGAAGCAGGCGATCGCGCGCGCCGAGATCCTCGCGTCGTCGATCGCGTTCACCCGCGACATCGTCAACACGCCCTCGCTGGACGCGACGCCCGAGTGGGTCGCCGCGCAGGCCCGGAAGATGGCGAAGGAGACCGGCCTGAAGGTCAAGGTCTGGACGCCGGCCGAGCTCGAGAAGGGCGGGTTCGGCGGCATCCTCGGGGTCGGTCGCGGCAGCGCGAACCCGCCGCGGATGGTCGAGCTGAGCTACAGCGGTGGCCGCGCCAGTCAGAAGCCGGTCGGGCTGGTCGGCAAGGGCATCACGTTCGACTCTGGCGGCCTGTCGATCAAGGACGCCAAGAACATGGAGTGGATGAAGGCGGACAAGTCCGGCGCCGCCGCGATGCTCGGCGCGATGCGCGCCATCGCGCTGCTGAAACCCAA
Source organism: uncultured Actinomycetes bacterium (assembly GCA_964640385.1). Lineage (GTDB taxonomy): Bacteria > Actinomycetota > UBA4738 > UBA4738 > JBBDHU01 > JBBDIK01. The sequence goes on from CAZXFL010000017.1 coordinate 15,887, forward strand.
GATCAACGTCGTCGCCGCGATCCCGCTGGCCGAGAACATGCCCGGCGGCAAGGCGATCCGGCCGGGCGACGTGCTGCGGCACCGCAACGGCGCAACTTCGGAGGTACTCAACACCGACGCCGAAGGGAGGCTGGTTCTCGCCGACGCACTGGCGTTCCTGGCCGAGAAGAAACCTGCTGCCATCATCGACGCGGCCACGCTGACCGGCGCGTGTATGGTGGCGCTCGGCGACCAGCTCTACGGCGTGTTCGGCAACGATGACGGGCTGGTACGCGAGGTGCTTGCGGCCGGAAAGGCGACGGGCGAGCCTGGCTGGGAGCTTCCCCTCTGGGACGGGTACCGCTCGATGATCGATTCGCCGGTCGCCGATATCAAGAACATCGGCGGTCCGTACGGCGGTGCGATCACGGCAGCGCTGTTCCTCAAGGAGTTCGTCGGCGACACGCCGTGGGTGCATCTGGACGTGGCGGGGACGGCGTTCGCCAAGTCCGGAACAGACACGTCACCGGCCGGCGCCACGGGTTCGCCGGTCCGCACGGTCGTGCGGCTGATTACCGACCGGGCTGCGCCGAAGAGGCGCTGATGGCCGACCCGGCTCCGGTTCCCGACCTGGCTGAGGACGCCGAAGCCGACCCCGACCCGGCCACCGGTCCCGTCCTCGCGGTCTTCGCCCATCCCGACGACGCCGATATCGCTTGCGGCGGAACACTCGCGAAGTTTGCCGACGCCGGCCGCGACGTCCACCTGCTGATCCTGACCAACGGTGACCGAGGGTCCGGCGATGCATCCGTCGATCGGGCCGAGCTGGCGGCGAGGCGCCTCGTCGAGACGACGGCCTCCGCGGAAGCGCTCGGGCTGGCGAGCGCGACCGTGCTCGACGCGCACGACGGCGAGCTGGCCAACACACCCGAGACCCGGGCGCAGGTGGTCCGGAGGATCCGCGAACTGCGGCCCGAAACCCTCGTCTCGTGCGACCCGACGTCCGTGTTCTTCGAGAACAAGTACTACAACCACGCGGACCACCGGGTGGCCGGCTGGATCGCGCTCGACTCGGTGTTCCCGGGTTCCGGCAATCCTCTCTTCTTCACGGAGCAGCTCGCCGAAGGCCTGGAGGCTTGGCCGGTCTACGACGTCTGGCTCGCCTGGAGCCTGGAGCCCAACCATCGCGAAGACATCACTGGACTCTTGCAGCGCAAGATCGACTCACTCTCGCGTCACGTGAGTCAGGTCGAGGGCAACCAGCTCGGCTTCTTCGAAGACTGGCTCGAAGAGGAGGCCGCCGAGGAAGGCGCGAAGGCCGGCGTCGAGCATGCCGAGGCGTTCCGCCGACTCGCGCTGGACTGACTACTCGTTCACCGCGACGGAGAGCCAGACCTCGTTGAAGTCGGTCAACGGATCGGTGAATCGCTCGCGGAACGCACCGCGGACCCGCACCAGGAATGAGGCGTACCAGTCGTCGCCCAACATCTGTCGAGTGAACCGCCCGAGCGATGTCACCGACAGACCGTCGACGAACTCGTCGACGCCGAACCTGAAGCGGTACTCGCGGCGTTCGATACGCGGCTTGCGCAGGTCCGCGCGCCGCAAGATCTCCTCGATGCTGTCGGCATCCGCGAAGCGGTCGCTGCCGGGCGCCGCGTCCTGACCGACCGTCTTCCGCAGATCTTTCCCGAGGACACCCTCGACGAGTTCCTGCCAGACCTTGGTGAACTCGTCGCTGCCTTCGCCCCACGACGAGAACGCGACGCATCCGCCGGGGCGAAGTACACGGATCATCTCGAACAGCGCCGTCTGGTGGTTCCCGAAGATGTGCATCGCGAAGCCGCATGTCACGGCGTCGAAGGTCCCGTCCCGGAAGGGGAGGTCTACGACATCGGCGACGGATCGGAGTCCGGGTCGTCCGGCGCCGAGTCCCTGCCGCATCATCTGCGGCGAGCGATCGGCGGACGCGATCAGGCCGCCGGGTGCGACCGCATCGGCAACCGCCGCTGCGACGATGCCGGTCCCGGTGGCGACATCCAGCACCTTCATCCCGGGCGCCAGTTCCGCATGCGCTACCAGATCACGCGCCGGTTCCGCGAACCGCGGCGCCCAGATCCGTTCGTAGACGTCCGCGGTCGCATCGTAGGATCGCCAGTCGCTCATGGGGACCAAGCCTACTGGGGTCGCTCCGAGCGGGAGTGACCGCGCGGGGTGCTGACGGGTGGCGGGTAGGCTGAGCGCCGATGTGTGGCGTGACGGGTGATCCATGAGTGGTCCCGGGGGCGTGATGGCGCTCGTGCTCGCCGAGCTGGTGGCCGGCTGCCTCGCGCTCGTGTGGCTGACGCCGCTCTGGCACGAGGTCAAGCACGGCTTCTTCAAGGTGACGGGTTCGATCGCCGCGGCCCTGGCAGCCTGTACGTGGCTCTCGATCTCGGCGGGCCTTGAGGCCGGCTCGGAACCGGGACACCTCGCGATGTGGTGTGCGGCCGTCATCACGGTGGTGGCAGCTCTCAGCGTGGTCCTACTGTTCGCACGGGTCGACCGCGGGGCGTGGGCGGCGGGCATGATGACGATCCCGATCTCGGTCCTGATGCTCGGCGCGCTGGCGGGAACCGCGTCGTCGGGGTGGCCACTGGCGTTCTTCCAGCTCTTCGCGGGGGCGGCGTTCCTCGGGTCGGTCCTCGCCGCCCTGCTGCTCGGGCACTGGTACTTGACCGACCGCAAGTTGACCCGCGTTCCGATCAACCGCGCGGTCGTGTTGCTGCTAGTCGGCGTCGCCCTGGAGACCGTGGCGATCGTCCTCGGCGGGTTCGCTCCGGCCCCTGCGGGAACGGCGTTCAACCCGCTCCTGATCGGGACGGCCCCCTGGATCGCCATGGGGATGGTCGTCGTCACCGGGTTGGTCGGTGTCCTGGCCCGCGCCACGCTGAAGGGCGAGCGCTCGTCCGCCGTCCAGGCCGCGACCGGCTTCTTCTACCTCGCGGTCCTCACCTCGCTCACCGGTGAGCTGGCGGCCAAGGTCGGGTTCTTCTCTTGAATCCGACGCTGATCTGGGTCTTGATCGTCGCCGGGATCGCGGGGGAGCTCCTGGTGCGCGGCCTGATCGGCTCTCGTCGTGTGAATCCGTGGGTCGGCTACGGCGTCTACTTCCCGGTCCTGGGCGCGCTGGCAGTCCTCACCGGGCAGATCTCGTGGGCGGGACATGTGCCGTGGTGGGTCGCGTTGCAACTCGGCGCGGGCTGGGCATTCCTGCTGTTCGTCGGGACGCGCATCTTCCTGCGGGTCGCGAGCGGCTGGGGAACGTTCGGGCGGCACCTGATCACGCTCTACGCGGATCGCGAACGCTTGTCGCTCCCCTCGGCGGTTGGACTCGGCGTCTTGGTGGCCGCCGGCGAGGAGATCTTCTGGCGCGGCCTCATCCAGGGGCGGCTGTCGGTGGTAGTCGGCGCCGTCGCCGGTGCCCTCCTCGCCACCACGCTCAACGTCCTCGCGACGGCGCCGACCCGGAACCTGCCGGTGATCGTCGGGACGGCGGTGGGCGGACTCGTCTGGGCGGGGCTGGCGCTCGCGACCGGCGGCGTGCTCGCGAGCCTGATCTGCCACGTGACGTGGACGACGCTGATGCTCTCCTGGCCACCGCCCATCGTCGCGAAGGCCGCAGGGAGTCGCGGCGGCGGCCGCCCGGAAGCAGCGGCCTGATGTCGAGGCGGGTGCGCTCCAACGATCCCCGACCGGTCCGGGCGATGCTCCTCGCCGGTGCCTCGATCGCCGCCGGTGTGGCCAGTCACCGAGGTCCGGGCTCGGAACTCGACGCCGAGGCGTTCCATGCGCTGAACGGTGCGCACTCGCCGCCGCGCGACCGGTTCTTCGCCGCCGTCACCGAGCTCGGCTCGATCTACGCGTCGGTGGCCGCTGCGGTTGCCATCGCTGCGACCGGACGAACCCGGCCCGCCGCGCGCGCCTTGGCGGCGGCCTCGGCCACGTGGCTCTTGGGACAGGGGCTCAAGAAGAGCTTCGGGCGGCCGCGCCCGTTCCACGCGCATCCGGACACCGCGCGTCGGCTCATCGATCCGCCGTCGGGGACCAGTTGGCCGAGCAGCCATCCGGCCGTGCTCCTGGCGTTCCTCACGGTCGCGGCCCGGGAACTCGATCTGCCCGCGCCCGCGAGGGCGGCGCTCTTGGGACTTGCCGGGGCGGTCGGTGTCTCCCGCGTCTACCTCGGCGTTCATTTCCCGTCGGACGTCGTGGGTGGGCTGCTCATGGGTCGGGCCGTCGGGCTCGGCTGGCCACGCATCCCGTGACGCGCCTCGCCCCGACCCGCGGCCGCAGCGCCCTCCGGCCGATAGCATGGGCGCCGTGAACGCCCTCGCGACCATCGGCTGGCCCGTCATCGACCGGCTCCATATCTTCGGCGACTTCGCCATCTCCCCGCACGGCATCTTCATCGCCGCGGGCTTCCTGATGGGCGCGTGGTGGCTCCTCCGCGAGGGTCCGAAGCGTGGGATGGCGATCGACCACATCAACTCGTTGCTCTTCTTGGCGTTGATCGGCGCGATCGTGGGCTCACGCCTGTTCTACGTCATCGGTCACCTCGACGAGTTCGACAGCGTCTGGCAGATGCTGGCCATCTGGAACGGGGGCATCACGCTCCTCGGCGGGATCATCGGCGCCATCGTCATCAACATCCCGCTGATGAAGCGGCACGGCTACCGGTTCTTCCAGGTCATGGATCCGACGGCGCTCGGGATGTCCTTCGGCTTGACGGTCGGGCGGATCGGCGACCTGATCATCGGCGACCACCTCGGGCAGCCGACCAACTTCATCCTGGGTTTCGGCTATCGCGGCGGTTCGCTTGCCGGGTTCGACTGCCAGATCGACGCCTGCACGACCTCGCTCCTGGACGGTGCGCAGACGTTGGTGGTCTCCAAGGGCGGCGCCATCATCCTGGGCGAAGGCGGTCAGATCGTTGCGCAGGGGGCGGGCCTGCATCAGACCGCGCTCTACGACATGATCAGCTCGGGCATCCTGTTCCTGCTGCTGTACTGGATGAACCGGCGTTCGCCGACCGTCCGCCAGGGCGTGATGGCCTGCACGTTCCTGCTCTGGTACGGCGTGCAGCGGGTGCTGACCGACTTCCTCCGCGTCGACCAGACGATCTACGGGATGACGGCGAGCCAGTGGACGTCGCTGGCGGCGGCGTTGGTCGCGGCATTCCTGCTGATCAAGTGGGCGGTCGAGAAGCGTCGGCGCGGTCCGCAGGACCCGAGGCCGACCACGTTCTTCGTGCCGCCGAGGGTCCCCGGCGGCGTGTGATGCAGGAGTACGGCGCCGAAGCCGGGCGCTAGTGCGAGTGGCCAGCGTGGTCGTGACCGCCGCCGCCTGCACTTGCCGTAGCCTCAGCACCTGGCTTGACCATCAGGTTCAGCGGGCGTCCGATCTTGGTCTTGGTCATCCGGAACAGCTCTGACGCAGCGTTCGACAGTTCGATGCTGGCCGGTGCTCCCGGGTCCGACACGACCAGCGGGGTGCCCTCGTCGCCGCCCTCTCGGAGCGCCGGAATCAGCGGGATCTGACCCATCAGCGGTACGCCGAGCGTCTCGGCCGCTTCCCGGCCGCCGCCCTCGCCGAAGATCGCGGTGCGCTCGTCGCAGTGCGGGCACACGAAGTAGCTCATGTTCTCGATGACGCCGACCGCATGCAGCTTCGTCTGCTCGGCCATCCGGCCGGCGCGTTCGGCGACCTTGCGGGCGGCTTCCTGCGGCGTCGTGACGACCAGCATGTGCGCACCGGGCAGGAACGACGCGAGTGAGATCGACACGTCGCCGGTCCCGGGTGGCAGGTCGCAGAGCAGGATGTCGAGTTCGCCCCAGTAGACGTCGCTGAGGAACTGCTCGATGGCCTTGTGGAGCATCGGGCCGCGCCAGATGACCGGTGTCTCTTCCGGCACGAAGAAGCCCATCGAGATGACCTTCACGTCGTGGGCTTCCACGGGCATGATCATCTGGTTGAAGCCGACGGGCTTCGCTCCCTGGATGCCCATCATCCGCGGGACCGAGAAGCCCCAGACGTCGGCGTCGAGGATCCCCACCCGATGCCCTTCGGCCGCGAGCGCGGCCGCGATGTTCACCGTCACGCTCGACTTGCCGACGCCGCCCTTGCCGGAGGCGACCGCGACGACCGCGGTATCGCCCTCGGTGAAGAAGGTGGGGTTTTCACGCTGGCCGCCGCGCAGGTCCGCCGCGAGCTTGCCGCGCTGGTCCTCGCTCATCGGCGTCAGCTCGACCTCGACCCGCTCGACGCCCTCGAGCGGCTGCACGGCGTTGGTGACGTCGTTCGTGATGCGGTCCCGCAGCGGGCAGCCCTCGATCGTGAGGAGGACGTGCACGCGGACGGTGCCTCCGTCCACTTGGATGCTGTTCAGCATCCCGATGTCCTCGATCGGCTTCCCGATCTCGGGGTCGAGCACCTGGCGGAGTGCGGCGCGTACCTGGTCTTCGGTGGGCATGATCGCGGGCCGGTCGTCGGGTGGTCCGGCATCCTCTGCCCGCCATGATACGAGCGCAGGCACGCTTCGCCCCAGCGTGCCTGGTGAGAGGGCCTACAGCGGAGACGCCCACAGGCCGATACAGGAATGGTGGGTGCAAACATCGTCCCGTTCCCGGGGGGCGCTCGCAGCCGGGCTTCTGCTCCAGCGACGGGTGTCATCTCGGCGGTGCCCGAGTCGGCCTCGGCGACGGTTGCCGTCGCGGAGATCCGGGCCGAATTCCGCGAGCTTCCGCATGGGCACCTGTCGGCGACCGTTGAGCGCGCCCTGCTGGATCGTTGCGTGCAGACCACGCTGGGAGTTCTCTCCGAAGCCGGGGCGGACCTGCGGGTCGCGGGAACCCAGCGACATCCCGTCGTCGAAGCTCGTCTCACCGGACACGGGTGTGCGGCCCTGGCCGCATCGTCCGCTCTTGCGGCCGCGGAGCGGATCCGTCACATCGGTGGCGGGCGCTTCGTCCTGTCGGGCGCGGTCGGCGAAGGCTATGAAGCCGAAGGAGAGGGCGGAACCCGCCTGATCCTCGGCGATCCAGCCGGGACGGCGTCGGTGCTTTCCGAACGTGCGGCGCCCGGTCAGGTCTTGCTCGGCGGGGCTCGATGGCCGGAGCTGGAGGGCATCGAGAGCCTGCCTACACGTTCAGCTTCGCCGGGAGCGGCGCATGTGCCTGTCTTCGTCCTTCGGGGCGTTCGGTAGGCCGAGCGGAGTCCCAAGGGGTATCCTCGAAGACGAGATGCCGAACCCGCGCCAAGACGACCCCGTCATCGACGAATTCAAGGCGTGGCTCACCATGCTCACCACCGGGGATGGCTCCGACCTGCACCTGAAGGTCGGTTCGCCCCCGATGATCCGCCGTGAGACGCTGCTGCACCGGCTGGACCGCGAGCCCGTCTCGCCGGAGGAAACGGACGTCATCTCCGCCTTCTGCGTGCCCGCGGAACGCCAGAAGCGCTTGGCCGACAAGGGCGAGGTGGACTTCGCCTACTCCCTCCCTGGCACCGGCCGGTACCGCGTGAACGCCTTCAAACAGCGCGGATCCACGAGCTTCGTGTTCCGGCGGATGGGGATCGGTGGCAAGGAGTTCGCGGACCTCGGCATCCCGGACGTCGTGCGCAACCTGGCGGACGAGGCGCGCGGGCTGGTGCTCGTGACGGGCCCGACCGGTTCGGGCAAGACCACGACGCTCGCCGGCATCATCGAGCACATCAACCGGAGCCGGGCAGTGCACATCGTAACCGTCGAGGATCCCATCGAGGTCCTGCACCACGACAAGCAGGCATCGATCAACCAGCGCGAGGTCGGACAGGACACCGAGAGTTTCCTGACCGCGCTGCGTGCCGCCCTGCGGCAGGACCCGGACGTTATCCTGATCGGTGAGATGCGCGACACAGAGACGGTCCGGACCGCCCTTCAGGCGGCGGAAACCGGGCACCTGGTCTTCTCGACCCTGCACACGGTCGATGCGATGGAAACCGTGAACCGCGTCGTCGACTTCTTCCCGCCGCACCAGCAGATCCAGATCCGGCTGACGCTGGCCGGCGCCCTCAAGGGCATCGTGTCCCAGCGCCTGGTGCCGGCGGTGGGCGGGGGCCTGATCCCGTCGGTCGAGATCCTCATCAACACCGGCCGCATCCAGGAGCGCATCGCGGACCCGAAGTTGACCGCCGAGCTCCACGAGGTCATGAAGGAAGGCGGCTACTACGGCATGATGACCTTCGACCAGCATCTGCTCCAGCTGGTCGGCTCCGGTCAGGTCGAGATTATGGAGGCCATGAAGTCCTCGACCAACCCGCACGACTTCCAGCTGATGCTCCAGCAGTCCGGATTGCTCGAGGCCGGGACGTCCCTCGTCCGGTAGGACCCGCGAGAAACCCCGCATCGCTCCGTGCCTGGCGCCCGTCTGACTAGTCCGTTCGGGCCATGTTTGACCCAACCTTGAAGTGGGTCTGAGGGGCAGCTGAGTCGGCCATCCGAACCTCTTATCGGAGCTAAGAGAAGGGGTGCTCAGGATGGAGACCAAGATGATGGAGACGAACTGGTACGAGTTTTCGAACCTGATCCGCGAGGTGTACGTGGGTGACGACACGGATCTGCAGATCGGCAACACGCTGCCGGAGCCTCACCACACGCAGTCGCTCGGACTCGGACGGGGTGTCCGAAAGGTGGAACCCCGGCAGGAGGAGATCCGCGAGGTGATCCAGCTTCCGACGTTCGACCTGGAGCGGATCCCCGTCGACGAGCTCCTACGGTTGGCCGACGCGATCTCACCGCAGGCGCACCCGGCGGCCTAGCCACCCACCATAGCGCGCCTGTGAAAGCACCCTTCCTAGAGGGTGCTTTCGCCGTCCCGGAATGCTCGCCCGGCGGAGCCTGCCAGGTTCTCCAGCAGCTTGGTGACCTCCATCGGGATGACGAACTTGGTCGACGGCGACATCCCGATCTGCTTGAGCGTCTCGAGGTACTGCAGGGACAGGGTCTTGACGTCGATGTGCTGGGCGGTCTCGAAGATCTTGGCCAGCGCGAGCGCGAAGCCCTCGGCGTTCAGGATGGCAGACTGCCGCTGGCCCTCCGCGGTCAGGATCGCCGCCTGCTTCTCGCCTTCCGCCGTGAGGATCGCGGCCTGCTTGCTACCTTCTGCGACCGTGACGGCGGCCTGCTTGTTGCCCTCGGCCTCGGTCACGACCGCGCGCCGGGTCCGCTCGGCCGACATCTGACGGGTCATGGCCTCCTGGACGCCGGGCGGGGGGATGACCTCGCGGATCTCGACGTTGGTGACCTTCACGCCCCATCGCTCGGTCACCTCGTCGAGCTTGACGCGCAGGACCTCGTTCATCTGTTCGCGCTTGGCCAGTACGTCGTCCAGGGACATGTCGCCGACCACCGACCGTAGCGTCGTCGCCGCGATGTTCTGCGCCGCGCCGGCGAAGTTCTGCACCTCGATGATGGAGGCTTTCGCGTCGACGACCTTGTTGAACACGATGAAGTCGATGGAGATGGTGGCGTTGTCCTCGGTGATCGCGGCCTGGTGCGGGATCTCGAGGTAGGACTCGCGCAGGTCAACCCGGATGGCGGTGTCCACGACCGGGATGATGACCTTCAGCCCGTCACCCTTCGTGCCGATGTATCGGCCGAAGCGCAGGATGACCAACCGCTGGTACGTCGGCACGATCCTGATCGCCAGCCGGAAGAAGATGACGATGGCGATGAAAACGACAGCGATCCCGATCAGTGCAGACATCAGTTCCCCTTCCGATCCTCGTTGTCGATGGAGCCTATCGGAACCGGCTCGACCGTGAGACGCAGGCCGTCGACCTGCACCACGCGGACCCGCCGGCCCTTCGGCACACGACGGTCGGCGACCGCCGACCAGGTCTCCGATTCCAGCTGGACCACGCCCTCGGGGTCCAGCACCTGGGCCACCGTCCCTTCCCGGCCAACGAGCTGCTCGATGCGACTCGGCGTCGATCCGGTCCGACGCATCCGGATCGCGGCGCGGACTACGATCGCGAAGAACGCGACGGCGGCGCCGGCGACCAGGATGATCACCCAGGGCGACACCTGACTGTTGGGGACGGACGGGCTGAACAGGAGGAAGCCACCGGCGATCAGACACAGGACTCCGCCGACCATGGGGACCCCAACCCCCGGGTGTTTCAGCTCGATGAGGAAGAAGATCACCGAGCCCACGAGCAGCCCGACACCGAGGAGCTGGACCGGCAGCATCCCGAACGCTGCGATGGACAGGATCAGCATGATGCCGCCGACCACCCCGATGACCCCGCCGGGGATGAAGAATTCCAGGACGATCAGTGCCAGCCCGAGCCAGAAGAACAGGAAGGCGATGCTCGGGTTCAGGAGCGCGTGGAAGAACGCGAAGACCGGGTTCATGTCGCGTTGCTCGACCTGCGGATCGGCGATCGATCCGGTGAAGACGTACGGTGTGCCGTCGCCGAGGGTCACGGACATCGTGGGCAGCGCCGCGAAGAGGTCTTCGGTCGTCGGGGCGACCAGGTCGATCACGTTCAAGGCCAGCGCCTCCTCGGCGGTCGCGCTGACCGAGTCCCGGACCGCAGACTCGGCCCAGTCGGCATCGCGTCCGTAGGTCTCTGCCAGGCTGCGGATGTAGGCGGCTGCGTCGTTGGTCGCCTTCTCTGAGTCGATGGCGCCGGCGATCCCGACCGGATGCGCCGCACCGACGTTGGTCCCGGGGGCCATCGCCGCCACCGGGCAGGACTGCAGCACGAAGGTTCCTGCCGACGCGGCCCGCGCGCCCGGGGGGGACACGTAGCAGACGACCGGGATGTCCGAATCCAGGACCGCCTGCGTGATCTCACGCATCGACGAGTCGAGCCCGCCCGGCGTGTCGATCGTGATGAGCACCACCGCAGCTCCGCCGGCGTTGGCATCGTCGATGCCGCTCTTGAGGTAGGAGGCCTCGAAGGGGTCGACCACCCCCTCGAGCTTCAGCGCCACGACGTCGGCGGTCTCGGACTGCGCCCGAGCCTGGCCGGCGAACATCCCGAACAGGCCGAGGAACAGGAACGCGGCTCCCGCGGCACGGCGCAGTCTCATGAACCCATCTTCGCACCCCCCGCGCCGGAACGGGAAGCCCGACTATCATTCCCCGAGATGCCTGAGCTGTCCGAAGTCGTCGGGATCGGCCTCGCGGGAGGACAGGGTGTCCGTGCCCGGCCCTTAACCTTGAAGGCGCCCGGCTACCTGCGTTCCAAGGCCGCGATGAGCTTCCTCGGTCGGCGATTGATCCGGTGGGTGATCAAGATCCTCGCGTCTGAGGGGATCAAGGAGTACTACATCATCGCTCACGGCAAGGAGAACCGGTACCAGATCAAAGTCATGCTCGGGTACGGGGGCGAGTTCGGTGTCGATGTGCAGTACGCGCCGGTCAAGTACGACGCGCTGTCGACCGGCTCCGCGGATTCGACGCTGCGGATGCTCGAGTACTGGGAGATCACCCGGCCGGCCCTCGTCTTCCCGACGGACTCGATCATCGACTTCGATCTGGAGCCGATGTTCCGAGCGTTCCACGAGCGCAAAGCCGCGGTCACTATCGCGGCGATGACCCGCGCGCCGGCGGAGGTCGCCGAGAAGTATGGCGTCATGCTGACCGATCCCGAGGGCCGCATCCTGGAGTTCGTCGAGAAGCCGACGCTGGCCGAGCTCCGTGAGCACTTCCGCGTCCGGACCGACGAGGAGTTCGAGCAGCTCCCGCTGATGACGAACGCGGGGTTCTACCTGGTCGACTCACCCGTCCTGCGTGAGGTCGCCGACGCCCCCGAGGTGGCCCGGATGCGTCGCGAGCGGCTGGACTTCGGCAAGGACCTGCTGCCGTGGCTGGTGAAGGCGGGCTACCCGGTGTACGCTCACGCGGTCCGCCGGATCGGGGACCTCGGGAGCGCGCGCGATCTGATCGAGACGACGATCGACGCGTTGCACGGGAACTTCGTCTCGGTCGACCGGTTGCTGGGTGCTCCCTTCGACGCGGATCAGCACGTGTGGATCGCACCCGAGTCGCTCCAGATGCGCGATGCGCAGACCGGCACGACGCTGGAAGAGAAGATCGCTTCCGGGTCGGTGACGATCGGTCCGGCCGTGCGGATCGGCCGGTTCTGCGAGATCGGTCCGAACGTCACGCTCCGCGAGTCCAACGTCGACGACGATGTCGAGATCCTGGAGGGTGCGACGATCGTGCGGTCGCAGATCCGCGACGGAACGATCATCGGTGCCGGCGCCCGCATCAGTGAGGCCGTGATCGGCTCGATGAGTGAGATCCGGAGCGAAGCTGATACCTGCACGGTGATCGAGGACAACGTGGCGCTCGGTGATGAGGTCGTGGTCTACCCGGGGGTCCGCCTGTCGGGCGATATCGCGATCTACCCTCGGCTGAAGATCCCCGCGGGGATCGACGTGCCGCGGGGCTCGGACGTGACCGGTCCTGCGGACGTCCTGCGGTTCCTGGCCTAGATGCGATTCGGCCTCGCGCTCCCGCACTACGACTACTCGTTCCCTTCCCTCGGCCCGGACGGGGTCGCGCGGGTGACGTTCGAGCGCGTCGCGGAGACGGCCCAGCTCGCCGAACGGCTGGGGTTCTCGTCGGTGTGGATCTCCGACCACTTCTTCCTCTCCCTCGCCAAATACGGGGCGGGCGAGGAGCGGCGCGGCGCCCTCGAGCCGTTCGTGGCCCTGGCGGGACTGGCATCGGCGACCGAACGTATCCGTCTGGGAACACTGGTCGCGTCGGCTCCGTTCCGGCATCCGGCCGTGGTCGCGAAGATGGCGGCGTCGATCGATCAGCTCTCCGGTGGGCGGTTCGACCTCGGCGTGGGTGCCGGGTGGTATGGGGATGAGTTCCCGGCGTTCGGATATCCGTTCGAGGCGACGGGTGAACGCTTCGCGGCACTTGAGGACCATCTCGCCGTGCTGGACGCGCTGCTCGGTCGGGACGGCGGGATGGTGGACCTCGAGACGCACCACTTCACGCTGCGCGGCGCGGTGCTCCGACCGGGGCCGGCCGGCGATGCCGGTGTGCCGATCTGGCTCGGCGCCAAGGGCGGGCCCCGTTCCCTGTCCCTGGCGGCGCGGTTCGCCGATGGGTGGAACACGGCGTGGCGGTGGACACCGACGGCCTACGCAGAGCGGTCCGCGGAGGCGGATCGGGTCTGCGAGTCCCTCGGGCGCGACCCGGCGTCCCTGCGGCGATCGGTCGGCCTCACCCTGTTGATAGGAGAGGACCAGGCCGATCTGGCGGATCGCTGGCGGGCGCTGCAGGCCTGGACGCCCGACGGGGCGCTCGATGCTGGGTCCCTCGAGGACTACGCCCGCGACACGCTCACCGGCACCCCCGAACGCGTGCATGCGCTGATCGCGGCCTACGAGAACCTGGGTGTGGAACAGATCATCGTGAACGCGGCGAGCATGCCGTTCGCGGTGAGCGACGTCGAACAGCTCGAGCTGTTCTCCGAACAGATCGTCCGGACGTTCGCATGAGCGGAGGCGACGAGTTCGTCGATGCCGCGCTCCGGGTCCTGCGGGAGGAGGGCGGCGGCCCGTTGCACTGGACGGTGATCCAGGACCTCGCGCTCAAGCGCGGCTACCTCGACCCGTTCACCCAGCGGGATGTCCGCAAGCACCTGCTGGCGGCGCTTGCCACGGCCGCCAAGGAAGGTGCTATCCAGAAGGAGAGCACGGGCGTCTATCGCCTGCCCGTGCCCTCCTGAGCGCCGTGGCCCCGGACGGTCGTTCCGTCAGAGCTTGCGTGCCCTGATCGGGTACCCGTGCGTTCCGAACTTCCTCGCGTTCTCCTCACCTGCCGCGCCTCCGAACGTGTCGACGACCGGGCCGAACCCGACGTCGGCCAAGCCTGCCGCGGTGATGATGGCCTCCCACCCTGCGCACGGCAGGGCGCCGGCGATTCACCCGGTCCAGAGGTCGATGTCGCGTTGCGCCGACTCCGGGACCTCCAGTTCCACGCAGATGTCGGCCACCTGAACGCGGCCGCCCGGCTTCAGGACCCGCGCGATCTCGCGGTAGGCGGCTAGCTTGTCGGGGACGAGGTTGATGACGCCGTTGGAGATGACGACGTCGGCCCACCCGTCCTCGACGGGCAGCCGTTCCGCGAGTCCGTCACGGAAGTCGACGCTGGTGATCCCGGCCTCGGCGACGGAAGCGCGCGAGCGTTCGAGCATTTCTGGCGTCATGTCGACGCCGATGACCGAGCCCTCCGGTCCGACGGCGTTCGCCGCGATCATGGAATCCGTGCCGGCTCCGGAGCCGACATCGACCACGTATTCGCCGGCGCGAGGCAGTCCCCAATGGAACGGGTTCGCGACCCCGGCGAACGAGCCGAGCGCAGACTCGGGAACGCCGTCGATCCATGGGTCCTCGTAGCCTGCCCTCTTCGCCGCCACCCGGCCGGTGTGGAAGTGGAAGTCCGAGTTCGGCTTCGCGACGACCTCGGCGTACTTCTCCTGGATCTCGGTTCTGAGTTGCTCGATATCCACCTGCGTGTCCGCCATCCATCCCCCTAGAGTCGTTCCCTCCCGGCGAGACCGTACTCCGGGAGTCTCAAGCTGTCAAGTAGTAGATTGAAGACTTGAAGTACCTGGTAGATAGGGGTATCCTTCGCCTGTGACGAGTCGGGCGTTCAAGGACGAGATCTACGGGCAGTTCGGCCGTATCGGCAGCGCCTTGGCCAGTGAGAAGAGACTCGAGATCATCGATGCGCTGGCACAAGGACCGCGGCATGTCGAGGCCATCGCGGCGCTGACGGACATGTCCGTTGCCAACACATCGCAGCACCTCCAGGCCCTGAAGTCAGCGCGGCTGGTGGAGGGCGATCGTGACGGGACGCGGGTCGTCTACCGGCTCGGTAGCCCGGCCGTCCTGGATCTGTGGCTGTCCCTTCGAGCCGTCGCCGAGGAGCGACTGGCGGATGTCGACCGGATCGTTCGCGAGTTCGCGGTCGAAGGGTTGCCGCTGGACGAGAATCTGCCGCGGGAAGCGTTGGACGACGCGTCCGTCGTCCTGGACGTCCGGCCGACGGTCGAATTCGTGTCTGGGCATCTGCCGGGAGCGATGTCGGTACCGTTGGAGGTCCTTCCCGAACGCTTGCCTGAACTTCCCCGTGACCGGCGGATCGTCGTCTACTGCCGTGGCACCTACTGCCACTCGGCCGACGAGGCCGTCGCGGCGCTCCGACGGGATGGGTTCGACGCCGTCCGGCTGGAGGGCGGCTGGCCGGAATGGTCGGCCGAAGGACGGCCCGTCGCATCGGGCGCAGACGCGAAGGCCGGGAACTAACGCCGGTACTGCTCGCCGCTGAAGCGCTCGAGCTTCTCGAAGTTGTGCTGGCCCTCGATCCGCCGGACCGTCCCGCTGCGCGACCGCATCACGATCGACGACGTGCGAGCACCGTCCTCCGTGTACTTGACGCCCTTGACGAGCGCGCCGTCGGTGATGCCCGTCGCCGCGAAGAACACGTCGTCGCCGCTGCACAGATCATTCGTGGTTAGGACCGCGTCGAGGTCGAACCCGTCATCCAGCAGGGCCTGCCGCTCCTCATCGTTCCGCGGGTATAGCTTGCCTTGCACCGCTCCTGCGAGACACTTGAGCGCGCTGGCGGCGACGACGCCTTCGGGCGTTCCACCGATCCCCATGAGGATGTCGATGCCGGCCTTGGGACGCGCGGCGGCGATAGCGGGGGCGACGTCGCCGTCGGTGATCTGCAGGACCCGGGCGCCGGCGGCCCGGCATTCGGCGACCATCTCCTCGTGGCGCGGGCGCTGCAGGATCACCACCGAGATCTCCTCCGGGCGAACGCCCTTGGCCTTCGCGACGGCCAGGATGTTCTCGGTGGGCGACGCGGTGATATCGATGACGTCGGCGGCCTCAGGTCCGACCGCGATCTTCTCCATGTAGACGGCGGCCCCCGGGAAGAACATGGAGCCGCGTTCGGCCACAGCGATGACCGAAAGCGCGTTCGGTTGGCCCACCGAGGTCAGTGTCGTGCCGTCGATGGGGTCGACAGCGATGTCGACGGCCGGACCGTCGCCGGATCCGACCTTCTCGCCGTTGAACAGCATCGGGGCTTCGTCCTTCTCGCCCTCGCCGATGACGACCACGCCGTCCATATCGACGGTGTCGAGCATCTTGCGCATCGCATCGACGGCCGCACCGTCGGCGGTGTTCTTGTCGCCGCGGCCGACCCAGCGACCGGCGGCGAGCGCAGCGGCTTCGGTCACGCGGACGAGTTCCATGGCCAGGTTGCGGTCGGGTTTCATCGACATCAGCGGAGCACCTCCAGGAGGGTTCGGGGGTCGCCGCCCTTGAGCAGCACCCGGAAGATCGCGGTGTGGAACGGCAGCTCCATCGTGTGTTCGATGGCCAGGCGACGCACGTCGCGGGCTGAGTCCACGCCCTCGACCGTCATGCCGCGTTCCTGCATGTCGTGGAGCGTCGTCATCGGGTCGCCGCCGGCGCCGACCAACTCGCCGTAGAGCCGGTTCCGCCCGCCGAGGCCCGTGACCAGGATGTCACCGAGACCCGCCAGGCCCATGGCCGTTTCCCAACGACCGCCGAGCGCCTGGATGAACTCGGCTACCTCGGTGATCCCCTTCGTGAACAGCGCCGCCTTCGCGTTCTTGAAGTCCTCGGACAGGGTCTGCCCGAGGCCGTCGAGCAGGCCCATGCCGATGGCGGTCACGTTCTTGGCCACGGAACAGAATTCCAGGCCGGGTAGGTCGTCGGTGTAGACGATCTGATAGTTCGCGTCCTCGACGATAGCGCCGCCGATCATGGCGGCCTCGACCGTAGTTCCGCCCCACACCGCGGCGGTCGGGAGCCCCTGCGCCAGCTCGGCGGCCAGGCACGGTCCGCCGATCGCGGCGACCGGGGTACCGGGGAACTCCTCGGCGTAGACCTGGGAGGTGCGCTTGCCGGTGTCGTTCTCCAAGCCCTTGGCGACCGACACGACCAGGCGCAGGCCGCTCACCGAGTCCTCGACCATCTTGGCCAGCGAACGCGCGCCGGTGCTGGATGCCGCCATGATCGCGACCTCGCACCCGGCCGCGGCGGCCGCCAGGTCGTCGGGGCCGAAGACCGGGAGGCGTTCGGGGAGGTGTTCGGGCAGCGCCGGGTGCTTCCCGTCGCCGCGGATCGCGCGGAGGGCCGGTTCGTCCACCGGGTTTGCCCACAGGGCGGCATCGGCGCCCAGGCGCGTGGCGTGCATCGCCATGGCCGTGCCCATCGCTCCCGCCCCGAAGACGGTCACCTGCGCCATGGCGCCACGATACCCGAGCCGGTGGCGCGCCCGACGGCCGCGGTAGGCTGGGCGCGCCGTGGGAACCTTCGCCTCGATCGACGACGTCCAGCGCCACGCCGAGCAGGCCCTGCCCCAGATGGTCTACGACTACTACGCGGGCGGTGCCGGTGACGAGTGGACGCTGCGTCAGAACCGCGAGGCGTTCGAAGGATACGTGCTGCGGCCTCGGGTCCTGGTCGATGTCTCTGAGAGGAACACGTCGACGCGGGTGCTCGGCACGGCGATCGATACCCCGATCTTGGTCGCGCCGACCGCGTTCCAGCGCATGGCGCATCCGGAGGGCGAGGTCGCCACGGCGCGTGCCGCCGCGGGGGCCGGCACCATCATGACGCTGTCGACGATCGCATCGTCCTCGATCGAGGAGGTGGCCGCGGCCGCGCCCGGCGCCCCGCAGTGGTTCCAGCTCTACGTCTACAAGGACCGGGGGGTGACGAAGGAGCTGGTGGAGCGGGCGGAGGCGGCCGACTATCGAGCGCTCGTCCTGACGGTCGACACGCCGGTCCTCGGGCTCCGCGACCGGGACACGCTGAACCGGTTCGTGCTCCCCGAGGGGGTGGAACTCGCGAACCTCGCGGGGCTCGGTCACGGCACGACGTTGCCGGAGACCGAAGGGTCGGGCTTGTTCGCATGGGTGTCGTCGCTGCAGGACGCCTCGGTGACGTGGGACGACGTGGCATGGCTTCGGTCTATCTCGGACGTCCCGGTCATCCTGAAAGGGATCCTCACTGCGGAGGACGCCAGGCTCGCGGTCGAGAACGGTTTCGAGGCGATCGTCGTGTCGAACCACGGGGGCCGCCAGCTTGATGGATCCCCGGCGACGATCAGCGTCCTTCCCGAGGTCGTCGAGGCGATCGACGGACGTCTCGAGGTCTACGTTGACGGCGGCGTGCGCCGGGGGAGCGACGTGCTGAAAGCGCTGGCGCTCGGTGCCCGGGCCGTCATGGTCGGGCGACCGGTACTCTGGGGGTTGGCGGCGGACGGTGAGGGCGGCGTCTCGATCGTCCTGGATATGCTCCGGCACGAGTTCGACGTGGCGATGGCCATCGCCGGGTGTCGCGACGTCGGTGCGATCACGCGCGATCACGTCGCGCGGGTGGGGGACCGATGAGCATCGACCTGCACACGCATTCGTCGTACTCGGACGGCACGTTCACGCCGAGCGAGATCGCCGACCTCGCGTCGGAACGCGGACTCGCGGTCTGGGCGCTCACCGATCACGACACGACGGCCGGACTGGCGGAGGCCGCCGACGCCGCGGTCGCCCGGGAGATCGAGCTAGTGCCGGGGGTGGAGTTCTCGGCATCGCTGGACGGTGGCAGCATCCATGTGCTCGCCTACTGGCCGGATCCCCAGGACGAGGAGTTCGCCGCCGAGCTGCAGCGCTTGCACGACGAGCGATTCCGCCGCGGCGAGCGCATGGTCGAGAAGTTGCAGGCGCTCGGGCATCCGATCTCGTTCGACCGGGTGCGCGAGATCGCCGAGGGCGACAACATCGTGCGACCGCACATCGCGCAGGCGTTGGCCGAGGCGGGCGTTGTTGAAACGCCGGCGGACGCGTTCACCGCGGAGCTGATCGCCGACGGCGGGAAGGCGGACGTGCCCAAGCACGCGCTGCACCCGGTTGAGGCGGTCGGTCTGATCCGGCGCGCCGGCGGGGCATGCGTGCTCGCCCATCCGGGGATGTGGGGCCGTCAGGGCGCCGTCCCCGACAAGCTGATCGAGCAGATGGCCGCGGCAGGGATGGCGGGTCTGGAGGTCGACCATCCCGATCACGATGAAGAGGCGAGGTCCAAGTACGGGGCGATCGCGGAGGCACTGGACCTCGTTCGCACCGGGTCGTCCGACTGCCACGGCACGAGGTACGAGCCGATCCGGCTCGGCACTGAGACGACGACCCCAGGGACGTTCGACGAGCTGAAGCTCCGCGCGGGCCGCTAGCCTCCGGCGTCCGGCGCTCACTTCACGCGGGTCGGACGCCAAACCCCCCACAGGAAGATCGATCCGATCACGACGTAGATGCCGAGCAGGACGAGCACCAACGCCAGCGCAGGCCGTCCGTAGAAGGCGCCGGCCGCCTGTGACGCGCCGTACAGCGCGAGGCCCCCGATCACGAACAGGGCCGTCCAGATGAGGCGCCCGACGAGCCCGAACTGGTAGGGGCCCGGACGAGTCACCGAGGTCTCGGGGGCCGGATAGACTTCGGGCGCCCTCGGTTCGGCGTCCTGATCGGAGCCGGGCTGACCGGTATCGTCGGCAGCGGGCGGCGGTCCCGTTCCCGGGGGCACGACGGGCGTGAGGCACTGTCCGCACCACTCGGCATCCGGGCCGAGCGCTGCGCCACAGACGCGGCAGGCGTCAGTCGTTTCCATGTAGGACCTTTATACCCCGGCGATCCCGCGGATCCCGGTGCGGCTCTCGGCGCGTTAGCTCGAGCGCAGGTCGGTGAGGCTGTACGCGTCCTGCGTCTCTCCGTGCGGGTTCACGCGGACCGCGCCGAGGGGCTGCGCGGTGGCCAGATGGTCGGTCCGGGCGTGGACGGTCTCAGAGAAGAAGATCTGTCCGGGACCGGCGAAATCCTTGAGTTTCGCCGCGCACATCCTGATCGTGCCGACGGCGTCGAACGGCACTCCGTCCGGGGTCCAGCTCGCCACGACCTCCCCGGCATCGACGCCGGTCCCCACCCGGAACTGGTGCTCGGGTGGCGCCGGTGATTGCGCGCGGGAGACGGCGCGACGGATCGCGACGGCGGCATCCAGGGCGCGGATCGGTCCGGTCGGTCCTTCGAACGCAGCCGTGACGGTCGGCTGGATCGCTCCTCCCTCGACGGTGATGTCGGTCGCTCCCCGCTGGCCGAGCACCTCCAAGACGCGGTCGATCGACGCGGATAGTGACTGCTGCGCCCGCTGCTCCCCGATGTGTTCGACGATGTCGTTCCACCCGCGGAGTTCGGCCATGACGATCGTGAGCGCGCGGTCCGGGCCGACGGCATCGCCGAGCTGCGGCTGGGCCCCGCTTCCCGGGAAGGGGATCACGTTGTCGTCGTCTGGGGGCATGGCCCCCCTTCCTTCAGGTCCGGTGGTGTACCTGCACCGCGGCGTGCATCGCCTGGTTCGCGCGTTCCATGTCGGGGAGTTCGTGGCCCGCGGTGAGCTCGTCGAGGGCCCAGCGCCACAGGTCGCGGATCGACACGATGCCGGCGAGTTGCCCACGATGCAGCACCGGGAGATGGCGGATCCCCTTCTCGGCCATGATGGCCGCCGCCTCGCCGACGTCGGTGCGCGGTTCGACCGTCGTCAGGTCGCGCGTCATCCGTTCGATCAGGGGCGTCTCCTTCGGATCGAGCCCGTCCGCCACGAGGTTCACCAGGTCGCGCTCCGTCACGATCCCGGCGATGGCGCCGTCGGCGTCGACGACGAGCACCGAGGCGATCCGGTGGTCGTGCAGGACCTGGGCCGCGTCGGCGAATGTGCTGTCGATCGGGCACGTCTTCACGCCGGGGGTCATGATGTCGCCGACCTGCATGGCTCCTCCTCGCTGGGCCCCTCAGCCTACCCCTACAGCACGGGACGGCGCGACCCCGATGCCGCGCGCGTCGACGCCCTTCAGTGGTCGCTCACGCTGGAGAACCGGAACCCGTCGATGGCGAGTGCCGGGACCAGCGAGGACGAGAAGAAGAACTCGCTGGCCAGTTCGAGGTCGCGCCCGATCGACCGGGTGTTCATCAGCGCATCGAGGATCGACTGCGTGAACCGGAGGTTCTTCACCGGGTAGGCGATCTGGCCGTCCTCGATCATGAAGGTCCCGTCCCGGGTCATCCCGGTGATGATCGACGCCGTCGGGTCCACCACGTTCGAATAGTGGAATCGGGTGACGAGCAAACCGCGTTCGGTGGACGCGATCAGTTCCTCGGCGGATGCATCTCCGGGTGTCATCCGGACGTTTAGGGGGAACGGGCCCTCGGGCTCGGGTGGCGGGAGTGCATGGCCCGTCGAGGAGGTGCCGGACTGTTTCGCGGTGCGTCGATCGGTCACCCCGCCGGCGAACACACCGTCGCTGATCAGGTCGACGCGCCGGCGCGGCGTTCCCTCGAAGTCGAACGGGAGGCCGAGCGTGCGGGGGTCCAGCGCATCGTCGGTCATCGAGATGGCGGTGGCGGCGACCCGTTCTCCTTGCTTCCCGGAGAGGCACGAGCGGTCTTCAAGAAGCGCGCGCCCGCCGAAGCCGAGGTAGGACAGGAACCCGACCAGCGTCGAGGTGGCCGCGGGTTCCAGGACGACGTCGTACTCGCCGGCTGCGATCTCTCGCGGGTTCCGGCTCGCGACGGCTTTCGACGCGGCACGCTCGCCGACCGCACCCGCGTCGATGTCGTCGACCCGACCCGCGAACGTCTCCGCGAAGCCCGTCCCGCCGTCGCCACCCGCGATGACGGTGTTGATCGACGCCTGCGTCGTCGGCTCGTAGCAGAACTGGCCCTCGGTCGACAGGAGAGCGACCTCCATGGCGCCCGTCTCGTGTGCGCCGGCCGCGTGGAACCCGTCGGGGCACGCGGCGACCAGGCGCGCCACCGCATCCGCGCGGGCTTCCGGCGTCACGGAGGCGGTCGCTTCATCGAAGGCGAGTTTCTCCTCGGCCGGTGCCGCCGGCGCGAGGCCAGGCCAGTCCGGATCCGGTGCGGCGACCATCGCCATCTCGCGGGCTTGCTTGGCGGCTCGCACCGCACCTTCGGGGGTCAGATCGTTCGTCGCGGCGACGGCGGTCCGCCCGCCCGCCACTACGCGGACCCGGAGCTCGGTGTCCTCGCTCCAGGTGCTCTGGTGGATGGCCGATCCGGCGAACCGGGTGAGCCCGCCCCACTCGTGCATCAGCAGTACCTCGACGCCATCGACCTTGCCGAGGTCGAGTGCCGTTCCCGCCACGCGCCGGATCTCGTCGGGGCCGATGAGTCCGGCCATCAACGTACCCCGACCTGAACGTTGCGGAAGCGGGCGGGCGCGGCGCCGTGCCCGGTGCGCGCGACCTGTCCGGGCTGGCCCTTGCCGCAGTTCGGCGTGCCCCAGAGCACCCACTCCTCACGGCCCGCGATGGCGTCGCAGCTCTGCCAGAACTCGGTCGTGATGCCCGCGTAGTTCGGGTTCTTGAGCGGCTCGGCGAGTTTGCCGTTGCGGATCCGCCAGGCGATCTCGCACCCGAACTGGAAGTTCACTCGCTTGTCGTCGATCGACCAGGACTGGTTGGTCGCCATGAAGATACCGTCGTGCGTGTCGCCGATCAGGTCAGCGAACGAGCCTTCGCCCGGTTCGATGCTCACGTTCGTCATGCGGATCAGGGGCATGCTGCTCCAGCCGTCTGCCCGCATCGTGCCGCTGGAACCGGCCAAGCCGACGGTCGTGGCCGTTTCCCGGCTCGACATGAAGTTCTGGAAGATGCCGTCGACGATCACGGGCGTCCGCTGGGCGGGAACGCCCTCGTCGTCGTAGGCGAACGTCCCCAGTCCGCCAGAAAGCGTGGCGTCGGCGGTGACGTTGACGATGTCGCTCGCATAGCGGAGCGATCCCCGGTCCGCCGGCCGCAGGAACGACGTGCCCGCGTACGCCTCCTCCATGCCGAGCACCCGGTCGAGTTCGATCGGGTGGCCGATCGACTCGTGGATCTGGAGCTCCATCTGCCCGGAGTCCAGGATCAGGGTCGCGACCTCGCTCGGGCATTCGGCGGCCGAGAGGAGTTCGACCGCCTCGGCCGCCGTGCGTTCGGCCTCCTCGATGAGGCCGAGCCGCGGGATGTGCTCCCATCCGGCGGCCGTGATGTGACCTCGGAACGAGTTCGGGTAGGAGCGGCGCTGCATCTCGCCGTCGGCGATCGCGACCGCCTCGATCCCGCCCCCGGAGTTCGTGACGGTCTGGTCGATCGCCGCGCCCTCGCTGGAGGCGAACAGCGTGTGCCGACGGTAGAAGTCAAGGCCTGCCTCGGCGTAGGTGAGCCTCGGGACCTGCCGCATCCGGCGCGTCGCCTCCATGAGGAGCGCCACCTTCTCTTCGAGGGCGACGTTGAACGGGTCCTCCTGCATCCGGCTTGCCCAGGTGTCGACCGCGGGCTCGACCTCGGCGAGCCGGACCGGGTCCACGGGGAGCCGGGACGATGCGCGGGCGATCTCGATCGCGAGTTGGGCGGTCTGCTCGACGTCCGCAGGCTCGAGGCTCGCGGCCGCGGCGAAGCCCCAGCAGCCGTTCACGAGGACGCGGATCCCGAGGCCCTTGGAGGTGGAGCGGTCGATGCCCTCCATCTGTTCGTTGCGCACCGTCACCGATTCGTTGTCCTCGATGACGAACCGGGCGTCGGCGTAGTCGGCACCGGCGGCTCGTGCCGCATCGACGGCTCGCTTGGCGTGTTGCAGCACCTCGGCTCCTTCCCCGCGCGAGGCGCAACTCTACCTCAGCGCTGAGCACGCGGGGAGTTCAGGTCAAGCGGAGAACGCGAACTCCTGGGCGGTGGAGTCGCAGGGGTTCCCACGCCCGAAGGTGACGCGGCGGTCGGTGACGTCGGCGATGCACCAGAACACGGTCTTGGTCGTGTCGATCCCCTCGGGATGCCGGCACAGCGCATCCGGCGCGGTCGCGTGATCGGACAGCATGTCCCGGAGGGTCTCGGGGGTGATCGAGCCGGGGGCGCCAGTCGCCAGCAGCGTCTGAGCGCGGTCCAACCGCACGGCGGAGCGGACCGCGTAGGCTGGGTCGCCCTCGAAGGGGAGCATCCGTTCGCACGCGTAGTGGTTGGTGTGCGCGAGCGTGCCGTCCGGGCCGGGTTCGGTGAGTTCGGCGTCGGTGGCGGAGCCTTCGACGTTGACACAGCGGCTCGCGTCGGTGATCACGTTGTTGTACGAGGAAGCTCGGTCCGGGTGGAGAGCGACCGCGAGCGCATCCTCGAGGGTCCGCTCGCGGAGCATCGTGCGGAAGTGGAGCTGGCGGGGGATCCCGATCCGCTCGTCGTTCGGGGACAACTCGTTTCCGGTGAACGACAGGCCTTCCGAGTTGAACCCGACGGACAGCCACGGCGGGCCGCCGATCGTGAAGATGACCGGCTCATCGTCGATGGTCCACTCGACCGCCAGGAGTTCATCCTCATCGTCCGCGCTGAGATCGTTGTTGTGGGCGACGAGGACGTGGCCGTCGGCCGTGGCGGGCGGCATCGCGACGAGGTCGCTGCACCTGCCCTTCTGGGTCGCGACGATCGGTTGGCTCTCCGGCCAGAGCTCCTCGATGGTCACCGCGAACAGCGCGAGCGGGTCGACGCCGGCACCCGCGGCCATCCCGTCGATCTCCTCGATGGCCCACGGCGCGGCCGCCCCGGTGGCCTCGCGATACTGGGATGCCAGGTCGAGCAGCGCGTCGCGGGTCACCCCCGCCGGCAACGCGTCGTCGAACTCGACCGCGCTGCGGATGTGGGCGCCCCAGTACTCGCCGGCCTGCTCCCCGGCCTCTCGGTGGGTGCCCCGCACCCGCAAGACCTCGAGCGGCTCTGGCATCA
>CAZXFL010000018.1:0-39703 GCA_964640385.1 uncultured Actinomycetes bacterium
TGGCGCAGGTCTCCGAGAGTCACCGGATCCGCTACCACCATCTCTCGCCGGATCCCCACGCCCTCTCGGTTCCCCTGCACACGACCTGCCACCACTCGATCAAGCGACTCACCTGACCGTTCATGCGGCGCTGGTCTACGCGTTCGCGTGCCGACTAGGATGTACCGATGACCCAGGAGCTGCGGAACGCTACCAGCCGGGTGACCGCCCGCGCGGGGATCCTCGAGCGGCTGGCGTCAGGCCCCGTTCTCGGCGACGGCGGCTATCTGCTGGAGCTGGAGAAGCGCGGCTACGTGCAGGCCGGACCGTTCACCCCGGAGGTCTGCATCACCCATCCGAGCGCGCTGCTCGAGCTGCACCGCGAGTTCCTCTACGCCGGCGCCGAGGTGCTCCAGGCGTTGACCTTCTATGCCAGCGAGGAGAAGCTCGCCACGGTGGGGCTCTCGGGCAAGGTCGACGACATCAACAAGGCCGCGGTCGAAGTGGCACGTCAAGCGGCGACCGAGGGCGACGCACTCGTGGCCGGGAACCTTACGCTCACCTGGTCCTACGATCCGGCCGATCCAGCGTCGTCCGATCGAGTGCGGGAGCAGTTCGACCGCCAGCTCGAGGACCAGATGTCCAAGGGGATCGACTTCGTGATCTGCGAGACCTACAGTTTCCTCGGCGAGGCGCTGCTCGCCACCGAGCGAGCCAAGGCGACCGGCCTGCCCGTCATGACCACCATGGCGTTCATGAACGAGTCCGTGACCGAGGAAGGCGACTCGCCCGCCGAGTGTGCGAAGCAGCTCGTGGACGCGGGCGCGAACATCGTCGGCGTGAACTGCCTGCGCCCGCCCGAGCACACGCTCCCCCTGGTGGCGCAGATGCGCGAGGCGGTTCCCGACGCCTACATCGCCGCCCAGCCCGTCGCCTACGACACGCCTGCCGGGCAACCGGACTTCACCTCGCTGCCGCAGTTCCCGGAGGCGCTCGATCCGCTCCAGCTCACACGCGCGGCCTTCGCCGACTACGCGACGAAGGCGCTCGAGATCGGCGTCAACTACATCGGCTCCTGCTGCGGGGCGGTGGCCGAGCACACGCGTGCGATGGCCAAGGTCATGGGCAAGGTGCCGGCCGAGGAGCGTGAGTGGCGCTCACGGACAGGCAAGGCGATGTCGGGCTACGAATACCACCGCGGCGAGGAGACGTCCTAGCCCTAGCGCCCGCGATCTTGTCGCCTATGGCCACCTCGTCACGACGAGGGCGGTGGCGAGGGCGACCATGCCGATCCACATCATCCGCAACGCTCCCTCGGGTGCGGCGCGAAGGACGGCCGCGTCGATCGGTTCGGCGGTCCCGTCGGCCAGGATGATCTCGCCGGAGACGGACTCGACCTTGCGCCTCAGCCGGCGAACGGGTGTTGAGAGTCGCCGCTGCGCCACCGACACGAACGCGCACGCGGCCGAGACGAGGACGGCGATCGCATCCAGGCGGCCCGTCTGCGCGAAATAGCCGGCCAAGGCAGGGAATCCGCCCCACATCACCGCGAACCACAGATCCGAGTGGAACGCCCCGCCGAACCACTCCAAGTTGTAGGCCGGCACGATGAACCCACCGATCGCGATGAACACGAGCCCCCACCACGACACCTGCGAGGCGCCGTAGACGCCGATCGCGATCGCGCCGGCCATCGAGACGACCGCGAGTCCCACGAGCACATCCTTCGGGATGCGGGTGTTCAGCGGGCGGCCGTTCAACTCGTCCAACGCATGCGCGCCGATCCCGACCGCGAGGAAGAAGGCCACCAGCGCCAGCCCGAGCCGGCTCGGATCGATCACCGTCACCATGCCGGCGCCGATCGCAACGTAGGAGAGGTGCCACAGGGTGTACGGAGGGTGCAGCAGCGTCCAGTAGTCGCGCCAGCCGCCGGACGCAAGTGCATAGAAGGAGGGCCGCTGTCGCTCCCGGCTCATCCGGCTCTCACTCCCCAGATCACGACACCCCCACCGAGACTCATGACGCGCGACGAGACCTCTTCGATCCCCGCCCCCCGCCATATCCGAAGGTGCTCCTGCAGAGGGTAGCGCTCGTAGAGTCTCGAGATGCTCGGCCCCAGGAACCTGCCGACGTGGAACCAAGCCGCCGATGAGAAGCGGCCGGCTACCGGCAGCACCAGCCGCGTGTAGCCCCACCACGCCGCGTGCCACAGCGGGTTCGACGGAACGTGGAACTCGAGGTTCGCGATCACCCCACCGGGCCGGACGACGCGCGCGAGTTCGGCGATCGTGGCGGCGGGGTCGTCCACGTACCGCATCAGATAGGTGAACGTGAGCGCATCGAACGAGGCGTCAGCGAACGGCAACCGCCCTCCGTTCGCGAGCACGAAGGTCACGCGGTCGCCGACTCCGGCATCGCGAACGTTCTCGACGCCTCGCCTCAGCATCGGTTCGCTCTGATCCAGGCCGAGAACCCACTGTGCATCTCGTTCCCGGACCAGTTCCAACGCAACGGCGGCCGTCCCGGTCGCCACGTCCAGAACGCGCGCGCCGTCCCGGGGGATGCGCGAGACCATGAAGCGCCGCCAGCGCGGATCCTGGCCGAAAGAGAGGAGCGCCGCCATGCGGTCGTAGTTGATCGGCAGGTCAGCGAACAGCCGGCGGGCGTGCTTCGTCCGGGGCGAGTACATCCGCGAAGCCTAGGCCATCCGCGTGCTCGATCGAGGCGTCCCCGGCCGTGATTGGCGCGAGGGTCCCCGGATACGCCATACTGCGCAGGTAGCCGTCCGCCACGAGAAAGGGACTATCCATGAAACGACGCCTCATCGTCAGTCTTGCGCTTGTCGCAGTAGCAGTCCTCGGAGCCTGCACGAAGAGCTCGACGAACAGCGCTCCGACGGCGCAAACCTCCCCCGCCGCTCCCGTCCCCGCGACCTACACCGCTCGCGAGTTCACCTTCGAGGGTCCGGCCACCCTCCCGGCCGGCACCTCCAACATCACCTTGAACAACGAGGGAGCCCAGCCACACTTCATGGCCGTGGTTCGGCTCGACAAGAATCAGGATTGGACGGCCGAGGATGCCGTGCAGTACGTCAAGGACAACCCGAACGCGCAGCCCAAGTGGGCGCCGTTGGTCGCCGGAGCATTCGGAAAGAAGGGTGCGCCGGTCAGCCCGGGCGAGTCGGCCCCGGTCATGTTCTTCGAGCCCTCGACCGGCAACGAACGGCCCAAGCCGATCCCGGATGGATCCCTGGAGCCCGGCACCTATCTGATGATGTGTTTCGTGTCGGATCCCGAGTCCAAGCAGCCGCACGCGGCACTCGGCATGGTCGAGAAGGTCACCGTCGCCTAGCCCGAGCGGACGACACGCTCTGCGAGGGTCGGGGTTTCCGGCGACTGAGGTCTCATTCCGCGCCGAGCGCCGTGAGCACACTCGAGAAGTCGTCGGTCCAGACTCGCAAGGATCAGACGTATCCGCGGTTGAAGGTCGTCCTGCTCCTCAGCCTCAAGATGCAGACCGTTCCGCGTAGGGCCCGAGGGGGATGAGCGAATCGATCTCCTCGACGGTCTCGGTGTCGAGTTCCACGTCGCTGGCTCCCGCGTCCTCCACGATGTGCTCGGCGCTGCGCGTTCCCGCGATCGGCGAGGTGATCCCCGGCTTTGCCAAGAGCCAGGCGAGCGACAGCTGTGCGAGGGTGCATCCCAAACGCGCTGCGATCTGACGGAGCCCCTCCACGACGGCAAGGCTCCGCTCGATCTTGCCCGGTGCGAACAGTTCTTCGTACAGCTCGGAGTCCCACAGCTTGCCGCTGCGCCAATCGTCGTCGGCGAACACCGTGTCCGCGCGCGCCGCCCCGGCCAGGAGTCCGCAGCCGAGCGGGCTGTAAGGGATCACACCGATCCCGCGTTCGCCGCACCACGCGGCCAGTTCGAGGTGTCGCGGGGCGAGCAGCGACAGCTCGGGCTGCACGGAGTCCACGTGGCGGATCCGTTCGCAGCTCTCGATCATCCGGTGCCCGAAGTTGGAGACTCCTATGAAGCGGACCAGCCCATCGTCGACCAGCGAGATCATGGCCTGCCACGTCTCCTCGATGGGGACGACGCCCCGGTCGATCCAGTGCAGCTGATAGAGGTCGATGACCTCGACCCCGAGCCGTTTCAGGCTCTGCTGACACGCCTTCCGAACCTGCTTCGCGCCGAAGCCCGTCCCACTCGACCGGGGAGCCACCTTCGTCGCGATGAGCATGTCGTTCCGGCGACCCGCCAGCGCCTGGCCCACGAGCCTCTCGGAGACGCCGTCGCCGTAGATCTCAGCGGAGTCGATCCAGTTCACGCCGGCGTCGATCGCGGCGTGGATGGCAGCGATAACGTCCTCATCGGGCGGGTTCGGTCCCCAGCCCTCGCCGCCGGCTTCCCACGCGCCGAACCCGACGACGGAGAGGTCCGGGCCGGAGCTGCCGAGGCGCCGCATGCGCATGGACCGCAATCTACCGCGCGTTGTTGACCTCGGCTCGTCGTGATCCACGTCGTTTCCTCGCCCCGGGGTCGCGCTCGCCGGGAACCCGCCTCTCCGAGGTCCCCGGGTCCACAGAGGGCGGGTCCGAGGCCTGGCTAGGCACGATCGTCAACCTTGAACCGGTCTTGATGAGTCGGGAACCGGAGGTTGATTCCTGCCACCGAAACTCAAGATACAGGGCGACCAGATCGGAGCCCAGTGAGTAAGGAGGCAGTCATGGAGAACCACGCGAGGCACCTGACGCGGTTCGGTTTCGGCCTGCTGTTCGTGGTCATCGCCTCGCTGGCGCTGGTCGCGACGACCGTGCCGGCCGGAGCGAAGTCGGGCACAGCTCAGGGCGAACTGACCGTCCACGCCACGATCCCGAAGGGGCATGTTGTGAACTTCACGGCTACCGCGGGCGACTTCTCGCTCAGTCGGACCGAGAAGTCCGTGACCTTCACCGTCGCAGGCGACCAGACGGTCACACCGTTGCCGGCCGACGGACTTCGGCTCACCAAGGTTGTCGTACCCAACATCCGGACGATCGGTGCCATGGTCGACCGGGAAACCGGCCAGGTGGAGTACACCGTTGGACCCAGGAGCCAGGCCCAGATCATCTACGTCTTCAAAGCGAGCTAGGAAGAGCGCGCAGGCATCGCGAGGAGCCGGGGCGAAAGGCCCCGGCTCCTTCGCATGTACGGCCTCGGACGACCGGGAGGAGATCCCGGCCCAGATGGAGCGCGAAGGCGGCGTTCACTTCGCCGGGGAGCACACCGCTCCGTACGTGCGTCGCGCAACGATGGACGGTGCCGTCGTGACGGGAGAACGCGCCGCGCGCGAGATCCTCAAGGCCTACGGCGAGATCTAGGGCGCTCGGTCGAGCGCATGCGTTCGAAGGGTCCGAAGGACTACCCGGAAGGCTGCGACCTCAACGCCGTTGGGCCGCTGAAGCGGGGGTGGGGTAGGCTCTTGGCCCCCAACCGAGATGGAGCGGCCCCTCGTGAGTCCATCCCCCGTCCCCCGCCCACTTCGTGCCGACGATCGCCTCGGCCGCTGCCTGGTGACGGGTGGGGCCGGGTTCATCGGCTCGAACCTGGTCGGCGAACTGACGCGTCGAGGTGCTGCGGTCCGGGTGTTCGACAACTTCGTGACGGGGGCTCGCGCCAACCTCGACGGCCTCGATGTCGAGGTGATCGAGGGCGACCTCACCGACCCCGCCGCCGTTCGGCGGGCGATGGAACGTGTCGACATCGTCTTCCACCTGGGAGCGCTCGGATCGGCGACGCGCTCGTTCGTTGATCCGGCCGCGACGCATGCAACCAACGCGACCGGCACCGTCAACGTCCTGCTGGCGGCCCGGGAGCGGTGCGTCGCCCGGCTCGTGTACGCGTCGTCATCCTCCGTCTACGGTCCCGTGGACGTGATGCCCATGGTCGAATCGATGCCGACGCGACCGATTTCGCCGTACGGGGCATCGAAGCTCGCAGCCGAGAGCAGTGTGGTCGCGTTCCACCGGTCGTTCGGCCTTCCCGCGGTCGCGCTCAGGTTCTTCAACGTGTACGGGCCCCGGCAACGACCCGATAGCGAGTACGCCGCCGTGGTGCCCCGATTCCTGACCGCCGCTCTCGCGGGTCGTCCTCTGCGCATCTACGGCGACGGAGACCAGATCCGTGATTTCACGTTCGTCGATGATGTCGTGGCCGCGAATCTCGCAGCGGCAACGGCACCATCGAAGGCGCTCGGCCGGGTGTTCAACATCGTCGGTGGCGATCCGTGCACCGTCAACGAACTTGCCCGCGCGGTGAAGGAGGCCGTTGCGGCGCAGTTCGGCGCCGGCATGGATGCGCCGCTCGAACACGTCGGTCCGCGTGCGGGTGACATCCGTGACAGTGTCGCCGACACGACGGCGGCGTGCGCGGTGCTGGGTTACGAGCCGCAGGGTACGCTGGAAGACGGGGTCCGCCGCACGGTGGCATGGTTCCGCGGGCAGACCAGAGTCACGCCAGCAGCTGCCAACGCGCGCCGCAACTCCCCCTCGGTCGAGGGAGCGAGCGCGTCGAGCGGCAGCATCCCGGCCTGAGGTTCCGACCATCCCATCCGGTCGGCACCATGATGATCGACGCGTCCGGAGAGGACACGACGGCGAACTCGATGATCATCATCCCCGGTTCATCCCGCGCCGTCGGCGGAACCACTGGTACGGACGTCGGAGCGCGGCGGTGTACCGGAAGGTCCTTGTCGACAGGAGCTGGCGGCTTTGCTCTTCTCTCACGGCGATCTCTCGCTCGTGGTCCTTCTGCATCGTGACCATCTGGCGTCGAACCTCCGCGGATTCCATGCTCGACCGCTGCACTCGATCGGCGAACGCGAGCTGGGATTCAGCAGAGCGCCGCCGCAGGGCATCGTAGGCCGTGCGAAGGGCGGGCCCGTCAGCGAGTTCATCGGTCCCGGGGTCGGCGAGGAAGGCGTCGAGCGACCGTCCGATCGCCGCCCGCGTTCCGACGCTCAAGGACGCCGACTGGGGAGCAGCGAGCGCATCGTGAACGGCCCCGACGTAGCGGTCCCAATCGGTGACGCGCCGCGCCGCCTCCGTCGCGCTGGCCGACAGGCGGGCGAGTCGTTCCGGATCCGCGAGGAGCGCGGTGACGACCCCCGACATCTCCTCGATGGATCCCACGACCAGCCCGCCGGAATCCTCGCTCATGTCCGCGATGAACGGGTTGGCGAGCGCCACCGGGACGGTCCCCATGGCACGGGCCTCAGTCAAGAATCGGCATGCGCCTTCCAATCGGGCGGGCCACGGGAGGACGCGGGTGCGACCCAGCTGGTCGAGCATCTCCCGGTGCTCCACCTCGGGGATCCGGAGGATCGACGCGCCGTCTAGTTCCGTCGCGACGCGTTCGGCTATCGATGCCCACCGGTTCGATCGGACGAGCGCGACGTCGTGGGTCTTGTCAACCGGGTCGGGGAACGGGGTAGGGCGGCCCGTGCCGATGGAGGTGCAGGGGACGTCCGCGTCGCGGGAGGCATCGGCCAGGGCCGGGTTGTTGGTGAGCAGCTCGAACCCGAGGGATGCCATCCCTCGGAAGGACTCCGGTCGAGCGACCTCGCCCGGCGCGACGGTCAGCGGGTCGGGGGGAACCCAGCCCTCCAGGAAGTTCCAGCCCACGAGTCCGGGCGGCCCGAGGATCAGCAGGAAAGCGCGGGCGGGGGAGAACGCGATGCGGGCGTATGCGACGGGGTCGATCCACCCCTCCGGGACCACGACGATGTCGTGGGCCTCGGGACGACGTGCGTCTAGCTCGGTCCGTGGGCGGGTCCTGCAGAGGCGGCGATCTCGTCGAGGGCGGCGACGACGATGTCACCGCGGAGTTCGACGTCGTAGCCCGCGGCGGTGGCCGCGGTCGCGAACTCGTACAGGCTGCGTTCGCCTCCGTGGATCCAGGTCCGATCCACTTCGGTCGATGCGGGGAGACGCCAAGGGTCGAGGTCCCCACCGAGAGAGCAGACGATGACGCGGGCGCTCATCGGCAGCAATCCTAGTCCCTCACTTATCCGGCCCGCTGTCGACGACCGGACGGGACACGCTTCCCCCGCCTAGGCGCGGGGGTCGAAGGTCTGGATCGGTTGTGGCGGGTCGTCTTCGGTTCCCGGAGCCGGGTTGCGTTCCAGGTACTCCATCGTGATGGTCGGTGACGGGAAGAACGACGTCACTCGCACATCGGCCCCCGTGTCGTTGCTCGAGCCGTGTGGGGTCAGCGGCGGGATGAACACGATCGAGCCCGCTTCGACGGCGCGCGTTTCATCGCCGAGTCGCCAGTCGGCGGTTCCTTCCTCGATCAGCACCGCCTCCTCCGTCGGGTGCACGTGCAGCGGGATGCCGTCGCCCGGAGCGATCGTCTCGCGGACGATCGTGACGTTGCGGACGAAGTTCCCGTCCGGCGTCGCCGGATCCACCATGAGCGCCCACGTGGAGTCGGGGCGGTGGTCGTCGGGGTGGGCGAGCAGCGGCTTGAACTCGGGCGGGTCAACGATGGCCATGGGCGAGCTCCTCCTGGTCGGTGACCCGAGACCCTAGTGCAGCATCAGCTTTCGACGGCGTGGACGGCGTCGAGATCGGCTGCCGAAAGACCGAGATGACCCGGTTCTGTCTCCGGCGGCAGCTCGATCTGCAGGACCGTCGCGCGCTGCACGCTTACGCGGACGTCGCTGGCCTCGTAGTCGAGCATGTGGCCGCCGATCGTGCGGTCCTGGCTGACCAGGTGCAGGTGATAGCCGGGGATCTGGATGCCCTCGGCGGCCTTCGGGAACCGGAACCCGACCATGGTCCCCGTCACGTCGTGCAGGTCGAACCTGCGCTGGTTCGCGGCGACGGCTTCGGCGAACGGCCGACGGTAGGGCTGCCGCTCCGGCACGGCGCTCCGCGCCAGGATGTGTGGGAACCGGCCGTCGATGCGCACCGCGATGGCGGCGTCTTCGCCCCCGGCCAGCCGGTCGATCGCGGCCTCGACGTTGGCCCTCGGGTGGATGCCTGCCAGTTCCTCGGTGGCATCGGCCTCGAAGAACGTCACGAGGGCGAACGGCGTGCACCGGTCGGGGGGCACGGCATGCGCTCTCCCGTCGACCGTCATCTGGAAGAACTGGCCGTCGACCAGCACCAGCTCGCCGTCGAGCGCATCGAGCGTGCCGATGCCGAGGTTCCCGTGCGCGGCCAGTTCCCCGATCGTGAAGTCGCCGTCGAAGCGCCGCTCGATCAGTGCGTCCAGGGTCGAGACCTGCATGAAGTGATGTTCGCCGGCGTGATCGGGGGCAACATCCTTGCGTCGAACCTGCACGATCCGCAGTCCGGGGAGTTGCATCGCTTGCGTCAGCCGAGTTCGAAGCCTGCGAACGACGCCCACTTGGGGTCGACCACGAACGTGCCCTGTTTGCCGACGCCGAGGACGACCACCGGGACGACATCGCGGTTCCCGGTTTCCGTGTCGATCGAGATCGAGCCGGTGGTGCCCGGCCAGTCCGCGGTGCCCGGAAGCGAAGAGGGGGCCGTCTTCTGCATGTGCGGACAACCATAGCGGGTCGGCGGGGTCTACACTCAGGCCGTGCAGGCACAGGCGCAGAGCAGGATCCCTGGGAACCCGCTGCCCGCCATCGTCGCCGGGTGCGCCGGGATCGTGCTCGAGCTTGCCGTCGCCGCACTGCGCGGGTCCCCGTTGCATCCGCTCCTTCCGAAGGACGCCCCCGTCTCGATCCTGTCGTGGCGGCCGGAGCAGGTCGGGCTCGGGGGCCGGCAGGGCCTCGTGGTGATCGTCGCCATCGTCGTGGTGATCGCGGCGCTCGGGTGCTTCCTGTTCGCCGCGCGCGAGGCGTGGTACGGGAACGTGCCGGTCGGGTGGGCGCTGCTGCTGGCGGCGATCTTCGCGGTGGCCGTCCTCTTCGTGCCGCTCCTGCTCTCGCGCGACGTGTACAACTACGCGCTCTACGGACGCATGGTCAGCCTCTACGGCAAGAATCCGTATACGACCGTGCCGACCGATGTCGGTCCGGGTGATCCGTTCTTCGCGCTGTCGGGGGAGAAGTGGCGCGAGATCCCGTCGGTCTACGGTCCTGCGTTCTCGATGCTCTCCGCGGGCGTGACGAGCGCGTTCAAGGACGTGACCCGGACCGTCCTGGCGTTCCGGTTCATCGCGATCGTCGCCAGCGTCGGAACCTCCCTGCTCATCGCCTTCGTGGCCAAGGAGCTCTTCCCGCAGCGTGCCGCGTTCGCGGTGGTGCTGTTCGGGTGGAACCCGGTGGTCGTATTCAACTCGGTCGGCGGCGGGCACAACGATGTCCTGGTGGCCATGTGCATCGTCGGCGCGCTGGCGTTGGTTGTCGTCCGTCGCGAGTACCTAGCGACCGGGGTGCTGATGCTCGGCGTCCTGGTGAAAGCCAGCGCGGCGATCCCGTTGCTCCTGCTCCTGGTCTGGGTGGTGTGGAAGCATCCCGGGACCAAGGAACGCGTCCTGGCCGCGGCGAAGCACCTGGCGGTGATCGTCGTCCTCGGAGTCGGGTTCGCCGCGCCGTTCTGGCAGACGGAGAACCCGACGCTCGGCCTCGCCGAGGTCTCGACCCACGAAGGCGGCTACTCCGTCGTGACGTTCTTCTTCTACTCGATCGGGCGCGGCGTCGGCGCGCTGGGCGGGTGGCCGGCGCAGAGCCTTTCCTACTGGGTGATACGGATGCTCTTCCTGGCGGTGCTGCTGGTCGTGTTGTTCCGGCTGGGCCGGCGACTCGTCCGGGACGATCCGGCGGTCCTTCCACTGCAGGAACTCGGCGCCGCCTGGGCCTGGGGACTGTTGGCCGTCATGCTCGTCAGCCCGTTCATCTTGCCGTGGTACATCGTGTGGGTCCTGCCGCTGGCGTTCCTTCTGCCGAAGGTCCCGCGGACGGTCGCGATCGTGCTGTCGGTCGCCTTCGCGGCCTTCCAAGTCGTGGCGGAACCGCTCCGGTCCGAGGCCGCATACGACGCGGTGACGTTCGTGCGCGACTGGGCGATCCGTCCTGCCGTCGGTGTACTCCTGGTCTGGATGTTGGTCGATCTCTGGCGGCGGCTACGCGACGGTCGCGCGCTTGCGGACACGCAGCATCACGTATCCAGGGCCCCCCGCGAGGAGGAGGACGGCGTAGGCGCCCCAGCCGTCGAGAGGTAGGCCGATCCGCTCGAGCGCGATCGCGGCGAGGATCAGCGCAGCGAGCCCGAATGCCGGCGCGAGCGCCGTTGCCCGTGCGGCGTCGTGGGTCGCAGCCATCGCCCACCCGAACCCGGCGGCGCCGAGGAGCACGAACGTCAGGACACCTGCGAAAACGAACGACCACGAGGAGTGCGGTGCGAGCGGATCGTCGCCCGTCGGCACTCCTGCTCGCTCGAGGTTGATCGCCCTGACCTCCAGGTTGGACGTCGCGTCGGCGCCCGTAGCAGGCCGGGGTTCGCGTTCGCCTGGCGGCGTGGTCTCCGTCTGTACCGTGGACCCCCGCTCAGGGACCAGCAGCACCGGGTTCCCACCGAGGTCCAGGAGGTCGGCCAGCGAGTCACGCGACATCGTGTCGTGGACCTCGTCCCCCATCAGCGTGGGCTGGCCGCGGACGACGACGTCGGAGCTTCCGACATAGACATGGACATCGCGGATCCGGTCGACGGGCATCGCGGAGCGCAGGAGGTTCGCGTCGTGGGCGGCGGCGAACCCCGCACCTGCGCCCGGTGCGTTGGAGGCGTAGACCAGGGGCGTTCCGGGCGGAAGCTCCTCAGCGATGCGAGCGGCTTCGGTGCTCTTGGTGGCGACTCCTTCGTCGATGAACGGATGCTGCTGTGCCCAGGTGAACGTAGCCACCGCGACCAGCGCGACCACGAGCCCGGCGGCGGCCACCAGGGCGAGGACGCGTTGCTCGGATGCATGGAGGACCTTGGCGAGACCGAGGGTGACGGCGATCGGGATGACGTAGCCGAAATTCAGGAACCGCTCGGCCGGGAACCAGCTCGTGACCAGCGCGACGACGATGCCCCCGAGCAGCACCGCCATCCAGCCCTGAAGCAGCCTTCCGGGGAACCCGCGCTCGCGATGGATCCCCCAGAACGCGAGGGGAAGGGTGAGGAAGGGCAGGTAGCGGAGAACATGACGGATGAAGCGCTCGCGGTACAGGCCACCGAGCGTGTCGCCGAGGCCCGACCGCCGCAGATAGGCGTCCTGGGAGGTCGGCGCCTCCAGCGGCCCCGGCCCGCCGAGCAAGGCCAGCAGTCCGGCGCCCAGGACGGCGGCGCCTCCCCCGACCGCGACCGTGATCCTGCCGGGCTCGCTGTCCAGGAACGGGCGCTCGCGCAGGTCGCGGCGAGCCAGGAACGCCGTGATGGCCAGGATCCCTGCACCGACGAGGAAGAAGAAGGGATGCGCGAGACCGCCGGCGCCCATGAGGCCGGCCGCTGCGTAAGCGCCTCGGTGTTGGCCCTGGGCGAGACATGCGCATGCGCCGAGGAACAGCGCCGCATACGCGAGGTTCGCGAAATATCCCCCGGCCAGGTGGACCGCGAATGTTCCGGTCAGTACGCCGCCGACGACGAACAGTGTCGTGCGCGAGACAGACCGACCGTTGACCTCGGGTCCGCGCGCGTCGCCGGTCAGGACCGCGCCGGCCAAGCCCGTCGCCGCTCCGAGTGCCGCCCCGAGGCCGCCGAGGACCTGCGCGATCGACAGACCTGAGGCTCCGGTGACGACGAGCGTGACCGCCGGTATGCCGGGGCGCGAGACGGCGGACAGGCCGTCGGCGGCCGCCAGCCGGGTCCACCACAGGTACACGGGCGCGTCCGGCCCGATCGGATACAGGTAGCTCGCCCGCACGTACCGCTGCAGGAAGAACAGGAGCAGCCCGGCGGCGAGCAGCGCACTGATCCAGATCGCGGTCTGGCGCTGCGATTCGTAGACGGGAAGATCGCCGGTCTCACCGGCGCGCGTCTCGCCCATGCCGGTTGCCGTCGGTGGGCCAGCCTGGCTGTCCATGGCCTGAGCTTATGCGAGCGGGTGGCGCGGGTGGCGCGGGTGGGCCGCGAGGCTAGTCGTCGTCGGTCGCTGGGTCTTCGTCGCCGCCGCCACGAGCACGCGCGATCGGCGAGTCCATCGGGAGCGAGGGCTGTCGCAGGTCGACCGCCGGCGGACGCAGGCGACGAGGAGCGTGGCCCAGGCCGGCGGCGGGTGTCACGGCGCCGTCGGGGCGCTCGTGCTCGCGCTTCTCGTAGAACATCTGCAGCCCGAGGCTGTCGGCGAGCGCGCCGTACTCGCGGCGCAGCCACCGTTCGGCCTCGTAGTGGTCGTTCTGCAAGGCCAGGGCCTGCAGCAGGATCAGGTCAAGGGCCGCCGACGCGAGCCAGTCGATGTCCCGATCGAACCCGACCAAGCAATCCGATCCGGTCTGCTGGATGAACCGGTACACCTGCCCAGGCGGTACCTTCAGGACCGAGCACGAGCCGAAGTACAGGGTCTTGCCGTCGCAGCCGCCCTGGAGGGACATCCCCAGCTCTTTGAGGGTGACCGGGTGGCGGCCGATCAGGATCTTGCCGGGCTTGCCGTGGAAGGCGAAGTAGCCCAATGAGTAGTGGGCGTATTGCTTCTGGTGCCATTTGCGAAGGACGTCGTGGAGGGCCTCCACGGTGTTGACCCGGGTGTGGATGAAGTCGATCCCGTCCACGTCCTCCAGGATGTCGAGGAGGTCGCGCACGCTGGCGCGGTCGGCCAGGTCTGAAGACCAGGCCCCCTCTACGCAGAAGATCCCGGGGACGGTCCTTCCCATGTGGTGCCTCCTCCCTCCATATTCGTCCTCCCGGAGGACAAGGATAAGTCCGGGTGCCGACAAACCTGGGGAAAGTGACAGAACCCCAGGCCAGGGGGGGGTGGCGCGGAGGCTCGGCTAAACTTCCGGGCCCGTGCTCGATCGTGAACTCGCCGAGGAGGTCCTCGCCGCCGCGCTGAAACGCGGTGGCCGCTGGTCGGAGCTGTTCGTCGAGGAACGCCGCTCGGTGTCGGCCCGGCTGGACGACGGCAAGATCGAGGATCTGACGTCGGGGCTCGATCGCGGGGCCGGGGTGCGCGTCGGCCACGGTTCGTCGTTCGGGTACGCGTACTCGAACCGCCTGGATCGCGCCGCCCTGCTCGAAGCCGCTGCCGCAGCTGCTGCCTCGGTCAAGGAGGACGAGCCGGGAACCGAGGTCGTGGCGCTGACGACGGTCGAGCCGCCGGTGGTCCACGAGGCCCTCGAGCCGGCCGACGCCGTCGAGAAGTCGAGCAAGGTCGCCTGGGTGCGGGAGGCGGACGAAGCGGCGCGGTCCTTCGACGGCAACGTCCGGCAGGTGACCGCGTCCTACGGCGACTCGTTGCAGCGCATCCTGATCGCGACCAGCGACGGCCGGTGGGTCGAAGAGCAGCGTCCGCGCATCCGGCTGGTCGTGCAGGTCGTGGCCGCGCGCGACGACGTCATCCAGACCGGGTTCTACGGGCCGGCGGGGCTGCAGGGGGCCGAGTACATCGGGCTGCATCCGCCCGGCGAGATCGGCCGGACGGCCGCGGAACGCGCGGTCAAGATGCTGGATTCGATCCCGGCGCCGGCGGGCGAGATGCCCGTCATCATGGCGCCCGGGACTGGCGGCGTGCTCTTCCACGAGGCCGTCGGGCACCCACTGGAGGCCGACATCATGCAGAAGGAGGCCTCCATCTATCAGGGGAAGATGGGGGAGCTCGTCGCCTCGCCGCTGGTGAACGGCGTTGACGACGCAACCGTTCCGAACGAGTGGGGTTCGTTCTCGTTCGACGACGAGGGTGAGGTGTCACAGCGGACGGTGCTCTTCGAGGAAGGGGTGCTGCAGGGACTGCTCTACGACCGGATCCGCGCCCAAGGGGACGATGTCGCCTCGACAGGCAACGGGCGGCGCCAGTCCTACGCGAGTCCGCCGATCCCGCGGATGACCAATTCCTACATCCTGACTGGCGACCAGCAGCACGCCGACAT
This sequence comes from uncultured Actinomycetes bacterium, assembly GCA_964640385.1. GTDB lineage: Bacteria > Actinomycetota > UBA4738 > UBA4738 > JBBDHU01 > JBBDIK01. The sequence continues at coordinate 15,004 of CAZXFL010000018.1, forward strand.
CATCGCCGACACGGCGAAGGGCTTCTACGCGAAGTCGCTCGGCGGCGGCCAGACGAATCCGGCGACCGGCGACTTCGTGTTCGGGGTGACCGAAGGTTACCTCGTCGAGAACGGGGAACTCACGACGCCGGTGCGGGGCGCGAACCTGGTCGGTCGCGGCATCGACATCATGCTCGCGGTCGATGGGGTGGCCATGGACTTCGAGACATGGGAAGGCGTGTGCGGCAAGGACGGACAGGGCGTGCCGGTGGGATCGGGATCGCCGACGTTGCGTATCGCCAAGATGACGGTGGGGGGCACCGGTGCCTGATCTGGGTGACCTGTGCGCGGCGGCGATCGAAGCGGCTGTGGGTGACGAGCAGGTCGAGGCGTTCGCCGATGAGGGAAAGCACACCGAGGTGCGCGCCTACAAGCAGGAAGTCGAGTCACTCGAGTTCTCCGAGTCGCGTGGGGTCGGGGTTCGGGTGATCACGCCGGATGGGCGGCTCGGATATGCCTGGGTGGCGGATCCGTCGATGGATGAGGTCGTTGCCACCGTGGCGACCGCGCGGGAGAACGCGGGGTTCTCTGAGCCGGATCCGCACAACGTGCTTCCGGATGCGGCGCCGCTCGTGCCGATCCCTGAGCTGTTCCACGAGCCGCAGGCGTTCGTGGAGACCTCTCGGAAGGTTGCGATGGCGCTAGACATGGAGGAGTTCGCCGTTTCCCAGGATCCGCGGGTGACCAAGGTGGAAGAGGTGCAGTACGGGGACGCTGTCTCGCGCGTCGCGATCGCCACGACCGAGGGGATCGCGTCCGAGTACGCGCGGACGGACTGCTGGTGCGTGGTATCGACGCTTGCCGAGCAGGACGACGAGACGCAGACCGGCTTCGCATTCCGACTGGCGCGCGAGATGGGCGGGCTCGAGTGGGCCGACTGCGCGGCGGAGGCGGTCGAGCGCAGCGCGCGGCTGCTGGGGGCGAGGAAGCCGCCGAGCGCGCAGGTACCGGTGGTTCTGGATCCGCACGCGTCGACGTCGTTCCTTGGGGTGTTGGCCGGGGCGCTGTCCGCGGAGGCGGTACAGAAGGGGCGGTCGTTGTTCGCCGACCAGGTCGGGGAGCAGGTGGGCACTGAGGTCGTCGAGCTGGTTGACGACGGCCGGCTCGAGGCCGGGTCAGCGGCGGCACCGTTCGATGGCGAGGGCGTTCCGACGCAGCGGACCGCGGTGGTCGAGGGCGGGGTGCTGCGGGGGTTCCTGCACAACACATACACGGCGCGGCGCGGTGGCGAGCGTTCGACCGGCAACGCGCGGCGCGGCGGCTACACGTCACGGCCCGGGGTGTCGACGACGAACTTCTACCTGGCCGGCGGCGAGTTGCTGCCCGAAGAGCTGTTGCGACACGCGGAGGGCGGCGTGCTGATCCAGGACGTGAGCGGCGTGCACTCGGGCACGAGCCCGATCAGCGGTGAGTTCTCGGTGGGGGCGACGGGGCTGCGTGTGCGGGGCGGCGGGCTGGCCGAGCCGCTGCGCGAGATGACGGTGGCGTCGACGATCACGGACATGCTGCGGGGCGTGACGGCGGTCGGAAACGACCTGCGGTTCTTCTCGTCGACCGGGTCCCCGTCGATCCTGATCGGCGAGATGACGGTCGGGGGGACCTAGGGGCTAAACGTATCCTGTGTCGATGAACCAGGGACGCCGCACGATCTACCGGATCTCGCTGGCCCAGCTGCTGTCGGCCATCGGTGGAACGATGGCGGCCATCGCGCTCACCGCCGAGGTGTACAGGCAAACGAGTTCTGCGGTGTGGCTCTCGATGGCGCTGCTCTTGACGTTCGGGATCTCGGGACTTCTTTCCCCGATCGCTGGCATGCTGGCGGATCGATTCGACCGCCGAAGGGTGATGGTGGTCTCGGATCTCTGTAGCGCGGCGATCTGGTGTGTGCTTCTCCTGCGCGCCGACGTGGCCTGGCTTCTCACCTTCGGATTCCTCGCCTCGGTCGCGATCCTGCCATTCCGAGCCGCCTCTCGGGCGGCAGTACCCAACATCGTCGAGCCGGATGACCTTGGTTGGGCAAACGGCACCATGAGCACGGTCTGGCAGCTTGGCGCCGCCGCAGGGTTCGCGGCCGGTGGCATCATCACCGCCGCAGCCGGCCCGCGAGCGGCGTTCCTCATCAATGCGGGTTCATTCTTGCTGTCCGCCGCGATCGTCGCGAGGGCCCGGGGAAGCTTCCAGGAGACCGATGCGGCGGGGAGTCGCGCTCGATCGGGACATCCCTTCACTGGGCTGGCCGTGATCTGGCGCGAGCCGGGGTTGCGTTCACTGTTCGTGGTCTGGACGGTCCTCTACCTGACGATCGATATCGCACTCGTCGCTGACCTCCCGATCGCAACCCTGTTCGGCGCCGGCGTGGCGGGCTACGGGCTGATCAACGCCGTGTGGGCGGCCAGCGGGGTTGCCGGGGCGGTCATCGCCTCGCGGATAACGACTCGACGGTTCGAGCCGTGGGGCGTTCTCATCGGGACAGCAGGGATCGGTGTCGGGTACTTCGTGATCGCGTTTGCGCCAGCTCTTGGCGTTGTCCTGGTGGGAACGGCGATCGCCTCATCCACGAACATGCTGGACGAGGTAGGCGGTTACGCGATCTTCCAGAGGAGCACCGAAGACGCAGTGCGCGGGCGGGTCTTCTCCACCATCAGCGGCGCGGGCCTCCTCGCGAATGCCACCGGCTTCGCTTTCGCTGGATTCATCACGGAAGCCATTGGGCCCCGCGGTACCTACGCAGTGGCGGCCGCGATTTCCCTTGCCATGGTCCCCTTCCTTCGCCCGCTGTTTCGAAGTCACCGTGCGGCCATGGAATCCGATCGTGCGGTCGCGTAGCGCTGCCAACCTCGCTGGCCTCGCCCTGTCGTCTCCCAACATGTCATCTCACATGGTGAGACCCAGTCTCGATATGTGAGATGGCCTCCATCTCTCGCTCTTCCCGCGAGCACCCCTGATCGCCGAGCGCTGACCCTCCGAGTGCCGACCCGCCGCTATCCTGTCGCGCATGGAGGACGTCATCATCACGCGAGCGGGCGTCGAGTGGGTCGACGACCTTGAGGAGGTGTGCCGGTCTCTCTTCGAAGCCGTCGCGAGCGCCGGTCCCGATGTTCCCGGTGTCCCGGCGCGTGACCTGGACCAGACGTGGGAACGCCGGCGCGCTAACTACGTCGAGTGGCTGGCCGAGCCCGGCGCGTTCGTCGTGATGGCGGAGACGGACGGCCGCGCCGTCGGGTACGCCCTGGTTCGCACCTATGAGGAGCTCGACGGATGGGACAGCGACGGGCCACTCGCCGAGCTCGAGAGCCTGGCGGTCCTTCCCGACCACCGCGCGCGCGGCATCGGGAAGCAGCTCGTCGGGGCGGTCGAGGCGCAGCTACGCGGGGTCGGCGTTCGGGCGTTGCTGATCGGCACGGGCGCCGGCAATCATGATGCGATCCGTTTCTTCGCAGGGCTGGGCCACACCCACTGGGCCAACCAGTTCCTCGGCCGTATCCCGGACGAGCCACGATGAGTGAGGTCGTCACGATCACGTGCGCGGGAGTTGAGCGGCTCCCGGATATCGAACCGGTGTGGTGGACGCTGCACCAGCATCACATCGACACCGATCACCCCCGTCACGCGAAGCTCCGGGCAGAACGCCAGACGTGGGAGAGCCGGAGTCCGCAGTTCGCCGACCTCCTACAGAAACCCGACGCGTTCCTCGTTCTGGCCGAGGGCGACGCGGCCCGCGACGAAGTCGTCGGCTACGCGCTGGTCCATTTCCAGAGCTCCGCGGGCAACTGGCGCATCACCGGCGAACGCTACGCCGAACTCGAGAGCCTCGCGGTGCTTCCGGACTTTCGGGCTCAGGGCATCGGCGAGCGCATGATGGAGGCGATCTTTGTGCGGATGCGCGAGCTCAGCGTCGCGGAGCTGAGTGTGCGCGTGGTCCATGCCAACGAGGGAGGCAACAGCTTCTACCAGCGCTTGGGATTTCAGCCCTGGCACGCGACGTACGCGGGCCCGATCCCCGACGCGCCGAGCGAACCGAGCTAGCGCGACTCGGGCACCAGCACTGCGAACCGGGCGCCGCCGGACCCCGCACGGGTCTGAGCCTCGATGCGGCCCCCGAGCGCCTCGGTGATGCGCCGGGCCAGCGTAAGCCCGAGTCCGGCTCCCGCCCCCGCGCCGGCGCCCGTCCGCGCGGGATCCCCCCTCCAGAACGGGTCGAACACCCGGGCGAGATCCTCCGGCGGGATGCCCTCGCCGGTGTCTTCGACGGCAACTTCCAGAGCCCCGCTCCTGCGCACGGCCTCGACCGTCACGGTCCCGTCGGCCGGCGTGTGTCGGATCGCGTTCGAGACGAGATTCTGGAGGACGCGTTCCAGGCGCGGCGAGCACAGCGCGTCGCCGGCACCGGTGAGCCGGGTCCGCAGCTCCAGTCCCTTCCGGCTCGCCTCCGGCTCGCAGGTCGCGAGCGCCGATGCTACGGCATCCTTCAGCCGCACCCGCGCCGTCTCGCGCTCGATCGCGCCCGCGTCGAGCTGCGCCAGTTCGAACAGGTCGTCCACCAACGTCGACAAGGCGGTGACCGAGGTGCGCATCTCGCCGGCGTATCGTCGCATCGACGGCGGATCCTCCACGATGCCGTCGTCGATCGCCTCGACCATCGCGCGCAACGAGGCCAAAGGTGTCCGCAGGTCGTGCGAGACCGCGGTCATCAGGTCCCGGCGGGTTTGTTCCACCGAGCGCTCGCGCGCGATCGCCGCTTCGAGCTGGGCGGCCATCTCATCCAGCGTCGTCGCGAGCGTGTCCAGCTCGGGCCCGCCGTCGACGGCGCCAACCCGCGCGGACAGATCGCCCTCACCCAGCGAACGAGCGGTCTCGGCAAGGTGGTCGATGGTCTTCGTAGAAGACCGTGCGATGACGATCCCCGCGCCGATGCCGGCGCCGACCGCGTAGATGAGCGCGATGGCGGTGAACGTGAGGTCGTGTTCGCTGACGAACATCAGCCGGGCGAGCACCGCGAGGTTCGCGAGCGCGACCACCGCACCGATCACCGCGACGGCGATCATCCTGGCGCGGATCGACGAGCGCGCGAGCAACGGCCGGGCGACGGCGACGGCAACCACCGTCGCCAGCACGGCGGGGATCAACATCAGCGTGAGGTTCCACAGGTCGGTCGAGGGCATCCCAGTTATGGCACCGGCCGCTAAAGTTCCGAGAGCGCCGGCCAGCGCGACCAGCGCGATCAAAACGAGCGGGCGCCAGCCCCTCACGAACGCCAGCCCGCCGTCGGCGGCCGGGTCACGGCTCGAACCGGTAGCCGACACCCCAGACGGTGATCAGGTGCTTGGGGCTCGACGGGTCCTGCTCGATCTTCTCGCGCAAGCGCCGGATGTGGACCGTGACGGTCGACGCGTCGCCGTGCCACGCGAAGTCCCATACCTCTTCTAGGAGCTGGATGCGCGAGAACACGACGCCGGGGTTAGACGCGAGCAGGTGCAGCAGATCGAACTCCTTGCGCGTGAGCCGGGCGGGAGCACCGTTCACGAGAACCTCTCTCTTCTGTGAGTCGATCCGCAGGTCCGAGAACTCGAGGACGTCGTCTTCCGGGATCTCGCCTGCTCGCGCCCCGGCCCGACGCAGGACCGCGCGGACGCGGGCCACCACTTCACGCGGGGAGAACGGCTTGACGATGTAATCGTCGGCACCGAGTTCCAGACCCACGATGCGATCGGTCTCCTCGCCCTTGGCCGTGAGCATGATCACCGCCGGCGCGCTCTTGCCGCGCATCTGGCGGAACACCTCCATGCCGTCGATCTTCGGCAGCATCAGGTCAAGGAGCACGAGGTCGGGCTGCGCCGCCCGGAAGGAATCCAGCGCGGCCTGTCCGTCCTCGGCCGTGTCGACGTCGAACCCCTCCTTGGCCAGGTACCGGGCGAGAACCTCCCGGACCATCGGTTCGTCGTCCACCACGAGTACGCGCGCCTCGGTCATGTCCTCATCATGAACCCGAAACCTTGCGGAAGTGTTTCCAGAACATGGCTCTCCGGGCACGGTAGCTGCGATTTCAGGCATGGGGAAGACCTCCGTAATGGCCTCGCAAGCTCCGGGGCGTCAGACTGCAGCGATGCCCGATGTCGTGCTGCCGGTCCTGAACGAGGCGGAGGCCCTGCCGTGGGTGCTCGGGAGGATGCCCGACGGGTACCGGCCGATCGTCACCGACAACGGCTCGACGGACTGCAGCGGCGAGCTTGCGCGCGATCTCGGTGCGACGGTCGTGTCCGAACTCGATCCGGGATTCGGGGCCGCGTGTTTCGCGGGCTTGCAAGAGGCCACCGACGAGGTTGTCTGCTTCATGGACTGCGACGGGTCGCTCGATCCGCGCGACCTTCCGCTCGTTGCCGATCCGATCGTCGCCGGCGACGCGGACCTCGTCCTGGGCGAACGTGTCCCCGAGCGCGGCGCGTGGCCGTTGCATGCGCGGCTCGCGAACCGGTTCCTGGCGTGGGAGGTTCGGCGGCGAACCGGCAACGGCGTTCGTGACCTGGGGCCGATGCGGGCCGCCCGCCGTGAGGCCTTGCTCGCGCTCGGCATCCGCGACCGCCGGTTCGGCTGGCCGTTGGAGATGGTGCTGCGCGCCGCGGAAGCCGGATGGCGGATCGACGAGGTACCGGTCCCGTACCGCGCGCGTTCCGGCCGTTCGAAGGTTACCGGTACGGTCCGCGGCACGCTGCGGGCTACACGCGACATGAGCAGGGCGCTGCGGTGAACGACGACGTGAAACTGCTGGTGATCGCCAAGGCGCCGGTGCCGGGAGAGGCGAAGACGCGGCTGTCCCCACCCTGTACGCCGGAACAGGCAGCGGCGCTCGCGGAGGCGGCGCTGCGGGACACGCTCGCCGCGGCGGCCGGCGTTCTCGCGGCGCGGCGGGTGCTCGTGCTCGACGGTGAACCGGGTGGATGGATGCGTGACGGCTTCGACGTCATCGCGCAGCGCGGTGATGCGCTCGACGCGCGTCTGGCGTCTGCGTTCGAAGACGCGGGCTCGGGACCCGCGCTCCTGATCGGCATGGACACCCCGCAGATCGATCCCGAGATGCTTGCAGCAGCCGCGACGCTGTTGGTCGCCGACGGCTCCGATGCCGTCATCGGTGAAGCGCTCGACGGTGGCTACTGGGCGATCGGTCTCCGCCGGCCGGACCGGCGGGTGTTCGAAGGGGTGCCGATGAGCCGTGACGACACGGTCGCGCATCAGCGTGAGCGGTTCCGGCGTCTGGGCTTCCGATGGGAGGAATTGCCGTTGCTCCAGGACGTAGACGTCATGGACGACGCGGTGCAGGTCGCCGTGCAGGCGCCACGGTCGCGGTTCGCTGCGGCGGTCGATGCGGTCATGCGTGAGATCGACGGTGGGCGGGGTACCGGACCGGGGGGCGACGGGGCGTGAAGCTGGACGATCGGCTGCGGGAGGTGTCGGCGAAGACCCCGCGCGTCGGTCCATTGAAGGAAGACGCGTTCGCGAGCGAGCTGCACGACCGACGGATCGCGGCGATCCTCGGTTTGGCGCTCGGGGTCGCGTTCACGATCTGTTTCCTGACCGGGTTGCTGTCCTACCTGATCCAGCGTCCTCCGTCGTGGTTCGCTTGGCCGCCGCGACCGGCGGGCCTGTACCGGGTCACCCAAGGCCTGCACGTCGCCACCGGCATCGCCGCTATCCCGCTGCTTCTCGCGAAACTCTGGACCGTCTACCCGAAGTTCTTCCGGTTCCCGCCGGTCGAGGGCGTCACACATCTCGTCGAGCGGATCTCGCTCCTGCCGCTGGTCGGCGGCAGCGTTTTCCTGCTGTTCAGCGGCGTCGCGAGCATCACCCGCTGGAACCCGTGGCCGTTCTCGTTCCCGCCGGCGCACTTCTGGGCGGCGTGGGTCACGATCGGCGCCTTGATCGTGCACGTCGGTGCGAAGGCGGCGCTCCTTCGCCCGGCGCTCCGACGCGTCTCCTACTCGCCCGCCGCCGAGCCGACGGCGTCGAACGCCGAGGGCTCGGATGCGGCACGCGAGGCCGGCCGGTCGCCGGTCTCTCGTCGCGGGTTCCTGTGGACCGCTGCCGCGGCAACGGGCGTGCTTACGCTGGTGACGGTCGGGCAGACCGTCCGTCCGCTCGAGTGGCTCGGTCTCCTCGCCCCCCGCAAACCATCCGTCGGGCCGCAGGGCTTCCCGGTGAACAAGACGGCCGGCTCGGCCGGCGTAACCGAGGCCGCGACCGATCCGGACTACCGGCTCCTCGTCGAGGGCAACGTGCGGACACCGCTGTCGCTCTCGCTCGACGAGCTGCGCGCCCTGCCACAGGGCGAGGCGACCTTGCCGATCGCGTGTGTCGACGGTTGGAGCGCGAACGTGCACTGGCGGGGGGTCCCGGTGGCCGCGCTCCTCGAGATGGCGGGCGCTCCCACGAAAGCGGAGGCCGTCGTGCGATCGCTACAGGACCAGTCGCGTGCGTACTCGAACGCCGAGCTGAACGTCTCGCACGCGCACGATCCCGACACGTTGCTCGCGCTCGAGTGCAACGGGCAGCCGCTCGACATCGACCACGGCTTTCCGGTCCGCTTGATCGGACCCAACCGTCCGGGCGTCATGCAGACCAAGTGGGTCGAGCGGATGGTGGTGACGTGAGTCGCCCGGCGGGGAACGGAACGCGGGGCCGCAGGCCGAGGGCGGCGTCGCCGGCGACCGGCCCCGACGGCGAGCGCTACGGGCCGCTGTTCTGGGCCTGCGTGGCCGCGGGGTGGAGCTTGATGGCGTTCGGCGTCTGGGGCGTGTTCAAGCAGGCGAGCGCGACGCAACCCCTGGCGTTCGGCGCTTACGTCGTCGGGGCGGCGGTGGTCCACGATGCGATCATCGCGCCGCTCGTGTGCCTGGCCGGGTGGCTGGTGGCGCGTCGAGCCAGCGAACCCGCCCGGCCCGCCATCCGGTTCGGGCTCATCCTCACCGGCGTGACCGTACTCTTCTCGATGCCGTTCGTGGCGGGATGGGGGCGCCTGCCGGACAACCCGAGCCTGCTTCCGAGCAACTACGCTCTCGGGCTGATGGCCATCCTGATCGTGGTGTGGATCGTGACCGGGGCGTTGCTGCTGCGGGCCTCGCGGGCCTCGGGGAGGCGAGCTCCATGACCGGCGAGGACATCGGGGACCTTGAGGAGAGCCCGACCGAAGGTTCCGCCGCGCCGACCGGCAGACGGTTGACGTCCACGGTCCTCCCGGTTGCGGCGTGGGCGGTGCTGATCGTTGCCGCCTGGGCGTGGGGAACCAGGATCAACGCCGCGACCGGCGGGCGGATGCTGGTCGATGCTCCACCCCTAACCGGCGTGTTCCGGGTTCTGATCACGCCCTGGGTGCTCGCCCCGATCGGCGTCGCCATCGCCGGTGTGTGGGTGGGCCCGCGACTCGCGCGGAGCCTGCCTTGGCGGAGGTTGCTCATCGCAGCGACCGCGGGGGCGGCTCTGTGGGCGATCGCGCTGGCACTCGCACGCGGACCCGGGTGGGTGCTGCGTCCCGTCGAGAACCAGCTCGACTACCTCGCCGCCGTTTCCGGCGTCGGCTCGCCGGGCGAGTTCCTCGAGACCTTCACCGAGCGCATCGCTTCCTACCCTTCGCATGTGCGTTCCCACCCCCCGGGCATGGTGCTGCTGCTCTGGGGGGTGGGGAAGGCGGGGCTCGGCGGCGCGGGCTGGGCAGGCGCGCTCGACATCATCGGGGGCGTGCTCGCGGTTCCCGCAGTGCTGCTCGCCGTCCGTGATTTGGCGAACGAGGTGAACGTCCGGGCGGTCGCGCCGTTCCTGATGCTGGCTCCGGGGGCCCTGTGGGTCGCGACGTCGGCGGACGCGCTGTACACGGGCGTCGCCGCGTGGGCGGTCGCGCTGATCGTGCTCGCGACCGGCCGAGAAGGACGAAGGAGCGTCCTTCTCGCGGCTGCTGGTGGTCTGTTGCTCGGCATCGGGTTGTTCCTGTCCTACGGCCTGGTGCTCATCGCCCTCATCCCGATCGCGGTCGCATGGGGCCGTCGGACGTGGCGCCCGCTGGCGATCGCGGCCGGTGGCGTCGCTGTGGTCGTCGTGGTCTTCTCCGAGGCCGGGTTCTGGTGGGTCGACGGACTCCTGGCTACCCGCGAGCAGTACGTCCTTGGGATCGCTCGTTACCGCCCCTACGTCTACTTCCTCGTCGCGAACCTCGCGGCCTTGGCGATCGCGGTCGGTCCCGCGACGGCGGCTGGACTCGCCCGCCTGCGGGACCGGCGCCTCTGGCTGCTCGTCGGCCCGGCGCTGGCCGCGGTTGCCCTGGCGGACATCTCAGGTTTGTCGAAGGCCGAGGTCGAGCGCATCTGGCTTCCCTTCGTCGTCTGGCTGCTCGTCGCCTGTGCGCCGCTCGCTCGCTCACCGCGCGCTCGCGTGTGGCTCGGATCGCAGGCCGCGCTCGCGCTCGCCGTTCAGGTCGGGGTGCGGACGCCGTGGTGACACGCGTCCTCGTGACCGGCGGTGCCGGGTTCATCGGGTCGCACGTCGTGGATGAGCTGCTCGCGCGCGGCGTCGACGTGGTGGTGCTCGACAACCTGACCCCGGCGGCCCATGCCGAACGCCCCGACTACCTGCGCGAGGACGGCGTCCGCTACCTGTTCGAGGACGTTCGGGATGCCTCCTCCGTCGAGCGGGCGCTGCGGGGCTGTGACGGTCTGGCGCATCTTGCCGCCATGGTCGGGCTGGGCGTCGATCTCGGCGATCTGCCCGACTACGTCTCCAACAACGACGGTGGGATGGCCGCGGTGCTGGGCTCGATGCGCGCCACCGGGTTCGAAGGTCCGCTGTCGCTGGCGAGCAGCATGGTCGTCTACGGCGAAGGCCGGTACCGGTGCGGCGAGCACGGTATCGTCCGTCCGGAGCCGCGAGCGCAGGAGGCGCTGCGCGCCGGGCGCTTCGATCCGCCGTGTCCGGAGTGTGGTGGTGTGCTGGAGCCCGAGTCGGTCCCGGAGGAGGCGCCCCTGGACCCGCGGAACGTGTACGCGGCGACGAAGTTGCATCAAGAACACCTGGGCCGGGCGTGGGCCCGCGAGACGGGCCTCCCCGTGGTCGCCCTGCGCTACCACAACGTCTACGGACCTCGGATGCCGCGGAACACGCCGTACGCTGGGGTCGCGAGCATCTTCCGCAGCGCACTGGAGGACGGCCGGCCGCCCCTTGTCTTCGAGGACGGCGGCCAGCTGCGCGACTTCATCCACGTTCGCGACGTCGCGAGGGCGACGGTCATGCCGCTGGTAGACGTGCCGCCGGCGACCACGTACAACGTCGGGAGCGGAACGCCGCACTCGGTCGGGCAGATGGCGGAGGCGCTGGCGGATGCCTTCGGGAACGGTGCGCCGCGCCCCGAGGTTACCGGCGACTTCCGCCTCGGCGACGTTCGGCACGTGTTCGCGGACTCGAGCGCGATCTGGAACCTGATGGGCGACCCGGGTCCGGTTCCCTTCGACGAGGGGGTACGCGAGTTCGCGACCGCTCCGCTGCGCACGGCCCTCGGCTGAGCGACGTAAGGTTCCTCTGACCGGAAGGGCCCCGCAAGGGTTCCGTAATCAGGCATCGGTAGCGTCAGTAACATGAGGGCCTGGATCGCCGCGCACAAGGTCTTTTCCGCCGCGATCGGAGCCGTGATCGTCGCCTCAGGTGTGTTCGTCGTCTTCTATTGGTTCGGGTTCCAGAACGCGGTCGTCGACGTGAAGGTGAACGAGGCCGCCCCCTCGGTCGCTCCGGCGGCGGCGGCCGAGTCGCCCGCGGCCGAGGGTGAAGACGCACAGGAGCCGACCCGCCCACAGGAGCCGGTGACGCTCGCGAACGGGCGCTTCCGCGGTCTCGAGCACGATACCGAGGGGACGGCGCTGCTCATCGAGCTTCCGAACGGCTCGCAGGTGATCCGGTTCGAAGGGTTCGACGTGCTGAACGGGCCCGATCTGAAGGTCTACCTATCGACGGCACCGGCGGACGCGGCCGAGGACCGGTTCGACGACGACTACGTGAGCCTCGGCGACCTGAAAGGGAACGTCGGCGACCAGAACTACGATGTGCCGAAGGATGCCGACGCGATGGACTTCGACAGCGTCGTGATCTGGTGCGAGCGGTTCAGCGTCGGTTTCGGTGTCGCGCCCCTCGAACGCGTCTAGCGTGCCGAGCGCTCAAACCGTTGGCGGACGGAAGCCCGTCGCGATCGCGACCAGGACGATGGCCGCCACCGCCAGGCGGTAGACCATGAACACCGTGAAGTCGTGCTTGCGCAGGTACTTCAGCAGGAACCAGATCGTCAGGAACCCGGCGACGGCCGACGAGATGAACCCCCAGATGAACGGCGCGGCCATCCCCTCGGGGATGCCGGTCTTCGCCAGGTCGAGGCCTTTGTACAGACCGGCGCCCGCGATGATAGGCAGCGCGAGCAGGAACGAGAAGCGCGCCGCCGTCTCGCGATCGAAGCCCATCGCCCGAGCGGCGGTGATCGTCACGCCCGATCGCGACACGCCCGGCTGCAGGGCTGCCGCCTGAGCGATCCCCAGCATGAGCCCGGACCGCGGACGGAGGTCCTCGAGCGATCGGTCGCTTCGCGCGCGCCGGTCCACTGCCCACAGCAGAACACCGAACACCGCCAGGGCGACCGCGATGAGCCACGGCGCCCCGAGCGTGTCCTGGATCAGGTTCTCGAACGTCGCCCCGACGATCACCCCGGGGATGGTCCCGAGAACGATCGCCCACGCGAGCCGTTCGTCGGTCGACCGGATCGACCGATGCTTGATCGTCACGAAGAAGGCGATGATGTAGCGCCAGATGTCCTTGCGGAAGTAGACGACGGCGCCGAGCAGCGTTCCGAGGTGCAGGAACACGTCGAAGCTCTTGTTCAGGTCCGGGTCCTGCAGGATCGGCCAGTCGAAGAACCACGGCACGAGGATCAAGTGGCCCGAACTGGAGATGGGCGCGAACTCGGTGATGCCTTGGAGCAGGCCGAGGATGATGGCCTGGATGACGGTGATGACGGGCTCCTTCCCGCAGGCGACGGCTCATGCTACCGGCCGATGGGTCACGGCGGCGGGGCTGGGGTCGGCGAGGGCGACGGCGCCACAACTTCTCCAGGTGGCGCGACCGTCAACGTGAGGGTTCCGATCGTCTGAGCACGGGCAAGGACTTCGGCTTGGTCCGGATCGACGAGCAGCGCGATCGGGCGGTCGGCCTCCTCGCCGGCGAAGCCATCGTCCGCGCCCCCGAACAGTCTGAGTACCTCCAGTCCGGACCCGACGGTGTCGGTCCAGGTTTGGCCTTCGGCGGTCGCGAGCACATCGACGCGGTCGCCCGGCTGCACCGCCCCGTCGGGGAGCGACGCCCGAACCACCATCGCGCGCAGACCCGCCGGAACCAACCCCGCGAGGGAGCCGGATGGTTGCCCCGAGACCCGGGTCGCTGTGATCGCCTCACCGGCCGCGATGTCGGTCAGCGCGACCCGCCCGGCTGCATCCTCCGTCGCGCCGATCGCTCCGGGCGGTGCGAACGCCGACGGCACCGTGACCACCTCGAGCATGTCCCGGCCGAGCACCGTCCCGCGGACGATGTCACCCCCCGCGGCGACGACTCCCACCGGCTCGCCCGGGTTCATCGCTTCGATGCGAGCCGCGTAGGCCCGGAGCATCAGGAAGGTGATCAGCGCGAGCGCGAGCCCTGTCCCGGCGAGCGCCTTGGACGACGACGGCCACTTCCTCTCGAACACCCGCGCCTCCCGCGATCCGCACGAAGTTCTCCCGCGAGCAGGCTATGCGGGTGCTGGCTCAGGCGCAGTGACCTATGTCACACCTGGTCAGACTTCTTCGGAGGCGTGAGTGGGAGGGACTTGACCCGGAATTCCTCGAGGGCATCGTGGCCCACGATCATCGCGACCGATTCGCGGATGCGTTCGCCGATGGCGCGGGCGTCGTCGGCGGTGGTGAAACGGAGCTCGATGGTAACCAGCGCGCGTTGGGACATGCGCCGATGATACGGGTCAGTGCGACAGGCGGGCGCCCTCGAGCGCGTTCGCGCAGATGCAGTCGCGTTCGGCCGGCAGCTCCCGGATCACGGCGAAAAGCAGATCGCGGAGTTTCCCGAGGTTCTCGCTGAAGACCCGGACGACCTCGTCGGTCGTGACCGACTCGACGTGGCCCTCGAGCCCCGCGTCGTAGTCGGTGATCAGCGAGATGTTGGCGTAGCAGATCTGGGCTTCCCGGGCGAGCGCCGCCTCGGGATACTGGGTCATGTTGATGACTTCCCAGCCGGCCGCCTGGAACCAGCGGGACTCGGACCGTGTGGAGAACCGCGGCCCGTTGGTGACGACGACGGTGCCCCGGTCGTGCATTGTGATCCCCAGCTCACGGCCCTTGGCCACGATCAGCGGACGCATCGCATCGCAGTAGGGGTCGGCGAACGAGATGTGGATCGTCTCCGGTCCGTCGAAGAAGGTATCGGCGCGCCCATGCGTGCGGTCCACCAGCTGATCGCAGGCCACGAAGTCGCCGGGCGCCACGGACGGCGTCAACGACCCGGCCGCGCACGGTCCGAAGATGCGCTGCACGCCGAGCTCCTTCATCGCCCAGACGTTCGCGCGATAGTTCACGCGGTGGGGCGGGAACTCGTGATGCAGCCCGTGACGCGGGAGGAACGCGATCCGCTTGCCCCCGACCTCGCCGAGGAACAGGTTCGCCGAGGGCTTCCCGTACGGGGTGTCGGTGTCGATCTCTTCGACCGACTCGAGGAACGAATAGAAACCGGAGCCGCCGAAGACGCCGATCTCGGCCGAGCTCAGGCCGACTTCTCCTTCTTCTTGGAGGAGCCGGACGACCCGGCCCCGTCGCCGGTCTTGGCCGCCGTGCCGGCGGACTTCTCGGCGGCCTTCGCGCCTTCCGCTTTGATGTCAGCCGTGCTCATGTCCTTCAGATCTTTAGCCGCAGCCGGCGTGGACTTCTTGCGGCTGTCGGTCGCGTAGAACCCCGAGCCCTTGAACATGATGCCGGTCGGGTGGAAGACCTTGCGTAGCACGCCTCCGCACGCGCCACAGGTGCTCAGCGACTCGTCGGTCATCGAGTGGACGACCTCGACGTGCTGGCCGCAGTCCTTGCATGCGTACTCGTACGTCGGCATTTCCCCAGTATACGGAGGGTGTAGGGACGGCCCTTCGCCACGTCCGCGCCCCGTCCGTCCCGACGGCGCGGGCCGCGCGTGCCCGATCCCGGGCTTCCCTCGGGCGAGGTCGGGAGGGTATCGTTACGCCCCCGAGACGGCAGGAGGCAGAGGCGCGGTGATCGACGAGGAAGCCTTCAAGCAGGCGAGGATCCTGATCCTGGACGACGACGACGCACAGTCGGGAACCGTCCAGGAGATGCTTTCCAAGGCGGAATTCGACAACGTCAAGATCGTGCCGGACCCGGTGAACGCGGTGGCGGAACTGGCGCTGGTCGACCCGGATCTACTGGTGCTCTCGCTCGACATGCAGACGGCGGACGGCATCGAGTTGCTCCAGCGCGTGCGGGCCGCCGGCCCTCGCGAAGTCAGTCTGCCGGTCCTGACGGTGACCGCCGCGACCGATCCGCTCACGATGCGTCGCGCGCTGATCGAAGGCGCGCAGGACGTGCTCACCAAGCCGATCGAGGAGACCGAACTGCTCACGCGTGTTCGCAACCTGCTCGAGATCCGCTTCCTGTCGGTGCAGATCGCCGGCGGCGAGCGCCTCGAGGAGCTCGTCGACCGGGTGGCCCGGCAGCGGACGCAGGCGCAGGAGGAGATCCAGGTCGAGTTGCTGAACCGGTTCGCCAAGACGGCCGAGTTCGCCGAGACCAAGCGCGGCGGCCAGCACGCCGAGGGCGTCCAGTTCCTCTCGACGATGCTGGCCCGGATGCTGGGGTTCCCCGAGGAGCAGGCCCAGCTCATCGGCAAGGCGAGCCTGCTGCACGATGTCGGCAAGGTCGCGGTCCCCGAGGAGGTCTGGGGCAAGCCCGGGCGCCTGACGCCCGACGAGTACGAGAAGGTGAAGGTCCACGCGTCGGTCGGTGGGGACATCTTGGGCGACGGACGTTCGCCCCTGCTGTGGCTGGCGGAGGAGATCGCTCGCTACCACCACGAACGCTGGGACGGGACCGGCTACTTCGGCCAGGCCGGCGAGGAGATCCCGATGTCGGCTCGTATCGTCGCGGTCGCCGACGCCTACGACGCCCTGACCAACGACCGGCCGTACCGCTCCGCCCTCTCGTCCGAGGAGGCGATCGAGGAGGTCAAGCGGGAGAGCGGGCACCAGTTCGATCCGCGCGTGGTCGATGCGTTCCTGGGCGTACAGGACGCCTAGGCGGGCGCGTCCGTCAGGGGCTTTCCCCCGAGGGTTGTTCGGGCGTACACTCCGGTCCCCATCCCCGGGAGTCGTGAGGTGCCAGGCGCGATGAAGGTCAAGAAGGCGGTCATCCCCGCTGCCGGTCTGGGCACGCGGTTCCTGCCGGCCACCAAGGCCCAGCCGAAAGAGATGCTGCCCGTCGTCGACAAACCGGCCGTCCAGTATGTGGTCGAAGAGATCGTCCGCGCCGGCATCCCGGACATCCTGATCATCTCCGGCCGGGGCAAGCGGCCCATCGAGGACCATTTCGATCGCTCGTTCGAGCTGGAGTACTACCTGGAGTCCAAGCAGAAGTTCGACGAACTCAAGGAGGTCCGCGCGATCTCGGACCTCGCCGCGATCCACTACATCCGCCAGCGCGATCCGCTTGGACTGGGGAACGCGGTCGCGGTGGCCGAGCCGCACGTCGCCGGGGAGCCGTTCGCGGTGCTGCTCGGTGATGACCTGCTCCCCGAGGACGATCCGCTCTTGGAGGAGATGCTCAAGATCCACGACCGGTTCGGTCGCAGCGTGATCGCGGTGACCGAGGTTCCCAAGTCCGACATCCGGCTCTACGGGTGCGTCGAGCCGGAGTCGATCGAGGAGAACCTCGCTCGGGTGGCGCAGGTGATCGAGAAGCCGGAGCCGCAGGACGCGCCGTCGAACCTGGCGGTGATCGGACGCTACGTCCTCACGCCCGAGATCTTCGACGCCCTGCGCGAGGTGCAGCCGGGCGCCGGCGGTGAGGTGCAACTGACCGACGCCATCAACATCCTCGCGAAGGAGCAGGCGGTCTACGCCTTCATCCACGAAGGTCCGCGCTACGACATCGGGAACAAGCTCGACTACCTCAAGGCGACGGTCGAACTGGCGGTTCAGCGCGATGACGTCGGGTACGAATTCCGAGCGTTCCTGGCGGATCTGGTGCAGCGCAAGAAGCTGATCTAGCTAGCCGCGTGCGGGTTCCGTCGGGAGCCAGAACTCCACGGTCGTTCCCTCTTCTGGTTCCGACGCAACCGTGAACCGTTTCCGATCGGGTTTCCGTACCGGTCTCAGCTTTCAGCCGGTCCAGGAGGGCGTCGACCGCGGCGGCCAAGCCTTCATCGTCCAGGATCCGGGGACGCAGATCGAACATCAGCTTGCGGAGCCGGGGGATCGGTCTGGTACGGCTCTGCGGTATGCCCGGTCAGCCTCCTGAACGCCGGGCTGATGTAGATCATCGAAGCCTCGGGGTGCTGGCCCGCGCGGACGTGTTCCTCGTAGGTGATGATCGGCAGGTGCTCGATCAAACGCTGGAACACGTCGGACGGCGTCGAACCCGGCGAACGCTCATCTCGTCGTCACGGTCGTCGTCGGCCTTCCGTGTCATCGGCTCCCTCCGGCCCGACCGCACCCTTGGGCAAGGCCCCCGGTCGAGCCCGAGCGTAGACTTCGGGCATGAGCGAGCAACCCGTCCGCGCCCCGCACGACCACGACTCCGGCGTGGGTCTCGTGCCTGTGGACGAGGCCCGCGATCGGGTCATGTCCGCGGTCCGGCCGCTCGCGCCCATCGAACTTGCCCTGTCTGAGGCCTTCGGATGTGTGCTGGCGGAGGACATCGTCTCAGACGGGGAGTTGCCGGCGTTCGCATCGTCGGCGATGGACGGCTTCGCGGCGCGCGCGATCGACGTGGCGCCTGCAACGACGGGGGAACCCGTGTCCCTGGCCGTCGTCGGCCGGGCCTTGATCGGGCACCGCCCCGAGTCGACGGTCGGCGGAGGAGAGGCGATGCAGATCGCGACGGGCGCTCCAGTGCCGGCGGGCGCCGACTGCGTCGTCCCGATCGAGAATTGCAGCGTAACCGGCGACACGGTCTCGGTCCTGCATCCCTCGCCGGAAGGCAAGCACATCCGCCCGGTCGGTGAGGACGTGCAGCCGGGCGACATGCTCGCGGCGAGCGGCCGGCGGTTGGGCT
Source organism: uncultured Actinomycetes bacterium (assembly GCA_964640385.1). Classification (GTDB taxonomy): domain Bacteria; phylum Actinomycetota; class UBA4738; order UBA4738; family JBBDHU01; genus JBBDIK01. The sequence goes on from CAZXFL010000018.1 coordinate 33,372, forward strand.
CCCCCGAACTCGGACTCCTAGCGGCCGCCGGATACGCGCGGGTGCCCGTGTTCCCGAAGCCTCGGGTCGCGATCATCTCGACGGGCGACGAACTGGTCGAACCCGGTAAGGAGCTGGAGTTCGGGCAGGTCCACGACTCCAACTCCTCGACCCTCGCCGGAGCCGTCCGTGAGGTCGGCGCCACACCGGTGCTTGCCGGCATCGTCCGCGACGACGTGGAGGCGCTCAAGGAAGAGGTGGTGTCGACCTTGGCGACCGCGGACATGTTCATCTCGTCGGGCGGCGTGTCGGTGGGCGAGCGCGACGTGGTCAAGGCCGCGTTCGCGCAGCGTGGGGACATCGACTTCTACCGGGTGGCGATGCAACCCGGTATGCCGCAAGGGTTCGGGGCCATCGAGGGCAAACCCTTCTTCGGCCTGCCCGGCAACCCGGTCTCGGTGTTCGTCTCGTTCGAGGTGTTCGTCCGTCCGGCGCTGCTGAAGATGATGTCGCGGCGCCAGCTCTTCCGGCCGGAGGTGATGGCGCGGCTCGACGGTGAGATCGCGGGTCCCGAGAGCAAGACGATGTTCGCTCGCGTGGCGGTTCGCCGGGACGAACAGGGTCATTTCGTTGCCAGCCCGACCGGCGGACGCGGCTCCAACCTGATTTCGACCGTGGCGCGTGCCAACGGACTGGCGATCGTGCCTGCCGGGACGGCATCGGTGCCGGCCGGGGGCGAGTGCCGAGTCATGGTGTTCCGATCCCTGGAGGAGTGAGATGAGCGAGGCATCTCGGATCGTCGACGTCGGAGCGAAGGAGACCACCGAACGCGAGGCGGTCGCCGAGGCCGTCATCACGATGACGCCGGAGGCCTGCGGGCAGCTCCTGCAAGGGACCCCGAAAGGCGACCCTATCGAGGCCGCTCGTATCGCGGGGATCATGGCGACGAAACGCACCCCAGACCTGCTCCCGTTCTGCCATCCCATCGCCATAACCGGCGCCGAGGTGACGGCGGACGCCGACGCGGACGCGGGGACGATCCGCGTGACCGCTCGGGTCCGTGCAGCCGATCGGACGGGGGTCGAGATGGAGGCGCTGACGGCAGCGTCGGTCGCCGCGCTCTGCCTGTACGACACCGCCAAACCTTTCGACCGCGCCGCCCGCATCGACGGGATCCGGCTGCTCGAGAAGCGCGGCGGCAAGAGCGGGGACTACGTGGCCGACGGGGGCTGAGGAACCGGCCCCCGAGTCACACGAGCCTCAGTAGTGATCAGGAAAACTCAAGGAATTACAGCGATGATATTTGTATACCCATATGTAGGGCACTACGCTTCTATCCCAGCCCACATGTTGTGGCCGGTTTTTCCCCGGCGGTCGGACAGGGGGTTGGGATGGATTGGTTGTTGCTCGCGGCTCTGGGCATCATATGGGCCGTCTTCCTCATTCCCTCCGTCGGACGGCGGCGGGTACACTCCCCTAGCACGACCGTTGAGGAGTTCGGGCACAACATGGATCTGCTGGCAGGCGCTGAGGGCCCGGGGGAAGGACGCTGGGTCGTGACCCCCCGTAAGGGGGTTCGATTCGTTGGGGCCCGCGAACGCCGACGGGCCCGCGTCCGTGACCGCCGCCGGCGCGTGCTGCTGTTCCTGGCCGAAGCCACCGGGGTCGTCCTGTTGATCGGGCTCTTCCCGCCGCTGCGCGGCATGCTCACGCTCGGGGTCGCGCTGGCAGGCATGACCGGTGCCTACGTGCTCCTCCTGCTGCATATCAAGAACATCGAGAGCGGGAAGCGCATCCAGGCCGCGACGAGCGGGGCCCGCGGGTCCGCCCGGTTCCGGGCCGCGGCCCCTCAGTACTCCTCGGGCCAGCGGTTCGTCGCCGTCGGGGAGTCCCGGATGCCACGGCCCTCCTACGCCGGCCTCGCTGCCTTCGGCGAGGGCGACGACTCCGTGCACGTCGTGGTGCGCGACGCCTGACGGTTCGCGTTCCGCCCCCCATCCGTGAGAGTCTGCACACGTGGATCTCGACGCCCTGACCACGGAGTTCCAGCGCCGCTTCGACGCCAAGATGGCCGCCCGAGAGCGCGCCCTCCCCGCCGCTCGCCAGACCGTGCGATCCTCGGCCAACGCCATCCGGGCGATCCATCGCCTCGAGTTCGAGCTGGCCGAGCGGTTGATGGCCGAGGCCAAGACCTCGCTCGATCAGGCCTTCGCCGCCACTGCCGACCACCTGGACTTCCGCTACGCCGGATACGTGCTCGACGCCGAGAAGGAATACACCGAGGCCCGGCTGACCTTTGCCGTGGTGAGGGGTGAGCCCCTTCCGCACCCGGACGAACTCGGCGTGGAGGTGGCTCCGTACCTCGGCGGGATGTCCGAGGCGATCGGCGAGGCCCGTCGACATCTCCTGGACCGGCTCCGCAAGGGCGAGGTGGAGCAGGGGGAGCGGCTGCTGGAGGCGATGGACGACATGTACGCGGTCCTGGTGGCGATGGACTACCCGGACGCGATCACCGGGAACCTGCGCCGGTACACCGATGTGGCGCGCGGCATCCTTGAGAGGACGCGCGGAGACCTTACGATGAGTATCGTGCTGACCCGGCACACGGAGGTAGTGGCCAGCGGATGAAGACGAAGGAAGCGGTCAAGGACGGGCTCCAGGATTCCCTCGCCCAGGAACTGGAGGATGGTGAGCGCGTCATCGCGGCCGCGGTCGGCATGGTCGGTTCCGGAGTGTGGGGTCCGACCGGGATGATCGCCAAGTGGTGCTACTTCGGCGTGACCGATCGGCGGGTGATCGTCCTGTCGCTCTCGCGCTGGTCCTACCGGGTCAAGGGCCTCTGGTTCGAGGATACGCTGACCGACGTCGAGGCCGGCGGCAATCAGACCGGCGAACTGTGGAACTCGTTCCTGTACCGGCGTCCGGACGGCACGAGCCTGAGGGTGAACTACCACCGGTTCTGGGCCGACGATATGACCAAGGTCGTCAACGCGCTCGTCGCCCCTGCGGCAGCCGCGGGCTGAGCAGAGCACGTCCGGGGCCGTATCGCCATGCGCCTGCCTTGTCCACCGGGGCATGTTCGTGCGAGACTCCGTGGGTGAACGGGCCGCAGAACGCCGCCCAGCTCTCCCGCCGGAGGTTCCTCCAGCGGGCTGGCGTCGTGGCCGGTGTGGGGACCATCGCGCCATTCACCTTCATCCCGACCGCCGCTGCCGGTGCCGGCCTGGATCGGTTCATCAAGCGGAAGGTTCGCGAGGCGGGAACGATGGGTATCTCGGCCGCTGTCGTCAGGGGCAACGAGGTCGTGTGGTCGGGCGGATACGGCTGGGCGGACAAGGAGGGCGGCATCCCCGCGAGCCCCGACACCGTCTGGATGCAGGCCTCGGTGTCCAAGACCGTCACCTGTGCCGGCGTGATGGCGCTCGTCGAGGATGGATCACTCGATCTGGACGCCGATGTGAACGACTACCTGCCGTTCGATGTGCGCATCCCGGCGGCGCCCTCGGCTCCGATCACGTTGCGGCAGCTGCTCACGCATACCTCGGCGATCCGGGACCGCTGGAGCGTGTGGGGCGGCATCTACTCGCCCGGGACGCTGTATTCAGCCGGCGATTCGCCCATCTCCCTCTATGACTTCCTCGAGGACTACCTCGTGCCGGGGATGCCCGAGTACCAGTCCAGCAACTTCTACGACAGGATGCCCGGGGACAAGTACTCCTATTCGAACATCGCGGTCGACGTGGCGGCCCTGGTCGCACAGACGGTCGGCGGCACCGACTTCAATGAGCTGTGCAAGTCGCGGATCCTCACGCCGCTCGGGATCACCGACGCGGGGTTCAAGCTCGCCGACATCGGCACGCCGGATCTGGCTATGCCCTACCGGTACCACAACGACACCGGCGATTTCGACCCGTACTTCCAGTACGGGTATCCCGACTACCCGTGCGGAGCGCTCAGGGTCAGCGCGCCGAACCTGGCGCGCTGGCTGGGGGCGTTCACGCGCTTCGGCATCTTCCAGGGCGTCCGGGTGCTCGACGAGGCCACCGTCAGGGAGATCCGCAAGAACCAGCTGAAGGGCTTGGTGTACTGGCCCCAGGGGTTGATCTGGTACGGCGAAACCCACCAAGGCTACCCCGTGATGGGGCACACGGGCGGGGATTACGGCGTCAGCACGCGCATGTTCTTCCGCACCGACAAGCAGATCGGTGTGTGCACGATGACCAACACGTATCTGGGCGGGCGCCGGTGGTCGGCGTTCCGCGATGTCGAACGGGAGCTGTTCGACCGGTTCGGCTAGGCCCTCCCCCACCTGATCGCAGAACCCAGGATAGGGTCGAAGGGTGATGCTTCGCGCATGGTCCGCCGGTTTGCTCAGCGCCTTGGTCGTTTCTGTGTCTTGCGTCGGCGGGGTGACGGCGGAGGCGGAGGAGCGAGACGAGCGGGCGGCCGCGCCGTCGGCGGTGAGTCCCGGCGATCAGCGGTACGGCGTGGCGGCAACCTTCGACGCCGAACGGCGCCGGCTGACCGGCATCGAGACGGTCTCGTTCACGAACACGGGCGCGTCACCGATGATGTCGGTGTTCCTGCGTCTGTGGCCGAATGGACAGACGACGTGCGGGAAGCCGTTCGTGGTGGTCGACCGGGTGACCGGGGGTACCGCAGGCGCGCCGACGGTGGGGTGCACCGAGCTGCCCATCCGGCTCGCGGCCCCGATCCCGCCGGGCGGGACGGGGGAGCTCTCGTTCCGGTTCCGTGACACGGTCCCGGAGAACTGGAACTTCCGCTACGGGGTCTCGGGCGATGCGGTGTTCCTGGGGAACGCGTTCCCTATCCTGGCGCTGACCGACGAGATGGGAACCCATCACGAGCCGTACGCCCTCGCGGGGGAGTCGACGTATTCGTCGGTCGCGGCGTGGGACGTGACCCTCACCGTTCCGCGCGGCGTGCAGGCGGCCACAACCGGAGCGGTGACGTCCCGAACGTCGCTGTCCGGCGGGCGGACGGAGCTGCGGATCGAGGCTCCGATCGAGCGCGACTTCGCGATGGCGATCGGGCGGTTCCGCGTTTCGTCGACGACGGCTCAAGGTATCCGCATCCGCTACTTCGCCCAGCCGTCGAGCCGCGTGCCGGATGCCGATGTGCTGCGGTGGGCGCGCGAGGCTGTGGATTCGTTCACCGACCACTACGGACCGTACGACCAGCCCGAGATCGATCTGGTCGGCGGCATCTGGGGCGTCAACGGTTTCGAGTACCCGAGCCTGCTGATGACCGTGCCCAACCGCGACATCGTGATCCACGAGGTCGCGCACCTGTGGTGGTACTCGATGGTGGGGAACAACCAGTGGGCGGCGCCCTGGACGGATGAGAGTTTCGCGGAGTTCTCGACGCGGCGTCTGAAAGGAACGATCGCCGCCTGCGACCCCGATCACCCCTTCGCAGGGGTCGGTGGGGATGTGCCACTCGATGCCGACATGGGAACGTTCGAGGCCGAGGGTCACTACGTGGGAACCGTGTACGTCGGCGGCCCCTGCGTCCTCGAACGGCTGCGGGGTGACTGGGGCGACGCCCGCTTCGATGCGTTCATGGCCGGGCTGGTGGCAGACCATCGCGGCGGGTTCGTGGATACCTGCACCGTGATCGGCGCGATCCACGCCGCCGCGCCGCCCGGATACGACATCGACGACTTCCTCGAGACGGCCCGGCTGGCGTCCGCCGATTGCTGAGCGAGGCCGGCCCTCGGGCTTGACGGCGGCCTCCGTCAGCTCTATCATCCGTGGATATATCGATACTCGATATAGCTGGCAGGCACGGAGAGGCCCGGACGATGGTGGGAACGAAGACGCAGGACCCGTCGGGGTTCCTGCCGTTGCCCCAGGCCTCGCTCCACATCCTGCTGGCACTCCGGGACGGGGAGAAGCACGGCTACGCCATCATGGGCGAGGTTGAGCAGTTGAGCGGGGGGGCCGTCAAGATGGGCCCCGGCACGCTCTACGGCTCGATCAAGCGCATGCTGGCCGGCGGGCTCATCGAAGAGACCGACGAGCGGCCGGACCCTGAACTGGATGATCAACGTCGTCGCTACTACCGGCTCTCCGGCCTGGGGCAGCGGGTGTGCGACGCGGAACTCGGGCGTCTGCAGGCGCTCGTCGATCGGGCGAACCGCGGCCCGCGGGCCCGCGGGTTCGTGGCTCGTCCGAAGGAGGCATGAGGATGAACACCACACCTGAACGCTCACTTGCCATGCACCAACGGCTCTACCGCACGATGCTGCTCGCCTATCCGCGCGCCTTCCGCCAGGTCTACGGGGCGGACATGGTGCAGGTGTTCGGTGACCGGCTCCGCGCGGAACGGGA
>CAZXFL010000019.1:0-1924 GCA_964640385.1 uncultured Actinomycetes bacterium
CCTGGTACCTGAGCCTGCTCGGATAGTCATCAGGCACGCCGAAAACCGCTTCTGAGCTGGGGTTTTGGCGCCCTTGGCAGTTTGTGGCGGATGTGTTTGAAAACTCCTGTTGCTACTGTTACTTTCCGTGGCGCCTGACCTTCCTGATGCGGGATGAGGTTTTTGGTGTGAACAGTTATCTCAGGTGCCACATGTTACGTGCGTACGCACGTATGGCACCTGAGGAGGTGTGCGGCCCTTGAGTAAGAAACGTGGTTTTTCGGGTGACCGGTTGCTGACGGTCGGGGAGGTCGCGAACGCGATGCGGGTCTCCAACATGACCGTGTACCGCATGATCAAGGCGGGACAGCTGGCCGCCATCCGCGTCGGCAAGAACTATCGGATCCGGGAGTCGGACGTGGACCGGTACCTGTCGTCGCGGTCGGTCAAGGTGGAGGGGAGCTGATGGCGGGACCGCGGATCGGTTTGGACGTCGGTTCCACCGCCGTGCGCGCGGCGGAGCTGCGCTTCGGAGGCGATGTGCCGACGCTGGTGCGCGCGGCGCAGGTCCCGCTGCCGGCCGGCGCCGTCGAGGGCGGCGAGATCCGCGACTCCAACGTCGTGGGCGAGGCGCTCCGCGAACTCTGGGGCCGCGGCGGGTTCCGAGCCAAGCAGGTGGTGATGGGCGTCGGGAACCAGCGCGTCGTCGTTCGCGAGGTCGCGTTGCCGTTCCTGCCCGAGAAGGAGCTCCGGGAATCGCTGGCCTATCAGGTGCAGGAATTCATCCCGATCTCGGTGGAAGAGGCCGTGCTCGACTACGACACGCTCGGCGAGTTCGAACACGAAGGTCGCAAGATGCTGCGCCTGCTGCTCGTCGCGGCTCATCGCCAGATGGTCAACATGGTGGTCGACGCCACCGAACACGCGAAACTCCAGCTCATCGGCCTGGACCTCAATCCGTTCGCGCTGGTGCGCGCGGTCGGCGCGATCGACGCGAGCCTGGACGAGGAGAGCGAGGGCGAAGAGGCCCTCGTTGACATCGGTGCGCACGTCACGAACATCTGCGCCCACGATCGCGGCGTGACGCGATTCGTCCGCATCCTGCCCTCGGGTGGGCGCGACATCACGGTGGCGATCGCCCGGTCGTTGGGGATCAGCGAGGATGACGCCGAGCGACTCAAGCGCGGGGAGCCCGTCGAGGGCGGCCCGAGCGTCGAGGAGGCTCGCGCGCTGGCGATGACGCGGGCGTCCGGGTTCGTCGATGAGATCCGCTCGTCCCTGCAGTTCTACACGGCGCAGTCGCCAGGCACGCGGATCGGCCGCATCCTGCTCAGTGGCGGCGGCTCCAAGCTGGAGGGGCTGCTCGAGCTGTTCCAGGAGCGGCTCCCGGCCCCGGTGGACCGGGGACACGCGCTCCAGCGCGTGAAATCCGAACTGACCTTGACCGAAGAAGCGTTGGCTGAGGCCGAGCCGGTCCTGACCGTGGCCATCGGCCTGGGCATCCCGGGGAGGCGTACGTGAGCCAGGTCAACCTCCTTCCCCCCGAGGTACGCCAGAAGATCAAGCTCCGGCGTCTGACGATCGGGATCGGACTCGCGGGCGCGGGCGTGATCGCCGTGCTCATCTTGTTCTGGGTGGCCCAGGGAGTGACGCTCCAGCGCATCGAGCGCGAGACGACCGCGCAAAGGGCTACCAACGCCGAGCTGCAGACGCAGGTCGATGACCTCCAGGTGTACCAGCAGCTGCAGGACCAGCTCACGTCGAGGAAGACGTTGGTCGCCAGCGCGCTCCAGAACGAGGTCTCCTGGTCGGGCATCCTGCGCGACGTGCAGCTCATCATCCCCGACCGCATCGGCGTATCGAGCTTCACCGGTTCGATCAGCGATCCGGTTAGTGGCGGTGCGGAGGCGGACATCGGGATCATCGGCGCGCTCGAGTTCAGCGG
>CAZXFL010000019.1:2024-5442 GCA_964640385.1 uncultured Actinomycetes bacterium
TGATCCCCGAGCAGGCCGACATCCCGGGACTGATCAGGAACCTCCAACTGGTAGCGAACAAGACGGGCGTCGACTTCGCGGTGCTGGGCGTGTCGAACCCTACGGCGGCGGAGACGGGCGGATACTCCGCAATCGGACTGACGATCAGCGTGACCGGGAACTTCATCCAGGTGTCGCAGTACCTGTTCGAGATCGAGCATCTGCCGCGTGCCCTGAAGGTGCTCAACGTCACGATCAGTCCGGCGGAGTACCCGACGTTGAACTCGAACCTTTCGGTGGAGACCTACACGACCGATGTGTCCTCAGGTCCGGGAACCCAGCCGGGCCCACAGGGGACCGAGGAAGCGGTAGTCTGAGGTAGCCATGGCAATCTCACCATCGGACAAGCGAGCGTTGATCATCCTCGGAGCCGTGGCGGGTATCGCCATCGTCGTCTTCCTCGGGATGAAGATCCTGGGCGGTGGCGGGGACGAGACGGGCGCGACCACCGCCGACGGCGCGTCTCCCGTCGCGACCACGACCGCCGACGGGTCCCCCACGCCTTCGACCGGCGCCGGTACCGCCGTCGTGAGTCCTGCGCCGCCCGGGACGGACTCGTTCGTGATCAGTGGGAAGGACCCGTTCAGTCCCCTCCCAGTAGTGACGCCGTCCGTGAGCGTGAGCGCGTCGCCCGGCGCGTCGCCCGGCAGCGGGACATGCGAGCAGACCGCTACCATCGACGGGAACGAGGTCACCCTCATCAAGGTGATCGATAAGCCCGATGCCGACATCGTGAAGGTCTCGGTCAACGACGCGGACTACTCCGCCGCGCAAGGGGACACCTTCGCTCGGTACTACACCGCAGTGGTGGTCGACCCGACGGCCGCCCGCGCGGAATTCCAGTACAGCAAGGGATCGGTCAACGAATCCTTCTCGCTCTGCCTCTAGGGAGCGGCGGTCCGGCGGGCGCGCGTCCGCCGTTGTGTAGGTTGAAGACATGCTGAGACAACTCACCGCGGGTGAATCGCATGGCAAGGGCCTGGTTGCCGTGCTCGAAGGCCTTCCGGCATCCGTTCCCGTGTCCAAGGACGGTCTCGCCGGCGAACTGGCCCGGCGACGGCTCGGCCATGGACGCAGTGGACGTCAGTCGTTCGAGGCCGACCGCTTCGAGATCCTCTCCGGCGTCCGGCACGGGGCGACACTCGGCTCGCCGATCTCGGTCACGATCGAGAACAAGGAGTGGGCCAAGAAATGGCGCACGACGATGGCGGTCGAGGGGCGTTCGGATCCGAAGGAGCGGCTCACGCGCCCGCGCCCGGGTCACGCCGACCTGGCGGGGGTCCAGAAGTATGGCTTCGATGACGTCCGCAACGTGCTGGAGCGAGCCAGCGCACGCGAGACGGCGGCTCGGGTGGCCCTCGGCTACTTCTGCAAGGCGTTCCTCGCGGAGTTGGGCATCGCGGTCATCTCCCACGTCGTGCGGATCGGGAAGGTCGCGTCCCGCGGCAAGGCGCCGCTGCCGGGGGACCTGATCCGGGTGGACCGGTCGCCCGTCCGGTGCCTGGATCCGACGGTCGCCAAGCGGATGGTTGCCGAGATCAACGCGGTGCGGAAGGCGCGCGACACGGTGGGCGGCACGATCGAGGTCTTGGCCTACGGGGTTCCGCCCGGGCTCGGGTCGTACGTGCAGTACGACCGGAAGCTGGACGCCCGCCTCGCGCTCGGTTTCATGAGCATCCAGTCCGTCAAAGGTGTCGAAGTGGGGGACGGGTTCGCCACCGCCACGCGATGGGGATCCAAGGCGCACGATGCGATCTTCCCCGGCGACGGATCACCCTCGCGCCGGACCGCCCGGGCGGGTGGGATCGAGGGCGGGATGAGCACCGGACAGCCGATCAGGGTTCGGGCGGCGATGAAGCCGTTCTCCAGTCTCCCCAAGGCCCTGGCGACGGTCGATCTGGCGACCGGGAAGGCGGCCGAGGCCATCCGCCAGCGCACCGATGTCTGCGCGGTCCCGGCCGGCGGGGTCGTCGGAGAGGCCGCGATGGCCTTCATCCTGGCCGAGACCGTGCTGGAGAAATTCGGCGGGGACTCGCTGGCCGAGACCCGGCGGAACCTCGAGTCCTACCTCGACACCCTGTCGTGAAAGGGAACGTGTACCTGATCGGGATGCCGGGATCGGGCAAGTCGGAGGTGGGTCGGATCGTCGCGGAACGGCTGCAGGTGCCCTTCGTGGATCTGGACGAGGAGATCGAAGCGGCGTCGGGCATGCCGGCGGTGGACGCCTTCCGAACGGAGGGCGAAGAGGAATTCCGGCGGCGCGAGACCGCGGCGCTCTCCCGCATCTCGTCCCGGAACCGGATGGTGGTGGCGTGCGGCGGCGGGACCGTCGTCGCTGCGGACAACCGGACCCTGCTTCGCGCCGGCGGGACCGTCGTGTGGTTGGACGTGCCGGCGCACGCGATCGTGGAACGCGTGGACTTCGGGGCGGACCGGCCGCTCCTGCGCACTCCGGAGGACGTCGAGGTGCTCCTGAAGGAACGGGAGCCGTTGTATCGGGAGACGGCAGACGTGGTGATCACCGGGGCCGATGAGCCGGAGGCGGTTGCGGCCGAGGTGCTCCGCGCGTTGGAGGCCGCCGGATGATCACGGTTCCGGTCCCGATGCCGGCGGGCTCCTACGACGTGATCGTGGGTGAGGAGCTGCTCGGCGGCGCGGCGGCGTACGTGCCACGCTCCGATCGGGCGGAGAAGGCGTTCGTGGTCAGCGACCGAACCGTGGCCGACCTGTACCTGTCGGCGTTGTCGGATGCGCTGCGTGAGATGGGGCTCGCCCCGCTTCACGTCACCGTTCCGGAAGGCGAGGAGGCGAAGACCCTGTCCGTCACCGATGCCTTGTATCGGCAGCTCGCGGTCCAGGAGGCCCACCGGGACGATCTGGTGGTCGCGTTAGGCGGGGGGGCCGTCGGGGACGTCGCCGGGTTCGTCGGCGCCACCTACATGCGAGGGCTCCCTGTCGTCCAAGTGCCGACCACGCTCACGGCGCAGGTCGACGCGGCTATCGGGGGCAAGACCGCCGTGAACCTGCCCGAGGGTAAGAACATGGTCGGTGCGTTCCATCAGCCCTCGGTCGTCCTGGCCGACGTCGGGACGCTCGCCACGCTCCCTGAGCGCGACTATCGCTCCGGCCTGGGCGAGGTGGCGAAGTACGCGCTCACGCTCGACCTGGAGTTGCTGGAGCTGCTGGAGACCGACCTGGATGGGGTGCTGGCCCGCCGTCCCGCCACGCTGGAGCCGCTCGTTGCCCGGTGCGCCGCCGCCAAGGCCGGGGCCGTCGCCGCCGACGAGCGGGACACGGGGGAACGCCTGATCCTGAACTACGGACATACCCTCGGGCACGCCCTGGAGCGTCTGGAGTCCTACCGGGGCCGCTCGCACGG
>CAZXFL010000019.1:5542-35624 GCA_964640385.1 uncultured Actinomycetes bacterium
GGTGCTCTACCTGTTCGGACCGAGCCTCGGTGCGCTGGGCCGGCGGGAGCCGGAGACGTACGGCTCCGAGACGCTGGCCGACATCATGATGGGCGTCTCCATGGCCGCCGAGGGCATGAGCCACACGGTGGAGTGGCGTCAGTCCGACCACGAGGGCGACCTCGTGGAGTGGCTGCTCACGGCGGCCGACGAGGGGTTCGAGGCGGTCGTCGTGAACCCCGGGGCGCTGACCCACTACTCCTACGTGCTGCGCGACGCCATCGAGGCCTGTCCGCTGCCCGCGATCGAGGTGCACATGACGAATATCTTCGCCCGCGAGGAGTTCCGCCGGCACTCCGTCCTCTCGCCGGTGTGCCGTGTCGTGATCGCGGGTGCCGGAGCCGGCGGGTACCGGCTCGCGCTGGAAGCGTTGGCGTGGATCGCGGACTGAGACGCGAGCGCCTCGCCGCACGGCTCGATGAGATCGGGGCGGATGCGTTCCTCGTCACCCACCTGCCCAACGTGCGCTACCTGTGTGGCTACACGGGCTCCAATGGCCAGGCGCTGATCGCGCGCGACGACGCCCGGTTCTTCACCGATGGGCGCTACACGGAGCAATCGCGACGTGAGGTTCCGGATATGCAGCGGCTCACCTATGGGGGAAACGGGTTCCCGGCCTTCCTCGAGGAAGCGTGCTTGCGGCTCGGCGTGTCGCGCGTCGCGTTCGAGGCGACCCACCTCACGTACAAGCAGTTCCAGGACCTGTCCGAACGGGTGGGGGAGCTGATCCCTGTCCGGGACGAGGTGGGGAGGCTCCGATGGGTCAAGGACGCCGAGGAGCTCGCGCTCATCGAGGAGGCGCAGGCCATCACGGACGAGGCCTTCAAAGGGATCCTGCCGGAGCTGCGTGATGACGTGACCGAGCGCGAGGTGGCTCGGGAGCTCGAGCGGAGGCTGGAGGAGCGGGGCGCCGACGGGCCGGCGTTCGACTCGATCGCCGCCTTCGGAGAGAACGCGGCCGAGCCGCATCACCAACCGACCGACCGTGCGCTCCGCCGGGGGGACATCGTGAAGCTGGACTTCGGCGCCCGGTACGATGGGTACCACTCGGACATGACGCGGACCGTCGCGTTCGGAGAGCCGAACCGTGAGCTGCGCACCGTGTACGAGGTCGTCCGCGAGGCCCAGCAGGCCGGCATCGATGCCGTTCGGGCCGGGGCCCGGGGCAAGGACGTCGACCGGGCGGCTCGGTCGGTGATCGAAGACGCCGGGTACGGCGAGGCGTTCGGTCACGGCCTCGGGCACGGGGTCGGGCTCGAGATCCACGAGGGACCGACGCTGGCCTCGACCTTCGAGGAGGAGCTGCCCGCCGGGGCCGTGGTAACGGTCGAGCCGGGCGTGTATCTGCCGGGCATCGGCGGGGTACGGATCGAGGACATGGTCGAGGTGACCGCAGATGGGTGCCGGGTCCTGCCCGCGACGCAGAAGGAGCTCGTGATCCTGTGAGCAGCGTATCGACGAACGATCTGAAGAACGGTATCACCCTCGACCTGGACGGGACCCTGTACACGATCGTCGAGTTCCAGCATGTGAAGCCCGGCAAGGGGGGCGCGTTCGTGCGGACCAAGTTGCGCAACGCCCGCACCGGTGCGGTGGTGGAGCGAACGTTCAACGCAGGCGTCAAGGTGGGCCTCGCGATCGTGGACAAGCGCGAGATGCAGTACCTGTACCGGGAGGGCGACGATCTGGTCTTCATGGATCTGGGCTCCTACGACCAGCACCACGTCTCCTCGGCGGCGGCCGGGGACATGATCGGCTATCTCGCGGACGGCCAGACCGCGGCCATCGCGATGCACGAGGCGGAGGTCATCTCGGTCGAGCTTCCCGCGGCGGTCGTCCTGGACGTGGTCAAGGCCGACCCTGGCGTCAAGGGCGACCGTGTCAGCGGGGCGCTCAAGCCCGTAACGCTGTCCACGGGGATCGTCGTGCAGGTGCCACTTTTCGTCGAGGAGGGCGAGCGCGTCAAGGTCGACACCCGCACCGGGGAGTATCTGGAACGCGTGAAGTGAGTTCCCGGACCAGGCAGCGGCGCGCGGCCCTGCAGCTGCTCTACGAGGCCGACATCAAGGGACTGGATCCCTCAGCGGTCGCTCAGCACGCTCCGGAGGGCAGCTTCACCCGTGCGCTGGTCGAGGGGGTGGCTGCGAATCTCGTCGAGATCGACGAGAGGATCGGCGCGGCCGCGCAGGACTGGACGGTGCCGCGGATGCCGGCGGTCGACCGCGCGGTGCTGCGCCTGGCGTGCTACGAGCTGCGGCCGGACAGCGGAACGCCACCGGCAGTCGCCATCGACGAAGCGGTGGCATCGGTCAAGGAACTGTCCACGGACGAGTCGGGCCGATTCGTGAATGGCGTGCTCGGCCGCATCGCCCGAGAGGCGGCGGGAGCGCAGGAACCCGAGGGACCCGGCTAGTCCTTGGTCTCGGACTTGGCTGCGGGCTTCTCGCCGCTGTCCGCCTCGTCCGGCTCGCTGGTGTCGTCCATGCCCTTCTTGAACTCCTTGGAGGACTTCCCGAGCGAACGGGCGAGTTCCGGCAGCTTCTTGGCTCCGAAGAGCAGCAAGATCACGACCAAGATGAGGATGATCTCGGTGGGCCCGAGGCCCTGGATGATCGCAAGCATCCCTTGGTTGCTCCTTTCGACCCCTCTAGTCTAGCGGGTTGCTCCTTTCGACCCCTCTAGTCTAGCGGGTTGCTCCTTTCGACCCCTCTAGTCTAGCGGTCGCGTGGTTCTCCGCGGGGAAGCGGTCCCTGCATCCGGCAGGTTCCGTCGTTCCGCTCGCAGCCGTGGGTTGAAGCTGCCGGGCCGAAGGACTAAACTTCTCTGCGGAACTTCCACTTTAAGTCCGGTCCCGTGAGGCCGGGAAGGGAGCCAGAAGATGATTCAGACGCATGCCTCGCCGCACCCGCGGTCGGGGCTTTCTTGATGGCCGCCAGCCGCCTCCTGGACGAGGCGGAGATCCGTCGGGCGGTGACGCGCATCGCCCACGAGATCCTCGAGCGGAACCGCGGCGCGGGCTCTGTCGTCCTGGTCGGTATCGCGAACCGCGGGGACGACCTCGCGCGCCGGCTCGCGGCGGAGATCGAGCGCATCGAGGGAACCGGCGTGCCGGTCGGCGCGCTGGACATCACGTTCTACCGGGACGATATCGGGATGCGGTCCGAGGCGCCGGAGGTGCACGAGACCCGGATCGACTTCGACATCACCGGTCGGACGGTCGTGCTGGTCGATGACGTGCTGTTCACCGGCAGGACGATCCGCGCCGCGCTGGACGCACTGGTGGACTTCGGGCGGCCGACGGCGGTTCAACTCGCCGTCCTGGTGGATCGCGGTCATCGCGAGCTGCCGATCCGCGCCGACTACGTGGGCAAGAACGTGCCGACCCGCCAAGGAGAGGTCGTGCGGGTGGCGCTGACCGAGGTCGACGGCGAGGATGCCGTCGTCGTGGAGGACCCGGCATGAACAAGCACCTGCTCTCGATGGCGGACCTGACCAGCGAGGAGGTGACGAGGATCCTGGACACGGCGGATTCATTCCGCGAGGTAGGGACGCGCGTCGTCAAGAAGGTGCCGGCCCTGCGCGGCCGCGCGGTGGTGAACCTGTTCTACGAGGACTCGACGCGAACCCGTATCTCGTTCGAGCTTGCCGCCAAGCGGCTCTCCGCCGACGTGATCAACTTCACGGCGGCTGGGTCCTCGGTCGCCAAAGGAGAAAGCCTGAAGGATACGGCGCTGACGCTGCAGGCGATGGGGGCCGATGCCATCGTGATCCGCCACGCGTCGTCGGGGGCTCCGTACGCGCTGACCCAGTGGGTCAGCGGGAGCGTCCTGAACGCCGGCGACGGAACCCATGAGCACCCCACGCAGGCGCTGCTGGACCTGTACACGATCCGGGAGCGATTCGGTCGGCTGGAGGGGCTGCGGGTGGCGATCGTCGGCGACGTGCTGCACTCGCGGGTCGCGCGCTCGCTCACGCTGGGCCTGGCGAGCATGGGGGCACAGACGACCTTGGTCGGGCCCCCGACCCTGCTGCCGCCGTCGGCGCCCACCTGGGGGGCCGAGACCTCGTACGCGCTCGATGAGGTACTCCCGAAGGCGGACGTGTGCTACATGCTGCGCATCCAGACCGAGCGTCAGCGCCTCCAGTTCTTCCCGAGCATCCGCGAGTACGCGCGGCTGTATGGACTGAACCGCGAGCGGGTGGGGCTGCTGCCGGAGGACGCGATGATCATGCACCCCGGACCGATGAACCGAGGGGTCGAGATCGCCTCCGACGTCGCCGATCTGCCGCGGTCCGTGATCGAGGAGCAGGTCACCAACGGTATCGCCGTCCGGATGTCCCTGCTGTACCTGATGCTGGGAGGCGAAGGCGATGCCTGAACGGACGATCTTCCGAGGGGTGCGGCTGGTCGATCCGGCGGCCGGCCGGGATGAGGTCGCCGACGTCGTGGTCGCCGACGAGGCGATCGAGGCGGTGGAGCCAGCCGGGTCCGGGAGCGGCGCCGGGACCGTGCTGGACGGCGACGGGCTGGTCCTGGCTCCGGGGTTCGTCGATCTGCATTGCCACCTGCGCGAGCCGGGCTGGGAGGACCGGGAGACGGTCGAAACCGGGTCGCGCGCCGCCGCCGCCGGTGGGTTCACCGCCCTCGCCGCGATGGCCAACACCGACCCGGTCGCCGACAACGCGGCGGTGATCCAAGAGGTGCAGACGCTGGCCGAGAAGGCGGGCCTGTGTGACGTCTTCCCGGTGGGCGCGATCACCAAGGGCCTTGCCGGCGAGGAGCTGACCGAGATCGGGGAGATGGCGGCCATGGGTGTGCGCATGTTCAGCGACGACGGCCACTGCGTGTCCCGGTCGCGGGTCCTGCGGATGGCGCTCGAGTACGCGCGGGCGTTCGACGTGATCATGGCGGAGCATTGCGAGGACACGTCGCTCAGCGAGGGCACGCATGTCCACGAGGGCCCTACGTCCGCGCTGCTGGGCCTGGCGGGGCATCCGGCCGAGGCGGAGGAGGTCATCGTCGCCCGGGACCTGTCTCTGGCTCGCCTCACCGGCGGGCGCTTGCACCTGTGTCACCTCTCGGGAGCCGGTTCCGTCGACCTGGTCCGCCGTGCGAAGGAGGAGGGCGTTCGGGTGAGCGCCGAGGTCACCCCACACCATCTGGTCCTGACCGATGAGGACCTGACCACCTACGACACGCGGCTCAAGGTCAACCCGCCGCTGCGCTCCGGGGAGGACCGGGAGGCGCTGGTCGCGGGGCTGGCCGACGGGACGATCGATGCGGTGGCGACGGACCACGCCCCCCATGCGGTCCAGGACAAAGAGGTTGAGTTCGACCTCGCGCGGCACGGGACGATCGGGCTCGAGACCGCGCTGGCGGTGGTCCTCACCCACCTGGTCGAGCCGGGTCACCTCCCGCTGGGGCGGGCGCTCGAAGCGCTGAGCACGGCGCCCGCCCGTATCCTGGAGGCGTCGGACCACGGCGGACCCATCGAACCGGGCCGCCCCGCGAACCTCGTGGTGTTCGATCCGGCGGCAGAGTGGGTCGTCGAGCCGCCGTTCGTGTCCAAGAGTCAGAACTCGGCGTTCGTCGGACAGACGCTCCACGGGCGTGTCGTGCACACGATGTATCGCGGGGAGCTCGTGTTCCGGGAGGGGGAAGCGACGAAGTGAGCAGCGGGACCATCGGGCGAGGGCCGGAGGCCCTGCTCGCGCTCGAGGACGGCACCGTGTTCCGCGGCCGCGGCTTCGGTGCCGAGGGGGAGACATTCGGTGAGGCGGTGTTCAACACGGCCATGTCCGGTTATCAGGAGGTCCTGACCGACCCTTCTTACACCGGGCAGGTGGTCGTGATGACCTACCCGCACCAGGGTAACTACGGCACCAACGTCGAAGATCCCGAGTCGGCGGCCGTGCGCGTGGCCGGGTTCGCGGTGCGGGAGGCCTCCCGGCGGTTCTCCAACTGGCGGGCCGAGACGGGGATGAGCGAGGAGCTGGCTGCCGCGGGGGTCGTGGGGATCCAGGGGATCGACACACGGAAGCTGACCCTGCGCTTGCGGAACGAGGGAACGATGCGCTGCGGCGTCTCTACCGCGGATACCGACCCGTCGTCGCTTGTGGAGAGCGTACGGCAGACTCCCGGGATGGAGGGCGCCGACCTCGCGAGGTCGGTGACGACCGACGGGGCCTACGACGCGACCGACGTGGTCGGCCCGGTCGCGACCGACGCCGGACGGGTGTTGCGGGTCGCGGCGATCGACTTCGGCGTCAAGACGAACATCCTGCGGCGCCTGCACGCGTCCGGGTGCGAGACGACGGTGGTTCCCGCGCACACGCCCGCTACGGAGATCCGCACCGGCGGGTTCGACGGGGTCTTCCTGTCGAACGGTCCCGGAGATCCCGCGGCAACGCGGTACGGGATCGAGGTTGCGCAGGAGTTGCTCGGTGAGGTGCCGCTCTTCGGCATCTGCCTGGGCCATCAACTCCTGGGGCTGGCGCTGGATGGACGGACCTACAAGATGAAGTTCGGGCACCGGGGAGCGAACCAACCCGTGAAAGACGTCGGAACCGGCCGCGTCGAGGTGACCTCGCACAATCACGGCTTCGCGGTTGATCCGGCCGGCTGGGGTGCCGAGGTGGACGTCCCCGAGAACGGGACGGGATGGTCGCCTGAAGAGCCGCCGCAGGTGCCGACGCCGGCGGGCCGGGTGGCGCTGACCCACTGGAACCTGAATGACGGGACGCTCGAGGGCCTGCGATGCCTCGACGTACCCGCCTACTCGGTCCAGTACCACCCGGAAGCGGCACCGGGTCCGCACGACTCGCGTTACCTGTTCCAGGACTTCCGCGATCTGATGGAGGGGGCCTCGTAGTGCCCAAGCGCACCGACATCCACCGCATCCTGGTGGTCGGATCCGGTCCCATCGTGATCGGCCAGGCATGCGAGTTCGACTACTCCGGGACCCAGGGCTGTCGCGTGCTGCGTGCGGAGGGCTACCATGTCGCGCTCGTGAACTCGAACCCCGCCACGATCATGACGGATCCGGAGTTCGCCGACGCGACCTACGTCGAGCCGTTGACGCCCGAGTCCGTCGTCTCGGTCATCGAGCGGGAGCGACCGGATGCCTTGTTGCCGACGCTCGGCGGGCAAACCGGCCTGAACGTGGCGGTGGCGCTGGCGGAGTCCGGCGCGCTGGAGCGGTACGGCGTGCAGCTGATCGGCGCCAGCCTGGAGGCGATCCACCGTGCCGAGGACCGCAGCGGCTTCCATACGGCGATGACCGAGGCCGGGCTTCCAGTGCCTCGCTCGGGGACGGCCACGACTGTGGGCGAGGCCCTCGAGCGCGGCGAGCTGATCGGCTACCCGGTGATCGTGCGGGCGTCCTTCACCCTCGGTGGAGGCGGCAGCGGGTTCGCGACCAACCGCGACGAGCTGGAGCTGATCGCGGCCAAGGGTCTCAAGCTCAGCCCGGTTTCCGAGGTCCTGATCGAGCAGTCGGTCCGTGGGTGGAAGGAGTTCGAACTCGAGGTCATGCGCGACGGCGCGGACAACGCCGTGATCGTGTGCTCCATCGAGAATCTCGATCCGATGGGCGTGCACACCGGCGACTCGATAACGGTTGCGCCGCAGCAGACCCTGACCGATCGCGAGTACCAGGACATGCGCGATGCGGCCCTGGCGTGCATCCGCGCGATCGGGGTCGAGACCGGCGGATCCAACATCCAGTTCGCGGTCAACCCCGCGAACGGCGATATGGTCCTCATCGAGATGAACCCCCGCGTGTCGCGGTCGTCGGCGCTCGCGTCTAAGGCTACCGGGTTCCCCATCGCGAAGGTCGCGGCGCTGCTGGCGGTCGGATTCCGACTGGATGAGATCGTGAACGACATCACCGGCGAGACACCGGCGGCGTTCGAACCGACCCTGGACTACGTTGTCGTGAAGATCCCGCGATTCGCGTTCGAGAAGTTCAGTGACACCGATCCGACGCTCACCACCACGATGAAATCGGTCGGAGAGGTCATGTCGATCGGGCGGACCTTCAAGGAGGCCTACGGGAAGGCGTGGCGGTCCCTGGAGAAGACGCGGTCGGACTTCGGTGCCGACACGGTGCCGCCGGGGGGCTCGCTGGAGGCCCTGCGGGACGGCACCGACTATCGGATGCATCTGGTCGAGCGGGCGCTGAGTGAAGGGCGGTCGATCGAGGAGATCGCCGACGCCTCCGCCATCGATCCGTGGTTCATCGACCAGGTCGCCGAGGTCGTGGCTGCGGCCGACGCGATCCGCGGGACGAAGCTGGCTTCGCTGGATCCGTCGGATCTGCGGGAGGCCAAACGCCTGGGACTCTCGGACGCCTACCTGGGCTACCTCATGGGTGCGGCGGAGTCGCAGGTCCGTCACCGGCGGGAGGAGCTCGGGATCACCTCCGTCTTCAAGACCGTCGACACTTGCGCGGGGGAGTTTCCGGCGAGGACGCCGTACCACTACTCGGCGTACGAGGACGAGGGAGAGGTCCGCCGCGGCGACCGGCCCAGCGTCGTCATAGTTGGTGCCGGACCGAACCGCATCGGACAGGGCATCGAGTTCGACTATGCCTGTGTCCACGCTGCGTTGGCACTCCGCGAGGCCGGGTACGACGCCGTGATGGTCAACTGCAACCCCGAGACCGTCTCGACCGACTACGACATCAGCGACCGGCTGTACTTCGAGCCGCTGACGCCCGAGGACGTGCTCCGTGTGTGTCGGGAGGAGCAGCCGATCGGGACCATCGTGCAGCTCGGCGGCCAGTCGCCCCTGAAGCTCGCGCATATCCTTGAGGACGAGGGGTTCGCCGTGTTGGGCACGTCCCCTTCAGCGATCGACCTCGCCGAGGACCGTGGCAAGTTCGCGACCTTGCTCAAGGAGTTGGGGATCCCGGCTCCGCCGCACGGCGAAGCGCACGACCTGGCCGAGGCGGAAGCCATCGCGGAGCGGATCGGGTACCCGGTGCTCGTGCGTCCCTCCTATGTGCTCGGAGGGCGGGCCATGGAGATCGTCTACAGCAAGGACGACCTCAACCATTTCGTGCGGATGGCGGCGGAAGCCTCGCCGGATCACCCGGTGCTGATCGACCGGTTCCTCGAGGGGGCGATCGAGGTGGACGTGGACGCCGTCTGCGACGGTGAGGACGTGTTCATCGGTGCGGTGATGGAGCACATCGAGGAGGTGGGCGTGCACTCGGGCGACTCCTCGTGCGTCATCCCGCCGCCGACCCTCTCGGACGACGAGCTCGACACCGTGGAGGAGATCACGCGAGCGCTCGCCATGCGGCTCGGGGTCCGGGGCCTGATGAACCTCCAGCTCGCGGTCAAGGATGAGCGCGTGTGGGTCCTGGAAGCGAACCCGCGTGCATCCCGCACGGTGCCGTTCGTCTCCAAGGCGGTGGGGGTCAGCCTGGCCAAGGTCGCGACGCTGACCCTGGTTGGTCGTTCGCTGGCGGACCTACGGGCCGCGGGCATGGTTCCGGACGACCCGAAGCACTACCGGCGCCTCGGCCACACCGCGGTCAAAGCGGCGGTGCTTCCGTTCGACCGGTTCGTCGGCGCCGACACGGTGCTGGGTCCAGAGATGAAGTCGACCGGCGAGGTGATGGGGATCGACGAAGACCCCGGCCTGGCGCTCGCGAAGGCGCTGGTGGCCAGTGGGATCCCGCTCCCGCAGAAAGGGACCGTGTTCGTCTCGGTATCCAACCGCGACAAGCGGGCCATCCTGTTGCCGGCGGAGCAACTCGCAGCCCTCGGGTTCCGGTTGGTTGCTACGGGGGGAACCGCCGCGGTCCTCTCACGTGCGGGCATCCCGGTCGAACGGGTGGCCAAGGTGTCGGAGGGCTCGCCCAACGTGGTCGACCTGATCAGGTCGGGAGAGGTGGACCTTGTCATCAACACCCCGTACGGACGGGGGTCTAGAAGCGATGGCTACCACATCCGGACGGCGTCGGTGTCGGCCGGTATCCCTTGCATCACAACACTTCCTGGGGTCATGGCGGCGCTCCGAGGGATCGAGGCGATGCGGACCACGACCTCGGAGCCGCGGAGCCTGCAGGAGTACCACGCCGATGTCCGCGCCGGGCGGTTGCCACGCGGGGTGGCCGGGGCCGGCTCGTGAGACGGATCCGAGCGGAGGTCTTGTCGAGCCGCAACCACGGCCGGCACCACACGATGACGATCGTCGCTCCGGAGATCGCCGAGCGCGCCCGGCCGGGGCAGTTCCTCCAGGTCGGGATGCCGGCCGATCGGTCATTCTTGCTGCGGAGGCCATTCGCTATCTACAAGGCTTCTCGACAGGGGGGATGGGCGGGCACGCTGGAGTTCGCATTCGCTCCTGGCGGCTCGGGCACCGACTGGCTCCGGACGGTCCGGGCGCACCAGTTCCTCGACGTGATCGGCCCGCTCGGGCGGGGTTTCGCGACCCCCAAGAACCGGAACGCGTGTCTGCTGATCGGAGAAGGCTACGCCTCGGGGCAGATGTACTTCCTGGCCGAGGAGCTGCGGGCGAAGGGCAAGCAGGTGGACATGATCATCGGCGGCCCGACGCAAGAGGCGATCTTCAAGCCGATCGAAGGCAAGCGCCTGGCGTCGTCCGTGACGGTCGTGACCGAGGACGGGAGCCTCGGCTCGCGCGGCACCATCGTCGATGTCCTCGCGGCCATGGCGGGGCAGACGGGTGCGGAAGTGATCTACGCGGCCGGAAGCACGGGCATGCTGCGCGCGGTCGCCGAGTACTGCAACCAGCAACGGATCCCGGCCCAGGTGGCCATCGAAGAGGCGATGGGCTGCGGATGGGGTCAGTGCTTCACCTGCGTGGTGCCGGTCACCCGCAAGGACGGGTCCGGGGTCGACCACGTGCGGTCCTGCACCGACGGCCCGGTGTTCAATTCCTCCCGGATCGCGTGGGATGTCTTGGTCCCGTCGGCGACGACCTCAGGGCCCGAAAGCGCGGACGGATGAAGCCCATCCTCGATGTGGACCTCGGCGGGATCGCGCTGCGCTCCCCGGTGATGGCGGCGTCGGGGTGCTTGCGATCGATCCGCGATGTCCACGGGTTGGTCGATGTGCGCCGGCTCGGCGGGATCGCGTCGATCAGCGTGACGTTGCAGCCGGTCCCCGGGTCGCCCGGTCCCCGGGTCGCCGAAACCCCGTCCGGGCTTCTGCACGCGACGGGCCATCAGAACCCAGGTCTGGATGTGTTCCTCGAGGAGGAACTCCCGGTTCTGGCGCGCACCGGCGTTCCGGTGTTCGCGTCGGTGGGTGGTGGCAGCCTCGAAGAGTACCTGCGTGTGGGGACGGCGCTGGCTGAGGCACCCGGGGTGGTGGCCCTTGAGATCAACCTGGCGTGTCCGAACGCGGAACGCGGGGGCGTGCTGTTCGCGCATCGTCCGGATCACGCGGCCGAGGTCGTGGGCGCGCTTGCCCGGTCCACGCGCCTCCCCGTGTTCGCGAAGCTCTCGGGCGATGTGGCGGACATCGTCGACGTCGCGGGAGCCTGCATCCAGGCCGGGGCGCGCGGACTCACCCTGATCGGCGCGATACCGGGGATGGCGATCGCACCCGAGATCCGGGCCCCGCGGCTCGGCGCCGTCACCGGCTTCGTGTCGGGACCTGCGATCCGGCCGATGGCTCTGCGCGCGGTGTTCTTGGTTTCGCGGGCGTTCCCCGACGTGCCGATCATCGGGGTCGGCGGGGTGTCCGACGCCGCGAGCGCGGTCGAGTTCCTGTTGGCCGGCGCCTGGGCGGTGCAGGTCGGCACGGCGATGCTTGTCGATCCGGACGCCCCCCTCGAGATCACGAAGGGGATCCTCGGCTACCTGCGGCAGCACCGAGTCGCAGACCCGTCGCAGCTGCGGCTGGTGCTCCGTCCGGCGCGGCCCGCTACCGACGTTGGCGGTGCGTCATGAACCCACCGCCCGCGAACCCGATCGTTGCGGCGATCGACCGTTCCGCGCTCGAGGAGGCGGAAGCGCTCGCAGGGTTGCTCGTCCGCGAGGTCGGGATGCTCAAGGTCGGGCTGGAACTGCTGTGGGCGCACGGTCCCGAGGCGGTCCGGCGGATCGCAAGCATCGGGCCGGTCTTCGTGGACGCGAAGCTGCACGACATCCCCACGACGGTCGAGCGCGCCGCGGCGAACATCGCGTCCCTCGGCGTGGCGATGATGAACGTCCATGCCCTCGGCGGCGATGCGATGATGCGGGCGGCCGTGGCCGGCGCACGTCGCGGGTCGGAGGCAGCGGGCGTTCCGATGCCCCTCGCGATCGCGGTGACCGTCCTTTCCAGCCAGTCGGGTGAGGAGCTCGCGAGTCCCGCATCGTTGGCGTACGAGGCGAAGGCCGCGGGACTCGACGGGGTGGTGGTGTCGGGGGAGGACGTGCGGGACGTCCGCGATGCCTGCGGTGATGACTTCTGTTTGGTCGTGCCGGGGATCCGGCCCGCGGGTACGAACGGCGACGATCAGGTACGCATCCTCGCCCCGGAGGAGGCCATCGAACGGGGCGCCGACTATGTGGTCATCGGACGTCCGATCACCGACGCCGCCGATCCAGCGGCGGCCGCTCGCGCGATCCGGTCCTCCCTCGCCGCCCGCTGACCGGCGGCCGAGCTGCTTTGCCCCGGCTCAGACGCCCTGCGTATAATCGCCGCCTCTAGCCGCGCACTCGAATCGAAGGAGGCAGGATGCCCCTACCACAGCTTTCCGACGAACAACGCAAGCAGGCGCTCGCCAAGGCCGCGGACGCGCGTCGCAAGCGGGCGGTCTTGAAAGGCGAACTGAAGTCGGGGAAGCGCACCCTCAAGGACCTGCTCGCGCGGCAGGGCGATGACACCGTCGGCAAGATGAAGGTATCGACGGTGCTCGAGTCGCTCCCCGGGGTCGGGAAGGTTCGGGCGCGCAAGATCATGGAGCGGCTGGAGATCTCCGCGTCGCGCCGCATCCGGGGACTCGGGGCGAAGCAGAAGGAAGCGCTCCTCGCCGAGTTCGCGAAGCGATAGCGGTGCCGGGCCGCCGAGGGCGGTTGTTCGTCATCTCCGGCCCGTCGGGCGTGGGCAAGGGGAGCGTCGTCGCGGCGCTGCTGGAGCGCGAGCCCTCGCCGGAACTGTCGGTCTCCTGTACGACGCGTGCACCTCGCGAGGGCGAGCGGGACGGCATCGAGTACCGGTTCCTGACCAGCGAGGCATTCGACGCACTCGTCGCGGGCGATGGGTTCCTGGAGTGGGCGGACGTGTTCGGTCGGCGGTACGGGACTCCTCGTGCGCCCGTAGAGGAGGCGCTCGACGCGGGCAAGGACGTGCTGCTCGAGATCGACGTACAGGGTGCCCGCAGTGTCCGCGAACGCATGCGAGATGCGGTCCTGGTCTTCCTGGTCCCGCCGTCGCGCGACGAATTGATCCGCAGGCTGCGCGAGCGGGGAACCGAGGACGAAGCAGCCCTACAGGGGCGCCTGGAGCGTGCGGATGTCGAGATGGCCGAGCGGAGCTGGTTCGATCACGTCGTGGTCAACGACGATCTGGGACGAGCGGCGGCCGAGGTCGCTGCTATCATCGAGGTACCGCGCGTCTGACGCGGTCGCCGCACGCACGGAAAGGGACCCCGTGATCGACGAACCGAAGCTCGACGACCTCCTGAAGTCGGTCGATTCGAAGTACACGTTGGTGGTGCTCGCCGCCAAGCGCGCGCGGGAGATCAACTCGTACTACAGCCAGCTCGGTGAGGGTCGCGGGGAGTTCGTCCCGCCGCTCGTCGAGACCGGCGGCCTGCGCAACAAGCCGCTGTCGATCTCGCTCCAGGAGATCGCCGAGGAGAAGGTCGCTTATGAGCGTCCTGAGGCAGCCGCCGACGACGACTAGCCCGCTGGCCGGGCGCCACGTACTGCTCGGCGTCACCGGCGGGATCGCCGCGTACAAGGCCTGTGTCCTCGTCCGCCTTCTCGTCGACCGGGGCGCCTCGGTGCAGGTCCTCATGACCGAGGCCGCGACGCGGTTCGTGGGGCCGGATACCTTCGCCGCTCTCTCGGGGCGTCCTGCGTACACGGATCTGTTCGCCGAACCAGGACGCGTGTTGCACGTCGCGCTGGCGCATGAAGCCGACGTCGCCGCCATCGTGCCTGCTACCGCCAACACGCTGGCCAAGGTCGCGCTGGGCTTCGCCGACGACCTGCTGACCTCGACGTTCCTGGAAGTCACGGCACCGCTGGTCGTCGCACCCGCGATGCACTCGGGCATGTACGAGAACGCTACGACCCAGGAGAACCTGCGGCTCCTGGCCGAACGCGGCGTGCGGGTCGTCGGACCCGTCACGGGCCCGCTGGCGGCCGGCGACGAGGGGATCGGTCGCATGATGGAGCCCGAGGAGATCCTCGGCGAGCTCGAGGCCGCCGTCGGCCGCGGCCGGGACCTGGAGGGACGCCGGATCCTGGTGACGGCGGGGCCGACGTGGGAACCGCTGGATGCGGTTCGTTTCGTGGGCAACCGCTCGAGCGGGAAGATGGGCTTCGCGGTGGCCGCTGAGGCGTTCCTGCGCGGCGCGGAGGTCACCGTGGTTCTGGGACCGGGTACCGAGCGGCCACCCGCCGGCCTGTCGGTCGTTCCGGTGTCCACCGCCGAACAGATGCGGGCGGCCGTGCTGGAGGTGGCCGAGAGCATGGACGTCGTCGTGATGGCGGCGGCCGTAGCCGACTTCCGACCCGATCAGCCCTCGTCCGGGAAGCTCAAGAAGGATGAAGGCCCTCCCGAGGTCCGGCTGGTGCCGAACCCCGACATCCTCTTGGAACTCGGTGAGCGTAAGCCGGAAGGTCAGGTCCTCGTGGGGTTCGCGGCCGAGACCGAGGACCTCGAGGAGGCCGGCCGCGACAAGCTCGAACGCAAGCAGGCGGACCTGGTCGTGGTGAACGAGGTCGGCCGCGCCGGGACGGGATTCGGGGCCGAGCAGAACCACGCCATGATCGTGTCTCGCTCCGGGGATGACTCGGCCTTGAAGACATGGACCAAGCGCGAGCTCGCGCGGGAACTCTGTGACCGGATCGAGAAGTCGCTTGCCGGGTGAGGCCGTCCCCTGCCCGCTATAATCCGGCGGACATGAGCGGCTCCTACCTCTTCACCTCGGAATCGGTCACGGAAGGCCACCCAGACAAACTCGCGGACCAGATCTCGGACGCCGTCCTGGACGCCATCATCGGCGAGGATCCGTTCGGGCGGGTTGCCTGCGAAACGCTGATCACGACCGGCATCGTGATGGTGGCGGGCGAGATCACGACCGAGGCCTACGTGGATATCGCCCCGCTCGTGCGCGACGCGATCGTCGAGGTCGGTTACACGGACGCCCGGTTCGGGATCGACGGGTATACGTGTGGCGTCATCACCGCCATCCAGGAGCAGTCTCCCGACATCGCGGTCGGTGTCGACGACGCGCTCGAGCACCGCGGTGGCTCGGCCGACGACCTCGATTCTCTCGGCGCGGGCGACCAGGGGATGATGTTCGGGTTCGCCTGCCGCGAGACCGACGAGCTCATGCCGATGCCCATCGCGATGGCGCATCGACTCGCGCAGCGGCTCACCGACGTCCGCAAGGCGGGCGTCGTTCCGTATCTGCGTCCCGACGGCAAGAGCCAGGTCTCCATCGAGTACGTGGAGGGACGGCCGGTCCGCGTGAACACGGTCCTGATCTCTGCGCAGCACCGCGAGGAGGTCGACGTGGACACGCTCCTCGCTCCGGACGTGACCGCCGAGGTCATCGATCCGGTCCTGAAGGAATTCGAGCTCGATGCCGACGGCGTCCGGGTGCTCGTCAATCCCACCGGCCGCTTCGAGATCGGTGGACCGAAGGCCGACACGGGCTTGACCGGTCGCAAGATCATCGTGGATACCTACGGCGGCATGGCTCCGCATGGCGGGGGGGCGTTCTCCGGCAAGGATCCGACCAAGGTCGACCGTTCCGCCGCGTACATGGCCCGCTACGTCGCGAAGAACGTCGTCGCCGCCGGCCTCGCAGACCGCTTCCAGATCCAGCTGGCCTACGCGATCGGGACGGCCCAGCCGGTGTCGATCAATATCGATGCCTTCGGGACCGAGCAGGTCGCACCCGAGAAGATCCAGGCGTTGGTCACCGACGCGTTCGACTACCGTCCTGCGGCGATCATCCGCGACCTGGACCTGCGCCGCCCCCTCTACCGCGCGACCGCAGCCTACGGCCACTTCGGCCGCAAGGAGTTCCCCTGGGAGGCGACCGACCGCGCGGACGAGCTGCGCTCGGCCGCCGGCTAGCCGCACCGAGGGCCGTCCGTGGCCCGCATGAACGACCTCCTGTCCGGTCCCGTCGACGTCTGCATCGACCGTCCGCTCCTCTCGCTCGATCGTCCGTTCACCTATGCGCTGTCCGAGGATCACAGCGCCGGAACCGGCAGCCTCGTGTCGGTGAGGTTCCACGGCAAGCTCACGAAGGGCTGGGTGCTTGGCCTCGCGGAGGACGCGCCGGAGAAGATCCTGCAGGTCCAGAAGGTCCACGGCCCGGTGCGGTTCTTCGCCGAGGACTCGCTGCAACTCCTGCGGTGGGTTGCGGAGCGCTACGTCGCCCCGCTCGCCGCCGTTATCGGTCGGAGCGTGCCGCCGCGGGTCGTCTCCGAGGAGGAGGCGCCGATCGCGCCGGAACCGGCTCCCGTCCCCACCGCGCCGACCCGGTCGCTGCTCGAGGACTATCGCGACGGCCCGCGGCTGCTGGGCTCGATCGCATCGGGTGATGGAGCGTTCATCGTCCGTCCGGCACCCGCCGAGGAGGTGGCGGTCGTCGTCGAGGCGGTCGGCGCCTGCCTGGCCTCCGGCCGCCGCGCGATCGTGCTGGTTCCGGAGGCGGAACCGATCCCGGCCACGGCCCGTGCCCTCGAGGATGCGTTCGCGGAACGCTGCTTGCTGTATCTGGGTGGCGGCAAGCGGGAGCGGTACCGGATGTGGCTGGACGTGCTCGCCGGCCGCTACGACGTCGTAGTGGGAACGCGGCCGGCCGTGTTCGCTCGACTCGAGGACGTCGGGCTGATCTGGGTGGCGCGCGAGAGTCACGCGGCGCATCGCGAGGACCGCTCGCCGTACTACCACGTACGCGATGTCGCCCTCGCGCGCGCCTCGTTGTCGGGCGCCGTTGCCGTCATGGCGTCGCTGTGTCCCTCGTCGGAGGCCGTGGTGACCGGCGCACCCGAAGTGGCGCCCGCCGGACGATCGTGGCCGCCGGTCGAGGTGGTCAAGCCCGGTCCCGAAGGCCGGGCCCCGCGGCTGGTCTCGGCGTTGAAGCAGACCCGGGGCGCGTTCCTGTTCGAACCCCTCCGCGGGTACGGCGTCGCCCAGGTCTGCAGGGCATGTGGGGAGGCGGCGGCCTGCGCGCGTTGCGGCGGTCTCCTGCGGATGGAGGCTGGCCGGGTCAGCTGCGCGGTCTGTGCAGCCCCGGGCAGGTGCGCGACCTGCGGTGCGACCGATTTCGGGCTTCGGCGCGGTGGAGCCGAGCGCGTAGAGGAATGGCTCCGCGGATTGGTGTCTCTGCCCGTGCGGGCCGGCGAGCCGGCGCCGGGCTCCGTCACGGTCGGCGGGGCGGATGTCGTCCGCGACCTGGGTCCCGTCGGCCTCGATCTCGTCGGGATCCTCGATGCGGACCTGGTCGCCAGACGGCCGGGCGTCGGTGCTGCCGAGCGCGGGCTGGCGGTTTGGATGGAGGCGGCCGCATGGGCGGCGGACGGCCGTGTGATCGTGCAGACGGCACATCCGAACGACCCGGCGGTGCAGGCGCTCGTCGGCGGGAACCCATCGCGGTTCCATCGGGCCGAATCCGCGCGACGCGTGGATGCCGGCTTCCCGCCCGGCGCGGCCGTGTACCGCGTGGCGGGCGGATCGGACCTGCCGGAGGCGCTGCGAACCCTTGCCCCGATCACCCTGCTCGTCTCATCGTCCGAGACCGAGACGATATGCTTGGTCACGATCGGCCGCGACGACGTACGTACCTTCGGTGATCGCATCCGGGAACTGGCGCGGGAAGGCGTCGTGACGCGGGTCGAAGCGGAACCTCATCTGTGAAGTCAGGAGTCTGAAGTGGCGGTACTGCCGATGCGGATCTTCGGGGATCCGGTCCTGCGAGAACCGTGCCGCGACGTGGAACGCTTCGACGCGTCGCTGGCGAAGCTCGGGGTCGATCTGCTCGACGCGATGGAGCACTACTCGGGCGTCGGCGTTGCGGCGAACCAGATCGGACTCTCCCTGCGGGTGTTCGTCTACGACGATGACGGAACGCCCTGCTGGCTGGTCAACGCGGAGATCTCGGATCTCGAGGGTGAGGAGACGATCGAGGAAGGGTGTCTCTCGGTCCCCGGGCTGTACTTCCCGATCATGAGGGCCACGCGCCTGCAGCTCAAGGGGTTCGATCTGCGGGGCGAGCCCGTGGAATTCGCGGCCGATGGCTTCGTCGCGCGCGTCATGCAACACGAGACGGATCACCTGAAGGGGCTTCTCTACCTCGACCGGCTCGATGACGCCACGCGGCGTGAGGCGATGCGGCAGATCCGGGAACAGGACATCGGAGCACGGGAGGTCCAGCGGCGGACGTAGCGGCCGGCCTGCGCGTCGTGTTCCTCGGCAACGACCGATGGTCGGTGCCTTCCCTCGATGCCCTCGCCGATTCCCATCACGCGGTGATCGCAGTCCTCACGCGTACCCCGCGACCGGCGCGCCGCGGAACGGCTACCGAGCCGACGCCGGTGGCGACGGCCGCCCGAGACCGTTCGTTGCCACTCGTGGAGACGCCGACGGTGACGGAGGCGGCGGGCCTTGAGGCGATCCGAGACGCGCATCCGGATATCATCGTGGTGGTCGCGTTCGGGGAGATCCTGCCTCCCGCGGTGCTGGAGCTTGCCCCCGGAGGCGCGGTCAACGTGCACTTCTCACTCCTGCCGAGGTACCGGGGGGCGAGCCCCGTCCAGCACGCACTGATCGACGGACTCACCGGAACGGGTGTCACGACGATGCTGCTCGACGAGGGGATGGACACCGGGCCGATCCTGCTGCAACGCGGCGTGCCCATCGCTGCGACCGACGACGCCGGGGCCCTCGGGGCGCGCCTTTCCTCCGTCGGCGGTGAGTTGCTCGTCGAGACCCTGGAGGCGATGGCGGGCGGGTCGCTCGAGCCCCGGGCTCAGGACGCGGAGGATGCATCGTTGGCACCGCGGCTGTCGGCCGCCGACCGCGTCCTCGATTGGTCTCGGCCGGCCGCCGAGGTGGTGGGGAGGATCCGGGCCTTCGCACCGGGTCCGGGCGCCCGTACCAGCTTCCGGGGATCGGCTTTGAAGGTCCTGCGGGCCGAAGCGGTCTCGGGTTCGGGCGAACCCGGAACGCTCCTGCTGCCTGCAGGTGATGAGCCGGTGGTGGCGGCAGGGGAGGGCTCCGTGCGGCTCCTCGACGTGGCGCCGGCAGGACGGAAGCGGATGGCGGCGGACGCATTCTGGCGCGGCGCCCGGCCGCGGGCCGGCGAGACCGTGGGGTGAGGTCCCGCGCGCACCGGTCGGCACCGGTAGGATAGGCACGTGGGAAAGCTCGCCGCGTCCATCCTTGCGGCCGACTTCGCGAGCCTCGGAGCGCAGGTCGCCCTGGTCGAGCCACACGTCGACGTCTTCCATATCGACGTGATGGACGGGCAGTTCGTGCCGCCGATCACGCTCGGCGGGGTCGTCGTGAAGTCCCTTCGGCCGCACACGTCCCGCACGTTCCACGGGCATCTGATGATCGAGAACCCCGAGGGCCAATTCGATGAACTCGCCGCCGCCGGCCTGGACATCGTGTCGTTCCACCTCGAGGCCGTCACCGACGCGTGGCCGTTGATCCAGAAGGCGCGGGGCGCCGATATGGGGGTCGGCCTGACGATCAACATGGAGACGCCCGTGGAGGATGTCTTCCCCTACCTGGACGACGTCGACGACGTGATGTTGATGAGCATCCGCCCGGGCTGGTCGGGACAGGAGCTGAACCCGGCGGTGTTCGACCGGGTGGAGGCCGTCCGGGCCGAGCTGGACCGTCGAGGGCTCCAGGCGGACGTCGAGGTCGACGGGGGGATCACGCTGGACAACGCCCGTCGGGCGATGGATGCGGGGGCGAGCGTCCTCATCGCCGCGTCGGCTATCTTCTGGGCACCAGATCCGGCGGGAGCCGCACGGGCGTTCGCCGAGATCGCCGGAGGAGGGGGACCGTGAGCGAGCAGATCCTCGTCGTGGACGACGATCCAGATATCGCCCGGTTCGTTGAGGTGAACCTCCGTTCCGCCGGCTACGACGTCGCGGTCGCCTCCGACGGGGAGGAAGCGCTGGAGCGCGCGACGGAGCTCCGACCCGACCTGGTCCTGCTCGACGTGATGATGCCTCGGATCGACGGCTTCGAGGTGGCGCAGCGCTTGCGGCGGAACCCGCAGACCGCGAACACCAGCATCATCATGCTGACGGCGAAGGCGCTCTCGACCGATAAGGTCCTCGGCCTCACGGCGGGCGCCGACGACTACATCATCAAGCCGTTCGATCCCATCGAGCTCCTCGCCCGAGTCAAGGGAACCTTGCGGCGGGCTCGCGAGATGCGCAACCTGTCGCCGCTCACGGGGCTGCCCGGCAACATCCGGATCCAGGAGGAGATCGAGCGGATGGTGCAGGACGAGGTCCCGTTCGCCGTCCTGTACTGCGACCTGGACGACTTCAAGGCGTACAACGACCACCGCGGGTTCGTGCAGGGCGACCGGCTGATCCAGGCCACCGCGCGGATGATCCAGGACGCGGTGCTCGAGCTCGCCGGCCCGGAGGGTTTCGTGGGACACGTCGGCGGCGACGACTTCGTCGCCGTCCTTCCGCCCGAGGCAGCGACGCAGGCCGCTCAGCATATCGTCACCCGTTTCCAGGAAGACGTGAAGGAGTTCTACGCGCGCGAGGATCTCGAGCGCGGGTATGTCGAGGTGGTCGACCGCCGCGGCGAACAGCAGAAGATGCCGCTGGTCGCGATCTCGGTCGGCGTGGCATCGACCGACAAGCGGAACTTCGGGCACTACGTCGAGGCGGTGAACGTGGCGACCGAGATGAAGCAGTACGCGAAGCGGCAAACGGGGTCGTCCTTCGCGATGGACCGCCGCTCGATCGAACCGGATCAGCCAAGCGAGGAACCGCTGGTCAGCGGTCCTTAGGCACGCGCCAGCTCCACAGAACCGCCATCCACCAGGGGTTCCCGGCCTCGCGGCACCGCCGTATACTTCAGGGGTAACTCGTCTTCGGGGCGGGGTGGAAATCCCCACCGGCGGTGAAAGTCCGCGACCCCGTCGCCGCCAGCGACGGGTGGACCCGGTGAGATTCCGGGACCGACCGTGAGAGTCGGGAAGGGAGAGGACGGGTCGTGCTTCGGCGCGGTGTTCGCCTGCGCCTTCGCTCGCCCATCCACGCTCCGGGAAAGGTTCGTTGGTGGACGACGCGACGTACATCCGGAGAACCCTCGAGCTTGCTGCGCGCGGCACGGGGCTCGTCTCGCCCAACCCGCTGGTGGGCGCTGTCGTGGTCTCGTCCGACGGTTCGATCGTGGGCGAAGGCTGGCACGAGGGTCCGGGCCGGCCGCATGCCGAGCACCAGGCGCTGGCGGCCGCCGGCGTACAGGCCCGCGGTGCGACCCTGTACGTCTCGCTCGAGCCCTGCAACCACTACGGACGAACGCCCCCCTGTACCGAGGCGATCCTGGACGCCGGCATCGCCCGTGCGGTGGTGGCTATCGCCGACCCGAACCCCGAGGTAGCCGGCGGGGGCTTCCGGCACCTGCGCGAGCGTGGGGTGGAATGCTTCGACGGCGTCCTGGCCGACGAGGCCGAACGTCGGAACCGGCCGTTCTTCACCCACATGCGCACCGGGCGGCCCTGGGTCGTCCTCAAGACCGCCGCGACCCTCGACGGGAAGATCGCGGCCCGGGACGGGTCCTCGACCTGGATCACCTCCGAGGCGTCCCGAGGCGAGGTCCACCGGATGCGCGCGGCGTCGGACGCGATCCTCGTCGGTTCGGGAACCGTGATCGCCGACGATCCGCACCTGACCGTCCGCGACCCCGCCTACGGCGGCGCTCCGCCGCTCAGGATCGTGGTGGATGCCTCCGGCCGGCTGCCGGCTCGCGGCAACCTCTTCGACGGCGCGGCTCCGACGATGATCGCGACCACGACCGCATCGTCGGAGGACGCGCAGGATGCGTGGACGATCGGCGGCGCCGAGGTCCTGGTCTGCGATACCGATGACGAGGGTGGCGTTTCCCTGGCAGATCTGTTCTCCCGGCTGGGCAAGCGAGACGTGCAGTCGGTCCTCGTCGAGGGCGGTGCCACGGTGGCGGATCGCGCGATCCGCGGCGGTCACGTGGACGAGATCGTGGTCTTCTTCGCGCCGAAACTCCTGGGTGGCGCCGAGGCGCCGGGGATCGTCGGTGGGCGGGGGTTCGACACGCTCGTCGACGCGCAGCAGCTGGACATCACGGCCGTCGAACGGCTGGGGCCCGACCTGAAGGTGGTGGCGGATGTTCACCGGGATCGTTGAGGAACGCGGCCGTGTGATCGAAGCCGGACTTGCGCGGATCGTGGTCGAGGCGTCGGTGGTCGATCGGGATGCCGACGTGGGCGCGTCCATCGCCGTGAACGGGGTGTGCCTCACCGTGGTCGAGCACACCGGCGGCAAGCTCGCCTTCGACGTGTCGCCCGAGACGCGTTCCCGGACGACGCTCGGCGAGCTGCGCGAGGGCGATCCGGTCAACCTGGAGCGACCCGTCACCCTGACCACCCGCCTCGGCGGGCACCTCGTGCAGGGACACGTCGACGCGGTCGGGGCGGTCCGCGCGATCGAGCCGGACGCCGGTGGGGGTGCAACCGTCACGGTTGCGGTTCCGAACGAGCTCCTGCGTTACCTCGTCGAGAAGGGCTCGGTCACGGTCGACGGCATCAGCTTGACCGTCGCCGGACTGACCGAGGATGCGTTCTCGGTCGCGCTCATCCCCCATACCCTCGCCGTCACCACGCTGGGCGACACGCGGCCCGGCGACCACGTGAACCTGGAAGTCGACGTCATCGCGAGATACGCGGAGTCCCTGATGGAGAACGGAGAACGAGCATGACCAGTCACGAAGTAGACCGATCGGTGTTCTCGACGATCGAGGAGGCCGTCGAAGACATCCGTGCAGGGAAGATGGTGATCGTCGTTGACGACGCCGATCGCGAGAACGAGGGTGACTTCATCATGGCCGCGGAGGCCGTTACCCCCGAGGCGATCAACTTCATGGTCACCCACGGCCGGGGGATCGTCTGCGTGCCCATCGCCGGTTGGCGGCTCGACGAGCTGCGTGTGCCCTTGATGGTGCCCCAGCCTGAGGAAGGGCACGAGACCGCGTTCGCCGTCTCGATCGACGCGAAGATCGGCGTGACGACGGGGACGAGCGCCCACGATCGGGCGGCGACCATCAAGGCCGTCGCCGATCCCTCGGTGACGCACGCGGATATCCGCATGCCCGGCCACGTGTTCCCGCTCCGTCCGCAGGAGGGCGGCGTGCTCCGACGGGCCGGGCACACCGAAGCCGCCGTGGACCTGGCCAACCTGGCCGGCATGTTCCCGGCAGGGGTGATCTGCGAGGTCATGCACCCGGACGGCACGATGGCCCGCATGGACGAGCTGGTCCGGGTCGCCCGCGAACACGAACTGAGGTTGATCTCGATCGCCGAACTGATCGAGTACCGACGTCATCGGGAGAAGTTGATCAAGCATGTAGCCGACGCTGCGATCCCGACGCCGTACGGCGAGTTCAAGGCGATGGCCTACGAGAGCGAAGTCGACCAGCGGGTACACGTGGTGATGCAGCTGGGCGACATCGAGGATGGGAATGACATCCTGGTCCGCGTCCACTCCGAGTGCTTGACCGGGGACGTGTTCGGATCTCTGCGGTGCGATTGCGGGCAACAGCTGGATGCGGCGTTCGCGGCGATCGGCCGGGAGGGCAGAGGCGTCGTCCTGTACATCCGGGGTCACGAGGGACGCGCGATCGGTCTGACCCACAAACTCCGGGCCTACCGGCTCCAGGAAGAGGGCAAGGACACCGTCGAAGCGAACGTCGAACTCGGGTTCCCGCCGGATCCTCGCGATTACGGGATCGGCGCGCAGATCCTGTACGACATCGGGGTGCGCTCCATGCGGCTGCTCACCAATAACCCGGGCAAGCGAGCGGGTCTCGAGGGTTACGGGTTGTCGATCGTCGAACGGATCCCGCTCGAGAGCGCTCCGACCAAGGAGAACATCGAGTACCTGCGGGCGAAACGGGAGAAGCTGGGACACCTGCTCGAGAACCTGGACGAGCCGGCGGGGGCGGACCTGTCCTCATGAGGACGCTCGAGGGCGAGGTCCGAGGACGGGGACGGCGGATCGCGGTCGTCGCGGCCCGGTTCAACGGGCTGGTCGTGCAGCGACTCGTCGAAGGCGCCGACGTCTGCCTGCGGAAGTTCGAGGTCTCCGACGAGGACGTCGATCTGGCGTGGGTTCCCGGATGCTTCGAGCTCCCGATGGTAGCCGGGCGGCTCGCTGCGAGCGGGGACTACGACGCGGTGATCTGTCTCGGCGCGGTCATCCGCGGTGAGACGGCGCACTTCGAGTACGTGGCGGAGGCGGCTGCGACGGGGATCCGGGAGGCGTCTCGCCGGACAGGCGTGCCGGTGATCTTCGGCGTCCTGACGACCGAGACGCTGGAGCAAGCGATGGACCGGGCGGGCGGTTCCCATGGCAACAAGGGATGGGACGCGGCGCAGGCGGCCCTCGAGATGGCCGGTCTCCTGGAGTTCCTGCCGAAGGAGCGTTCAGGATGATCATCGAGAAGCCGTGGGGCAAGGTCGTGACCTACGCGCTGAACCAGCCGTCCTCGGTGCGGGTGATCACGATCGAGCCGGGCGAGTCCTCAAGCGAGCACTACCACCGGTTGCGCGACGAGATGTGGGTCGTGCTGGACCCGGGGCTGACGGTCCAGATCGGGAACAAGACCGTCGAGGCATCACCCGGCGAGGAGTTCGTCGTGTCCTCCGAGGAGCCACATCGCATCGTGAACGTCGGCGAGACGCGCGGCCGGGTCCTCGAGATCGCCTACGGCTACACCACCGAGGACGATCTCTTCCGTCTCCAGGACGACTACGGGCGGCCGCTGGAGCCGGAGTGGTAGGGAGCGTTCCGGCAGGTCACGGGCGGTGCCGGCGGGACCCGGAGACACCCCGGTCAACCTCCCGCGCCGAAGCCAGGCACGTCGCATCGACACCCGCCCAGGTCAGCCCCTATACTGCGCCCTGTGTGAAGATGCTTCCCTGGCGGCGCCGGCGAACCTTCGTCGGTGCCTTTTTCTCAGGACGGAGGTGATGCGGGGTATCGGTTGAAGCGAGGATCAACGGGAGGATCAGATCCGCCCAGGTACGGCTGGTCGGCGCCGACGGCGCACAGATCGGTGTCGTTCCCCTGGAGGACGCCATCGGGCGAGCCCGGGATCTGGACCTCGATCTGGTCGAAGTAGCTCCGAACGCTGACCCACCCGTCTGCCGGATCATGGATTACGGCAAGTTCAAGTACGAGCGGGACATCCGCCAGAAGGAGGCCCGCAAGAAGCAGGTTCGGGTTGAGGTCAAGGAGATCAAGTTCCGGCCCAAGATCGACCCCCACGACTACGCCACGAAGAAGGGGCACGTGGAGCGGTTCCTCAAGCACGGAGCGCGGGTCAAGGTGACCATCATGTTCCGCGGGCGCGAGATGGCGCACACGGAACTTGGGCGCAAGATCCTGGATCGGCTGGTAGCGGACCTCGACGGCCTGGCCGTTGTGGACGCCATGCCGAAGCAGGACGGGCGCAATATGGTCATGGTGATCGCGCCGAGCAAGAAACCGACGACCGCCGCAGAGAAGCTATGAAGCAGAAGACACATCGAGGTGCAGCGAAGCGGTTCCGCATCACGCGGACCGGGAAAGTGCTGCACCGGAAGGCGACCGGCAACCACATGCTGACGAAGAAGCGCAGCAACCGGAAACGCCGGATCGAGGGCGACGCCGAGGTCACCGCCGAGAAGCGCGTGATCAAGCGGCTGTTGGGGGAGTAGACGATGGCCAGGGTCAAGCGAGCGGTCCACGGGCGTAAGAAGCGCAACGAGATCATGCGTGCCGCCAAGGGCTACCGCGGGGCTCGCTCCCGGCGCCCCCGCGTCGCCAAGGAGCAGCTGCTGCACTCGGGTGTCTACGCGTTCCGCGATCGCCGCGACCGCAAGGGCCAGTTCCGCCGGCTGTGGATCGCCCGGATCGGGGCAGCCGCCCGGCAGAACGGCATGTCCTACTCGACCTTCATCAGCGGCTTGAAGGGCGCCGGGATCGATCTCGACCGCAAGATACTCGCGGACCTGGCGGTGACGGACCCCGGCGCCTTCTCGCAGCTCGCGGAGGCCGCGAAGCAGGGAGGATAGGCACGTGCCTTCCGAGGGCAACGTGATCTCCTCTACCCGCAATCCCAAGGTCACCGACGCCGTCCGGCTCAAGAAGCGAGGGCTCCGCGACGGCGACCGCCGCTTCTTGGCAGAAGGGGCGCAGGCGGTCGGCGAGCTCCTCTCGTCGGGGGCGGCTCCCGACCTCCTCTTCTCGACCGACCCGATGCACCCCGTCGTGGTCCTGGCGCAGGAGGCGGGCGTACAGGTCGCGATCGTGAGCGACCCCGTGATGGAGCGGTTGACCTCGACGGTGACCCCGCAGGGACTGGTCGCGGTGGTCCCCTTCGTGGACGTCCCGCTCGAGGACCTGCCGGCGGACCCGCGGTGCGTGCCCATCCTGTGCACCTGCCGCGACCCGGGGAACGCGGGCACGGTGGTCCGATCCGCGGACGCCGCAGGCGCGGATGCCGTGATCTTCGCCGATACGTCGGTCGATGCGTACAACCCGAAGACCGTCCGGGCGACGGCGGGGTCGCTGTTTCACTTGCCGGTGATCCGGGGCGCGTCGGTAGCAGAGGCGGTCGCTGCGGTGCGGGCGCGAGGGTGCCGGGTGTTGGCCGCGTCCGCGGACGGGGACACCGACGTCTTCGAGGCCGATCTCGTCGGACCGGTCGCCTTCCTCTTCGGGAACGAGGCGTGGGGTCTGCCGCCGGAGGTGGCCGAGCTCGCCGATGCGAGCGTCCGCGTGCCGCTGAGCGGACGCGCAGAATCATTGAACCTGGCCGCCGCCGCGACCGTCTGCCTGTTCGAGTGGGCTCGGCAGAACCGGATGGACGACGAGTCGCCGGCGGGAGCGCGGCCGGAGACGGCGGGTCCCGAGTTGGCCGGGTTGATCGCGGCCGCAGCGCACGACCTGCGTTCCCCGGTCGCCGGGATGAGGAGCTTCGCCGGCACGCTCCTGCATGGGGTCGACGAGCGTACTCAGCGGGCTTTGGTCGAAGGCATCGCCTACGACGCCGACCGGGCCGATCTGGTCGTCCAGCAGCTCGTCGACGCCGCCCGTCTGGCGGCCGGGACGCTGGAACCGGCCACCGATGTGACCGACGTCGCCGACCTGGTCGGCCAACTCGCCGCGTTGCTGGCGGCCAACCCCGATCACCCCGAGGTTCGATGGAGCGGTCCCGGTCTGGAGGCCGTGGTGGATCGCGCGAGGCTCCGGAGCGCGCTGGCGTCCTGCATCGAGGCCGAGGTCTGGCACGCGACCGAAGGGTCGATCCAAGTCAGTGGGGAGCGGGCGGCGGATCACGTCAGGATCCGCATCCACCGGGACGGGAGCGAGCTCCCGGACCGGGCTGCGGCGGAGGCGCTCTTCCGCCCTCGGGGCCCCGGCGAGGGTGGCGGAAGCAAGCTGGGGTTGTACGTGGCCCGTGGGGTCGCGCAGGCGTTCGGCGGCAGCGTCACCGCCGGAACGGACGGCGGCGGGTTGTGGTTCGAGTTGGAGTATCCGCTGCCTGGTGGCGCGTGAGTCCGGGCCTTCCG
The DNA here is from genome assembly GCA_964640385.1 of uncultured Actinomycetes bacterium. Lineage (GTDB taxonomy): Bacteria > Actinomycetota > UBA4738 > UBA4738 > JBBDHU01 > JBBDIK01. Next base: position 33,588 of record CAZXFL010000019.1, read on the forward strand.
GGGGCGCGGGAACCCCTTGCTAGGGGAACTATCCCTTCCCGGGCGGGCGGGGCAATTTCAGATCGGGGCAGTCGTAATGCCGGGGCCTCGGAGGCGGAGAAACGTCCGAGGAGAACGCGTCCACGATGTTGGAGGTCCGCATCCGCATCGCATTGAGGAGCCCGACGACTGGCTTTCCATTACCGGGACCACCTTCCTCGAAAGCTACCTCCAATCTGAGGCGATGGTCCTTGTAGAGCTGGTTCTGAATCTCGGTGGGGGTCATGGGTGTGAGGAGCCCGACCTCGATTATCGGGTCGCCATCTTTGATTGGCCTCCGGGAATGCTTGAGAAGCTTCGGGGTCATTTTCTGGGGGGCCCTATCAGTGACCAAGAGTCTGAAGGCGAGTTCCGACGCATCTTTGGGACCGAGTCTGGATGGACGGATGAGGACGATTGCGGGCGAGCGGTGCTTGTCCCGATTCCAAAGGTCATGGAGCATCCACAGAGGGTCTCGCTCGCCAAAGTTCCGCGCAGAGAACGGCTGTTCCAGTTTGAACCGTTCCCAGAGCATCGGATCAACGCCACGAAGGGCGGCCTTGTGCCCAGACGCCCATTTCCCGGAACTGATGAAGATCGGAAAATGGACATTGCGCCACCAGCAATCGTAGGGAATCGGCTCCCTCGGGACCTTGCGTTGCCGAGTGACAGTCAACGCCCAGGCAAGTTGATCAAGTGCAGAGCGCAGCCCGTGGACGACCTCCCCGACGAGAACCGATATTTCAGCGTCGGGAAGGCGCACGTCGTCGAGGGTGAAGATGCGGACCGTTGCCTTGCTGCCATCTGGATTGGGCTCGGCCTCGAATCGGTATGGCTTGCTTTTGAGGAAGGTCTTGATGGCGTCGTTGATCTCGCTGATGTGACCGTCCGCTCGGGAGAGCTTCTGAGCGATGACTTCGAGGGGTACGTAAGCCATGACGCGTAGAATGGAGGAACGATGCCAAAGAAGCAAAGCGACGACCTTAGCCGCAAGGGTGAGCCCAAGCAGGAAACCGACAAGGGGCTCAAGATTCCCGTCCCCAAGCGGAGCGAGTTCCTGCGCGACCTCGGGAAGGTCGCCCCTAAGCCTGAGGAATCCGAGAAAGAGCCACGCCAAACACCCCGCGACGAATAGGCGCCTTGCGGTAGTTGTAGCGGAAGGCGTATTCGTCCAGGTACGACTGGAGGTACTTGGTCGAGACGGCGTGATAGTTCCCGCCGATCCCGCGCTTGACGGTTGCCCAGAATCCCTCGATCGAGTTCGTGTGGATGTTCCCGCTTACGTAGACACCCTGGGCATGATTCACGCGGGCGTGCCGGTACCCCAGGTCCCCGAGATCGCGGTAGGCGTAGGACTCGTCCGTATAGACCGTGGACTCGGGCAGGATGCGCTCTTTGGTGGTCGGCATCAGGTGGCGCTTTCCGGTGCCGCCAACGACCTTCACGACCACCTTGCCGCCCACTCCGCTGGCCGGACGCTGCACCATTCCGAGTACGGGTGTCTTGGAAACTCCGCCGGGGCCCATCTTCGGCCGCTTGTTCTCGTGCTTCCACTTGTCTTTGCCGCCGAAGTAGGACTCGTCCACCTCGACGGTTCCTTCGAGCTGGTCGGAGTCATCCTGCTCAAGCAGGGTGCGAATCTTGTTCGCCATGCGCCATGCGGTCTTGTAGGTCACGCCAAGCTCGCGCTCCAGATGCTTGGCCGATACTCCGCAGCGAGTGCTGGTCATCAGGTACACGGCGTAGAACCACAGCTTGAGCGACGTGGCCGAGTTCTGGAAGATCGTCCCGACCTGCGGATGCACCCGATGGCCGCAGAACTGGCAGGAGTAGGACGCCCGGAGGCGCTCCCGGTGGTGCTTGGTCACGCGCTCACACGTCGGGCAGTAGACCCCATCCGGGTATCGGTGATCCAAGAGCCATTCGAGGCATGCGGCGTCGTCTGGAAACTCGCGCTCGAACTCCATGAGGGAGTAGCGCGACTCCGAGGCCGATCCTCGCTTCGGGTTGTTTCGGTCT
>CAZXFL010000020.1:0-35614 GCA_964640385.1 uncultured Actinomycetes bacterium
TCATGCGCTACCCGCACGAGGTTTCCGGCGGCCAGCGGCAGCGCGTGATCATCGCCGGGGCGCTTGTGCTACGACCCGAACTGCTCGTGGCAGACGAGCCCGTTTCCGCGTTGGATGCTTCCGTGCGCGGGGAGATCCTCAAGCTCCTCCTGAAACTCCGCGACGAGCTCGGGTTGGCGATCCTGGTCGTCACCCACGATCTCGGGCTAGCGTGGATGATCGCCGATCGCGTCGCGGTCATGTATCTGGGGCGGATAGTCGAGATCGGGCCGGCCAGACAGATCCTGAAGGATCCGCAACATCCCTACACGCAGGCTCTCCTGTCGGTCGTGCCCGAGTCCAAGGGAGTGGAGCAGATCATCCTGGGAGGCGAACCTCCGGATCCCACGCGAATCCCGGACGGATGCAGGTTCAACCCGCGCTGTCAGGTCGTCGCCTCCGGTAAAGCTGCTGAACTCGGTATCGAAGAGCGGTGCAGGACACAGGACCTGGCGTTGGAAGAGATCACTCCCGGGCACTCAGCAGCTTGCCATGTCTTGAACGCCGCTTCGACGACACCAAGCGACCCACATCCCGACTGAGGGGACAACGTGAAGAGCGCATTCGAAGTGCTCTCGAGGTCGTCGAGCTCGATCGACGCCGAGTTGCTCCGAAGGTCAGGCATGGGACCCAGGATAGCGTGAGGCTTTCGTCTCGTGAAGGAGAAAGGTGTACGAATATCGCACCAGTTGTGGCCGTGAGGGCTTCTGGCACGGGCCCCGGGGGGCCTGAGCGAGGGGTCCTTCCGTCTCCGGCGAGGGGTACGGCGACGAAGGAGGCCCAAATCCGCGGGCTTTTCGACGCCCCTCGTCCCTGAATGGCCTGCCCAGGGCGGCCATGGGTTCCTAGCATGAAGACGAAGCAACCACTGTTCGGGACCTTGCCGGCGCAGCCGCGCCGGAGAGCGACCGACCAAGACTCAAGGAGCGTGATTTCCATGGCGGCACATCGGCCCAAGCACAACCTGGAGTCCTTCACTCTGTACATAGCCCCTTACTACCGGAAGTCACCCTTCTGGAACAGCACGGTGGACGCCGGATGCACGAGTTGGGACGTGTGTAACCACAGCCTGATCCCGAACCAGTACCCGACGGACGATCTCACGGAGTACTGGCACCTCGTCAACGAGGTCACGGTGTGGGACGTGAACTGCGAGCGTCAGGTGGAGATCACCGGGCCAGATGCCGCAGAGTTCACGCAGCTGCTCACTTCGCGCGACCTGTCGAAGCTCGCCGTCGGACAGTGCAAATACGTCCCGATCGTCGCCCCGGACGGCGGCATCGTGAACGACCCCATCCTTCTTCGCGTAGCGGAGAACCACTTCTGGCTCTCGCTGTCCAACAGCGACGTGCTGCTGTACGCCAAGGGTGTGCAAGCGTTCTCCGGGCTCGATGTGCAGCTCAGCGAGCCCGACGTCTCGCCGATGCAGATCCAGGGGCCGAAGTCCAAGGACGTGATGACCGCGCTGTTCGGTGCCGATCACGAGGTACTCGCGCTCAAGTACTACTACTGCGTCGAGACGACCGTGGGTGACATCCCGGTGGTGGTGTCCCGAACCGGGTGGACCGGTGAGGTCGGCTACGAGATCTACCTGCGCGACGGGACTCGGGGCGATGAACTGTGGGAAGCGGTCTTCGCGGCCGGCAAGCCCTTCAACATCGCGCCAGGAGTTCCCAACGATCAGCGCCGGATCGAAGCGGGCATCCTGACCTACGGGTGCGACATGACGATCGTGCACAACCCGCTCCAGGTCACCGGGATGGAGCGCCTGGCCGATTGCCTCGACAACGACGTGAAGCACATCGGCAAGGAGGCGCTGCAGCGCGTTCGCGATGCGGGTGTCTCGGAGAAGCTCGTCGGCATCACCGTTGAGGGCGAGGCCTTCTCGACCTGGATGACGGACTTCTGGCCGGTCGAATCGGGAGGCCAGACGGTGGGGCGCGTCACCTCCTACACCCACTCGCCCAGACTCGAGCAGAACATGGCCTACGCGTGGTTGCCGATCAACCTGACCGAAGAGGGCACGAAGGTCGATGTGATCTCGCCGGAAGGAACGCGAAGCGCGACCGTCACCACGCTTCCGTTCTTCGATGCGAACAAGCAGGTGCCGCTGGGCGCTAACGCGTGACGATGGATGGCGGCGAGAGCGAGATGCGGGAGATCGATCTTCCGCAGCTGCGCTCGGAGCGACTCGAACGGCTGCAGGCAGCGATGCGAGCAAGAGGCATCGCTGCCTGCCTGCTCACCCAGCCGATGAATGTGCGGTACGCCACGGGCACGGCGATCATGACCGTGTACGGGCTCGGATATTTCTTCCGCTGCGCCCTGGTGTTCGCCGAAGGGCAGCCCATCCTGTTCGAGCACAACAACTCGATGCACCTGACCGCGCCGATGCTCGATGACGTCCGGCCGATGTTGTGGGACTGGGAGTTCTCGGGTGACGACGCGATGCCATGGGCTCGTGAATGGGCGCGGGAGATCCAGGATGCCTTCCGCGAACGCGGCGTCGAGAACGAACCGATCGCGCTCGACCGACTGACCACGCCCGGGTTCCTGGCGCTCCAGGACCTGGGCTTCACGTTGATCGATTCGGGACCGGTGATGCTCGAGGCGCGCGTGGTCAAGACCCCGCAAGAGGTGCACGCGTTCCGCGTGAACGGCCCCATCATCGAGGAGATGCTCGCCAACATGGAGGCGGCCATCACGCCCGGTGTGCGAGAAAACGAACTGCTCGCCACGCTGACCGATACGCTCCTTCGACGCGGCGGGGAGTTCCAGATCACTCGCGGCGTGGAGGTGGGGGCAAACACCAACCCGTGGCGGACCGAAGCGGCCGACATGGCGGCCAAGGACGGTGACCTGGTCTGGGTGGACACCGATGCGAACGGCGTCGAGGGCTACTTCTTCTGCGTCTCCCGCACGTTCCTGTGTGGCGATCGCAAACCGACGGCGCATCAGCAGGACGCCTATCGCGCCGCGCATGACTACGTGAGCCGAGCCGCCGAGCTGATGCAGCCGGGCACCTCCTTCTGGGAGTTCGCCGAGAAGGTCCCGCCCTTCCCCGAGAAATACCGAGCGCAACGCTACGAAGTGCTTGGGCACAGCGTAGGGCTGGAGGACGAAGGTCCGAGCTTCCCGTACGCAGACGAAGAGGCGCCAACGGTGGACTACGTGCTCGAGGAGAACATGGTGATGGTCATCGAGGGCTACTTCGGCGAAGTCGGCGCCAGGGACGGTGTGAAGCTCGGCGACCAGTACCTGATCACCAAGGACGGCCCGGAACTTCTCGTGAATTACCCATACGAACAGCGATTGCTGTCGTAGGCCGACGCCAACGCAGGGAGTAACGACATGACCGAGACGTATGACGCCATCGTTATCGGGGGAGGACACAACGGCCTGGTCGCGGGGGCCTATCTCGCCAAGGCGGGCGCGAACGCCGTCGTGCTGGAAGCCCGACACAAGACCGGCGGCGCCGCGGCGACCGATGCTCCCTGGCCAGAGGCCCCCGAAATCAAGGTGCCAACCCTGTCCTACGTCTTCAGCCACATCCCGCACCTCATCCGCCAGGACCTGGACCTCAAGATCAAGACGCTCCCACAGGGGCCGTACTACATCCCCTTCCCCGACGGTCGTTCCTATCTCGCCTCCAGCGGTGACCCCGCCCTGGAGCACGCCGAGATCTCCAAGTTCTCCAAGAAGGATGCGGCCAACATGGAACCCTTCATGGAGTGGCTCGGTCATCTGGGCGGAGCTATGGCCCCGATGATGATGGCCAAGCCGCCGAAGTTCGGGTCACGGCATCCGGGCGACCTGATCGACCAGATGAAGTTCTTGTGGATGATGCGGGGACTCGACAGCCGCACCATCTCGGACTTGACGCGGATCATGGCGATGAGTGCCGCCGACCTGCTCGACGAATGGTTCGAGTCCGACCAGGTCAAGATCCCGTTCTGCATCGATGGGATCATCGGGACCTGGGCCGGCCCCTACGAGCCCGGCACGGCATTCGTGATGGCGCACCATGCGGTCGGCGAGACCGGTGAGGGTGCGATGAGCAACGACTACGGGATCCCCGAAGGCGGCATGGGCGCCGTCGCCGATGCCATCCGTGACAGCGCGTTGAAGTTCGGCTGCGAGATCCGCACGAACGCTCGCGTCGAGAAGATCCTGACGGTGAACGGACGCGTCCGTGGCGTGGTGCTGACCGGTGGTGAAGAGGTGCTCGCTCCCGTCGTCATGAGCGCGGCGAACCCGAGGATCACATTCCTCGAACACCTCGATGCATCCGAATTGCCCGAGCAGTTCGTTGCAGACATCAAGCGGTTCAAGATGCGAAGCGGCGTGGTGAAGGTTAACGTCGCACTGTCTGAGCTGCCTCGGTTCTCCGCAGACCCCGACAAGGACATCGACTTCACCGGAGGCATCCAGCTGGCCCACTCCGTTGACTACATCGAACGCGCATTCATCGATGCACGAGAGGGTCGGGGTGCAGCCCGACCCTTCTCCGACGGCGAGATCCCGACGCAGGTCGACCACACGCTGGCACCCGAAGGTATCCACGTTGGATCGCTCTACACCCAGTGGGTCCCGCACACCTGGTCAGACGCGCAGCCCCAGACAGAGATCGACGCCTACGCCGATCGCGTCATCGATGAGTACGACCAACTCGCGCCGGGATTCAAGGCGTCCGTCCTGCACCGTCAGGTGATCGGGCCGTACGAGATGGAGAAGGAGTGGGGCCTCACTGGCGGCAACATCTTCCTTGGAGAGGTGTCGCTCGATCAGCTCTTCCACATGCGTCCGGCGCCTGGGTATGCGGACTGGCGCTCGCCGATCAAAGGCCTGTACCACTGCAGCAACGGGTCGCACGGGGTTGGGGGCGTGTGCGGCATCCCTGGGTACAACGCCACCCGTGAGGTCCTCAAGGACCACAAGCGAGGTCGCTGGGGGAAGCCCGCGGGTGAGTGAGCGGTCGCCCTGGTGGGCGCGCGAGGGCCTCGAGGTACGCGATGGACGCCTGTCTATCGCCGGGCGAGATGCCGAAGCGCTCGCACGCGAACTCGGCACCCCTCGCTACGTGTTCGACCTCACTCGCATCCGCGAACAAGTGGAAGTACTACAGGGCGCGCTTGCGAGCGCGGGGCTCACCGCCCATCGGGTTCGATTCGCGATGAAGGCCTGTCGGGAACCCGAGGTGCTGCACTTCATCCGCGGCCTCGGCGAGGCGGGGTCGCCCGGGGCCGTTGGCATCGACGCCTGCACCCCCCGGGAAGTGGTGCTCGCGCTGGACTCTGGATGGGCGCCCGAGGAGATCAGCCTCACGGGGACGAACCTCACCGACGCGGACCTGCGCGCAGCGCTTTCCACACCGGTGCACATCAATGCCGACCTGCTGAGCCAGTTGCGGCGGGTCGGCCGACTCTTCCCCGGTCGCCGGGTCGGCATCCGGGTGAACCCGAGCGTCAGCGCCATGCGTGATGGCGGCGACCTCTACAGCGGTGCGCGGCCGACCAAGTTCGGCATCTACGCGGAAGATCTCGATCAGGCGATCGAGATCGCTGGGTTGCATCAACTGCATATCGCGGTTGTCCATTGCCACATCGGCTGGGCGTACCGGGGCGCGGAGCTCGCGGCGTTCGAGCAGGGCATCGAAGCGCTCGCTCGGATAACCGAGCAGCTTCGGGCGGCCGGACATGACATCGAAGAGGTGAACGTAGGTGGAGGCCTCGGCGTGCCGTATCTGGAGGGCGAGCAGCCGCTGGACCTTGCGCGCTGGGCCGGAATCCTCGCTCGACACCTGGCTCCGCTCGGGGTGACGGTGACGGTGGAACCCGGTGAGTTCCTCGTGAAGGAAGCAGGCGTGTTGCTAGCCGAGGTGGTGACGGTCGAGGAGCGTAAGGGGAGCATCTTCGCGGGTCTGGACGTCGGTTGGAATGCGATCCAACAGGGGTACGTCTACGGAGAGCCGATCGTTCTCGCGCTCGCCCGTGCTCCCGAGGCCGAGCCGCGCAGGCCGGTGACGTTCTCGGGCAACATCAACGAGGGCGACGATCTCTTCGCCGTCGACGAGCCGTTCCCGCAGATCGAGGAAGGAGACATCGTCGCGATGCTGGCGGTCGGTGCCTACAACCAGGCGATGGCGAGTGAGCACACCATGCGCCCCCGCGCCGCAGGGACGTACTTCGAGCAACGAACCTAAGGAAGGAAGAGCGCCATGACCGATCGCGAGACCCCATTTCACCCGTACTTCGTCGGCACCATCCCGCCCGACGCAGATGTGTTCGGCTGGAACGGCTTCACCGTCGCCGACGCCATCAGCACGACCCAGGCAGAGATGATCGCTTCGCGCGAGGGCGTGAGCGTGCTCGACATCTCGCCGATGAACAAGTACCGCATCAGCGGACCTGATGCAGGTGCGGCGCTTGACTACATGATGAGCCGCAGGGTCTCGGACATGAAGGACAACACCGTGCGATACGTCGGGTGGTGCGCCGAGAGTGGCGCGACGATCGGTGACGCCACGCTGTTCCGATTCAGCGAGACCGAATACATGATCAAGGGAGGACTCGACCAGACGACACACTTCAACGAGTCGGTTGCCAAGGGTCGCGATGCCACCTACTCAAGCGCAACCGAAGAACTGGCCGGGCTTTCGGTTCAGGGGCCACAGTCCTACGCGCTGCTCGTGGCCGCGGGTGCCACCAACCTCGAGCATCTTCGGGCCTTCACCTTCACCGACGATGCGCTCGGCGGGGAGCCCCTCTACATCTCGCGAACGAACTACATCGGCGACTTGGGCTACGAGATCTTCTGCAAGCCGCAGCAAGCGGATGCCGTGTGGCAGGCGCTGGTGTCCACCTCCGTCGCGGTGAGCCCCGCTGGCTATGACGCCATCGATCTGCTGCGCGCCGAGTGTGGTTTCGTCGATCCCAGCGCCGACTGCGCCATGGCGGGCACCGGCGGTGATCCGGACTTCGAACGCACCCCAGCCGAATTGGGTTTGGCGTGGCTCGTGGAGTTGGATCGTGAGGACGACTTCATCGGCAAGGCCGCTCTGATCCAAGAGAAGGCGCGGGGGCCGAAGTGGCAGTTCGTATCGGTCGAGATGGAAGACACGTCGGACACCGGGATCTACTCGCTCTCGGGCGTGCAGCTCTTCGCGGAAGACGGCACCGAGATCGGTCTGATCAGTACCGGCGGTTTCGACTACTTCCTCAAGAAGAATGTCGGTATCGGCACGGTACTCAGCGGGCAAGGGGCCATCGGTACCTCCATTCTGGTGGGCGATAACAAGGAGCGAGCGACCATCGTCGCAACCCCGATGTTCAGCACCGAGCGCCGAACGAAGACACCGCCAGCGCACTGAGAGCTGCTGGTGTTCTAGACGAGAAGACAAGCGGCGCGATGAGACTCGCCTTCCGCGATGGAGGCCGGCCGGTGCAGGGAGGGGTCGTCGACACGACAGCGGTCCTCCGCGACTGGGCAGCGCGGGTGGAACCGGCAGCCGCTCGGTATCTGCACCGCATCAGGGGTTTCTCCGAGCAGGATCTGCGGCGCCTTTCGTTCTCGTGGATCACGACTGGGGACAACCGACAGCAGCGCCTTGGTGTAGGGGTGCTGCGGATCGCTGATGACATCTTTGGCGGGCCCTTCCTCGACGATACGGCCCAGGTACATCACCGCGATGCGATCCGCGAAATGCCCGGCGGTCGACAGGTCATGGGTGATCATCAAGATACCGAGTCCATTGCGTCGAAGGCTGTCCAACAGCCCGAGGATGCCAGCGCGTACCGACACATCAAGCATCGACACGGGTTCGTCGGCAATCAGCAGTGACGGCTCAAGCACCAAGCTCGCCGCGATCGAGACCCGCTGTCGTTGTCCGCCCGACAACTCGTGGGCGTAGCGATCTGCGAAGAGCTCGGGAGGTGTCAGGCCAGCGCGCTCAAGCGCAGCCTCGATGCGTGCCTCCCGATCCTGAGGCGAGCCCTTGATCCCGTGCGCAAGGAGCGGCTCTTCGATCGTACGGCGAACGCGGAAGCGAGGGTCCAAGGCTTCGTAGGGGTCTTGGTAGATCATCTGCATCCGTCGGCGAAGAGGCCGAAGCTCCTTTTCTGAAAGGTTCGTCGTGTCGGTTCCTTCCAGCCGGATAGATCCGTACGTGGCATCCACCATCCGGCCGACAGCCTGGGCGGTGCTCGTCTTGCCGCATCCGGACTCACCGACCAACGCCAGCATCTCTCCCGCCGCGATCGAGAAGCTGACCCCCTCGACCGCATGGACCTCCTCCCTCGGTTTGCGACGGATGGCTTCGCTCATCTTTCGGCGGACGGGGTAGCGGACGACGAGGTCCTGCACCTCGAGGAGGGCGGGGGCCGATGGGGGAGCGAGTCCGTCGTTGCTCATGGGGTTTGCGCCCCGACGTCGTTCAGATGACACGCCGCGAAGCGCTCGGCACCCACCGATGCCAGTCGGGGCGTGTCCCGCTCGCAGCGTTCGATGGCCGCGTCGCAGCGCGGGCGGAAGGAGCAACCCAGGATGTCTTGATCCAGACGTGGCGGGGCGCCGGGGATCGAGATGACATCCTCTTGACCCGACAGATCCGGCGTGGCCGCGAACAGGAGGCGGGTGTACGGGTGTTTGGGATCGTGGAAGAGCTCGTCCATCGATCCGGACTCGATGATCTTGCCCGCATACATCACAGCGGCCCGGTCGCACACCTGAGCGACGGCTGGCAGATCGTGCGTCACGAGGACCAGGGCTAGGTCGAGTTCGCTCGCCAGGTCCTCGAGCAGTTGGAGGATCTGCGCCTGGACCATCACATCCAGCGCCGTGGTCGGTTCGTCAGCCAGCAGGATCTTCGGGTTGCAGGACAGGGCCATCGCGAGCGCCGCACGCTGCCGCATGCCTCCGGAGAACTCATGAGGGAACCTGCTCGCACGCTCGGCCGGGATCCCAACCAACTCGAGGAGTTCGCCGGTCCGCTTGGTGGCCGCTGCCCCTTCGGCGACGTCATGGAAGCGCATCGCCTGGTCGATCTGCGACCCGACAGACTTCACTGGGTTGAAGGCGTTCATCGCCCCCTGGAACACCATGGCGATGTCTTTCCAGCGGTGGCCTTGCATGCTTTCCTCGCGCTCGGACAGGATGTTCACGCCGTCAAGCAGCACCTCGCCAGCGGCCCACGCGCTCGGTGGGAGCAGGCCCATCACGGCCAAGATCGTGGTCGTCTTCCCACAGCCGGATTCCCCGACGAGGCCGAGACGCTGACCCTTCTCTAACGTGAGGCTGACCCCTTGGACGGCGTGCAATTCGCCATGGGGAAGGTCGAACCAAACGTGGAGGTCACGAAGTTCGAGCAGGCTCATGTGGGGTTCTCCTTCTCGGGTGGCACCGGGCGGATCCGGAAGTGGTTCGCCGCCAAGTGCGAGACCCTCAGTCGAGGATTCAAAGCATCCTCGATGGCGGTTCCCCACATCATCAACGCGAGGCACAGGATGCCGACGGCGATGCCGGGCGGGATGATCGCCCACCAGGCTCCCGTGCTCGCGGCACTGCTGTTGGCCGCCGCCTCGATCAGCGTTCCCCAGGACACCCGCGTGGGATCGCCGAGGCCCAGGAAGGCGAGCGCCGTCTCGTCGAAGATGGCGATCGCCACCATCAACACCGTGTTGGCGATCAGCAGTGGCATGACCTGGGGAAGGATGTGGTGCCAGATGATCTTCCGGTTGCTCAACCCGAGTGAACGCGCCCTCTTGACGTAGACGCGTTCCTTGATGCTCTTCACCTGCGAACGGATCACGCGGGCCGTCCACGTCCACAGGAGCACGCCGATGATGATGATGATGTTCTGAAGCGATCCCCCATACAGGGCGGCAGCCACGATCATCAGTGGCACATCCGGGATGACCATGAGGTAGTCGGTCGTGCGCATCAGACCGGTATCGATGCCTCCACCGTAGTAGCCCGAGACGATGCCGACGCCTCCCCCGATGACCATGGCGATGATCGTGGCCGCAAGCCCGACGATCAGCGACACCCTGGCGCCGTACATGAGTTGCGTCAACATGTCGCGTCCGGCATCGGTGCATCCGAGCACATGCTGCGCGGAAGGGGGGCAGAACACCCCGCCCTTCGACCAATCAAGCGGATAAGGAGCAAGGAGCGGCGCCAAGATCGCGATGATGATGATGCCTCCCACCGTGACGGCGCCGACCAAAGCCGACGGCCTGTCTTTCAAGACCTGCAGCAGCGCCCCGCGCGGCTTGCCGTTCCCACCGCCGCCGAGGCCCGCGGTGCGACGCTCGTCTTCTCCGGGACCGGGGTGCGGCATCTCTTCAGGAAAGCCCTCTGCGACGATGCCCGGGTCACTCATTCGGTGATCCTTGGGTCGAGCTTGAAGTAGAGGAGGTCGGCCAGCAGGTTGAAGAAGATGACGGACACGGTGATCACGAGGAAGCCAGCCTGCATCATCCAATAGTCGTGGTTGAACACGGCCTGCGTGAGCATGTAGCCGACGCCCGGGTAGGAGAAGACGGTCTCGATCAGCAGGGATCCGGCGACGATCGAGCCCAGGGAGAGTGCGACCATGGTCACCATCGGCAGCGTGGCATTGCGCATCGCGAACTTCCGGACGACGACGCGCTGGGGGAGTCCCTTCGCCCGTGCGGTTAGCACGTAGTCCTCGCCCATCGTTTCCAGCATCGCCGAGCGCATGACCAACGTGTACTCCCCGTACAAGGTCAAGCAGAGGGTGAGCGCGGGGAGGATCATGTGGGCGAGGACGTCCATGGCGTATGCCCACCCGGTCTTCGTTGCGAAGACATCGGTGATCCCTTGGATCGGGAGGTGGAAGACCGGTGCCAGATAGACGTAGATGATCAGTGCGAGCCACTGCGTCGGCACGGCATAGAACGCAAGGGCACTGATCACGGACGTGTGCTCGACCGCGGTGCCGCGCTTCCACGCAGCCGTGACGCCGGTGAACATGCCGAGCGTGATCGCGGCCCCGGTTCCCAGAAGCAACATCCCCATGGTCCGAAACAGGGCCGCGGTCAGTTGTGGCCAGACCGGCAGATTGTTGACGACTGAGATGCCCATGTTCAGGTGCGTGAGGTTCTTGAGGTACAGAAGGTATTGCTGCCACATGGGCTGATCGAGTCCGAATTCGTCGACCAACGCTTGCTTGGCCTCGGCGGTTGCATGGGGTGACTTGATCTGGTCGGCGTAGTTCCCCGGCATCATCCGGAACAAGACGAAATTCAAGGTGATCGCCACGAATATGGTTGCCAAGGCGAAGGCAAGACGCTTGAGGATGTATCCGCCGCGATTCATGTCTGGAGGATGGCCCGTCCTGAGACGCTTAGCCCGCGAGGTGGACGGTGCTCAGCGGATCCTTGGAATCCGAGGTGAGGCCGTTGAAGGGCGCATCGGGGGGGACGAATCCGGTCCACGCGGGGCTCCAGGCGGTCACATCGTCTTGATAGTTCAACACGAGGTAGGGCATGTCCTTGTAGATCATCTGCTGCATCTCATACACCTGCTGGACCCGCTCGGCCCCAGTCGCGGCTTTGGACTGCTGGAAATACAGCTTGTCGTAGGCAGGGTTGCAGTACGCCGAGTCGCTCCAGTTGTACCACTGGTCACAGGTCAGAACCGACAGACTGAAGTCGGGATCCCTCGAGAGCGACCAACTCCAGAAGATCAAGTCGAAATCGGTGTACTTGTCCTTGATGTTGGCGTAGTAGGCCGCGTTGTCGTTCATCACGTTCGCGGTGAGGCCGATACCGATCGACTTGAAGTCGCCCTTGACGATGTCGAATGCGCGCTGACCCGAACCCAGTTCGTAGTGGGGGAAGATGACGTCGTACTGCATCTCGTGCCCATCCGCGATGCGGTATCCGTTCGGTCCCATCGCGTAGCCAGCGTCATCCAGGATCTGGTTCGCCTGAGCGAGATCGTACGCGTATGGCTTGAGCGACGGATCGGTCCATGGCTTGCCGGAGTCCACTTCCTTCCCACTTGCGGGAGGGATGATGGAGTAGCCGGGCTGCGCGAATCCGCCCCAGGCTGAGTTCACGATCTCCTCGTAGTTGAGCGCATGGGACATGGCCTGCCGGACGGCAGGATCTTGGAGTTCCGGATGTTTGATGGGTTCCTTGGGGTTCGAATTGATGATGATCTCGTGGTAGGTCGTCCCTGGTGCTTCGACGACGGTGAGGCCGGCATCCTTCAGCGTCTGCACTGCCGTCGTCGGGACTCCATTGAGCATGTCGACCGCGTCGGTCTTGAGCGATTGCACGGCGGCGTCATTGGTGGCGAAGTACTGCATGCCGAACCCGTCGATGCTCGGCTTCGGGCCGTACCAGTTGGGATTGCGTTCGAACTTCGCGACCTGGTCCTGCTTGTACTCGGTGAGCATGAACGGGCCGCCTGACACCACCGGTTCTCCGTCGACCGGGAGGTTCGGGAAATCGCGGAGCGCCTTCCCGTCGCCGGTGGCGTACTTGCCCCAAACTTGTTCGGGAAGGACATAGACGTACACCATCTGCGCGAGTGCATTGGTGACGGGGGCGTCGTAGTGCAGGACGACCGTGTTGTCGTCGGTTGCTTCGGCCGAGGTCATGTGCGCGACGTAGCCAGCTTGATGAGCAGTGGCCTGATCCTTGTACTTGATCGTGAGGTTCAGCGTCCAGGCCACGTCCTCCGCGGTGAGGGGTTGACCGTCTGACCACTTCGCATCCGGGACCGTGTGGAATGTCCACTCGGTGGAGTCGGGGTTGTGGGACCACGATGTCGCGAACTCCGATTGGAACGAGCCGTCGGGTGCGTATTGCACGAGCGTGGGGTATTCCTCCATGAAGAGGATGAACGGGGTGAGATTGAACGCGACGAACGGGTTCATCGAGTCGATCTGCTCGGTCTGCGCGATGCGCAAGAAGCCACCAGGATTCCCGGCGCCCTGTTGGCTTCCGCTGCTGCTGTCCGGTCCGCTCCCGGTGCCACCACCCGATGTGCACGCTGCGCAAATGAGCGCGAAGCCGACGAGTGATGCTCCGAGTCGAGCTGCGAAGTACCGTGGCATCCGTGCTCCTTGTCGAAGATACCGGTTCACCATACACGGGGGCTTCGGAGGCTGATAGTGTCGCCCGACATCGCCCAGTCTGTGCACGAAGGAGGGATCGATGCCGATCGTTGCGGGTTCACTTGCAGACATCCACTACGAGCGAGTCGGAGAGGGACCCGATGTCGTCTGGGTGTCGGGGGCTGGTGGGACCTACGACTCCTGGGGGTATCAGCTGCCCGACTTTCAGGAGTTTCGAAACACCACCTACGACACGCGCGGCGTCGGAAGCACGACGTGCAGTACGCCACAGCCCTGGCCCATCGAGGACTTCGCTCGCGACGTTTCCGACCTGATCGAGGCGGTCTGCGAGCCGCCGGTCGCACTGGTTGGCTTGTCGTTCGGCGCCGGGATCGTGCAGCAGGTGGCGATCGACCGACCGGACCTCGTCCGGGTCGCGATCCCGATGGGGACCGGCGCTCGCAGCGTCGGCTGGACCTGGGACTATCAGATGGCCGAGATCGAGTGGCGCCGCGCTGGTAAGCACCTGGATGGTGAGATGGCGTTCATCCACTACATGGCCATGTTCTACCCCGCGAAGGTCCTCGGTGATCGCGAGCTCTACGCGAAGCTCAAAGAGGAAACGCTCCCGTACTACATGGCAGGCGGCGAAGAGGACTCGATCGAGGCGCAGTGGCTGCCGTGTGTGCTCTTCGATCAAACCGAGCAGCTCCCCGATTGCCACGTCCCCATGCATGTGATGGCCTTCGAGCAAGACGTGCAGGCTGTGCCCCAAGACGGGCAAGAAGTTGCGCGGCTCGCGGGGAATGGTGAGTACCACGAGTTCGCCGGCATGGGCCACTGCTCCATCTACGGGCACACGCAGGACATCCTCAATCCGTTCATCAAAGGGCTGATTCAGCGCTACCTCTAGACGCGCTGTAGGCTCGCGCGATGGACCGGCGGAGCCTATTCCGAGCGGATCCAGGTTGCCTCGGCGATCGCGAAGGGTTCCCCATCCGCCGAGACGATGGCCGCGCCACCTCGGAGCAATCGCCCACGCTCCGCGATCGGCCATCCTGTGACGATCACTGGCTCATTCCGGGGGACTGGGCGGATCAAGTGCGCCGTAAGTCGGGCGGTCACTATCCGGCCGGGATCGGCCGTCGCGGCGCGGATCCCCCAGTAGGTCGGGCAGTCCAGGGCGGCCCAAACGAACTCCTTCTTCACGAAACCTTCTGCATCCGCGAAGTTCGGGTGGGGCTCCCAAAGAGCCGCAGCCACCGGCGCGCCGGCGATATGGCCTGCGAAGACCCGTAGACCCTCGCCGATATGGCGCCTGGGTCCACAGGTCATGCACATCGGTGACGGGTGGTGCGGGATGTTCCGGTACGCCTCCGTGCTCAGGCGAGCGTCCGCCAGGGAAGGGAACGTCGGGATATCGATGTCGAGGTTGGCGGGCCGCGCCTCCGCTATCACTTGTTCAGCGGCGAGGAGGGTGAGCACGCCGTCGCGGTCCTCGATATCGAGTGGCACCTCCATCGGGGGCGGGGAAACGAACTTCACTTCGGCTTGACCGTCGAGGTGCTCGGCAAGAAGGCCTGCGGTGTAGCCACCGTGTCCGATACCTTCGAACCCGTAGTAGGGAGCCTCGATCGTGATCGTGGAGGACGTCATAGCAGCTGGCCTCTGGCGAACCCGAGCAAGAGTTCGCGCAAACGGGCAAGGTCCACTTCCGCCGAATCCATCGTCACCTGGATCACGAGCCCGTCCATCATCGTGAGCAGTTGCGTCGCGAAGGCTCGAGCGTCGACGGGCTGGAACTGGCTTTCGCGCTGGCCGTCGCGCACGATCGTCTCCACGAGGTCGATCCAGTTGCGGTAGTTCTCCTCGTTCAGAGCGCGAAGCTTCGGTCGCACGGACGCCTCCGACCAAAGCTGGAGCCAGATCAGCCATTCCTTCCGTACCTCGCCGCGAGGCATGTGCGCCTCGAGCAGCGCGACCAAACGGGACCACGGATCGGTATGGCCAGCCAGGGCCTCCTCAGAGCGGCGCCGAGAATCGGCGACGGCGAACCGGAAGGCCGCGTCGAGGACGTCTTGCCTGGTTTCGAAGTAATAGTGGATGGTCCCGGTGCTGCTCCCCACCCGCTCGGCGATATCCGCGATGCGCACACCGTCGGCGCCGCGCTCGGTGATCAAGGCCCAGGTTGCGGCCAGCACTTCCTCTCGTCTCTCAGCTTCAACGCTCGGGCGCGGACTCACGCTAGATCTCCATCCTGTTTCAACGAATATTGACGTGTCCGTCAGATTAGCCCCGTTCGAGGTCGATTCCCAGGAGGGCTTGGCTTCTCCGTGCGATGACGGTTCGGCAGTGGGACGTGCTGGGTCGCCGGGCGCTAAGTTGACTGGAGCGTCAATCTACCCTAGCCTACGGCCATGTCAACCGATGCGGTACAACTCGCCAAGGAATTCGTTCGCACCGTCGTGCGGCCCTCGATCGATGGATGGGAGCAGTCTGGCTCCTATCCCCGGCAAGCGGTGAAGGAGACGGGGCTGACCGGCATGTTCGCTCCGGCTGACCAAGGGGGCCTGGACCTGTCCTTCCCCGAGGCGGTGGGCGTCTTCGAAGAACTTGGACGCGGGGATGCGGCACTCGCGTTCTCGATGTCGATGCACAACGCCGTCGCCTCGGCGATCACCCGCTTCGGCGACGACGAGGTGCGCGGCGCATGG
Source organism: uncultured Actinomycetes bacterium (assembly GCA_964640385.1). Taxonomy (GTDB): domain Bacteria; phylum Actinomycetota; class UBA4738; order UBA4738; family JBBDHU01; genus JBBDIK01. Next base: position 15,841 of record CAZXFL010000020.1, read on the forward strand.
GCGGACCCACTGGTTTCCGGGGAGGCGCTCGGGGGCTTCTGCCTCACGGAGCCGCACGCTGGATCCGACGCAACCGCGATCACGACGCTGGCGACGCAGGCAGACGACGGTTCCTGGACCGTGAGTGGACGCAAGGCGTGGGTGTCGCTCGGGGGAGAGGCGGACGTGTTCCTGGTGGTCGCGAAGACATCGACGGAGCCCGGGCATCGCGACGTCGCCATGATGGTGGTCGCGGGGGATGCACCGGGTGTGTCGTTCACGGAGCCCTACCGAAAGGCATCGGCCAACTTCCTGCCGATCACCGAGATGGCGCTTGATGGGGCGCCTGCCCACGTCCTTGCCCCGCCGGGATCGGGCATGCAGGCGGCGCTGGGCGCGATCGATGTAGCACGGTTCGATATCGCTGCGATCTCGAACGGGCTGCACGCGGAATCCCTTGATGTCGCGATGCGTTACGGCTTGGAGCGAGAGGTGTTCGGCAAGCCCGTGGTGGAGCACCAGGGCATCGCGTGGATGCTGGCCGATGTGGCCACCGAACTCGAGGCAGCGCGTGGACTCACGCGGCGCGCTGCGGAACTGCTCGGCTCCAAGGACGGGACGGTGGCCATCGCGCACGCGAAACGTTTCGGCCCCGACGTCGCGCTACAGGCGGCGATCCGGTGCAGTGAAGTCTTCGGCGCCTACGGATGGTTGCATGATCATCCGATGGCACGGTTCATCGCCCTGGCCAAGATGCTCCAAGTGGTCGATGGCTCGACCGAGATCCAGCGCGTGGTCATCGCCCGTGACCTGGTTCGACGTGCCGGCGAATAAGCCAGCGATGTCGCTCGATCTGCGAGCGAGGAGGGTCCCGTGAGCGGTTGGATGATGACGTATCCGCTCACGCTCAATCACATCCTTCAGCGGGCCGATTCCTACTATCCCGAGCGCGAGGTGGTCTCTCGGGAGGCCGATGGCAGCGTGTCTCGGACGAACTACGGAGCGATCGCTGAGCGGAGCCGTCGACTGGCCGCCGCGCTCAACGACCTCGGGATACGGCAGGGCGAGCGGGTCGCGACCCTTGGCTGGAACCATGCGAATCATCTGGAGGCCTATTTCGGCGTGCCGCTCTCGGGAGCGGTATTGCACACCATCAACCCGCGGCTGCACATCGATGACGTCGCCTACGTCATGCGCGCGGCCGAGGACAAGGTGCTCCTGATCGACCAGAGTTGTCTCCCCGGACTCGCCGACCTGCCGAAAGACGCCTGGCCAGAGCATGTCATCGTGTGGAGCGCGAAACCGTCCGGGATGCGGCAGGGTGCTATCGCCTACGAGGACCTCTTGGCTTCCGCTTCCGCTTCGTCTGCCCGTGACCTCCCGACCCTTGAGGAGGATGACGCTGCGTCGATGTGCTTCACGTCCGCGACGACGGGCGATCCGAAGGGGGTTGTCTATACCCATCGCGGGCTCGTGCTGCACTCGATCGTCGAGGCGATGCCGGACGAGTTCAACCTGTCCTCACACGACGTGGTGATGCCTGCGGTGCCGATGTTCCATGTGAACGCATGGGGCCTGCCGTACACCGCCGCGATGGTCGGAGCGAAACTCGTGCTTCCGGGTCCGCAACTGGATGCGGCGAGCCTGCTCGAACTCATCGTGGACGAGGGCGTGACGTTCACGGCGGGAGTGCCGACGGTCTGGGCGCGGGTGTTGGAGGCGGTCCAGGCGAGCCCTGAGACGTTTGACCTGTCCCGCCTGCGCACGATGTTGGTGGGAGGCTCGGCGGTACCACCGGCCATGATCGAGGCGTTTGATTCGCTGGGCGTTGGCATCTTGCACGCGTGGGGGATGACCGAGACGACACCGCTCGGCAGCGTGGCCCGTCTCAAGCCCGGGCTCGAGACCGCGCCTCACGACGAGCAGATCCGCTTCCGCGCGACGCAAGGACGAGCCTCGCCACTGGTGGAAGCGCGTGTCATGACACCGGACGGGTCGGCGCCCTGGGACGGTGAAACCATCGGCGAACTCGAGGTCCGCGGCCCATGGATCGCCGGGTCCTATCTCGCGGGAGCCGGCGAGGACAAGTTCACCGACGATGGCTGGCTTCGCACGGGTGATATCGCGGCGATGGATATGCACGGCTACATCAAGATCAGTGACCGGGTCAGCGATCTGATCAAGTCCGGCGGCGAGTGGATCAGCTCGATCGACTTGGAGAACGTGCTGATGGAACACGATGCGGTGCGCGAGGCGGCAGTCATCGCTCTGCCCGATGCGGTCTGGGGCGAACGCCCGCTGGCCGTCGTGGTGAAGGCGAAGGACGTCGACCCAGTCGAACTGCTGGACTTCCTTCGAGAGCGCTTCGCGAAGTGGCAGGTGCCGGACGGGGTCGTGTTCGTCGAGGAGATCCCGAAGACCGCGACGGGCAAGTTCAGCAAGAAAGATCTGCGCGCACAGATCGATGCAACCGCTCACGCATCTGACGCGCCGCCGACGCCCAAGGAAGGATGAAGATGGAAGACGCCCTGATCATCGGAGCCGTACGCACCCCCGTCGGCAGGCGCAAGGGGGCGCTCACCGAAGTGCACCCGGTGGACCTCCTGGCGACCGCACTCACCGGGATCATGTCGCGCACAGGCGTGGATCCGGTGACCGTCGATGACCACATCGCTGGCTGCGTGAGCCAGGTAGCCGAGCAGTCGCTGAACATCGCGCGCAACGGGTGGCTCGCAGCGGGTTTACCCGAGTCGGTGCCGTCCACCACGATCGACCGCCAATGCGGGTCTTCCCAGCAAGCGGTGGCGTTCGCCGCGCAAGGCATCCAAGCCGGAGCCTATGACCTGGTGGTCGCTTCGGGCGTCGAGCACATGACGATGGTTCCCATCTACTCGTCCACCGCGGGCAAGCAAGCCTTCAGCGACCACCTGATCGAGTCCTATGGTGGGCGCCTGGTACACCAAGGCATCTCCGCGGATCTCATCGCGGAGCGCTGGAAGATCACGCGCGAGGAACAGGATGACTTCGCTTACCGCTCGCACGTACGAGCGTCCGCGGCTACCCGCGCCGGCCACTTCGATGACGAACTGGTCCCGGTGGAAACCCCGAACGGCCTTCTGGAAGTGGACGAGTGCGTGCGTATGGAACCCGACCGCGAGCGCATGGCCTCACTCGACTCCGCGTTCCGCGACGAGTCGCAAGAGGCGCTGTTCCCCGGCCAGCTCGGATGGACCATCACGGCGGCCAACGCGTCACAGATCTCTGATGGTGCGGCGGCCATCATGCTCGCCTCCGCCTCGCGCGCGCGAGCCCTCGGCGTGAAGCCACTGGCCCGCGTGGTCGCCTCCATCGCTATCGGCGATGACCCGGTGATGATGCTGACCGGCCCCATCCCCGCAACGCGCAAGCTACTGGAGAAGACGGGCCTCACGCTGGATGACATCGATCTGATCGAGATCAACGAAGCGTTCGCGTCGGTCGTGCTCGCGTGGCAGCGCGAACTCGACATCGACGATGCGTGGTTCGAGTCGCACGTGAACACCTCCGGGGGGGCCATCGCCCTGGGTCACCCGATGGGAGCCAGCGGGGCGAAGCTTATGACCACGTTGGTGCACGCGTTGCATCGCACCGAGAGGCGGTACGGATTGCAAGTGATGTGTGAGGCCGGCGGTCAGGCAAACGCCACGCTGCTGGAGCGGCTCTGATGAGCGGGCGCAACTACGCGGACTCCCATCCGGTGATGCGCGTGAGTGCCAAACGCTTCGCCGCCTCGCCCTTCCTGGACGAATACGTCACCGACGAGGCGGTCTTCGGGGTGTACGGCGGTCGGCTCTATCCACTCGCGCTCGGCGCCGATCCGGTTGAGGACTACTGGGTGTTGCGCCGAGCGGCAGCGCTCTTCGATGTGCCCGAGCGGCCGATGCAGTTCGAGGGTCCCGATGCGGTGCGCCTTCTCAATAGACTCTTGACGCGCAAGGTAGACGATCTGCGGCCGCATCGTGCGGGGTACGGCCTTGCGTGTGATTCGCGCGGCGGCATCCTGATGGACGGCGTGCTGATCCGCTTCTCGCCGCAGCGCTTCTGGTACGTGCTGGCGGACGGCGACTTCCTCGGGTGGGTGCGCGCGCAGGCCGAGGGCATGGACGTGGCCATCACCGATCCGGACTCCTGGGTGCTGCAGATCCAAGGCCCCACCTCACTCGAGATCTTGGAAGATGCGTGTGACGGGCCCCTGCGGGAGTTCCGGTATTTCGCGGTTGCGGAGGTCGCGATGGGCGGGCAGCAGGTCATCGTCTCGCGCACCGGCTGGTCGGGCGAACTCGGCTTCGAGGTCTACACCCTGCCCGGTGTGGATGGCCCGGCGCTTTGGAAGCACCTGATCGCGGCAGGCGCGCCACATGGCCTCGCGGTGCAGAGCCTGTCCTCACTCGGCATCCGGCGGATCGAAGCAGGCATCCTCGACAACGGAACCGACATGACGCCAGCGATGACCCCATACGAGGCTGGTCTCGGGAAGTTCGTGGATCTGACGAAGGAGGATTTCTTGGGGAGAGATGCCCTTGCGGCGGCAGACCAGCGACCGAGACTCTTCGGGATCGCGGGTCCCGCTGTCCCCGTCCCTGGCCGCTCGGTCCTTCAAGATGGGGCCGTGGTCGGACGGGTGACCGCCGGCGCGTGGTCCCCCCACCTTCAGTGCGGTATCGGGTACGTGGTGATGGACGAACCGGGGGAATGGCTCGGCGCCCAGGTGATGCTCGAAGACGGATCCGAGGCGTCCACCATCGTGGAACTCCCGTTCTACGACGCCGAGCGCAACATCCCTCGGGGGCTTCGCTCGGCCTTGGACGATGTGAGGAGCGGGACATGAACCGACTCGAAGGCAAGGTCGCGATCGTGACCGGCGCAGGCCGGGGGATCGGCCAGGCGACCGCGCTCCGACTCGCGTCCGAAGGTGCTTCGGTGATCGTCAATGACATCGACGCCGGCCCGGCCGAGGAAACGGTCGCGCTGATCGCCGCGGCGGGCGGCGAAGCGCTCACCGTTGTCGCGAACACGGTGGAGCTCGAGCAGGCACACGCGCTCATCGCGCGAGCGATCGAGGCATTCGGCAAGCTCGATATCGTCGTAAACAATGCGGGGACCAGCCGCGACAAGATGTTCCACAAGATGGATGACGAGCTCTTCGACCTGGTGCTGGATGCGAATCTCAAGACCGCGTTCCACACGACGCTGGCTGCCATGCCGTACCTTCGCGATGTCGCCAAGGCCGAGATGGCAGAGCGCGGCGCGGTTGCCTATCACCGGAAGATCACCTTCACCGCGAGTGCGTCGGCGCTCACGGGCAATCCGGGCCAGTACAACTACGCGGCGGCCAAGGGTGCCCTCATCGCCACGACGCGCACGATGGCGCGCGAACTCGCACCATTCGCCATCAACGTGAATGCGGTGGCGCCCGGCTTCATCGACACGCGTCTGACGCAGGCGAAGCAGCCCGGCGATGCCGTTGGCATCCCGGCCGAGTTGCGAGAGACGCTCATCGCGGATGTGCCCATGGCGCGCGCGGGGTCAGCCGAAGAAGTTGCCGCCGTCCACGCTTTCCTCGTCTCGTCCGATGCCGACTATGTGACCGGCATCACATTGCCCGTTGCGGGCGGAATGGTGGGAACCCTGTGACCTTGAAGCGCGCCACGATCAGCCTTGCGCTCGTTCTTCTTGCTCTTGCGGCCTGCACCAGCACGGCGCGTCCCGTCGCGCGCGCATCGTCGCCTGCGGGAAGCCCTCCGTATCCGGTGTCCTCGACCTGCGAGTTCGCCGGCGGCGAGGCGGGCAAGACGGTGCCGAGGACCCTGCACTTCGACGGTGAGATCCGCCGGTACTGGCTGAACGTGCCGTCGAATTACGACTGCACTCCGAGGCCCCTGCTCGTTGGCCTCCACGGGTACTTTGGCAACGGCTTGGAGTTTCAGAAGGAAACGCAGATCGCCGAGCCGATCGACAAGCTCGGATACATCGGACTGTTTCCGGACGGGCTCCCGATGGGAACGAGTCCGCAATATCCGGACCCGTACCGGCGAAACGTTACCTCGTTCAACGACATCGATTCGCACCACAGTTCGGGACCCGACGGCCCGACATGCGGCAGACGGGGCGGCGTCCGGAGTCACTTGAAGTCATACGACTACGGCGTATACGCGGACGGGCCTCCGTCGGCACTCAAGCAGAAGTGCCACTGGGGCACGTCCTACGCCGATGACGAAGGATTCTTCCGCGCGATGATCGCCAAAACCGAGAAGGACTTCACCGTGAACACCGACCGTGTGTATCTGACGGGGTTCAGCCAGGGGGCGCAAACGACACAATCGCTCGCATGGCGCATGGCCGATGTCTTTACCGCAGTATCTCCGCACCACGGATTTTCTGCGAACGGCTACGCGCGCGCACCCAGGACGCCGATGGACTTCTTTCAGGTGTGGAGCACCGAGGACAGGATTATCCCCGGCACCGGCAAGCCCTCCCCCTCTGACGGCATGATCTACGACTCCGCCGCCGAGACGTTGAAGGCCTGGGTCAAGGCTCAGGGGTGCTCGGCAACGCCCATCCCGTACCCAACATCGAACGACGGGAACCGGGGCTGGGTAGCCGTTCAATACCCGGATTGTGCAACCGGGGCCACGGTGGTCAGCGCGAGTTGGGACGGCCCACATTTCTGGGGCGGAGTAGCGACGAAGTTCGAAACGGCGACGATGCTTGCATTCTTCGAGGCGACGGCACCCGCGTGAACACGGTCGAAGTGCAGGGCATCCCGATTGCGTACCAGGAAGATGGCGAGGGACGTCCGCTCCTCGTGATCCATGGATGGCAGGGTGACCACCGTTACATGATGGCCGATCTCGAGGAGGTCTTCGACGACAACCGCGGCTGGCGGCGGGTCTACATCGATCTTCCGGGTCACGGCACCACACCCGCGCCCGACTGGTTGCGCAACCCGAACCAAATGGTCGATATCCTGATCGAACTCGTGACGGCGCTGTTTGGCGAAGAACCGTTCGCTGTTGCCGGGAACTCCTGGGGAGGGATGTTCTCGCTCGCCCTCGTGCGTTCGCTTCCGGAGCAAGTGCTCGGTGCGGGGTTCTTGGTGCCGTACCTGCCGGATGCCGAGGGCGATGTCGATACGCCCAACCATGTCACCATCATCACGGCTCCGGAGGCGTTCGACGATCTCGAACCCGACGAGGAGTGGATACCCGAACGATTGGTGGAGCAGAGCCGCCGCGCAGTCGAGCTCATCCGCCGCGATGACATGCCGTCTGTCCGCGACGCGGACCAGGCTTTTCTGCATCGCTACGAGTCTGAGAGGCAGCGTCCCGCGATCCTCGACTCGACCGGGATCCCATTCCTGGGGCCGAGCCTCATCCTGACCGGACGCCAGGACGCGACCGTCGGGTTCGCTGCGGCTTACAACTTGCTTGAGGAATTCCCGCGGGCGACGTTCGCAACACTCGACCTCGCCGGCCATTGGCTGGGCCGCGTTGAGCGCCCCGATCCGTTCCGCGCGTTGGTGCGCGACTGGCTCGGGCGCATGCAAGTTGACCAGTAGCGGAGCGGCGCACCGTCGACATTCAAGTGACGGGGGAAGTCAGGAGTTCGAACAATTCAGCTGACCCCTGAATTTGCTGGCCCGCCAGGATTCGAACCTGGACTAGCTGATCCAGAGTCAGCCGGGCTACCGTTACCCCACGGGCCAATCGGGAGTCAGGGTAGCAGGCACCCGGCGGCCGCTCACCCCGATTGACCGGGCGACCCCGACGTAGGTACGGTGGGTGCTCGCGCAGGGACGGAGAAAGGGGCCCCGCATGAACAAGGGCGGTTTGGTCGCGGAGATCTCGCGCCGGACGGGGATGAGCAAGGCCGACATCGCCGCGGTCGTCGACACGGCCATGGACGTGGTCCGCGAACGGGTCGTTCGTGGGGAGCGGGTTGCGCTGGTTGGGTTCGGCACGTTCGAGAAGGTCCGGCGCAACAAGCGCATCGCGCGGAACCCGAGGAAGCCGGAGGTTTCGATCGTCGTTCCGGCACGCGACGTTCCGTCGTTCGCGCCCGGCAAGGCGTTCAAGGATGCGATGGCGGCGAAGAAGCGGAAAGCCAAGTCGAAGGCTCGCTCCCGTCGCTAGCCCGAGGACGAGCTCAGGTGACCGTCACGATCCGGAGCGACCGCGCGACCTTGCGTCCGGATTCCTCGATAACGTCGAACGAGACGCGCTGACCTAGACGCAGCAGTCGCAGCCCCGACCCCTCCAGCGACGTCGGGTCGATTTCGACCTGCGCGCGATCCTCCATCAACAGCGAGCCGGTGCGGCTCTCCGTGTCGAACTCCTTGATCGTTCCCTGCGGCATCGGTCCTCCGTTCGGCCCGGCGGACCGGGCGGTCCTGCGTGTGCGCTCCGTATCCTACGTTGGCGCAGGCACCCGTGCCGCGGCGCCGAGCTCCAGCAGCATGGTTCGGGTCCTCCCGTCCCTCCCGGACGCCAGCAGAACGGGGATGTCTTCGGGGATGTCGAGGTCGAACGCGAGTTCCGGACGTCGGACGACAGCCGCAGGGAGGTCCTTCGCGGCGGCGAGCGCGAGGTGGCGGGCGAGCGAATCCTTCCCGAAGCGCGCGCCGATCGCTCGCGGTGGGCGGCGCAGGAGCAACGTTGTCCCGCCGTCGGAGCCGGCCCCGAGAACGACGGGTCCGAGGGTGCGGCAGGCGTCGGTCAGGGCTTCCGCGGTGACCAGCGGCGCGTCCGCGACGAGGATCCCGAGGCTCTCGGCTCCTCGGTCGATCGCCTCCTGCTCGATCTGCCTGACCGCGTTGGTGAGGGGGGAACGCTCCTCAGGGACGCCGTGCGCACCGCGGCGTACCGCGATCTCTAGGACCGCTTCGTCGGGAGACAAGACGAGCGTCTCGCATCCGGGAACCTCGAGGGCGGCATCGAGAACGTCCTCGAGCATGGCCAAGGTCAGGGCTGCCCGCTCGAGCGGGGAAAGCACTGGGGTGAGGCGGCGCTTGGAGCCGGCCAGTGACTTGACGGGGATCGCGAGCAGACGCATCGCCTCGAGCGTATCGCGCTAACGCCGAACGGCGTCGGCGGCCCGGATGGCGTCGAGGACCGCAGCGGGCTCGAGGCCTCGGGCGACGGCCGCCGCGGCCTCGTTCGGCGTCGTGATCAACGGAGCTCGCGGCACGAGCCCGAGCACCGGCACCTCGCAGAGTTCCTCCAAGAGTTGGGGGTTCGTGAGCTCCGCGGCGTCGGTCGTCGATGGATCGGATCCGCAGATGATCAGCCCGGCGACGGACAGCGACATGCTTCTCGCGTAGGCGACGGTGAGGAAGGAGTGATTGAGCGTTCCGAGAGCCGGGCGGACGACAACGATGACCGGCAGGCCGATGCGAGCGGCAAGCCCCGCCATCGTCAGGTCCTCGGTCAGCGGGACCGACAGACCGCCGGCGCCCTCCACGATCATCAGCTCGTGCCGCTCGCGGAGGCGTTGGTAGGCGGCAACGATCCGCTCTGGTTCGACCGGTCGGCCGCTGCGCCGGGCCGCGACAAGGGGTGCGAGCGGCTCGTCGTAGACGAAAGGGACGATGTCCTCCACGGGGTCGGTAGTCCGCGCGGCCTCGGCGAGCATCAGCGCGTCCGACGGGAGGGCGTCCGGCGGTCCTAGCCATCCGGTCTCGACCGGCTTCATCACGCCGACGTCGATGCCGCGATCGGCGAGCAACCGGGCGAGTCCGGCTGCCACGACCGTCTTGCCGACGCCGGTATCGGTGCCGGTGACGAAGAGTCCGGCGCTCATCGCGACGCGAGCTCCGTCAATGCTGGTGCTGCTTCGGCGAACGCCTCGCGCAGGATCCCGGCCATCTCCTGCAGCTCCTCCAGCGTCGATCCGAGGGGCGGCATGAAGATGACGACGTTTCCGATCGGCCGGATCAGCAGCCCGCGTTCCCTGGCCGCATCGGTCACGAGCCACCCGGCCCGGTCGCCATAGGCGAACCCTTCGTTCGTCGAGGGGTCACGCACCAGCTCGATGCCGGTCATGAACCCGGCTTGCCGGACGTCGCCGACGTGCGGATGGGCGGCGAGGGACTCGAGTTCTTCAGCTAGGACCGCGGCCTTGGCGGGCAGCCTCGGGAGCAGGGCCTCGAGCAGGTCCAGGTTGGCCAGGGCGGCGGCGCACCCCAGCGGGTTGCCGGTATAGGAATGGCCGTGGAAGAAGGTCTTGTGCTCGTCGATCTCTCCGAGGAAGGCGTCGAAGACCCGTTCGGTCGCCAGGGTCGCCGCGACGGGCAGGTACCCGCCCGTCAGGCCCTTGCCGATGCAGAGCAGGTCGGGGGTAATGCCCTCGTGGTCGCACGCGAACATGGTTCCGGTCCGGCCGAAGCCCGTCGCGACCTCGTCGATGATGAGCAAGACGTCGTGTTCGTCGCAGAGCGCGCGCAGGCCCTTGAGGAACCCTGGTGGTGACGGGATGATCCCGGCCGCTCCCTGGACGGGCTCGACGATGACGGCCGCGATGTCGTCGCGCTCGCGGAGCGTGCGGTCGGCGGCCGCCAGACTGCCCTCCAGCGCCCCGTCGGGATCGGCGGCGCGGAACCGTTTCGGATACGGGACGCGTGGATGTCCGGGCAGGAGCCCCAGGAAGGGGGCGTGGAACAGGTCGTCGGCGGCGACGCCGACCGCCCCGAGGGTATCCCCGTGGTAGTTGTCGGTGAACCCCAGGACGAACCGCCGGTCGATGCCCTGGTTCGCCCAGAACTGGACGGCCATCTTGATCGCCGCCTCGACGGCGCCCGCCCCGTTGTCGGTGTAGAAGACGTGACCCAGGCCGGCAGGCGCGGCAGCCGTGAGCCGCTCCGCGAGCAGGATCGAGGGGACGTTGGCTTGGCCCAGCAGCGTCGAATGCGCGATGCGCCCGAGCTGTTCCTGGATGGCGGCGTCGATCTCGGGAACACGGTGCCCGTGGACGTTCAGCCAGATCGCGGAGGTGCCGTCGAAGTACCAGCGGCCATCGGCATCCTGGATCCGAACCCCTTCACCGCGGACGATGACCGGGGCTCCCGACTCGGCGTACTGGCGCATCGGGGTGAACGGGTGCCAGACGTGCTGGGCGTCGAGCCGCGCGAGTTCGGCCGGTGTGTGGCCGCCGAGGTCGGTCTCGCGGTCTACCACCGCAGCGCCACCCCCGCGCTGACCAGTCCCGCGCCCACCGAGGTCAGCAGGACGGCGTCGCCACGGTTGATGGTGCCGGCGTCGCGCGCGGCTGCCAAGGCGATCGGGATCGTGGCGGCGGAGCTGTTGCCGTGACGCGCGACGAGATCGACGGTTCGTGCCTCCTCGATGCCGAGCAGCCGGCCCGATTCGGCCACGAGCCGGCGGCCCGCCTGGTGGGGAACCCAGCGGTCGATGCTCTGCGTCGTCCACCCGGCCGACTTCAGTGCCTCGGCGCCGGCTTCCGCCATGGCGCGAGCCGCCCGATGGAACAGCGCCGGGCCACGTTCCATCCGCATGAAGTGTTCGCCGCGTTCGACCCCCTCGACCGTGATGGGTTGGCGGCTCCCGCCGGCCGGGACTCCGATCGCGTCGGCGAGCGATCCGTCGGCGCCGAGGAACGAGCCGCGGACGCCTCGATCCTCGTCGGCCGCCGCGTCTAGGACCACCGCACCGGCACCGTCGGCGAACACCGGCGCGGTCGACCGGTCGAGCGGATCGGTTCGGCGGGACAGGACGTTCGCGGCGATAACGAGCACGGGCCCGGGCGCCGTACGTCCGAACGCTTCCCCGAGGACCAGGGCGTAGAGGAACCCGGAGCAGGCGCCGGCAAGATCGATCGCCCCGGCGCCGAACAGACCGAGGTGGTGAGCGACGGCCGGCGCCGTCGGCGGCAGCAGGTGATCGGGTGTGCTCGTCGCGAGCAGCAGGAGTGAGACCTGCCCGGGATCGATGGCGGCGTCGGCCAGGGCGCGCTCGCCTGCGCGAACCGCGAGGTCTGAGGTGGCCTCGTCATCGGCGGCGATGGGTCGCTCGACGATGCCGGTCCGGTGTTCGATCCAGCCGGGCTCCAGGCCGATGCGCTCCTCGATGTCTGCGCTGGACACGCGACCGGCCGGGAGTGCCGAGCCGATCCCGGTGATCGCGAGCGAGGGGGTCATCGGCCCTCCTGCCTCGGCGCGGCTGCCGAGAGCGCCGAGACGGCGCGGTCGATCTGGCCGCGGCTGTGGGTCGCCATCGGGGCCAGTCGGATACGGCTCGTCCCCGCGGGCACGGTTGGCGGCCGGATCGCGGGCGCCAGCGCGCCGCGCTCCTCTAGGGCGCCGGCCAGCTCGGTCGCCGCGTCGGCCTCGCCCGCCATCACGAGCAGCATCGGGGCGCGTTCGTCTCCACGAACCTCGAAGCCGGCGGCGGTGGCGGCGCCGCGCAGATGCCGTCCGTGCTCCCGCAACGTGTCGCGGCGCCACGACTCCTCCTGCGAGATCGCCAGAGCCGTCCGCGCGGCCGCCGCAAGGGCGGGGGAGAGCCCCGTACTGAACACGAACGACCGGGCGCGATTGACGAGCAGGTCGATGAGTGCGCGGTCGCCGGCGACGTAGCCGCCCTGGCAGCCGAGTGCCTTCGACAGCGTTCCGATCTGGACCGGAACGACGCGCTGCAGGCCGAACGCCGCGACCGTTCCGCGGCCGTCGTTGCCGAGGATCCCGCCGCCGTGAGCGTCGTCGACGATCAGGGTGGCGCCGAGCCGGTCGGCGATCGCGGCCAGCGCGGAGAGATTGGCGACATCCGCGTCCATACTGAAGACGCCCTCGGTGGCGATGAACCTGCGTCCAGCCCCGGGTGCGGATCCGGTCGCCATCACCCGGGAGAGTTGCTCCATATCGTTGTGGCGGTACCGGACGAGCTTCGCACCGGAGAGCCGGACGCCGTCCAGCAGGCTCGCGTGACATAGCGCGTCCACGAACACGACGTCGTGCCGCCCCGCGATGGTTGAAAGGACGCCGACGTTCGCGGCGTAGCCGCTGGAGAAGACGAGCGCCGCCTCGGTTCCGCGCGATGCGGCCAGCGCCGACTCCAACTCCTCGTGGGGGCCGAAGTTCCCGGTGATGAGGCGGGAAGCGCCTGCGCCAACGCCGAACCGCTCCGCCGCCCCTGTAGCCGCTGCGATCACCCGTGGATCGTTCGACAATCCCAGGTAGTTGTTGCTCGCCAGGTTCACGAGCGTCCGGCCTTCGCGCTCGACCTGCGTTCCGGAACCGCCTTCGCGGAGCCGCCGGCGCAGTCCATCCGCGTCGATGCGCTCAATGGTCGACCTCCAGCTGTCCATCAGACGTTCGCCTCGATCGAGGTCTCTTCCGGAACCAGGCCGAGGTCCGCCAGCATCGCCCAGTCCTGGTCCGCGGACTGGCCGTCCTCGGTCAGGTAGTCCCCGAGGAACAGGCTGTTCGCGACGAGCATCGCCAGGGGCTGCAGGCTCCGCAGGTGGATCTCGCGCCCGGCCGACGCCCGCAGTTCCGCGGTTGGGTTCACCAGCCGGAACATCGACAGCGTCCGCAGGCAGAACCACGGAGTCAGCGTGTCCGCGGTGTCACCGGTGGCCAGTGGCGTGCCCTCGATCGGGATCAGGAAGTTGACCGGGATCGAGTCGGCGCCCTCAGCGCGCAGCGCGAACGCGAGGTCGACGATCTCCTCGTGCGTTTCGCCCATCCCCAGGATCACGCCGCTGCACGCCGAAAGCCCCGCCGCGCGCGCGGACCGAACGGTTGCCAGGCGATCCTCGTAGGTGTGTGTCGTGGTGATCTCGCCGTAGCGCTCCGGCGACGTGTTCAGGTTGTGGTTGTACGCGTCGACGCCAGCTTTCTTGAGCGCGACGGCCTTGCCCGGTTCGTCGAGCAGTCCGAGGCACGCGCACACCTCCAGGGGGAGCTCGGCCTTGATCCGGCGCGTTGCCTCCGCCACCTGTTCGATCTGGGTCCACGTCGGCCCGCGGAGCGCGGCCACGATACAGAACCGCTGCGCGCCGGCCGCATGCGCCTCGCGGGCCGCGGCCAACATCGCGGCCGGCTTGATGACGGGGTACCGGTCGATCGGGGTCTGGACGTGACGCGATTGCGAGCAGTACCCGCAGTCCTCAGGGCAGTACCCGCTCTTGGCGTTCAGCAGCACGTTGACCTTGGTCCGATCCGCGAAGTTGGCGCGCCGAACCCGCCAGGCCGCGTCGACCAGCCGCAACGTCTCGTCGTTGGGTAACGCCAGCATCGCCAGCGCCGCTTCGTGCGAAGGCGCCCGATCCGCGAGCGCCTCGGATACGAGTGCATCCCAGTCCATCGTCATGCGTCGGTTCCTTCCTCTCGAACGAGAGTCACGTCTCCCGCGTGGATGATCTCGTCGCCGTCCGGGGTCGCGACGATCAGCGCGCCGGTCGGATCTACGTCGCGAGCGTGACCGCTGATGGTGCCGTTCGGCGTCTCCACCCGCACCCGCGTGCCGATCATCATCGAGTGCTTCTTCCACGCCGCGACGGTGGCACCGGGCTCTACCAACTGCTCGAACGCCGACTCAAGAGCGCGCAAGATCTTCGCCAGGACGGATGCCCGGTGCTGTGGGTTCCTGACCGCCGACGCGTTCAGCGCCGCACCACCGGCAGGCGCCGGCGGATCAACGTTCACACCAATCCCAACCAGAACGTAGGTCGTATCTTCACCGCTGGTCTGCGCTTCGACGAGGATGCCGGCGAGTTTCGCGCCCCCCTCCGTGAGGAGGTCGTTCGGCCACTTGAGTCCCTTCCCGTGGTAGATCGACCCCGCGAGCGCAACGCCGGCCGCAAGCGAGATCAACGGCAGTCGCGCCACCGGGATCGTGGGCCGCAAGAGGACCGAGAACGTCAGGCTGAGACCAGGCTCACTGTCCCACGTGCGCCCGCGCCGCCCGCGCCCGTGCAGTTGTCGCTCCGCAACCACGACCGCCCCCTCCGGAGCTCCTTCCTCTGCCCACCGACGCAGCTCGTCCTGCGTGCTGTCGACGGTGCCCAGGTACCGATAGGGACGCTCGAAGGTCCGGCCGTTCAGATGCGAGAGCATCGAAGGCGTTGGTGTTCCCCAACGGAGTCGGTAGCCGTGGGACCGTTGGACCTCGACGGGATACCCGTCGAGGATCAGCGCCTTGGCCGCCTTCGAGACCGCCGCCCGGCTGACCCCGAGATCCGCCGCCAGGACCTCGCCGCTCTGGAACTCGTAGGTCAGCTCATCAAGCAGGTCCACGGCGAGACTGTAAACCAATCTGGCCACGAGAGGTTGACGAGGCCAGCCTCCAGGCACGCCTTGAGACCACAGGTAGGATGAGGACCGCTGAGGAGGCCCGCACTGGAGCCCTGGTACCGCGTCGCCGAACTTACCGTCCTGCCGCCCCTGCGCGTGTGGTTCAACTGGCGCATGGAGGGGTTCGAGAACATCCCGCCCTCCGGCCCACTCTTGGTCGCCGCGAACCACACCGGCTACATCGACTCGCTGGTCTGCGCGAACATGCTGGTCAAGGCCGGCCGCCGTCCGCGCTACCTCGGCAAGGCCGAGATGTTCGAGGAACCGATCCTGGGCTGGGGGTTGCGCGCGATCCGACAGATCCCGGTTCACCGGGGAACCGGCAGTAAGGCGCCGCTGGAAGATGCGATCACCGCGCTCCACAACGGCGAGGCGGTGGTGATGTACCCGGAGGGAACGGTGACCAAACGGCCCGACGGGCTGCCGCAGCGCGCGAAGGTCGGGCTCGCGTGGCTCGCGCTCGCCAGTGGGATGCCGGTGACGCCGATCGCGGGGTGGGGGACCCAGGCGATCTGGCAGAAGAGCGGCAAGGGAAGCCTGAAACTGGGCCGTCCGCTGTGGCTGACGGCGGGTCCGGCGATGGACTTCTCCGGCTACGCGGACAAGGTGGACGACGTACCGACGCTGCGCAAGATCACCGACGAGATCATGGATACCCTGACCGACATGACTTCAGACCTGAAGGACCGGTATCCGAAGCGCTGGCATCCGGAGAACGTCACCTCGTGACCCGCCGCCGGATCGCGATCATCTTCGGGGGCCGCTCGGCCGAACACGAGATCTCGTGCATCTCGGCGCGCTCGGTCGCCGAGGCGCTGGACCCCGCCAGGTTCGAGATCGTTCCGATCGGCGTCGACAAGGACGGCCGGTGGCTGCGGCTCCCCTCCGTCCCGGCCCTTGAAGGCGCGAAGGCACCCCTGCCGTTCGTCGCCGGGGACGCCGGACCGGGGATCGCCCTGTCGCAAGAGCCGGGAGCGACCAGGCTCGTTGCCGCGGACGGAACCGACGAGGCGTTCGACGTCGTCTTCCCGCTGATCCACGGGCCGCACGGCGAGGACGGCACGATCCAGGGCCTGCTCGAGATGGCCGACGTTCCTTACGTCGGTGCCGGCGTACTGGGCTCGGCGGTCGGGATGGACAAAGCCATCCAGAAGGTGCTCCTGGAAGCGGCCGGGATCGCCGTCGTTCCGTACGCCGTCGTTCACGAGCGCGACTGGCGCGACGATCCCGAGGCCGCGGCCGCACAGGCGGAGGCGCTGGGGTTCCCCGTGTTCGTGAAGCCGGCTAACCTCGGTTCTTCGATCGGCATCACCAAGGTACACGGCCCGCAGGAGTTCGAACCCGCGATGGAGGAGGCGTTCCGCTACGACGTCAAGGCCGTCATCGAGAACGGGCTCGCGGACATCCGCGAGATCGAATGCGCGGTCCTGGGCAACGATGACCCGGTGGCCTCGCTCCCCGGCGAGGTCGTGCCGTCCGGCGAGTTCTACGACTACCGCGCGAAGTACCTGGACGGATCGAGCGAACTCCACATCCCGGCCGATCTCCCCGACGCGATGGTCGATGAGGTGCAGCGCACGGCCGTGCGCTCGTTCCAGGCGATCGATTGCGCCGGGATGGCGCGGGTCGACTTCTTCGTCGGGAACGGAGGCGAGCTCTGGGTCAACGAACTGAACACCATCCCGGGGTTCACGACGATCTCGATGTACCCGAAGCTGTGGGAGGCCTCCGGCGTTCCCTACGCCGAACTGCTGGAACGGCTCATCGATCTCGCGGTGGAGCGCAGCGAACGCGAACGTAAGAAGGGCCGGACGCTACCGGCGCCGTAGATCGTCGCGGTGCGTCAGTGGCCGGTGCGAGCTGCTACCGGTGCGAGCTGCTAGAGGTGAACGACCGGGCAGGTGAGGGTCCGGGTGATCCCCTCGACCGCCTGGATCTTGGCCACGACCAGCTTGCCGAGCGCGTCGACGTCCGCGGCCTCGGCGCGCACGATCACGTCGTAAGGACCGGTCACGTCCTCGGCGTCGGTCACGCCGTCGATGTTCTGGATCTCCTTGACTACCTGAGCTGCCTTGCCGACCTCTGCCTGGATGAGGATGTACGCCTGGACCACGATGACCTCCATGCTTGCTTCCCCCGGGGGGGTCCCGGTGGTGTGCGCGTCATCGTAGTGCGGGCTGCCGGGCCCGGCAAGGTGCGATGCTGTGGGCATCATGGGCAAGCGACGCAAGGTCCCCGGCCCGCTCGAACGTCGTCGTACCCGGTCGACCGGATGATCTTCGCCAACCGCCGGGAGGCAGGACGCATGCTCGGGGTGGCGCTCGGCGGGCGGGCGGCCGGCGATGTCGTGGTCTTGGGCATCGCCCGCGGCGGGGTCATCGTAGCGCGCGCCGTCGCTGATGTGCTGGGCGCGCCGCTCGATGTGGTCATCCCGCGCAAGATCGGCGCGCCCCGGAATCCCGAGCTCGGCTTAGGCGCGATCGCGCCCGGCGTTCGGGTGCTCGACGAACGTCTCCTCGAGGTGCTCCACGTGGGTGAGGAGTACCTGGAAGAGGAGATCGCCGCCGAAGAGGCCGAGATCGAACGGCGCACGCGGGTCTATCGCGGGGACCGGGTTCCGATCCCGCTCGACGGCCGGACCGCCGTCGTCGTGGACGACGGCATCGCCACCGGGGGAACGGCCGTCGCCTCCATCCGCTGGGCGCGCGCCCGGGGCGCGTCGAAGGTGATCCTCGCGGTGCCGGTCGCACCGAGCGAGGGGGTGCGGCGGATGCAGCGCGAGGCGGACGAGGTTGTGGTGATCGAAACGCCGCCGGTGTTCCAGGCCGTGGGCCAGTGGTATCGCGACTTCGGCCAGGTCGAGGACACCGAGGTAGTGTCGGCGCTCGCCGCCGCCCGCGCCGACGGGAAGGACGGATGAGGTTCGTCGAACTCCTGATCGCCGGGTTGCTGATCTTCGGGGGCATGCGATCGTTGCTGGTGTGGACGCAGCAGCGGCGCGTGGACGTTCACGGTGCGAGCCATCACATCTTGTTCGCAATGTTCGTGACCGGGCGCGTGGGGTTGTGGCTGTCGCTGGCAGGTCTGTTCCTGATCTCGCTGTCGGTTCCCTACGAAGGGCGCGCGTTCATAGACGAGATGACGGCGTACCGCTGGTACCTGATGGTGCCCCTCGTGATGGGGGTCCTCCAGGTGGTGGCGGGCTACTTCCTCGGGCGGGGCACCGACGCGCCCGAACCCGAAGCTTGACTCAGCCGACCGCGCGGACGATGTCCCCGGAGAGTTCGGGGAATTCCCTCAGGCGAGCGGTGCGCTCGGTCTTCAATCGCTCGACCAACTCGGCGTACTCGTCCATGCGTCCCTCCCGTTCGTAGAGTCGGCGGGGCTGCAGCAGTTCGACGTCATCGAAGTCCGGCACCGCCTCGGCGATCTGGTACCCGAAGTCGGGGTCGTCGGTCCAGGTGATGGTCCCCTCCGCGATGCCCTTCACGCATGCCGACGTGTGCGGGATCTTGACCTTCTTGGAGCGCGCGTCGTCGTCCTTGCCGCCGACCCTCCCGGTGTTCAATAGGAACACCTCGATCGGGTGTGAACCGAGCAGCTCCAGGATCCGGTTGCCCTGGAACCCGTGCGGCCGCGGGAAGAACGGGTTGGTCCCCGGCACCCGCAGGAACATGCCGGCCTCGGCCGCGCCGCCCGCGGACGTGCCGGTGGTCTCGCCGAGCATGAAGTACGCGGCGGCTTGCTGCTGCGAGAGCCGTGCGACCGAGGGGATGATGTTCTCGTTCCGGTTCAGGATCAGCAGGTGGTCGACCGTCCCCAGCCCCTCGGCGGGCCGGTAGCGCGCGAGGTCCGCCATCCCGAACACCGCGCGTCCGTTCTGCGTGTAGTGCTCGTTGAAGAAGTCGATGTTGCCGTCGTCGTCCTGGTAGACGTTCTCGAGGTACGCGTTCGGCTTCACGACCGCGTTGTAGATGTTGGGCTCGAAGTCGGGATCCAGGCTGAACGTCTTGGCGAAACAGCCGTTCTCGGTGCCGTACACCTTTCCGCCCGGCATCAATCCGACGAAGTCGTCCTGCACGGGCAGCGAGTCGTTCTGGGTGGTGAAGGTAGTCGTCGTCTTGCCGGTTCCCGACAGGCCGATGATCAGGATCACCTTCTCGCCCTGCGCGGTGGGGATCACCTTCAACCCGGCGTGCAGCGCCAGCCCGCCTCGGTTGTAGACGATGTCGTTCCACATCCGCAGGCCGCCCTTCTTGGACTCGCCGAAGTAGTCGGAGTTGAAGACGCGTGTCACGTGGCGATCGAGGTCGACGGCGATCACGCGCTCGTCGGGATAGCCGGCGACCGGCAGGTTCGGCGTGTAGATGACCTGCACCTCCGGCTCGCCCCCCTCGCGCGGGAAGTAGAGCTTCTGCTGCATACCGGCGATGTTGGCGTTAGCCTTCT
>CAZXFL010000021.1:0-32678 GCA_964640385.1 uncultured Actinomycetes bacterium
GAGCGGGATCGTCCGACGCGACACCGAACTTCACGATCTTCGGCCGCTCCGGCGAAGTGTGAGGGGCCCACTCTTCCATCGCCGCCGACATTCAGGTCAAGGAATTCGCTAGGCGGGTTGAGTGCGTCTTGCCCGGCCGTACTTCGCGCGTGCGGGTTCGGGAGAAGTCCACTTCGACCCATGCCCCAGTCATAAGGTGAGGAAGGGAACCAGCGAACCGAGGACAACGGATCCGAGGACCCTCATGAGCTCCCCTCGTATCGGGTGGGGTGCCGCCTAGCTGAGCCAGCGCTCCGCGATCTGCTCCGCATCATGGCTTGGTTTCGCTACCGCGATATAGGTCTGCTTGATGGTATCGGGGTCCGCGCCGCCAGTCCGGAAAACCGGCACCAGGCCCGTCAGTGATGCCCGGAGTGGCCGCCCGCCGGCAGCGGGCCTTGCTCCGTATAGGACACAAAGAGGTACCCAACTACCGCCATCATCCACGGCCAGGCACTTTCGAAAGGATGAATCTCCCATAGCCGAGCGCCGCCAAGCGTAACCCCCGGCGAGCAGTTGCGCGGTGGCCATGATTTCGTGCTGGCGCCGTATGTCGGGGTTCTCGCCGGGATGATGATGCGAATAAAACAGCGCCGCTGAAATCACCAACCCCGCAGGGAGCACCAGCAACAAAGCCATTTGCCGCCATCCGAGGTGCAGGATCCCCAGCTCCACCAGGGAGCCGATGACCCCTCCAATGCTGATGATCCGATGAACGACGGTTGAGGGATCACTCCAGCTGCCGAGCCAAGTAGGGTATTTCAGCTTGACATCGGGCTCGATGTGGCCCGAGAAATACAGGCTCACCAGCAGAAACGGCACCGGCCAGAAGCGCCAGAGCGGGTCGAGTGCATTGGTGACAGTGTGCGAGATGAGCAGCACCGCGATGGCTACGCCCGCCCAACCGAATAGACGATGGTCACGCATGGAGTGCAGGCGCAGGTATTCTGGGCTTGGTCCTCCGGGTTGCATGGGCATTCCTCCCGGGTCGCTACCGCGCGTACCCTTCACCCATCACATGCCGGGGCGCCGTGACCCGCCCGCTGTCGCCGCCAGAAGACCGATTGCGGCCATCTTCGTTCTCTCGCATACACATCCCTTCGGCTCACGCAGTACCGCTCGAAGGCCCCCTCGACGGCGCCGGCGTACTCCCCCAAGGCGGAGGCGTTACCGGTCCAGTACTGGTCGATGGCTTCCGCGGCGCTGAGCGCCGACTGCAACGCCTTGAACAGACCTTGGCCCGAGAGAGGGTCAAAGGCCATTGCCGCATCGCCTATGGCCAGCCAGTGTCCACCCGCTACCCGGTCCAATCGAGAACTGTTGGCCGGAACGATGTGAGGACCATCCCCTGACGTCAGCGCCTGGCCCTCCACCCGCCGCCTGGTGTGCTTGGCTCGGGTGAGCTGTCGCCACCAAAAGTTAGGTTCGTGTTTGGCGGCCCGTGCGTACCCATCCGCCTCCGTCATGTAGGCCAGCACCAGGCGGGAGCCTGGGAGGGCCGCGGAATACCACCACCCCTCTTCGACAGCTTCAATCAGAGTACTGCTATCGAGTACCGGCTCCCTGCTCGTCGACGAGAAGAATGAGACGACCCCAATGAGGCGGCCCCACCTGACACGTCTTGCCCCCTGTTGGCGGGCGGCCGACGACGCTCTCCCTGTTGCATCCACGAGAAACCTTGTGCGGAGGTGGTGCTGTCGCTCACCGTACCGGATCTCCAGCTTCCGATCGCCGGACTTCTCGTTTCGAGAGCACAGCAGCCGCGCCTCACGGTACACGATGGCGCCCGCCTCCTCCGCCGAGCGGAGGAGCATCGCGTCGAACCGGGCGCGGTCGATATGCCATCCCGCACCGTGCGGGTCGAAGATGAACTCCCTCTCCACCAGGTCATCTCCACCCCACGCGGAGCGGATACCGTACGACGGAGAGGGCTGCTCCGCGAGAAACTGGTCCCACAGGCCGAGATTGGCGAGAAGCGGCCGAACCGCAGACGGAAGCGTCTCCCCGATTCGGGGGCCGCGACAATCCGACCGCTCAATGACGACGGTCGAATAGCCGCGATGGACCAGCGCTAGCGCGATCGCCGCCCCCGCCGGCCCCCCCCCAACCACCGCTACGTCGCTACGGATTCCGCTCGGTCTCAACGTATCGTGCGCCCTTCTTGACGATAAAACCGAGCCGGTGCCATTTCCGCACCATGTCCGACATACTGTTCACCACTCCCCGAGTCCAGGGGACCTGCGGCCCTCCCGCTTCCGGGAACACATCGTCGGGACGCTGCACGGGCCACCACGCCAGCTCCCCCTCTTGGGCGCAATCGTTGAAGTCCGCCTGCCAGGGCACCGCCATCTGCTTGGTGACATCACCCGGCTTGAGCTTGCTGGCATCCAGCCGGAACGGCTCGGCGAACGCGTAGCGGTCGCGCAACAGCCAACTGGCTTCGATCCCCGGATAGAATCCCCCCCCTACGCACGATTCCAGTCCCGCCCGGTCGAGCCCGTGCGGAGTAATCACCCTGGAGGGAACCGGTGGGCCCGACCAGTCGTTGATGAAGTCGCCATCCTTCCACTGCCTCATCACCTCGTACTGAATCCGGGTCACCGGTTGATTGCTGTCCGCCGGGTAGAAATCCGAGTGCACCATCGGCATGTCCGACTCGCCGCTCGTTTGCGCTCCCGGCGTGGCCGGATCCCGCAGCTTGTTGAAGATCGCCTTGCGAGCCGATGCTGAAGCGGGAGGCGGAATGACCGCCGCCAGCGTGGCATGGGCGTGCTCGCTGCTGATCATGCCGCTCACCCACTGCAAGTTGATGGCGCGTATCAGCAGCGGATAGATGCTCCGGGTGAATGAAGGCTTGGCTGGAAGCCGTAGACCGAGCTTGTCCACCGCCACCTGAAGCAGGACATCGTAAAGGGTGATGACATTGTCGAGGGGTGGCGCGAACCTTGGCGCCCCAACGATGACCCAGGCTCCAGCGGCTTGGATTCTTTTGCCGCCCCGTTTGAATGTGACACTCGCGGAGACCGGGCCGTCCGACACATCGTCATGCCATCCGTCGTTGTTGGCGAAGGTAGTCAGCAGCTTGTTGGCCGGTGACGCCGAATGGCCGAACCCGCCGAGAACGAGGAGTCGGCCTTTACTGTCGGTACGCATTTCGCCCAGCGGCACAACGGTACCCAGGAATCTGCCGGTGTCGAACCGCTTCCCCTTCCTCGGGCCGCGCAGGGAACGGGCACCCGGATCGATCACCAGCGTGCTCCGGTCGGCGACACCCGCGTTGCGCCTAGGCGTGTTGGCTTTCAGCCCGTCGAAGCGATGCCATTCGGCCTTGCTGTTGGCGAGATGCACGGTCCACTCGATCGTGGCATCGGCCGCGGTAATCTCCTTTACGAGCTTCCCCCTCTTGTCGTAACCAAAGAGCCGAAACCGGGCGGCCTGTCGCTTGATTCGACCCTGGCCGTCCTTGTACCCGGTGCGCGGCCGGGGGGGTGCTCCAAGGACTTCGGGGCCGATGAAATACCCGCTCGGGCTATTGCCCACACGGGCGATGCCGATGGCCGGGTGAATCCTAACGGCTGCGATCTTCGCCATATGGCGTTCCTCCGTTCTGCCGCCAACGACCCGGCACTAGAGCGCGCACAACTCCCGCTAGGCGTTCCGCCATCGCTCGTAGACCGCCACCAGGAAGGCGTGAAACGGCCAGAAGATGGGATCGGAGGGCGAGGTATCGGGATTCGGCATTTGACCACCGACGGCGTTGTGTACGGCGTTGTGATAGGGCACCACGCGGCTGTTCAGGGCAGAGTAACTCTTGATCTTCTTCAGCGCTGCCGGCCGGAGGCTCGCTGGAAGAGGCTTGGCTACACTGACGTTGTTCTTGTTGAGTTGAGGGGGAATCGGTTTGGCTGGATTCCAATACGGTACCGGTACGAAGCGTGCGCCACCGTTGTTGACCAACCACGTCTCCAGCTCAGCAATGAAGTGCTGATGCCAGGCGAGAAATCCCATGTTGTGAATCATGAGGGTCATATCCATACCCGCGGCCTTGTGCTCGGCTACCGGGTTGTTCGCGGGCTTCTTGATGAACTTATCGAGCAGCGCCCGCAGTTGAGTCAGCCGCGCGTTGCTCAGGGTCGAGACGTCCTTGCGATGTGCCATTGCTATTTCTCCTTACGGGGCTTCCGGTCGGGTTCGTAGCTTTCCGCTTGTCACACCTTTACTAGAGACGCGGTGACATGCCCGCGAGGCGGCTGCCTTCGAGGCGACGGCGTCGTGAATCGCACGCGATGCCACCTCGCGCGCACCAGCGTCACACCTCAACCTTGGCGTGGACTCGCGTTCCCGAGAACTGCTGACCGCCGCTCGAATTGCGGCAAAGGTCGTCTTGATAGGCCCTGCCCGGAAGATCTATAAGATGTTATAGGGGCTGTAACGCGGGTCGAGCCGGAGAGCCAGGTTCTCCTGGCTGAGATCCTCGAGGCCTACCACAAAAGTCGCGTAAACCTCTCTCACAAGGCTTGGAGGCCGGATGCTACGCCGAAACCGAGAAGTTGTTTTCGAGGCGCATATCGATTACGCCGGTGACCGGAGGCTCAGCCAGGACGACACTCGCATCGAGCAGATCGCAGGATTCCCTCGGTTGATACCTTGCAGAGACTATTTCCTGAGATGATGATACGAGGGACGATTGAGCGGAAAGGAGGCAGACCGATAGGTCTAGAACATGTCATAGGGGAGTGTACCGCGCGGTGTGATGGTTCGGAATAATGCGACCGAAAAGCGATGAGCGTAGGAGCGGCAGCGGTAACCCCTATAAGATCTTATAGTGGGTTCGCCACGCCGACGGACGGTAGGCCGCACTACTGACGCGCATCAACCACCTATAAGTACTTATAGTCCTAGACGGCGCAGCGACCACGAGCTACCCTCTCCTTCCTCGAACTCTCGCGATACCTGTCGTTCCGCTGCAATGACCTCGGTGGTAGATGTACAAATCGCTCCGCGCTGACCTCACCGGTGACGCCTCTCGCAAGCGGCTCCACATGACTCGGGGTCAGCGTGGGTCACGAGCTCTTCACCATACAACGCTTTCATTAACTACACCTCGCCGGCATAGCCCGCCGCACAAGGAGTGAACCGATGGCCGCGATAGAGTATTGGATTCAGCTCGAGAATCGTCCATGGGACTCCAGCCCGAACAACATCGACCGCATGATGGGGCAAGACATGAAAGAAACCACCGGGAAGGATCCGGTGGATGTGAAGCTGAGCGGCACCAATACGCGCAAGATGTTCGCCCCGTTGCGAGACGACAAAGGCAACGTCATGGACGCCCTGATCCTGCGCCGCTATAAGCCGCCCCAACAGCCCGATCAAAGCGATGCGTGGACGGTGCCCGACGATCGGAAGGTCAATCCGTGGGATCTCAACGAACCGGACCCGACCGACACGGGCACGATGGGCACGATTCCCGGTCCGGTGATTGAGTGCAGCGTCGGCGATTCAGTGCTCCTGCATTTCCGCAACATGGACCTGCGCTCGCGCCTAGTTGTGAAGACGGAGAAGGTGTGCTTTCCCCTACCGTTTGGTGGCGACTTCTGTGTCCCTTTCCCACGGTTCACGACCGAGCCCATCGCAATCGAAAAGCGTTGTCACAGCCTGCACCCACACGGCTTTGTTTTCGCGCAGTCCTCAGATGGCGCCTATCCCCTCTCGCCCGCAGATCCCTCACAGCCCGTGGCGGGGCCACCCGGACCGGATGAGACCGGTCTGTGGATAGGTGTTGTGCCGGAATTCAAGGGAAAAACATTTCAGGGCACACTCAAGAAGGGCGATCGAGTTCCGCCTGGTGGCACGTTCGTCTACCGTTGGAACACGCTGGGCTGGCCCACGACCGCGGGGGTTTGGCTCTACCACGACCACTCTATTTGCGACGTCCAGAACGTCGGACTGGGCGCGATCGGCATCATCGTCATCCACAATGCTGCGGATCCTGAAGACGTGCTCACGCCCGACGTGCCGCTGTTTGGCTCAGTGGTGCAGGTGCGGTGTTTCCCCCTGCCGTTCGAGGTGCCGATCCTGCCCCACCAGCTCGAAACCCTGGGCGCATTCACGCTGCCCGTCACTGGACACGCTGCGCACCTGATGTCGGAACGCAAGGCCAAACGCGGCGGCGAGGGAGAACGAGACCTCGAGCCAGCGCCCCACGCGCAGTTCCTGGTGCAAGATGGCACCCTGCTGTTGGAAGCGGAGAAGAACCTTCGCTTCTTCCGCCGCGCCTGCCGGGTTTTCTACAGCGCGCCGCCGACCCAGGCATTGTATCTACAGCTCTATCACGAATTGGGCAGCGCCGGGATGCACATCAACGGGCGCAAATACCTCGGCAATACGCCTACCCTGATCGCCGGCCCGCGCACCAAGATGCGATTCGGTGTGGTCGGGATGGGTAACATGTTTCACACCTTCCACCTGCACGGCCATCGCTGGGTGCTGCCAGGACCGGACGGTAACACGCATGCCGGCGGCGGCGGCATCGGCGATCCTGCCGCGATTCAAAACAGCGCACTGGTCAAGGCAGTCTCGCAGTTCGAGGATACCAAGATCTTCGGGCCCGCCAATTCGTTCGGGTTCACGATCCACGAGGACGCGGGCGAAGGAAGCTTCATGCGGGCGGAACCGGCTCTGGGCGAATGGCACATGCATTGTCACGTGCTCAACCACATGGAGACCGGCATGATGGGCTCGCTGCTGGTGATCCAAGGGGGTGAGACGGTAACGCCATTACCCCGAGGCGTACCCTGCGATATGCCCGCAGGCGCCATGCCTCCGATGGACGGCGCGCCGATGACGGCAACCGTTCGAGACACCGGTGCCTGCACTTGGAAGGACGATCTCAGCGGCGGGCCTGAAACAACGATCAAGGTCAATGGAACCGTCTCGTGGGTGGATACCGGTGCCTGCGGAGGAGGGCACACGATTGAGTTCGAAAGCGGGGCACCATTTTCCCCGCCCCCAGCCAACACCGGCGTGCCGGGGAATAGATCCTTCAGCGCCGTTGGCGATTACGGCTACCACTGCGGGGTGCACGGCGGCAATGCGAAGACCAAGAACGGCATGTACGGCATCGTCCACGTCGTGGCTTGAACACGATCCCTAATGAGCAAGAGAGCAATCATGAAAAAGACCAGGACCCAAAAGCGGACCAGGGGACCAAAACATGTTCCTTTCAAGGTCAAACCGGCTCAACAAGATCCAACGTTGAACCCGGCTCTTCACCGCCGCATCCTCACCTTTCTCAACCAAGCCGTCTCGCCGGAAGATCTGATGTTCGAGAAAGTCATGGCGGTGCACACGGAAGGAACCCTCGTGCATCTGGGTAACCCGGTTCATGAAGACAATCCTGATGCAATGAGAATGGAACCCAGGATGATCATGAGCCATGACACGGCTAAACGCCTGCTCGACTTCCGCGACAAAGCGTTTCCGTTGGGTTTCAGAAACATCCAAGAAGTGTTCGCCGCAAAGCTCTTCGATATCGCTCACTTTCGCGATCTCTTCCATTTGCTGAGCGACACTCTGTATGGACGCTGGGACACCTTTCCGCAACCGATTCCGCGCCGCGGTCCGGGCGGCACTGACGGAGTCGTGCATGCGGCGTTGTGTCACACTGGCAAGGTGCTGTTCATTACCGCGGATGAGACGACAGTTTTGTGGGATCCGAGCAACACGGCGGCTTCCACGTTCGAAGACCCAGTGAATCAACCACACACCATGACGGACGGTTATTCGCAGCTGTGCGGGCACCATGTGTTTCTTCCTGACGGACGCTTGTTATCCGTTGGCGGAGGGGGATATGGTCCCAATGCGGCCGCTCACTGGGGCTGGAAATTCGATCCGGTCGCCAAATCCTGGTCGCGGACCGCCAACTCCATGTCGGAATCCAAATGGTACCCGACTGCCAACATTCTGAATGATGACAAGGTGCTCGTAACCTGTGGCAATACTTCAGGCAACATGGATATCTATGATATCGCTACCGATACATTCGCAACGATGACAGGCGATATCAAGCACTTTCCAAATCTCTATCCCGGGCTGCACATGTTGCCAAATACCGTGATGCTGTACTCCAGAACCGGATGGGGAAGCGCGGGCGCGGGAGGCTCTGCTACGGCGGACAATCAGACGGCGTTCTTCACGTTTACCGGACCAACCAGTGGGGTATGGAATAACGTTGCTCTTGCGACTGTGAACCGATGCAAGGGCATGTCGGTATTGCTCTACAGTTCCACGCCTCCTTATTTGCGCGTCATGGTCCTGGGCGGCGTAGACCATGCTACCAATGATACCTATGAGGTCTTTGACGCAACGGTGCTTTCGCCATTGTCAGCATGGGGACCGTCAATGCCGTTTCCCGATGGCGAGCATCGCAGTTTGTGCAGCGCCGTGCTGCTGCCCGACGGCAACGTGTTTGTGTGCGGAGGAATTCAGCGGGTGAACTCTCCGTGCGCTACGTACAATCCGACCAGTGACAGCTGGTCGGCTATGGCTGCCTTGCCTTCCATCAGAGATTACCATTCGGTCGCCATCTTGCTGCCCAGCGGGCAGGTAATGATGGCAGGATGGCAAAACACGAACATAGAAATATACAGCCCGCCGTACTTATTTGCCTCGGCAAGACCAACGATCACGGCCATTCCTGCTCTGGTGCATCATGGCCAGACATTCGTCATTGAATCCCCCGATGCGCCGTCCCTCTCCAGAGTCGTGCTCATGAGGCCGATGGCGATTACCCATCAAACGGATGGCGAGCAACGGATGCTGGAGATGCCGCTCACCCACGATCCGGCACATCCCACGCAGCTATCACTGGTGGCCCCGCACGGCGGCCATCCGCATGCCGTCGCGCCAAAAGGCTTTTATCTGCTCTTTGCGGTAAAAAACGATGGCGTTCCCTCTGAAGGGCAATTCATTTTTCTGCATTGAGAGGCGCCATTCATGACAAAGGTCTATCGCATCCATCCCGCGATTGGCGTCGCACGGTTAGGGGACAGTCCCAGCGACTACTTCATCGGCCCGGAGGCACCCGGGATTCCGCCGTCGCTCACGAGGGCCGACGACGCGCGGCCGGCGACGGGCAAGTACAAGGATCAGCAGCACCGCATCAAGCGACAAGGCGCGCGTTGTCGCGTCTACGAATACATGTACACCAGCGATAGTTCTTCTCGAGGAGCGAGGGGAGTTCCCACCGTGTCCCATTCGTCCAGCACCACCCATCTCAGCCCCACCCGTCTGCTCCTGATCGCCCTGCTGGGTGCATGCACCAAGCCGATCGACGTCATCCCCGCGCCGCCGGAGGTGGTCGGCACGCTCACCCTGATGGGAGAACCGTTGCTCGCGTCGGCCCAGATCGAGCTGCCCGACGTCGAAGTGTTCCTGCAGGATTCGAGCGCCGCACAGGCCGGGGCCAGGGACACCACGCGGCTCGACGGCCAGTTTCGACTACAACCACCCAGCCCGGGTACCTACGCGGTCTGCTGGAATGTTGTGGGCTTTGGCTCGGGCTGCGGCGCCAAGTTCTCGGTGAAGAATGCCAGTGTGTACGTCGGCACCGTGCCGCTGCGCTCCCAGGGCGCAGTGATCTACGGCAAGGTACTCACCGGGGATAGCCGGCCCTGCTGGCTGAGCGACGCCTTCTTCAAGCTGGACGTGTTTACCGGCATGACCCTGCTCGACAGCGCCGGCCAGGTGCTACGCACCGGCACCCGCGCGAATACTTCCGGGGAGTACGCCTTCGGCGGCGTGCCCCCGCGCCGGCGCTACTTCGTGCGGGCCGACTGCGAGAAGGCAACGGCCCAGATTGGGCTTCCAGTCACCAGCACGGTCGTGGTGGCCGACCTCACGCTGCCGAATCGCGCGCCGCGCATCGAGGCGCTGACCGCCAGCGACGCCGGCAAAGGCCTCACCCGGTCTACGGCCGGCGCCGTGATCCAGCTCAATGCCGCCACGCGCGACCCCGACGCGGACCCGGTGGAATACCTCTGGCGGACGCTGGACGGCTCCGGGGCGATCGCCGCCACCAACGCCGCGCAGCAGAGCTGGACGCTGGCGCCCAGCCCGGGGATGCACTCGGTCTACCTGATGGCGCGGGACGGCAAGGGCGGCTACGCCTTCAAGCGTTTGGACCTGCCGGTCGGCGCCGGCAACGTCGGGTTCTCCGGCCGGGTGATCGACGAGGTGACCCAGACCGCGGTGCCCGGCGCGAGCGTCACGGTCAACGGCGTCAATGCCACCACTAACCCGCAGGGCTGGTTCAGCCTGACAGTTCCGCCGGCTCCCGACCCCGAGCGCTACGTGCTGAACGTCAGCCATCCGCAGTACGCGCTGCTCTCCCGTATCCACGACCGGGCCGCCGCGGGGAACACCTACGAGCTGATCCGCGTGCAGACCAGCAGCCACGATCCTGCGCAGATCATCGACGTAGCGGATACGAGCAGCTCGGGGCCCTGCGGCGCCAGGGCTACCGCCCGGCAGATCAGCGCGCTACGCGACAGCTCCGGCCAGACCCGGGATCAGGCTCCGATCTCCCAGCCCTGTCGCCACCGCGGGGCGCGGGTCATCCTGGCCGCCGGCTCGCTGGTGGATTCGGCGCAGAACGCCGCCGCGGGGCCGGTTACCCTGGCCTTCGCGACGCTCAACCCGGCGCGCCGCGCGCTGCCCGGCGATTACCGCGCGGTAGATCGAAGCAACACACCGGTGGAGATGTTGAGCTTCGGCGCGCTCTACGCCGAGTTTCGCGATGCCGGCGGCAAGCTGCTGAACCTCAAGGCCGGCAGCTCGGCGGAGATCCGGGTGCCGATATCGGCCCAGCAGCTGGCGGTGGCCAAGCCGAGCATCGCCATCTGGTCGTATAACCCCCAAACTGGCCTGTGGGTCGAAGAGGGCCAGGCGAGTCTGCAGAACACACCGCAGGGCCCGATGTACGTGGGCACGACCACCCATTTCTCGACGCTGAACATGGACGTGGCCGGCAGCGACCCGGCGCAGGCCACCTGCGTGCGGTTCGAGCTGGGAGCGTCCTTGAGCGGATGGACCAACCTGGTGATACGCGCCTACGTGTCGTACGCCGGCACCTCGCTGCAGGTCAAGGAGACCGCGCTCGACGGCCTGCAATACAACGCGATCTTCCGGATTCCCTATGCGCCGCCCGCCCCGCCGCCCAACTCGCTGCGGCTGGAGCTGCGCGGCACCTACGGCGGGCAGCAGGTGGTGCTGCTCAACAACGTGATCGCCACCGATGCCCCCCGGCCCAAGATGACCGGCACCAACCTCTGGCCGGATTATCCGTACGACGAGTGCGGCGCGGCGGTTACGCTGGAGGCGGATCCGGTCACCCTGCCCTACTACGGTGCGATCGACGCCAGCGGCCGGCCCGCCTTCCTGGCCGGCCCGTACGGGGCCTTCAACCCACCCAACGGCGACCAGGAGGCGACCGACTACTACAACACCATCGACCCGGGCAACGCGACCAATCCGACGCTGAGCGCCTGGTGGACCAATCATGGCTTCGGCGCCGACGGCAGCGGCGGGACCCGCGCCGCGTATCTGAACCACAACGACCTCGGCTTCGGGCGGGACATGAACTGCAAGACGACCGGCGGCGATCTGGCCTGCTATGTCACCAACTACGGCGCGCCGGACCAGAACGCGGCCAATGCGGATTTTGCCGAGAACAGGGATCCGTTGCATCGGCTGGCGACGGTGGCAATGGAGTACACGACTTCCGAGCCGTCCGACCGCCGGGTGCGGTTCTACGTCTACGGCGGCGGTGACCCAGCGCTCGCGGGCAAGCTCAAGTTTGCCGATCTCGACGGACTGGGGCCCAAGCCGGTGCCGCATCTCTGCACTGTGTGTCACGGCGGGCGCTACAACACCACTGCAAAGAACGCGACGCAATCGCGCTTCCGCGAATTCGACCTGCCGTCGTTCAAGTATTCGGGCGGACGCTCCTGGGACTATGCGCCCAGCCCCAACACGCTGACGCCCGCGGAGCTCACGGACTTCGCCGCGCTGAACGAGATGATCCGCAACGTGGCGCCGGGAACCAGCCCGATCAAGGACCTGATCGACAACTGGTATACCGGCGGGTTCGGGGCCGGCACCGCGCCGGTAAAGCCCGCGGTGCCAACCGGCTGGAACGCGCAGGTCAACGGCTATCACAACGTGTTCGGCAAGTCTTGCCGCACCTGCCACGTGGCGCGGGATGGCGGAGTGGCCAACCCCTACATCACGTTCCCCGATGCCAGCGATTTTGCAACCACCGACGACGTGGTGTGCGACATACCGAAGCGGATGCCCAACGCGTACGTCACCTACAAGAACTTCTGGGGCGATCTGCAGCGGGTCATCGATTACCGGGCGCTCACGAACAGGACCCCGGCGAATTGTCACTAGCGCGGAGAACCAGTGAAGGCGCCCACCAGTGTGAAATGACCGAAGGGCCCCGGTGCTAGAAGCTCCCGGACCCTTCGGTAGCCTAACCAGTTCCGATCTCGGTGACCCGCAGGACTTCATCGAGCGTCGTCACCCCTGCCCGGACCTGCCGCAGGCCGTCGTTGCGTAGCGAGGTCATCCCCCTCGCCTCAGCGATACGGCGAAGCTCCCCGGCCGAGCGCTGCTCGACGATGCGTGCGCGCAGGTCCTCATCCATCGCGACCAGCTCATAGATCCCGGTCCTGCCGCGGAAGCCGGTCCCCCGACAGCGCTCACATCCCACCGCCCCATATATAAGGTCGGAGCCCGCCCCGAGGAGCACGCGTTGCTCGGCGGCAGGCTCGCCAGCCCGCTTGCAGTGCCCGCAGAGCACCCGAACCAGTCGCTGGGCCAGCACGGCTTCCAGGGTGCTGGCCACGAGGTAGGGCGCAACGCCCAGGTCGACTAAGCGGGTGATCGCGCCGGGTGCGTCGTTGGTGTGGAGGGTGGACAGGACCAGGTGGCCGGTGAGTGCGGCATGGGTCGCGATCTCCGCCGTTTCCTGGTCGCGGATCTCCCCGACCAGCATGACGTCGGGATCCTGCCGCAACAAGGCGCGGAGCGCGGTCGCGAAGGTCACCCCCACCTTCTCATTCACCGGCACCTGCGCGATCCCGTTGAGCTCGTATTCGACCGGATCTTCCACCGTAAGGATCTTCTCCCGTCCGGTGCGCAGCCGGTCGAGCGCCGCGTACAACGTCGTGGTCTTGCCCGACCCGGTCGGACCGGTCGCGAGCACTATGCCGTGCGGCTTGGCGAGCACGGCCTGGAAGCGCGCCAGGGTATCCGGGGCCATCCCCAGCTCCTTGAGGCTGCCGTGGTGCTGCTCCTTGTCGAGCAGCCGAAGCACGATGCTCTCCCCGTGGAGCGTCGGCACGGTGGACACCCGCACATCGACCTGGCGGTCCTGCAGCCGCAACCGAATCCGGCCATCCTGGGGCACCCTCCGCTCGGCGATATCCAGCTCGGCCATGATCTTGAGGCGGCTGACCACCGCGGCGGCAAGATGGGCCGGCGGCGAGGGAGCCTCCTGGAGCACCCCGTCCACTCGATAGCGGACCTGCTGGCCGCGCGTCGAAGCTTCCAGGTGCACGTCCGAGGCCCTGGCTTCCAGCGCCTCGAGCAGGAGCAGATTCACCAGCTTCACCACCGGCGCCTCGTTGGCGAGGTGGACCAGATCATCCAGCGGCAATTCTCCGACGCGCACCTCGGTCAGGTCTGCCGGCAGCTCGGCGATGACCCGCTCCGCCGTCACCGAGCCCGTCGCGTACACCCGCCGGATGGCCGCGCGCAGCTCCGCCTCGGGACCCTGGATCACCTCCAGCTCCGCGCCGAGCAGCAGGCGCAGATCGTCGAGGGATTGGGGATCGGGGTGTTCCCGCCAGGTGGCGACTCGAACCACCTGCTCGTCGCGCCGGAGCGGGAGCAGCCCGTAGTGCTCGAGGTAGGCGGCGGCGAGCTGATCGGTGAGGGGAGCGAGGGTCGTGAGGTCCATCAGGGCCGCGGCACCGAGTCGCGCCGGATGGGCAGTCGGAGCGAGTCAGCCACGCCGTTCCGCAGCAACGGCGTCGCCTGGCGGACGCCGGCGCGCGCGCGGTCGAGATCGGCGTCGGTGGTGATCACATACGGCGTCAGGAACAAGAACAGCTCGCTGTGTGTCGTGGTCTCCCGCCGGCTCCCGAACAGGCCACCGATGAGCGGAATGTCCATCAGAATCGGGATCCCGGAACGGGTCTTCTCCTGCTGCCGGTCGATGAGCCCGCCGATTACCGCGGTCTGGCCGTCCTTGACGAAGAGCAGGGTGGACGCCTCGCGCGTGCTGATGATCGGGGCGCCGAACTGGACCTCCGCGGTGGCGGTGCTGACTTCCTGCAGGACCTGGAGGTTCACGTACCCATCTTCGTTGATGGTCGGGACGATGGTGAGCTTGGTGCCGACGTCGCGATACTGAATGATCTGGTCTCGCACCCCGGCGTCGGTGGGCAGCGAGCGCGAGGCCTGGATGAACGGCCGCTCCGACCCGATCAGGATGCGGGCTTCCTGGTTGTTCTGGGCCAGAATTACGGGACGCGAGATGATGCGAACTTCGCCGCGGCTGCCCAGCGCGCTGAGCGCCAGCTTGAGATCCAGATTGGTGTGCTGCTTGAGGATCTCGAGGGCAAAGTCGCCCACGCTCGGGCCGTCCAGCGTGGCCTTGATCTCCGGATTGGCCTTGCCGTCGCTCACGCTCCCGGTCACCGAGGTGCCCTTCTCGCTGGTCCTGCGCACCTCGGCAATGACGACCTCGATCAATACCTGGAGCGGACGCATGTCGAGCGCATCGATGGTCTGGCGCAGGATTTCCCAATCGCCGGCCTGGGCGCGTACCAGCAGCGCATTGGTGCGTGCCTCGGCCACGATCTGCACCCCGCCCCGCAGCGTGCCGGGCAGCGAGAGTCTCTGGCCCCCAAGCTCCACACCGACCCGCACCGCGGCGGGCACGCTGTCGGGCGCCGCAGCAGGCAGATTGGTTTCGCTTAAGCGCTCCGAGAGCGGCACCTCGGACAGGCCGCGCGGCGTCACCGGGCCCCGTCCACCACCAAAGACGCTCTGCAGGGTGGCCGCCAGCTCGGTCGCCTTCGCGTGCTTCAAGCGGTGCACAAAGAGGCGCAGCTCCGCCGGGCCCTCCGGCCCCGTGCTGTCGCGGCCGGTCTGCCCGGGAGCGGCGGCTCCCTCGATGCGGAGAAAGCCCTCCAGCTCCACCACGCTGAGGCCGTTGGAGCGGGCCAGGTTCTTGAGCAGGCTGACCAGGGCGTCGTGCTGCAGCGGCTGGCGCATTCGCAGGGTGACGCGGCGCGCCGGCAGATCTCCATAGACCACGTTGAGGCCGGCTGCCTCGGCGAGCGCTGCGATCACCAGCCGGAGATCGGCATCCTGAAAGTCCACCAGGACGCCCTGAGCAGTGGTTTGCACGGCCGGCGCTTGCGCCGCCAGCTTGCCCCAACCCGCGCAGGCGCACATTGCCGCCAGACCGATGAGCGCTGCAATGCGCCTCACGTCAGGTCCCCGTCCTGGCGACCCGGACTTCGATCAATTGTCCGGTCGCCGTTCGGAAGGTGGCGCGTCCCTGCCCCACCGCCCGGAGGGTGTAGCCGGCGAGACGCTCGCCGAGGCGCACGAGCCGCGCGGCCTCGCTGCCGATCTGACACATGGCGAATCCGCCGCCGCTCTCGACTGCGGTCCCGATCAGCACGATGGCTTGCGGCGTGTCCGCCTGATTCGTTTGAGCACCGGCGAGCGCTTCGCCGGGCATTCGGAACGCGACGGGAGACGGGCGACGCTCGGCGCGGAACGGATCGGCTTCGATCGCTGCCGCGAGCCCGCTCGTCGGTTTCGTGGCGCTAGCCGCCGGCCCGAGCGCGGGTTGCTCCGGGTCCAGAGCTTCGGCCTGGGCGGTTGGAAGCGTGACCGGCCGCGCCAGACGAACCGCCGAGATAGCAGAGACACCCAGGAGGACTGCGAGACAGCTTCCCGGCAAGAGAATCAGCGGGGAAACTCGAAGTCGGCTCATGGTCCCGTCGTCTTGGCGATAACCCTCGCCGCATCGGGCTCGAACAGGGCAAAGCCCTCCACCACCAGCGTGAGTCCGAGCAGCTCGCCGCCGCCTGCCGAGCTCGAAGTGCCGATCTCCGCCGCGGGCAGCACCGAGAGCTGGGTAACCCGCAGCAGCTTGTGGCCGCGTTCCAGTGCGTCGAGCCAGGCCAGCAGCCCCGCGACGTCGCTCACGCCGCGCACCTCGACCCGGATCCGCAGAATCCCGTCTTCCCCGGCGTCCGAGGCGCCGGTCTCGCTCGACTGCACAAAGACGCGGTGGGTGGCCGCCTGTCCCGTGACGTACGAGACCAACTCGGCGGCGGCGGTGACCGTGTCGCGCCCGTCGAAAAGTCGGGGCGACTGCTCGAGCAGCGCGGCCGCCTGGCGGCCATAGTCCCGCTTCGCGGTTGACCGCTGGCGCAGGAGTCCGGTTTCGCGCCGGTACAGATCGCGCTCCTGCGCGACCCGGTTCTCCAGCACGGTAAAGCTCGACGCCAGGGGCCGCACGACGAGGGAATAAGCGACGGCGGGCAGCACGACTAACGCGGCGAGGCGAATGGTCCGCCGCTCGCGCTGGGAGAGGTTGGCCCATTTGAGGCGAAGGGTCATGGCGTCCTCACCAGCGTCGCCGACGCGGTGAAGCGCTCGATCGGCGGGCCGGAATCACGGACCTCCTGGCGAATCGGTCCGGCGGGACGCACTCCGGAGAGCCGGGTCGCGCTCTGCAATCCCTCAAAGACCCCGGCGGCCCGGCCGGCGACGCCGTCGATCACGACGGAATCCGCGGTACCGCGCAAGGACGTCAGGTACGCGTCACCCGGAAGCCCGGCGGCGACCTGGTTGAGGATCGCGGTCCAGGAAGGAGCCTCTGCTGCGGCGCGGGCGAGCGCGTCGAGCCGGGCCTGCACGCCCAGGGACGCTTCACGGGTGGAGAGGGCCGCCTCCACGGCGACGCGCTGAGCGGCGCGGCCGCGCTCGAGCACCGCCAGCTCGCGCAGCAGGGCCGCGCGGTGCATTCCGAGCGCCAGCACGAGGCTCGCGGCCGCAGCGACCCAGAGCCGGCTTGCCATTCGACGGGTGCGGCGAGCGCGGGCGACCGCTTCGGCAGCAGAAACCAGCTCGAGCTGGAGGCTCGATCCCGCGGAGCACGCCGCGATCGCGGCGGCTTCGGGAAACTCCGCGGCGCCGAAGCGCAGCGGAGCGGCTTCGCCCAGCTCGCCGAGGCCGGCTGCGATCCGCTCCGAATTGGCAGGCGTCCTGCGGACGTCGAGCAACTTCCCCTGCCCCGCGCGGATCAGCTCGGCGCGCTCGCCGTCCTCCACTACCACCACAGAGGCGCCGCGGAGCCTGGCCCACGTCGCCCAGCCGGAGTGCGCCGGCTCGAACGAGGCGATGTCGCAACCGGCCGCCCTCGCGGCCTCAGAGACCGTATCGAGAACCCAGGCCGGAGCCGCGGCCGCGAGCACCGCGGTCGGCCCGCCGCGCGCACCAGCCAGCGGAGCGACCGCCACTACCTGGACGTCGCGCACGCCCGGGAAATACTTGGACACGTCGCGGGTCACCACGCGGCGGATTTCGGAGACACTGAGCCGGGGGAACCGCAGCACCCGCACCTGCACCAGACTGGGGAGCAGCGCCACGGCGAGGCGGGCGCTGGGCGTTTCGAGCGTCTCCCGCATCTCGGCCAGCGCGGCGCGAAGCTCCTCCTGCGATTCGGGGGAATCCGCGAGCGCCACCGCCAGGGTGCGGCGCCACGCGGTCGCGGGAGCCGAGCCCGCGGTGCGCCGGGCCACGACGAGCTCCCGTTGTCCCAGGGCGAGTCCCACGAGCGGGCCGCTCATCGCGACCGCTCCAGCCACACCACCATGGCCTGATCGGCGGCGCGCACCAGCTCGGCCTGCACCCGCGCGCGCACCGGGCTGCCCGGGAGCCATCCCTCGCTGGTGACCAGCACGTCCTTGGTCTCGAACTCGACGCGATTGCCGAGCGCGACCTGGTTGGCCAGGAGCAGCGCCCGCGCCCCGCCCGATAGCTCCAGCGCCAGCTCCTGCAGCCCTCGCACGGGCCGGCTGCTGGACCGGCGGACGAGCAGAACCCGCGCGGCTTCTTCGGACATTCCCGGGAGGGCGAGCAGCACCGGCCGCGGCGCGGCGTTCAGATTCACTCGGCCCACCCCCCGCACGGTGAGCAGCGGCGCGATGCGCGCGTACAGCTCCGGCGTCATGCCGAGCACGCCGCGCAGCTCGCTGAGCCGAGCGAAGGGCCGGTTGCCGGGGCGGGAGGCGAGTCCCTGGCGGGCGTAGTCCGCGCCTTCCGCACCGCGACCGTGCCGCAGCTCGTCGGGGTCGCGCCAGTCGAGGATGGCCTGGGCCAGCCGGTCCGCCTGGCCGAAATCGATGCGCAGCGCCGCGAAGAGCCCGAGCAGCTCGGCCTCGTCGGCGCTGTTGAGGCCGAGGGCGGCGCCGACGTCGTGCAGGCTAACCCGCACCATAGCGGTGCCAAGCCGGAGCGAATCGAGGAACAACCGCTCGGGAACCCGCCAAGGGTCTAGGATGGCGCTGGGGTCGGTGGTTTGGAAAGCGCGCGCGTGGCTGAGGTTGCGGGTTAGTCTGGCGCGGGCCTCGGCGAGTCCGCCCTCCGCTGCGGCCAAGGCGCGTGACCCCTCGATCCGGTTGGCGATGCCGAGCCGCTGAGAACGTGCGCGGAGGCCGAGCTCAAGGCCGATCGCGCCGAAGGCGACCAGCAGCCAGAGCGCGGCCAGCAGGGCGAAACCGCGGCGGTCGCTCACTGCACCCCTCCCACCGGCACCAGGAGCGGGAGCCGCAGCAGCGGCGGCAGGGAGTCGCCGATCAGCCTGAGCTCTACGCCCGAAGGCAGGATGGTGCTCGACACCCAGCTTGGCAGCCAGCCGCGGTCGCCGAGTGGCAGCGAGAAGTAGCGCAGCTCGAGACCGGTGACCCGTCGATCGATTTCGACGGTGCGGCGCTCGCCGGCCGGCCAGCTGGTGAGCCGGGCCACCAGGCCGCGCTCTGGGGTGCGCTCGTCGCGGTCCACGCCCAGGCGCACGATCGCCTCCACCCCGTCCAGCTCGGCCGTGGCGGCGGTGAGCAGGGTGAGGTTGTCGTCGGGGAGCTTGCCGCTCAGCGCGTCGAGCCCCGCGAAGGCCGGCTCGCCCTGGTGGGGGAGGCGCGCGGCCTCTATCCAGGAGCGCAGCAGCTCGCGCTCCCCGGCGGCGCGGGCGATCTCGTCGAGCATAGCGGCGGCGACGTCGCGGCGGTCGAGGACGGTGCGGAA
The DNA here is from genome assembly GCA_964640385.1 of uncultured Actinomycetes bacterium. GTDB lineage: Bacteria > Actinomycetota > UBA4738 > UBA4738 > JBBDHU01 > JBBDIK01. The sequence goes on from CAZXFL010000021.1 coordinate 19,438, forward strand.
GGCGGCGAATCCGGCGGAGAGCACCGCGCCGGTGATGGTGAGGCTCACGATCAGCTCGATCAGCGTAAAGCCCGCGGGGCCGGAGCGCCGGGAGATCATCGCAGCCTCCGCAGCACCGGTCGATAGAGCCGGGTCTCCAGGGAAGCGCGTCCGTCCGGCCCGGTCACCTCCACGACCGCGTCGAAGAGATCCGGGGTGCCCCGCAGCGGGCGGACGGTGCGGCTCCAGGCGTAGCGCTCGAAGGGAGGCTCGAAGCGGCCCTGGCGGAGCGAATCGGGCAGTGGCTGGAGCAGTGCCCCGGGCACCAGGGTCAGACTGGCCAGCGTCTCCCGCGCGAGGGCGTCGAGCTCGGCCGCCGTCCGCGCCTTGGCGGCGACGCGCAGCTCGGCGGAGAAGGCGCCAACCCCAGCGACGATCGCCAGGCTCACGATGGTGAGCGCGATCACCGCCTCGAGCAGGCTGAAGCCCGCCCGGCCGACATTACGGGCGGACATGCGGCGCTCCGGTCCAGCGGTCCACCCAGACGGCCACTACGGGCCCATCGCCCCTAACCAGGAGGGTGTCTCCCAGCGCGGTACCGGCGGCGGCAAAGCGGAACAACGCGCTCGTGCCGCCTAGGCTGATTCCCTGTGGAAGGGGCACGATCCCGCGCGCTATTTCCTCGACTGAGTCTCCCTTTTCCGTGCTCAGCGTGAAGGCATGGGTGGAGGGGGTGATGCGCAGGGCGACCGGCTGGGCGTGGGTGAGCGCGCGGGTGCGGGCCTGGCGCAGCAGGCTCACCAGCTCCGAGGCCCCGATGGCGGCGGGGTTGTCCGCTGCGTCGCCGATCAGGCGGGGAACCGATACCGCGGCGAGCACGCCGAGTATCGCGAGCACCACGACGAGCTCGAGCAGGGTGAAACCGGAGCGGGTCTTCACCGCAGGGCGCCGGCGTTGACGCTGTAGATGGCCTGGAGCAGCGAGAGGGCCACGAAGCCGACGATCCCGCCGAACACCACGATCATGGCGGGCTCCAGCGCCGCCACGACGCGCTGCAGCGCGCGCTCAGTGCGTTCTTCCAGGATCTCGGCGGCTTTCACCAGGAAATCGGCCAGCCGGCCCGATTCCTCGCCGACCGCGGCGAGCTGGGGCAACAACGCGGGAAAGAGGGAACTCTCGGTCAGGGTGCGGCTGAGCGATGCGCCCTCGCGGATGCGGTCGCGGATGCGGGCGGTCTCGTCGCGGGCGAGCGGCTCCCCGATCGACTCGATGGTGTCGTCGAGCGCCACGAGGAGTGGCGCGCCGCCGCCCAGCAGGGTGCTGACCAGCCGGGCGAATCGCGCGCCGAGCGCGTATTGGCGGAAGGAGCCGAGCAGCGGAATCCGCAGCAGCAATCGGCCGAACGCGCGGCGGCCGTCCTCGGTGCCCCGACTCCAGAACCCGAGCAGCACAGTGGCGATCACGAGCGCGAGGAGAACGGGCCAATAGGTGCGGAGGGCGGCGGAGAAGGCGAGCAAGGCGGTGGTGGTCCTTGGCAGCGTCATCCCGGTGTCCTGGAGCAGCGCGGCGAAGCGGGGGACCACGAAGAAGAGCAGGACCAGGATCGCGGCGCCGCCAGCCAGGCAGAGGATGACGGGGTAGATCGAGACGGAGAGCAGCCGGGCGCGGAGGGCCTCGTCGTGTTCGAGCTGTAGGGCGAGCTGGGCAAACGCCGAGTCGAGCGTGCCGCTCCGTTCGCCGGCGCGCACCAGGCCGATGTAGAGCGGAGGAAACAGGCGGGGGTGCTGGGCGAGTGCGTCGGCCAGGGAGCGGCCGCGCTCGACCTCGCCGCGGATCGTTTCGAGACTTGAGCGCACTTCGCCGGTAGCGAGCTTGCTCGCGGCGTCGAGGGCGCGGGAGAGCGGCATGCCGGCGGGGAGCAGGGCGGCGAGCGCGCGGGTGATCTCGAGCACCTCGCGTTTGTTGGCGAACCCTAGGCCGAGCCCGCGCCCGGGGGTCTCGCTGGTTTCCTCGAGCTCGAGCACCACGAGGCCGCGAGCCTCGAGCGATTGGGTCAGCGCGGCGGAGCTGCTGGCGGGCTCGGTACCGCGCACCCGGCGGCCGCTGGAATCCACGGCCCGGTACGCGAACGGCGCCGCCACGGGACTACTTGCCTTTCCAGCTCAGGATGTCGGCGTCGTCTCCCTCACCGCCGGCTTTGCCGTCGGCGCCATAGGAGAGGAGGTCGTACCCGGTGCCGCTCGAGGTGCCGGGGGAGCGATAGACGTAGGCGCGGTCCCACGGGTCGGTGGGGACTTCTTTGCGGAGGTAGGGGCCCTTCCAGTTGGGCGACAGCGGCTCGCGCATCGGACGGGTCCACAGTGCGTCGAGGCCCTGCTCGGAGGTCGGATAGCGGCCGGTGTCGAGGCGATAGGCGTCCAGGGCCGCGCCGAGCATTTCGATCTGGGTGCGGGCGGTGACGTCCTTCGCGGCGCCGACGTGCCGGAAGACGTTCGGGGCAACGAGGGTGGCGAGGACGGCGATCACTACGATAACGACCAGGAGTTCGAGGAGGGTAAAGCCGGAAGCACCAACGGCTACATGTAGCTTCGTGCCCGTTGACTCACAGTTCCCAATACGCGCGTGCCGATTCGAGGATCTAGTTCGGTCTTGCCTAAATCTCTGCCAATACCGCCTCACCCCAACGCCGTAGAGCACTTGATCAGGCACTCACAGCCTCCAATCCCATACCCGCTGCTAGTGTGCGCGTGCAGCGCACCCTCGGACGCGATCTAAGGTCTCCTTCGCGTACGATTTGAGCGGGCCGCCCCTCATAGATTCCACAGCCACTTGAAGCTCATCAAGTGTCGCTTCCTGGTTCGATAGCCGAATCTGGCGACCGCAAGAGATCCGCTCGACAGCGAGAAGGATATCTGGCACAGTCAACTCAGTTGTTCTGAGATGGAGGACGCGTAACAGGTGCGGCATGATCACGCTAGGGTTTTCGGTTATCTGCCATGCCAGATCGACAGGCTGGGGCTGATACTTGCGCATGATCAGGACATAGAGTTCGGCTTGCTCTTCAGGAGGCCGCTTGAGGACGGCCTCAGCCAATGAGCTTCGCGGCAACTCAAGGACCGCGCGATACTTCGCTGGTACCTCCGCAGCATCTCGACACGAGATGAGCAGTAGCACGACTAGCAACCACAACAGAGAGTTACTTCTTACAGTCACAGACATTCTCTGGGATTCCTCGCTTGCGTAAGTTACCGGCGATTAGTTCCCCCATGGCCCTGGCTCGTACCTCGGTCGCAGTGTTTTCGTAGCCGGCTTCAACGCTAAAGTACCACAACGACTTAAGCTCTCCTTCAATAATGTAGAGGAAGCCCCAGCGAAGAATATTCCCGGACTTCACCTGTTCCTGATAGTGTTTCACTTCATGTCCGATTAGCGCAATCCCATCGATGCTACCCAAACGTGGTCCGCCTCGGTTCAGGTAAACATTGCCCCAGTAGGTGAACCCATCTCGCTCGCCGATTACATATGAAGGTATGTCCCATTCTAGGTTTACCGCATTCAAAAGATCACCATCAAAAAACGCGCGAAGGTATTGTTTGATGCAATCCGGGATTGGGAAGAGTCCTGTCGGATCCACCTTGTTAATTGGGTCGCCGTCCATGGCGACAAAAAGGTTGGGCGCACCAGCGCCGAATCCCGCAGGATCCAAGGCGTTCCAACGGCCAGTTTCGGAGTCGTAGTCCCGCACTCCAAACCGCGCGAGCCCAGTCTGCTCATCAAAGAGTCCTCCACCATACCCAAACGGTTGGAATGCAGGGTTCGTGTTCTGGGTGACTCGGCCCCATTCGTCATAGTCCAGGCGCTGAGCGACGGCACCGGTTGCTGTGTTTACGACAAGGCGAACGCTGCCAAGATGATCAGTGAGAAGGCGGTAGGTCACCCCACCCTTCACCATATAGTCAGGTACATTCACCCGCGTCCCATACACAAACGTGCTGATCACCTGGCCTGACCCATCTAGCTCAGCGGCGGGCGCTAGCTGTCCCAGGTATAACCATCCCTTCGCCAGTACACTATTCACCTTTTTTCCGATCCGCCTCTGCTGCCCATCGACTAGGTATTGGATGTCGGTGCCGTTGCCGAGGATGACCCGAGTCAAATTGCCGAACACATCGTAAGTATAGCGCGTGGTGTCCGTGCCCACGACCTTGCGTTGCAGTTGTCCGGAGTTCGACCATGTATAGGTCGTTGCTCCATATGTAAGTAGGCGGTCCTGACCATCGTAAGTAGCGCCAACCGCTCCACCAGGTGTGGTGACTTGGTTGCGATTGCCGTTCGAGTCGTAGCCATAGGTCGCGACTAGGATACCGTTCCTCGTCACCGTCTCGAGGCGCCCTGGTGTATCGTACGTGTACACCCAGTTCGTCACGATCCCCTGGATCGTATCGGCCAGAGCCGTGATGCGCCCGCCGTTATCACGAGTGTAACCGACTTGATAAATCGGGTTTCCGGACACAGTGCTCCGTTGGTTCGCAGGTTCCCCGAAGCCGTTGTAGCCATAACTCGTTCCCACCGAGCCGAGCGTCGTCGTCGTCACTGCCCCGTATTGCGGGTGCCGTATGAGCGTGAGGCTCCCAGCACTTGTAAGCAGGCCATCATTGTCATATCCATAAGCCGCCACTTGGTTGCCGTTCACCGAGACTGAGCTTGGCACCAAGTCGTTGTTGTAGCTGATTCCCACCGATCCAGAAACTGCGCCGGTCCAGTTCATACTGGTAGGCAGAACGCCATCATAGCCGAACTTGAGACTGTCTCCGCTTGTCGCCTTTAGGGCCGTCACCATGCCGGTAGTTGCATGGTACGCTACGCCGAAGGAGCCTACGGGCAACGTTAGGCTCTGGGGTCGTCCCCCAGCATCGTAACCCACTCTGAGGGTGTCTCCATCCGGTGTCACTGAATAATCAAGCTGCCGGTCGGCATTCCAGCTGGCGCTGGTAGCCACACCCCCCGGCGGTGCATAGCTGGTCAGTAATCCCACGGGGTTGTAGGTCAGAGTGTGGGGGCTCCGACCGGGAGGAGTAACACTTGTCAATCGGCCACCAGCATCGTAGCCGAAACCAATCGCTGCACTGCCGGGGTTGGTTTGCGTCAAGACGCGGCCGGAGTTGTCGTAAGTGAAAGAAGTGGACCGGGTGAGAGCGTCCGTGGCATTCTGAAGGAACCCGGCTGGATCGTAGGCATACTGAACCGACCGTGCGCCGCTTGTCACCAGCTTGACCCGGCCGATCGAATCGTACGTGAACGATATTGAATTGAGTCCCGGGGCCTGCACCTGAGTCACCCGACCAGCCGAATCCACGAACGCGATGCTCTGCCGACCCATCGGAGTCGTAGTGGTATACTTTCGGAGAGTCCCGTCGTATGAGGTGATGAATACCCGGTTGTTCACCCACACGGTGTCGGTGCGCGCGAGAACCTTCGCGGCGTTCTGTGGATCTTTGGTCGCACCCCCTCTGATAACTAGCTCGAAGTTTCTTCCGCCAGGCGACTTGATATTGAGGACCGAAAGGACCATCGCCTGGAGTCCCAACACAGGGTCAGGGGCCGCGCTGTAATCCATGGTCATGCCGCTCGGTTCCGAGATGGATACGCCGCCGTACTGCTTAGCGGTCGTTGTCGTCGTGAGGCCGTCATGCCCCGTTACTGTCCGCACCATGCTGCCATCGGACTGGCGGTGTACTCCGTACTGCGTGGTCCGACCCATCGCGCTGGTCTGAAGAACTGAGAATCCCGTGCTGTCGATTGTCTTGACCGGTGCGGTAGAGCCCCCCGCGGGGTTTTGATCGAGTGTGAGTCGCCCGGTCGAATCAAACACGAAACTGTGGGCGAATCCGTTCGGGTCCCGAATCGAGGTAAGCATCCCCAGGGTGTCGTGCGTGAATAAGGTCGTGTCATTCTGGGGTCCAATCGCACGGGACAGGTAGCCGCGCGCATCCAACGCGAGCGACGTCACCTGGCCGCGGGGGGCAACGATTGCCGTCGGATTGCCACTACCGTCGCGCTGGATCGTAGTGAGCTGGCTATTCGGATCGATGATCGAGGTCAGTCCCCCATTCGGATCGTAACCGAAGGTATATCGCACGACTCCGGTGGTCGCATCACGGGTGTCCAGGTGCTTCCCGGTGGCGTCGAACCGGAACACCTCGCCGCCATCTTCCGATGCGAGCGCGATTTCAGTAGGCGAGGGACTGGAGATGGCGGGAGCGACCTCGAGGACGCGAGTTGCTGGTGAGGTGAGGTACATCTTACCATCGGGTCCGACGGCGAGCTCGACATCACCGGTGCAAAGGCCGTCTCCAACCGCCCACCAGCCGTTGCTCTTGCCGAGGCTCGGCACTGTCACTGGACAGTTGCCGTACCAGGGCGAGGAAGAGCCAGTCGGTCCATAGGTCGCCTGCGGAATCCCGGCGAAGGTGGTAACGATACCATCCGGCCCAATTCGGCGGATTCGTGCGCCGCCATCCACTCCTTCTGCGACGTACAGAGAACCGTCGGGGCCGAGGGCCGCCCCCTGCGTCCCACCAAACAGGGCCTGCAGTGCGGGACCACCATCTCCACACGAGCTGTTCCCCGAGCCACATTGGCCGCCGACCGCAAAGGCGTGGATGAAGCCGGTTCGATCCACAAAGCGAATCCGATTTGCCCAACCATTGAGGATGTAGTAGCCCCCGTCGGGCCGCGCGACTACCCGTCTCGGATTGACCTTGGATTGCCGGGCCGAGCCCTCGTCGCCGCAGTCTGGCAGACCTGAGGTGTCACTACAACCCGACAATCCGGCTACGATCATGATGGTTCCATCCGGCCGAACTTTCCAGATCGATTCTGCACTGGCGATCAGAACTCCGCCATCAGCGGCGATCGCCAAACTCTTCGGATGGATTGCAGCGAGCAATGCTGGACCGCCATCACCGCAACCTGCCTGTTGCGCGCCCGATGAGTTGCACCAACTGCCGGAGCCCGCGAAGGGCCGAATAATCCCGTCGGGATCGATGCGGCGCACCCGGTGCTGCATCGAGTCCGCCACGAAGAGTGTGCCGTCGGGGCCGAAGACCAGCGCGCTGATGTAGGAGAAGGTGGCCTGTCCTACCGGTCCGCCATCCCCGCACGGTTGCGCTGAGCAAGCAGCCACAGTGCCTGCGTAGGTGCTGATCGTGCCACCGGGCGTGAATCTCCGAATGAGAGTTCCTTGCTGTTCAGAGAGGTACACATCTCCATTGGGGGCTGCCGCAACCGCCCTGGGGTTACTGAGTTTCGCGGAAGTGGCAAGGGACCCGTCTCCGGTGTAGCCCTGAACCCCGTTGCCTGCCACGACCCGCGCAACATTGTACCCCACAACCTGTTGGCGCTCGCCCGTCCCCAAGTGGATGACCTGAGCAGGCTCGTCATGCTGATGGTTGGGACTCAACATCCAGCCGCCCAGGCCCCGCGGTTGGGCTGATCCGACGATAGCGTCGTATTGCCTCACCACTTCCCGCTCGGTGCTGCGGGTCCACTGCGCCGCGATAACGCAGAGGATACCAGACTGGGCAGGCTCGCCGAGGCAGGGTTGCCCAAATGCCTTGGCAGTAGTCGTGGCAACGTAGTAGAGCATCGGGAAGATGTGATGTACCCGCACGGTCATGCGCTGCTGCCCTCGAATGACTCGACCATAGGCATCGAGGCCATCCCATACGAACCGGTAGCTTTGATTCGGTGTTGGCGGGAAAGTGGCACGAACGGTTCTTCCTGCAACCGTCACGTCGAGATCAGCTCGAACCAGCGTTGATGGAACCGTGTCAGCGGTAATCGGAATTAAGAGCTCGTACGCCCGCCTGTTCCCGGGCACCCGATCGCTTCGGTAATTCAAGGTGAACGGGGTCCCAGCGATCGCTATCTGTTCGCCAAGAATGCTGTTCTCACATTCGATGATCGAGCCTGTCTTGTCGCAGGGTCCCTTCACTGGGGGGTTGTCGGTAGGCTTTCCTCCGGGATTGGGGCCATTGGGGCCGCCACCATTGCCATTTGCGCCGGGTGGCGGACCCGGAGGGCCGGCGGGATCGGGGGCCTGGCCGTAATTCATGTCGATCGTCGAAAAATGTGTCGTACGCGCACGCCATAGTGTCTTGCCAGCGGTATACAGCGTTGCAAGCTTCTGGAGCTCGGCGGTGTTAATCCCGAGTGAGTCGAGAGCGGCTTGACTCGCGGCCTGATTTGAGCCGGAGACGTCTAGCGTAGCGATACCGGCGTTGATCGAAAGGATTTTCAGCACCCGCCCATTTTCCTCGGCCTGCCATACCGCACGCTTTCGGTCATAACTTCCCACTGGCACGGTCGTTCCGATTGGGACGTTCAAGAAGTTATCGACGTACAACGGAACCGGCTGCGAAAAAGTGATCGTGGTAGCGCCCACCGCCTGGGCCTCGTCGACCCCGTATTCAGCCGCATAGGTATATGAGGTCATGGTTGGCAAAGCGGCTGGCATCGCAGCTCGTCCTTGCGAGCCTACGGTGTATTCCGAGACCCTGATCGTCAGGTTGGTGAGCGGCTGGGTGCTGCCGTCGGCGAGTGTCATGGTGGCCTGAGTGCCCGGCTTGACCAGTACCGTAGCCTGGCGGGGGCCGTCCGCATCCTGCACGGTGCTGCTCTGCGCAACCGAGATCGACGAGGAGGCGAGATCGACCACCGTAGCAACGGTATCCATCGGCACCAGCGCCACGCTGTCCACCGCGAGATAGTCCTGCCAGGGGACCTTCACCTGGCGCTGGGCCGAGAGGAAACCGCTGCGGTCGTACTGGATGACGAGGGGGCTCCCTCCGTTTACCGCGATGTCGAAGCGGCCGTCGGAACGGCTGTGGGCCAGCCCGAACTCCGGATGGTCGAGGATGTAGATCCGTGCTCCCGCAATCGCGGCACCGTCACGGGCGAAGACCTTGCCCCGCAACACGGCGACCCGCTTGGGATCCATCGCGCCGGGCGCAACGCCCACCTGAATCGCATTGGCCCCGGTGTACAGGAAGCTGGTGGCGTCGATGAACGCGGCCATCCCGGTGGGCGGCAGCGGCGGCGCGATGGTCGAAGGGTCAACCGGGACCACGTCGCCGAAATCGACCGCCCGGATGACCGTGGTCGAATTGGCGGCCTGGTCGGTGGCCACGATGGTGATGGTGTTGGCGCCAGCGGAGATATGGATCTTCTTGCTGAAGCTCCCGCTCGTCACGGGCAGCTCGATCCCGTTCGCCGTCACCGCCACCGCCGTCGCGTCGGTCACTGTCCCACTCACGGTGACGCTGTCGCTGGTGGCGATGGAATTGTTGACCGGCGAGGTCACCGTGAGCACGGGCTTCAGGGTGTCGCGGGTGACGGTGCGGACAACGTTGACCGAGTTCCCCGAAGGATCGTTCGCGGTGGTGACCAGCGTGTTGACCCCGTAGGTCAACGGAACGGTGCCGCTTACCGCGGTCCCGTTCACGGTGAGAGGCGTACCGTTGGTGTTGACGGTGATGGTGCCGACGCCGGTGACGGTGCCGGTGACCAGGGTCGTGGCGCTGCTGGTGAACGAGTTGTCCGCCGGCGCCGTGATGGTGAGCACCGGCGGATCGGTGACCCGGCGGATATGGCGCAGCACCGTGCGGGCCTTGCCCCCCGCATCAGTGGCCACGTAGGTCAGGGTTTGCCAGCCGGTGGTTGGCAACGGAACCGTAGCAGACCAGGCGGTGTTGTTGGTCACGGTCGCAGCCGCGCCGTTGATGGTGACAGAGGTCGGGGTCTGATCGGCGATGGTGCCGTTCGACGGGATCGAGGTCGCGTTGACCGTGGTGCTCTCGGCCGGCGCGATCACCGTGAGCGCTGGGGTAGCTGTGTCGGTGGCCGTGATCCGCATCCGAATGAACGACCCTGTCGGGCCATTCAAGTTCAGATTCAGCGAATTCGAGGCGGTCAATCCCGTCGGAATTCTGGTGAACGATCCTACCGCCGCGGCCAGATCACCGTTCTCCGTGATCGTCGTCCCGTTGATCTTGATCCACTGGCCGGTGACCCGCTGGCCGCCCGAGGCGTTGCCGTTCACCACGTACATCCGGAAGGGCCCGGCGGTGCCCGCCGGCACCGTCAAGGTCAGGCTGTAGGCCTTGCTGGTGCCGGTCGGGATGTTGAGGGTCGAATCGCCGAAGATGTTGTAGGTCGGATCGGGCACGCTGAAGACGGAAACGGTCACGAACGACCCGGAAGGACCGACCGCGGTCAGCCGGATCGTGTCTGTAGGTGTGGCCGCCACGATGGTTTCATAGGACGGGGTGCTTGAGGTGAGGTTCGAGCTGCTGACCACCTCCTTGCCGTTCCACTTGGTGACGGCGCTGTTGACCCGGTTGGTGCCGTTGGTGTTGCCGTTCACCAGCCGGAGCTTGTACATCCGGCCCGCCACGACCGAGATACTGATCTGGTCGATGTAGGTGGTGCCGTTGCCCCCCGTCCCGTTCTTGGCGACGGGGCCGTAGTAGTAGGTCGTGTCGCCCGGAGGAGGCGGCAGCAGCATCGCGGCCCGCCCGCCCGTCGCCTTGGCGAGAGAGAGGGTGCCGATTCCGGCAGCGGCCAGCGCCAGAATGAGCTTGCCGAGTCCGGCCGAGCCGCGCCGAGAGAAATGGATCCGGGGGAGACGCATCGCGAGCTCCGCGGTGGAGGAACGCAGTTTTTAAGGGCGGGAACGCGGCGAAACCATCAATCGACTCTCAAACAATCCTCAACCAACTCTCAAATCCGTACGCGGAACTGAGTTCGGTAACCACATCTCGGTCGTCGAGCTGTGATTCCCAGGCAGGATGACGCGACACAACGTGGTAGAGGCCTATCTTCCCGACCCCGGACCAAGCTAAGTTCGCGCAACAGCGAATCTTGGATGTGCGAGGGGAGCGAACAACCCCCAAGAAGTTGGGGTATCCGCAGGCACGCAGTCCAAAATCGTCGTGAAGGATCGTGCTGTGCGAATCCTGATCGTCGAAGACCACCCGATGAGCGCGGTCGGTCTGTGTAAAGCCATCGGCAGCGAGCACGGCGTGGCGGCGATCCTCACGAGCGGTGATGAGGTCATGCCTTGGCTGGCGCTCAACGACGTGGATCTCGTGCTGCTCGATCTCTCCTTGCCGAAACGAAGTGGTGGCGACCTGTTACTCGCCATCCGGGCCCTCCCGAACCCTCCTCGCGTTCTGATCGTTACCATGCACGATGACCCTGCTCTCCGCGACGAGCTCAAGCGACGAGGGGCCGACGGCTTCATCGGAAAGGGCGTCTCGATGGCCTTGCTGGCTCAGATCATCGCAGAAGTCGCGGCGGGACGAACCTGGTTTCCGGACCGCGAAGCGGAAAGGAATCCCAAGCGACGCTGGTCACGCTGGTCGCCGGGCATGAGGATCACCGGGCGGCAGTACGACGTGCTGCGCGCCCTGGCAGACGCCTTGTCGCGGAAGGCTACGGCGGTGCTGTTGGGGATTTCCGAGTACACGGTGGACGAGCATCTTGCCGCGCTCCGGAAGGTGTTTGCCGTGGACACCAACGCCGCCGTGGTCCGGGCGGCAATCGAGCACGGCTTCCTTCCGCCGTTCAGCCTGTCGGAGCACAAAACGCCGCGGTAGCCACCCATTCGCATCCATTCCCGCTCTTCGAGCATCTATAGACCACGCGAGACGCTGCGGCCCGCTGTCTGCCCAGCGCGACGGTATCTTTGAGCCAAGCCCGACCCCGATCCAAGGACCCCTGTGCGACGATTGACCCTCGTCCTGGCCTGCTGCGTCTGCCCCCTGGCCACCGCGAGCCCGCAACAGCGCTCCGTGACCCTGGCGGAGGCGCTGGAGCTGGCCCAGCGCAACGCCCCCAGTGTGGTCTCGGCCCAGGGCAACGCCCGCGCCGCGGGTGCCGGCGTGCGCTCCGCCTGGGGTGAATTCCTCCCGCGCATCACCGCCTCCTCGAGTTACGGCAGCAGTTTCTCCGAAGGCCCCGCGCGCATCGATCCGATCACCCAGCAGGTGATCAGCGGCAATTCGACCAACAGCTCCTTAGGCCTGGGCGGCACCGCCTCCGTCGAGCTGTTCACCGGGTTCCGCCGCGGCGCGGACCTCGCCAGCGCGCGGGCCACCGTCACCGAGGCCGATGCCACGCTAGCCTACGCGCGATCGCAATCGGCCCTGGCCACCACCACTGCCTTTCTGCAGGCACTCCAGGAAGCGGATCTGGTCCGGGTGCGCCAGGACGCGATCCGCCGCGCCCAGGAGAAAGTCGCCATCGCCAACGCCAAGCTGGCGACCCGCGCGGCCACCATCGCGGATTCGCTGCAGGCCGTCGTCGACTTTACCAACGCGCGCCTCCGTCTCATCGCCGAGGCGCGCAGCCTGACCGAAGCGGAAGCGAACCTGGCCCGGCTCATCGGCCTCGATGGGAGGGTCTCGGCGCAAACGGACTCTTCGCTCTTCGCGGTCATGACGGTGCCCGATACGGCGGCGCTGATGACGGAAGCCACCGCGCGCTCCCCCTCGGTGGTGCAGGCGGAATCGCGGGTTCGCTCGGCGCGCGCCTCGCTCGGCATGAGCCGGTCCACTTACTTCCCCAGCCTCACGCTCTCGGGTAGCACCAACTTCAACGGCAACGGCGGGGACAATTACTCCCTCTTTAACTATCGCAGCATCAACCTCGGGCTCAACTGGACCCTGTTCAACGGCTTTGCCCGCGAGCGCGACATGGCGCAGCGCCGCGCCACGCTCGACGCCAACCAGGCAACCGCCGCCGATGCGCGCCGCCAGATCGGCGCGAGCCTGACGACCTGGCTCGCCGCGCTCAGCGCCGCCGAAGAACGCATCCAGCTCACGGCGCAGAGCCTCGAGGCCGCCCAGGCCAGCGCTCGCGTGCAGACCGAGCGCTACCGGCTGGGCTCCATCGATATCGTCAACCTGAACGCGGCGCAGGAAGCCCTGAGCTCCGCGGAGACCGAAGCGGTAAACGCCCGCTACGATTATCTGCGCGCGAGAGCCCAGATCGAAGCGATTCTCGGGAGGAAAATGTGATGGCAAGTCGGGAGGCAACGGCCGTCATGCTGGCAATCTTGCTCACTAGCACCGGATGCAAACAGAAGCCCGCGGAAGCCGCGGCGAAGACCGGCGCGGACAGCACTCAGGCCGCCGGGTCCACGGTGATGCTGCCGGTGGTCGGCCAGGAAGTGCGCCAGGGCGACCTGATCCTCTCGG